>NZ_CP107546.1:2023014-2697352 GCF_025836995.1 Microbacterium sp. M28 | reverse complement strand
CATCGGCGCGGACGGTCGCACCCGGCATGCGCTGTTCGTCGCACCCTGGTGGGCGGGGACGAGCGAGCATCATCTGCAGCACGTCTGGCACTGGGTCGGCGTCTGGAGCGCCGCCGAGCGCCGTTTCGTCCCTGACCATGCCGAGCCCCGCGAGTTCGACGGCGGTGGGCATCTGACCGGGCCGAGCGGCACGCTCCTGAGCGACGGGCGTTCGATCCTCTGGACGATCGCCCAGGACAAGCGCAGCGGCGAGGAGTTCGCCGCGACGGGGTGGGCGCACAATGCGGGCTGGCCGCTCGAGCTCGGTCTGCACAGCGACGGAGGGCTCTCGGTGAGGCCGGTCGCCGAACTGCGGTCGCTGCGCGAACCGCAGCTCGCTCCGGCCGCGGGCGACGAGCTCGCCCGCGGCCGTCATCTCGATATCGAGCTCGAAATCACCGGAGCACAGTTCGAGATGGAGGTCCTTCGCAACGCGGACGGCAGCGAGAGCACGGTGCTCGGCGTCACCGGTTCGGAGGTCTGGATCGATCGGAGTCGGAGCAGCCACGCGCCCGAGCATCGGGAGGGTCTTCGGGGGATCGCCAGGCCCGACAGCGCGACCGTGCGGGCGCGCGTCGTGGTGGACGGATCGATGATCGAGTTCTACGTCGACGACCGGGTCGCACTCACCTCTCGCGCCTACCCGGTGTCGCCGGATGCCCAGGGTGTACGGGTGCGGATCGGGGCGGACTCGCGCCTCGAACGATGCGAGATCCACCCGCTTCACTCGGCGTATGCGCCGGCCGACCCGGAATGAGTTGCACAGGTCCGGACACGGTGATAATGTCCGTTATACGATTAACGACCAAGGGTGGTGAGCAATGGCGCGCAAAGCGACGGCGACGATGAAACAGGTCGCCGAACGTGCGGGCGTGTCCCAGGCCACCGTCTCGCTCGTTCTGAATAACGTCGGCGGCAACCGCGTCAACGAGAGCACCCGGCAGCGCGTGCTCGACACCGTCGATGAACTGGGTTACCGGACGAACGCCTTCGCCAAATCGCTGCGCAGCGGCGAGTCCGGGATGATCGGCTTCATCTCGGATGAGGTCGCCAGTTCTCCCTTCGCCGGTCGCCTGCTCAAGGGTGCGCAACTGCTGGCGTGGGAGACGGGCAACGTGATCCTGAGTGTCGACACCTTCAACGAGCCCGACCTCGAGGCCGCGGCCATCGACATGATGCTCTCGTACCGGGTCAAGGGTGTCGTGTACGCGTCGATGTACCACCGCGTGCTCGACCTGCCGGCCGGCCTGGATGCCGTGCCGACGGTCGTGGTCAACGCGCAGGAGCGCTCGCGACGCGTCGCGAGCGTCTTCCCCGACGAGGAAGGCGGCGGCTACGCGGCCACCCGCCCGTTGATCGAAGCAGGACATACGCGCATCGCGATGATCAACATCCAGCCGGAGGACAGTGATCTGCCGGCCGGCCTCGGGCGACTCGCGGGGTATCGCCGCGCCCTCGCGGAAGCGGGCATCGCGGAGGACCCGGAGCTCATCCGCTACGGCGGTGGCATCGTCGAGGACGGCCTCGCGCTGACGCTCGACCTGTTCGACCTCGATGCGCCGCCGACCGCGATCTTCTGCGGCAACGACCGCACGGCGTGGGGTGCCTATCGTGCGCTCGAGTCGCGCGGACTGCGCGTCCCCGAGGACTGCTCCATCGTGGGCTTCGACAATCACGAGATGCTCGCTCCCATCCTCGATCCAGGGCTCAGCACCATCGAGCTTCCCTACGAGCAGATGGCCCGAACCGGCATCCAACTCCTCCTGTCGGGAATCGGGCAGGAGCCGACGTCCAATCCGATCGAGTGCGTACCGATCCTGCGGGGATCGATCGCCGATGCGAAGGTGCATGCATGACAACTTCAGCCCCCGCCGAAACCGAACGTCCCGAGGGTCCGCCTGCGCGCGCGGGACGCGTGCGCTCGCACCTGCGACGTGCTTTGCGTTCTTGGCAGTTATACGTATTACTTGCTCCCGCGGTGATCTACATCATCGTGTTCAAGTACTGGCCGATGTACGGCGCGCAGATCGCGTTCCGCGACTACAACCCGGCGCTCGGGTTCACGGGCAGCCCGTGGGTCGGTCTCGAGCACTTCGTCCGATTCGTCAACTCGTTCCAGTTCGGGCGCCTGATCGAGAACACCCTCACCGTGAACGCGCTCGGACTGCTGATCGCCTTCCCCGTTCCGATCGTCCTCGCGCTGGTCGTCAACCAGCTCTCCAGTC
Source organism: Microbacterium sp. M28 (assembly GCF_025836995.1). Classification (NCBI taxonomy): domain Bacteria; kingdom Bacillati; phylum Actinomycetota; class Actinomycetes; order Micrococcales; family Microbacteriaceae; genus Microbacterium; species Microbacterium triticisoli. The sequence continues at coordinate 2,695,088 of NZ_CP107546.1, read as the reverse complement.
CGCGGTTCAAGAGGTTCACCCAGACCGTCCTGTACGCGCCGTCGTTCATCTCCGTCGTCGTCGTGGTCGGCATGATCTTCCTGCTGTTCTCGCCGCGGGCGGGGATCATCAACAACGCCATCGTCGCCTTCGGCGGCGACCCGGTCTTCTTCATGGGCTCGCCCGACTGGTTCCGGCCCCTCTACATCGGATCGGACATCTGGCAGACGGCCGGGTTCTCCATGATCGTGTACCTCGCGGCGCTGACCGCGATCGACCCGGCGCTGCACGAGGCGGCGAGAGTCGACGGCGCGAGCAAGTGGCAGCGCATCCGCCACATCGACATCCCCGGGATCATGCCGGTCATCACCATCCTGTTCATCCTGGCGATCGGCAACCTCTTCAATCTGGGCTTCGAGAAGGTGCTGCTCATGCAGACCGACCTGAACCTGCCGACATCCGAGGTCATCCAGACCTACGTCTACAAGATCGGTCTCCAGCAGGCGCAGTTCAGCTACTCGGCCGCCATCGGCCTGTTCAACTCCCTGATCAACCTCGTCCTGCTGCTGACCTTCAACTGGGTCGCGAAGCGAGCCGGGCAATCGACCCTTTGGTGATGACGCCATGACCGACACGCTCTCCGCACCCACGGCATCCGACGTGCCGCCCCGTCCTGCAGCGGCCGACGCGCGGCGACGCCCGACCGCTCGCGGTCGCTGGCGCGACCGCGCCGCCGACCCGGTGTTCAACTTCTTCGCGATCGGGATGCTGATCGTCGCGATCGTCGCGATCCTCTACCCGCTGTACTTCATCGTGATCGCCTCGGTCAGCGAGCCGTCCGAGATCCTCAACGGCAACGTGTGGCTCTGGCCGCGGGGCTTCACGCTCGAGGGCTATGCGCGCATCTTCTCCGACTCGACCATCATCCGCGGATTCGCGAACTCCGTCCTCTACACCGTCCTCGGAACGGCGATCAGCGTCGCGGTCATCCTCTGCGGTGCGTATGCGCTGTCGCGGAAGGACCTCTACGGCCGCACCTTCTTCATGCTGCTGTTCATCATCACGATGTTCATCGACGGCGGTCTCATCGCCCGCTACCTCGTGGTCCGCGACCTGGGCATGCTCGACACCATCTGGGCGATCGTGCTGCCAGGAGCCGTCGGGGTCTGGAATCTGATCATCGCCCGCGCCTTCTTCGAGAACAACGTCCCAGCGGAGTTGCGCGAAGCGGCTCAGCTGGACGGAGCCAACGACTTCCGCTTCTTCTTCCGGATCGTGCTCCCGCTGTCGAAGCCGCTCATCTTCCTGATGATCATGATCCACCTCGTGGCGAACTGGAACGCGTTCTTCGACGCCCTCATCTTCCTGAACGACGAGAGCAAATATCCGCTTCAGCTCGTACTGCGCAACGTTCTCATCCAGTCCGAGGTGTCCTCGGCAGGCGGCACTGGGGCGCTCGACTCGTACGCGGCCGCCCAGCGCCTCGGCGAGTTGATCAAGTACGGCATGATCGTCGTCTCCACGGTCCCGCTGCTGATCGTCCTGCCCTTCATGCAGAAGCACTTCACTCAGGGGGCGCTCCTCGGCGCCGTCAAGAGCTGACCGTCCGATCACCCACCCCCAACCAGAAAGCACACCATGAGACACCGCCGTTTCCTTATCGCTTCCGCCACCGTCGTGACTGGCGCACTGCTGCTCGCCGGCTGCACCGGGAGCGACACCGCCGCCGAGATCGAGGACAAGTCGGGCGACTTCGGGTTCAACGAAGAAGGCCTGCCGATCGTCGACGAGACCCTCACGCTGACCTTCGGCGGGACCAAGGCACCGCTGGCACCGGAGTTCTCCGAGATGGAGCTCGTCCAGCAGTGGGAGGCCGATACCAACATCGCCATCGAATGGGAGAACCTCCCCGATCAGGTCTACGCCGAGAAGAAGAACCTCATGCTCGCCAGCGGCGACCTGCCGGATGTGCTCTTCAACACGGGGCTGTCGGATGCCGAGATCGTGGAGAACGGCAGCAACGGCACGCTGCTGCCGCTCGAGGACCTGATCGCCGAGCACGCGCCCACGCTCACCGCGATCCTCGACGAGCGTCCCGACATCCGCGCAGCCATCACGGCTTCGGACGGGCACATCTACTCGCTGCCCAACGTGGAGGAGCTCGGAATCGTCCAGTACCCGAACTTCCTCTACATCAACACGGCCTGGCTGGATGCGGTCGGCCTGCCGATGCCCACCACGATCGACGAGTACCGCGAGGCGCTGACGGCGTTCAAGACGCAGGACCCCAACGGCAACGGCATCGCCGACGAGATCCCGCTCTCGTTCCGCACGGACTCGTTCTGCGCCAACCCGCACGATCTGATCGCGGCGCTCGGCGGGCAGCCGGAGAACAACGACCACCGCATCGTCCGCGATGACACCGTCGAGTTCACCGCTGACACCGACGGGTACAAGGCCGGCGTCTCCGCGCTCGGCGAGTGGTATGCCGACGGCCTGATCGACCCGGAGTCGTTCTCCCAGGACGACACGGCCTACCTCGCCAAGAACAAGGCCGCCACGCCGATCCTCGGGTCGTTCTTCTGGTGGGAGCTGAAGGAGATGGTCGGCGACGAGCGGGTGGGCGACTACGCGCTGCTCGGCATCCTGGAGGGCACGGACGGCGAGAAGCTGGCCAGCGTCTCGAACTACCCGGAGGTGAGTCGAGGTGCGATGGCGATCACCCGCTCGAACGAGTACCCGGCGGCCACCATGCGCTGGGCCGACCGTCTGTTCGACCCGGTGATGTCGGCTCAGACGAGCTGGGGCCCGATCGGTGTCACCCTCGAGGAGGATGCCGAGGGCGTCCTCGTCCAGATCCCCGTCGCACCCGGAGAGTCCGAGGGCGAGCGCCGCCAGGCCGTCGCCCCTGGCGGCCCCCGGATCGTGACCGCCCAGGACTTCGAGACCGTCGTCGCACCAGAACCCCGCGCCAAGGAGCGCCAGGACCTCGTCGCGGAGTACTATGCGCCGTACCAGGCCAACGACGGCTACCCGCCGGTGCTGCTGTCCAACGAGGAGCTGGAGCAGGTCTCGTTCGCGACGACCGACATCAACACTCTCGTCAAGGAGAAGTTCGCCGCGTGGATCGTGGACGGCACGATCGACAGCGAGTGGGACGCATACGTCTCCCAGCTCGAATCGCTCGGGGTCGACGACGTCATCGCCACGTACCAGCAGGCATACGACCGCTTCCAGGAGGGCGGCGAGTAGTCCTCGCGGGTGGGGAGGGTCGCACGATCCTCCCCACCCCGCCCCCGTTCCGCCATCGACACACAGGAAAGTCCGTGACACCTCTCCCCACCGCCCACATCGCCTCACTGCGCCCGGCAGTCCACTTCACCGCGAAGGACTCCTGGCTCAACGATCCGAACGGACTGCTGTACCACGACGGCACCTATCACCTCTTCTTCCAGAACAACCCGCTCGACAGCACCTGGGGGAACATCTCGTGGGGGCATGCGACCTCGACGGACCTCGTCTCCTGGGTCGAGCAGGACGTCGCCATCCCGTGGACCGAGGACGAGATGGCGTTCTCGGGCAGCGCCGTCGTCGACGTGCGCAACACCGCGGGATTCGCGGGACCGGGCGAGACCGCCATGGTCGCGATCTACACGAGCTCGAAGCCGGGTTCGCAGTCGCAGGCGCTGGCGTTCAGCGTGGACGACGGCGCGACGTGGAGCCGCTACGAGGGCAATCCGGTGCTCGACATCGGCTCGAGCGAGTTCCGCGACCCGAAGGTGTTCTGGTACGGCGGGGACGACGGGCACTGGGTCATGGTCGTCGTCGAGGCCGTCGCGCGACGCGTCGCGATCTACACCTCGCCCGACCTGCTCGAGTGGACGTTCGTCTCGCACTTCGGACCCGCCCACGCGACAGGGGGAGTCTGGGAGTGCCCCGACCTCTTCCCGATCGCGGTCGACGGCGAGGACCGCATGCGGTGGGTGATGGTCGTCAGTCTGAACCCTGGTGGGATCGCCGGAGGCTCCGGCGCGCAGTACTTCGTCGGCGACTTCGACGGCACGACGTTCACGCCGGAGCGCCTGGTGAATTCGACCGACCCGCGGGACTTCGACTGGCTCGATTACGGCCGGGACTACTACGCCGCCGTCTCGTTCAACCACGCACCCGACGGACGACGGTTGATGATCGGATGGGCCAGCAACTGGGACTACGCCAACGAGACGCCCACCGCACCGTGGCGATCCGCCATGTCGCTCGTGCGCGAGATGCGCCTCGTGCGAAGCGCGGACGACCGGCTCCGCCTGGCGCAGCGGCCGGTCCTGCCGAAGGACCGGCAGGACCTCACGGTCTTCGAGCTCTCCGTGCCCGCGGCCCCTGGAGACCGACACGCCGTCGTGCTGTCCGGCGCGGACGACGAACGTCTCGTGCTCACGGTCGACGGCGCCGAGCGCAGCATCACCTGCGACCGGACGGCCAGCGGGGCGACGGCCTTCCACGACGGGTTCCCCTCGGTCGATCGGGCTCCGCTGCCTCCCGAAGCGGCAGACAGCGTCGACCTGATGATCGTGGTCGACGCGACGATCGTCGAGATCTACGTCGCCGACGGCCTGGTCACCATGACCGAGCAGGTCTTCCCGTCCGAGCCCTACCGGCACCTCCATGTCGACGCGCTCCCCGCGTAGCGTGGGGGAGGAGCCGGCACCGGATCTGCAGGTCCTCGTCGTCGGCGAGGCGCTCGTGGACATCGTCGAGCGCGACGGCGAGACCGTCGAGCACGTCGGAGGCAGCCCGGCGAACGTCGCGCTCGGCCTCGGGCGGCGCGGACTCGCCGTCGGTCTGCTCACGCAACTCGCCGACGATGTGCGCGGTCGTGCGATCGTCGAACACCTCACGGCGTCCGGCGTCGAGGTGCTGCCGGAGTCGATGACGGCCGCGGCGACGTCGACGGCCAGGGCTCTGATCGGAGCGGACGGTCAGGCGGAGTACGAGTTCGACATCGAGTGGAGTGCTCTCCCTGATCCGCGTGGCCCGGCACCTCGGGTCCTGCACGCGGGCTCGATCGCAGCCTTCCTCGCGCCGGGCGCGGAGTCGGTGCGACAGATGCTGAGCCGATCCACGGCGCAGGAGATCACGTTCGATCCCAACATCCGACCGGCGCTCCTGGGTGCGCACGCCACGGTGTTCGACGACTACGAGGCCACGGCTCGCCTGGCGAGCGTGGTCAAGATGAGCGATCAGGATGCCGCCTGGCTGTACCCGGGTGCGACGGTCGACCAGGTCGTCGATCGGGTGCTCGAACTGGGCCCGAGGCTGGTCGCGATCACCTCGGGCGCGGAGGGTGCGATCATCGCCTCGCCGGCCCACCGTGCGCGGATCCCTGCCGTGCGGGTCGACCTGGTCGACACGATCGGTGCGGGGGACACCTTCATGTCGTCGTTGGTGTCTTCCGTCCTCGCGCACGGCAGCGCCGGGCTCGGCCTCTCCGACCTGCGGCGGATCGGCGCATCGGCGGTTCGCGCAGCGGCCATCACCGTCTCCCGCGCCGGTGCCGACCTGCCGTGGCGATCCGAGCTCTGACCCGCGCTCCGGACGCGGCTACGGACCGTCGGTGATGCCCGACTGCGTCGCGTGCAGCTGTGCGTAGCGGCCCTGCGCGGCCAGGAGCGTCGAGTGATCGCCCTGTTCGACGATCCGGCCGTGCTCGAGCACGACGATCCGGTCCGCCTCGCGGATCGTCGACAGGCGGTGCGCCACGACGAGCGTGGTGCGTCCCTTCATGAGCCGGTTCAGCGCCTCCTTCACGAGCCCTTCCGATTCAGGGTCGAGCGCTGACGTCGCCTCGTCGAGCAGCAGGATGCGCGGATCGCGCACCAGCGCTCTGGCGATCGCCAGCCGCTGCCGCTGTCCGCCGGACAGTCGGGATCCTCGTTCTCCGACGACCGTCTCCCAGCCGTCGGGCAGACGGTCGACGAACTCGGCGGCGTTCGAGTCGACCAGCGCGCGGCGCAACTGATCCTCCGGCGGGTTGTCGAGACCGTACGCGATGTTCTCCCGGATGCTCCCCTCGAACAGCACCGACTCCTGCGGCACCACTGACATCCACCGTCGAACCGTGCGCATGTCGACGTCCTGCATGTCGAGTCCGTCCAGCAGGATGCGCCCACCGGTGGGGCGCACGAAGCCGAGCACGAGATTGAGCATCGTCGACTTACCAGAGCCGGATGAGCCGACGAACGCCACGGTTTGCCCCGGCGGGATGTCGAGGGTGACGTCGTGCACGGCATCCTGGTCCGCACCGGGGTAGCGGTGCGACACCCTTTCGAGCTGCACGTGCCCCGAGACGGAACCGACCGGCTGCTTGCCGGCGTTCTGCTCGAGGTCCGGCTCCTGCAGCACCTCCGAGATCGAGCGCATCGATTCCAGCCCCCGCGCCCCGACCGGGATGAGCATGAGCAGGGAGGTCAGGCCCTGCGTGAGCAGCGCGAAGTACGACGACAGCAGGACGACCTCGCCAGGCGTGATGGGCAGGATGCCGGTCAGCGCGAAGATGCCGGCGAGCGCGAGGCAACCCAGCCCGAGCAACTGCATCGTGACCCAGGAGATCGACGCGACGTGGCCGTTGAGCATGTCCAGGTGCAGCCCGGCTCTGCGCACGCCATCGGCGCTCGCGGCGACGCGGGACACCGCCGTCTGCTCGAGGCCGTGCGCCCTCGTCACCGGGATGAGCGAGGCCATCTCGCCCACGCGCGAGGCGAAGCCCTCGACTTCGCGGCGGAACACCTCGTTGCGCGCTCGCGACCGCCGACTCAGCGCCCAGCGGAGCACGAGCGCGATCGGCACCGCGAGGGCATAGACGGGCAGGAACTCCGGCACCGCGATGGCCGTCATCGTGATCGCGCCGATGAGCACCATGGTCGCGGACAGCAGCGGGTGGGTCAGCTGCTGGAGCATCAGTTCGACGTTCTCGACGTCTCGCACGACCTTCGTCTGCACGATGGACGAGCTCACGCGCGTGTGGTATCCGATCGACAGGCTCTGCAGCCGCGCGGCCAGGGCGTTGCGCAGGTCGGCACCGGTGTCGCGCACGACGGTCATGAAGTTGCGGGTGTAGACGATGTGGTTCGGATAGTTCTGCACGAGAAGCACGGCGGCGATCGCGAACCACATCAGCAGGGTCGACACGTCGCCGTCCGTGGCGACGAGATCGATGATCCTGGCGGTCACGACGGGGAGGAACCACAGCGGGATCTCCTTGAGCGCGAACGCGATCAACGCGATCGTGATGCGTCCGGGGCGACGGGCGAGCAGCCGCAGCACCGAACGCGCCGGGCGCGGCCCCTGAACGATGCGTATCGTTCCGGTGGACGTGTTGGAAAACGCTTTCGCGGGCATGCTCGATGCTACCGCGGTATTCGAATAACTTCCATGTGGAGGTTTCTGCTATTCTGACCGCTGGGCCGTCGGAGGCCCTCACTCACGTCAAAGAAGGAAGGTCACCGTGGCCCTGCCAGAAGCCTCGATCCAGCTGTACACGCTCGCGGCGGAGTTCTCCGCCGATATGGAGGGCTCGCTCGACAAGCTCGCCGCGCTCGGCCTGCGCAATGTGGAGGCGTTCGACTTCGTGCGCCGCCCGGACGAGATCCGCGCCGCGCTGGACGCCTCGGGCCTCGCCTCGCCCACCGGCCACGCCCCGCTGCTCTCGGACGAGCTGTGGACGCCGGACGGATCCATCCCGACGCCGGCCCCCGAGGTCGTCTTCGAGGCAGCAGCCAAGGTCGGTCTCAAGACCGTCATCGACCCCTTCGTCGCTCCGGAGCGCTGGCTGACGCTCGAGGGCGTCACCGACATCGCCGACCGACTCAACGTCCTCGTCGAGAAGGCGGCCGAGTTCGGCCTCGAGGTGGGCTACCACAACCACGCCCAGGAGTTCATCGCGGACTTCGACGGCGAGACGGCCTACGAGCGTTTCGTGTCGCTGACGGACGAGCGCGTCGTCATCGAGCTCGACCTGTACTGGGCGCTCGTGGGCGGCCAGGACGTCGTCGCCCTCACCTCGCGCCTCGGCGACCGACTGGTCGCGGTGCACGTCAAGGACGGCGTGGCCCCCGCGAGCAACCCGTTCGCCCCCGGCGCCGACAAGTTCGGTTCCGACTCCCTCGACCAGCGGCACGCCGGCCTCGGTGACGTGCCGCTCGCCGATGCGCTGAAGGCGGCATCCGCCCTCAAGTACGCCGTGATCGAGTACGACAACGCGCCGGGCGACGTGTTCGCCGACATCGCAGCGAGCTACTCGTTCCTCATCGAAGGCGGTTTCGCGCGATGAGCGTCGTCGGCATCGGAATCATCGGCGTCGGTGTCATCAGCGACACCTACCTCACCAACCTCTCGTCGTTCCCGGACGTCGAGGTGCGCATCGTCGGCGACCTGCTGCTCGACCGCGCCCAGGCCCAGGCGGAGAAGTACGGTGTGCCGGCATCCGGCTCCGCCGAGGACGTCCTCGCCCACCCAGGTGTGGACCTCGTCATCAACCTCACCATCCCGGCCGTGCACATCGAGGTCTCGCGTGCTGCGATCGCCGCGGGCAAGCACGTCTGGACCGAGAAGCCGCTCGGCCTTGACCGCGAAGGCGCCGCCGAGCTCCTGCGCGAAGCGGACGCGGCCGGCCTGCGGGTCGGCTCGGCGCCGGACACGCTGCTCGGCCCCGCTTTCCAGGCGGCGCGACGCGCGATCGATGAGGGCATCATCGGCCGTCCGCTGTTCGCCCAGACCGCATTCCAGACGCAGGGACCCGACCTGTGGCACCCGAGTCCGGCGTTCCTCTTCGCCAAGGGTGCCGGTCCGCTGCTCGACATGGGGCCGTACTACTTCTCGGCCCTCGTGAGCCTGCTCGGCCCGGTCGATCGTGTGTCGGCCGTCGGTTCGAAGGCTCGCGAGGAGCGCGAGATCCACACGGGGCCGGCCGCCGGGACGACGTTCCCGGTCGAGGTGCCGTCGACGATCCAGATCGTCACGGCGTTCGAGCAGGGCGCGCAGGCACAGAGCCTGCTGAGCTTCGACTCGGCGCTCGAGCGTCACGGAATCGTGGAGATCCACGGCACCGAGGGAACGATCGTGATCGCCGACCCGAACCAGTTCGCCGGTCGTATCGCGTACGTCAAGCCGCTCGGCGTGATCCGCGACGGCATGTCGTTCCAGCAGGAGTGGATCGAGATCGAGCACGACGACGTCGAGGTGGGCCGAGGCATCGGCGCGCTGGACATGGTCCGCGCGATCGCGGAGAAGCGTCCGCACGTCGCCTCGGGCGAGCTCGGCTTCCACGTGCTCGACATCCTGCTGTCGGCCGAGGAATCCGCCGCCACAGGCAAGACCGTGGTGGTGGAGAGCACGGTCGCCCCAGTGCCGCTGCTCCCGGCGGGCTTCGACCCGTTCGCCTCGACTCTCTGAGTTCACGAGACCGTGGGTCCGACAGTCTGCAGACTGCCGGCCCGCGGTTTCGTCGTTCGCGCGTGCGGGAGGCCCGGCTCCCGCCGGCGACGGATCAGCGTCCGCCGGTCAGCAGCCGGTCGAGCATCTCCAGCGCGCCTTCGTGGTCGACGGCGCCGTCGAGCAGCCACTGCGTCTGCAGGCCGTCGGATGCCGCGATGACCAGGGCCGCCACGTGGGCCGGGTCGAGATCCGCGCGCAGATGCCCGGAGTCCTGCAGCTCGATCACTTGCCGCGAGATCTCCTCCCGAAGGCGCGCGAAGCGGTCCGTGATGAATTCCTGCGCCGCCGGGTGGTTGTCCTCGAGCGCCATGGCCGTCAGTGTCGAGTAGAGCTGGACGAGGCCGGGGATGCTGCGGTTCTTCTCGGCGGACACGCGCATCGCCATCGCGGGGCTCGACGCGGCGGGGGGCTGCTTGCCGTTGTCCGGGCGGCGCTGCGACTCGCGGTAGACCTCGACGAGGAGTTCCTCGAGGGACCCGAAGTAGTGCGTGAGCGCCGCGTGGGTCACGCCGACCTCCTGCGCGATCGCCCGCAGGCTCGTCTTCTGGGAGCCGCGCTTCGCGAAGACGTCGATCGCCTTGTCGAGGATCTCCTGCCGCCGGGCGATGCCCTTCGGGTATCGGCCGCGCGTGCGGGGGGAGTCGGCCTCGGCGTCGGTCATATCCCGATGATACCGGCCGAAGGCCGAAAACCTCCGATCGGAAGTTCTTGGCTCACGCCGTCCTGCGCCGCGCCCGTGCGACCAGGGCGACGGATGCCGCGGCACCCACGGCGCTCGCGCCGACGGCCACCCAGAACACGATCGCGTAGCCCGTTGCCGCATCAGCGACGGAGGCCGCCAGCAGTGCAGCGACCACCGGCGCAGCCGCCGCCGACCCGAAGCCGACGGCGACGGTCAGCACGCTGATGAGCACGAGAGGCCCGTGGCGGAAGGTGCGCACGTCGACGATCGGTGCCGCAGTGCGCAGCTCCACGAGCACGAGCGCCACGAGCGCGCAGGCCGCGGAGGGTGTCGCGCTCGAAGGCGGGCCCGGCTGGGACGAGTGGGTCGGCGCCTGGCACGGGTGACGCATCTCACCCCTCCGGGATGACTCCCGGTGCTCGTCGCCACCCGGCGGTGCCAGCATCCTCGCAGACGCATCCTGTCGAGGGGAGGGAGCCCGTTCATGACCGGCAGCAGCGCCTCGCTCGCGCCTGTGCAGTACGGACCGGTGGAGCTCACTGTGATCTCGCTGCGGGAGCCCGTGCCCTCTGCCGGCGTCCTGCACGCCCTCGCCGCTCAGGTCTCCGACGGCGTGGTGCGGCTGCTGGACTTCGTCGTGCTGTCGCGGAGCGCGTCCGGTGTCGTGTCGATCGAGGAGATCGACCGCGACGGCTTCGCGCTGGACGGACTCGAACTGCACGCCCCCGGCCTGGTCGGGGACGAGGACCTCACCGCGATCGCCGAACGGCTGCCCTCCGGGGGTTCGGCGGCAGTCGTCGTCCTCGAGCTGCTGTGGGCGCGAGAACTGGCCGAGGAGCTCGAGCACGACGGCAGCGCGGTCCTCGCGGCGGAGCGCATCCCGGCATCCGTCGTGAACACGATCGTCGACATGGCTGCGGACGACTGACCGCTCAGGCGTAGAGACGGACGGCCTCGCGACGCGACGCGACCCCGAGCTTGCGGTAGATCGCGCGCTGGTGCGTCTTGATCGTGTTGATCGAGACGCCGAGGCCCGCGGCGATCTCCTGCATCGTCCGCGTCGTCCGCAGCTGCGCGAAGACCTCCCGTTCGCGCTCGGACAGCACCTGGAGAGATCCGCCCACCGTCTTCGGGGCGAGGCAGGAGGTGATGAACGCCTCGTGCTCCGTCCCCCAGGCGAGATGCTCGGTGAGCACCTGGCGGATGTCGAGGCCGCCGCCGGCGAACGGACGGCGCAGGTTCTCCGCGACGGCCAGCTCCAGTGCGGCTTCGATGACGTCATGCGCCTGCGCCAAGCGGTCGGCGCGCCAGTGCAGAACGCCTTCGACCAGCATGCGAGTGACCCGGATGTAGGAGATCGCGTCGTAGCGCTCGATCCGACGCAGCATCTGCAGCGCGAGCTGCGGGCGCCCCATCCGTTCGGCGATGCCGGCGAGGATGGCCGTGACCAGCGGCAGGTCGTCGGCGTCCTCGTACTGCGCGACGATCTTCAGCGCCTGCTCGCGCCGCCCGCTCGCCTCGAACAGGGTGGCCAGGGCCGCGTGCCGGAACGCCGGCCACGAGACGCCCTGCTGCATCGTCTGCGGCAGGGCCTGCAGTTCTCTCGCCGCGTGCTGACAGGCGTACGGGTCGCGGGTGGCGGCGGCGGTGAACGCCAGCATCATCCGGGCGATCCCTGCGAACGAGCGGTTCGAGCCCCCGCTGCGCGTCGCTCTCGTCAGATCCGTGTGCGCGCGCTCCAGGTCATCCCGCCAGTAGGCGGCGAAACCGGATGCCGTCGCCGCACTGCCACCCGCATACGCGGACCACCCCGCGTCGTCGCGCTGCTCGATCCCGTCGGCGAGCACCTCGTCCGTCCGCACGAGCTGGCCTGCCCCGGCCAGCGAGAAGGCGAGATGTCCCAGGGAGCGCTGCTCCAGCGTCTCCTGACCCGAGGCCCTGGCTTCGCGTGCGGCCGAGGAGAACAGCTGCAGGATCAGCTCCGGTGCCGTGCGATGACGCAGCTCCGACCAGCCGAGCAGATACAGCAGCGCGGCGCGGTCGCTCGTGCCCAGTGATTCGGCCTGCGCCAGCCGCGTGCGCACGACCTCGGCCGAGCGCCTCAGCTCCTGCCGATCGTCGATGAGGAAGAGATCGGCGTGCGCGCGCATCGCGGCGTACTCGTCGGCGTCCACCGCGTCGGCCCGTGCCTGCGCTCTCGCGGCGAACATCTCCGCGACGTCCCGGTTGCCGACGACGTCCTGAGCGCACGCCCGCATCAACAGCACTCTGGGGTCATCCGCGTACTCTCCCGACAGCATCGCGCACCAGCTGTCGAGTGCATGAGCTCGGGAGCCGACGGCCAGCGCGACCCAGTGCTCGGCCACGAGCCGAACCGCATCCTCGGTGTCGCCGGCGTCGCACAGGTACTGCGCCGCCGCGAGCGGATCCTCATCGCGCAGATGCGCGGCCGCCAGGCGCAGCACTTCACCGCGGCGAGCGGGCCGTGCCTGGTCGAGAAGGCGACGGAACTGCCGGGCGGCGATCCCGTGCCATCGATACGCCGGTCCGGATGCCGTTTCGAACCTGTCGAGAAAGAGCCCCATCTCGGTGCAGCGCTCCAGCAGTGCCGAGCCGTCGGCGGTTCCCGAGATCTCGGCGGCGAGCGCAGGGGTGAGCACGCGGCACACCGAGGAGTCCAGGACGAAGGCGGCCAGGTCGTCGGGCAGCGAGGCGATGACGTGATCGCGGACGTAACGGCGCAGAAGCGGCTCGTCGTGGTCGTCGGCCGAGACCGGCCGGACCCCGCTCAGCTGCACGAAACGCAGCGCGATCGGCCAGCCGCTGGTCTCCGCGAGGACGGCGTCCGCATCCACCACGGCATCCTCGGACGCATAGAGCGAGTGGATCTCCTCGCGCGAGAAGGCGAGGTCCTTCGGCCGGATGACGCAGCTCGTCCGCGTGAGAGCGACGCGACTCAACGCGATCTCGACGTAGCCGGTGCCGACGACGATCACCTGGAGCTGTTCGCACTCGCCGCGGATGAACGCGCCGAGCAGACCTTCCGACAGCTCGTCCCTGGCGCGATGCGCGTCGTCGACGACCAGCACGATCGACTCGTCCAGCTGCGTCAGCACTTCAGAGACGATGTCGAACGCGAGCGCCGGGTCGACCTCATCCGACGGGATGCCGAGAAGCTCGCCGAGTTCCGGACGACCTGTCTCGCGCGCCAGGCCCTGCAGGGCCCGCAGCACGCTGACGTCCAGATGTGCGCGGTCGGTGTCCCAGGTGCCCAGCGTCAGCCAGGCCACGCGGTGATGCTGCGACGCGGCCCATTCCGCGACGGCCGAGGTCTTCCCGTAGCCGCTCGGGGCCACGACCAGAGTCGTCTGATTCTCGGCGAGGCGGGCGTCCAACTGCTCCGTGAGGCGTGGTCGCTGCAGGTGGCCGCGCTGCTGCACCGGCGGCCGGAATCGGACGCCGCGGGTGCGAGCCGACGGGGCTGGCTGGGGGACCATGGCCCCAGTATCTCAGCGGATGCCGATGGGGACGTCCGACCCGCCCTCGCGCGTGAGACGCGCGCCCATCTGCACGAGTTGCGGCTCCGCAGCGAACCCCCCGGCGAACAGCGCCTGCCCCTGCTGGAACTGCGGTGCCCGGTCCAGCAGCTCGGACGGTGTGAAGCCGAAGATCTGGCCGAGCTCGTCGAGGTCTCGCGTCGAGCTCATCTTCATCAGCGCGAGGTTGTCGCACTGGGAGATGACGTTGGGATGCAGCTTCGACGGACGCTGGGTCGACAGCAGCAGCCAGATCCCGTATTTGCGCCCCTCTGCGGCGATCTGCACGATGCGCTCGGTCAGCGCCCTGGCCAGAGGAGTGTCGGCCTCGGGGGAGGCCAGGTTGTGCGCTTCATCGATCACGACGAGGCGACCGGTGCGCTCGTGGCGCTGCGCCCACAGTCGATCAAGCACGGCCAGCGCTGTGGTCTGGAGCTGGGCCGCTGAGCCGAAGCCGCCGAGGTCGACGACGGTCGCATCCGGAAGCTCGTTGACGGTGTCCGTGACGTCGTGGCCGCCCCAGGCCCACATGTCCCATTCCAGCACCCCGAGGTTGCGAAGACGCAGCGCGAGGCGCCGGATCATCGGATCGCCGTGGGCTTCGAGCCACTCCGCGAGGTTGTGATCGTCGCGCATCGTAAACTCGGCGCCGACGCGCAGCATCGCGTTGTACTCCTCGGCGTCCAGCACCGGGTCCAGCTGCAGGACGGCGGCGCGTGAGCGGATGTCCATGTCGACGAAACGCACCTGCAGGTGGTCCTCGCCCGTGCTCCCGGGGCGGAGGATGCGCACATCGCGCGATGCCAATTGCGCCGCGGCGCCCTCGGGCGCGTCGTCCTGCGGGGTGTCCAGATGCACGAAATCCGAGTTCGGGTCGAGCACCACCAGGGGCAGGCGCGTGTGCAGCAGGACCTGCTCGAGCACGACGCCGAGCGCATACGTCTTGCCGGATCCGCTCTGACCGCACCAGAAGGTGTGACGGTTGAACTTCGGGGCGCGCAGGTACGCGATCTCGGACGAATCGAGGCGGGTGCCGATCGGCATCTCAGCGGTCATGATCGCCATCGTAGGGGATCCCGCGGTCCCGGATCGCCGCCAGAGCTTCGTCCAGGGAGTCGCCGAAACGGCGGCGCAACGGGAAGATGTTCTCCTCGCCGATGATCGCCCCGACGCCGGTCGCCGTGAACTGGTGGGCCAGGCGCGGTTCGACGCCCGTGATCATCAACGTCGCCCCGTGCCTGCGCAGCTCGGCCGCGTAGTCGCGGATCATCGTGAGGAACGTCACACCGAGCTCTTCCGTGCCGCGCAGTCGCATGATCACGGTCGCCCCGGCGGAGTCGGCGGTCGGCTGCGGCAGCTGAGCGCGGAAGGACTGCGCCGACGCGAAGAACAGGCTCCCGTACGCGGTGAGGATCACGGTCTCGCCCGGCGGCAGCTCGGACGGCGGGGCGACCTCGCGCGGGTGGAACCCCTCGTCGTCGAACACCCACCGCAGGACGCGGATCCGGTTGGACTGCCGGGCGATGTGCATCACGATCGACAGCCCGACGCCGACGAGCACCGCGTACTGCAACGGGATCAGCAGCGTCAGCACGAAGGTCACGAGGAACACGGCGATCTGCATGGCTCCGGTGCGCCACACCATCGTGATCTGGTGGAACTTGAACGTCCGGATGCCGATGAGGATCAGCAGCGCGGCGAGCGCCGGCATGGCGACGTATTCGATGAGCGGGCCGCACACCAGAAGCGTCACGAGCATGACGACGCCGGCCGTCAGGTTCGCGAGAGCGGTCTTCGCGCCGGCCGCACGCACCAGTGCCGTCGCGGACATCGATCCGCCGACCGGCATGCCCTGCAGCATCCCCGTCGCGATGTTGGCGATGCCCTGGCCGCGGAAGTCCGCCGACGCGTTCGGATAGGTGCCGTCGGGGTTCGGCACCGAACCCGAGATCGCCGCGCCCTGGACGAGCCCGACGAGGGCGAGCGAGAGCGCGGGGACGATGAGCGACAGGACGAGCAGCGGATCGGGCAGCGACAGGCCGGGAAGCGATCGGGTGACCTCAGCGAGGTCGCCGACCGTCGCGACCGATTGGTTCGGCATGAGCAGCGCGGCAGCCGAGCCGGCGACGACCGCGACGACCATCGCCAGTGCGCCGAGACGGGTGCGTTCGAGCACGAGGATGACGGCGGCGGTCAGCGCGCCGACGATCAGCGAAGGCCAGCTGAAGTGCGCCATCCCCAGCGCGCTGTCCAGGGCCCGCACTAGGCGGTTGGCCCCCGTGCTGGTGAAGCCCGTGAGGTTGTCGAGCTGGCCGAGGACGATGTTGATCGCGACGGCGTTGACGAACCCGATGAGCACAGCCGTCGGGATGAAGCGCACGAGGCTGCCGAGCCGTGCCAGACCGAGGCCCAGCATGATGAGCCCGGCCATGACCGTGACGGTCGCGATCGCGGTCGCGGCGAGGGGGCCCTGCATCTCGGGCACGTCGGCGAGGATGACGGACATGGCGCCGGTCGCCTGCACGCTCATGAACACCGAACCGGTGGTGAGCGCCCCCGTGAACGTGCCGATCATGTAGGCGTTCAGTCCGAACAGGGGATTGACGCCGGCGAGGACGCCCGCGGCGAG
Organism: Microbacterium sp. M28; assembly: GCF_025836995.1. Lineage (NCBI taxonomy): Bacteria > Bacillati > Actinomycetota > Actinomycetes > Micrococcales > Microbacteriaceae > Microbacterium > Microbacterium triticisoli. The sequence goes on along the minus strand of NZ_CP107546.1, from coordinate 2,678,773 downwards.
GCCGTCCGGCACGCTCTCCACCCCGAGCGCGACACCTGCGACGAGGTCCTTTCGCAGCGTCCTGCGTCCGCCGAAGCGGCCCAGGTACGTCCGCACGCGCGCAGGAATCCTCATGGCATCGGGCTCAGACCGCGGTCCGCTCCACCGATTCCTCCGCGGCGGGGTCGACGGGCGCGACGACCTCGGCGTCCGGCGCAGCGGCCGGGCGGCGCAGGACCTCGATGAGCAGGAGGAGCAGCAGCACGCCGAACAGGGTCCAGAGCACGCCGCCGATCGTGATCGGTCGGGACAGGAAGAGAATCGCGACGGCGCCGAGCACGATGATCACGCGCAGCGCGGAGGCGGCCCTGTCGAGGAACGCGCCGAACGCGCCCGTGCTCAGGCCGTAGCGTTCGGCGGTCCGGCGCACGGTGTTCTCCGTGTCCTGTCCGATCCGCCGGAGCGCCCGCGCCGGGCGCCACGGCCCGCTCAACCAGGCCCCGAGGGCGATGAGCAGCGCGAGGACCGTCAGGGCGACGAGGGTGGAGTTCATCAGCTCGATCACCTGATCGAACACGACGGTGGCGGTGCCGGCAGGCATCACCGACGGGCTGACGGCGCCGATGAAGAACTGCTTGCCGATGCTGAAGCCTGCCAGCAGAGCGAGGAACGCGATCGCGAGTCCCGCGCCGGTCGCGACCACCGCCCTCGGTTTGCGGATCGAGAGCGCGACGCCGGCCACGAGGAGCCCGAGCACCACCCAGGGCAGCCAGTATCCGGCGGCCGTCGCCACCTGGTAGAGGGTGCGGATCAGGGCGAACGAATCCGCGGTCGCCAGAGGGATGCTCTTCTGGATCTCCGGGATGGCGTCGGCGAAGCCGAAGCCGTTGTCGACCATGTACTCCTTGACCTTGCTCACCACGACGCCCAGATCGATCGCGATCGTGCCGTCGTCGCCGAGCGTGATCGCCGTGCCCTCCTGGCCCTGGATGATCGCGATGGCGCGCGAGTGCGTCTCGCGCAGCGTCGTCTCCCAGACATCCGCGAACACCTCGGACGTCACGACCCTGTCGACGGCGTCGTCGATCAGCCCGCGGATGCCCTGCGCGGCCGGGACGGTGAGCAGCTGGATCGCGCTCTCGGCGCGCGGCGGCAGGTCGAGTTGGGTCAGGCCGTCGGCGAGATCGTCGACGATGCCCTGGATGTCCAGGTTCTCGTCGATGGCCGCCATCGCCTGGTCCGAGATGTACGCCTGCACCTGCGGGTCGTCGGCGAGCGGAGCGAAGGTCGAGACGAAGCGGTCGGTGTCGACGAGCTGCACGCGCGCCCAGGTGCCGAGCACGGCGATGGGGGCGATGAGCACGGCGATGACCAGCAGGACGCCCGCGACGATGCTCCGGCCGTGCACGCGCCGGCGGCGCGGCGTGGCCGCCCGCAGCGAGTCGTTCTCCGCTTCCAGAGCGGCGATCTTCGCACGCAGCTCCGCGGTGTCGGTCTCGGTGGCCATGATTCCCCCATCGATGTCTGCGGTCCGTCCGGCGGGCCCGCCATCCACTGTGCCGCTGTGCGGTCCACGGCGAGCCGAGGGCTCATCCCTCACGGGTGAGCGTAGCGGTACGCAGGATGACGAGCTCGCGGGTCGAACGCGTCATGGCGACGTAGCGGTCGACAGCGCCTTCGACGCCGTCGCCCCACGCCTCGGGGTCGATGAGCACGACGAGATCGAACTCGAGTCCCTTCGCGGTCTCGGGCGTGAGCGAGAGCACCCGCGGCGGTGCGGCCGGCGGCGCGGTGCCGATCACGGCGGCCGTACCGTCCTCGTTCGCGTCCAGCCAGGCGGCCAGGATCTCGTCCAGGTCGCGCAGCTCGCCGTGACGCACGGGTACGCCGCTGTCTCGGATCGAGGTCGGCACGTTCGCGTCGGGGATCGCCTCGCGGATCACGGGTGCTGCCGCCGCCATGATCTCGGACGGCGTGCGGTAGTTCACGGTGAGGGAGGAGACGTGCACGTCGCGCAGTCCGGCGCGAGTGAGGCGGCTCTCCCAGGTGTCGGTGAATCCGTGCCTGGCCTGCGCGCGGTCCCCGACGATCGTGAAGCTGCGCGACGGGCAGCGGGCCAGCAGCATCTGCCATTCGGCGTCGGTGAGCTCCTGCGCCTCGTCCACGATGATGTGCGCGAACGGTCCGGCCAGCGGATCCGCCGCGACCTCCGGCAGCGTGTCGAGATCGTCCAGCGAATTGCGCAGATCGTCGCCCTTGAGCATCGACATCAGGCCGAGGTCGTTGTCGGAGCTGGCGATCAGATAGTCCGAGACGTCGTCACGGTAGGCGCGTTCGGATGCCAGGCGGGCCGATCGTTCGCGGCGGACCTGCTCGGCCGCAGGATCGCCGATCAAGCGGCGCGCGGCATCCAGGACGGGCAGGTCGGAGGTCGTCCACGCCGCGCCGCGATCGCGAACGAGCCTGCCGACGTCGGCATCCGTGAGCCAGGGGGCGCAGCGCCGCAGGAAGGCGGGATCCGACCAGAGAGCCGCCACGAGAGCTGCGGGGTCGAGCAGCGGCCATGCCCGATCGAACGCCGCCGCCAGAGCGGCGTTCTGGGCGAGCACCGGTGCGAGGACCCGTTGCGGTGCGCGGACGCGGCGCGCCAGGATCTCGACGATGGCGCGCCAGATCTCGGGGCGGGCGTCGTCGTGCGCTGTGCCGGGCTCGACCGCGTCGAAAGCGTCGGCCCAGTCGTCAGGGGTGAGCGGGATGTCCGCCCACTCGGTCTCGACGATCATGGTGTGCTGCGGCGGTCGTCGATACGCGTGGACGGCGTTGCGCACGGCATCCAGAAGGCGCGCATCGGCCTTCACCTCCGCCGCACGAGCGTCTGTCTCGGCGACGGTCCCTGAGCCCTCGGGGACCAGATCGCGCAGCGTGCACGTCTGCACGCCGTCCTCGCCGAGACTCGGCAGCACGTCGTCCACGTAGGCGAGGTAGGGCTCGTGCGGTCCCACGACGAGCACTCCGCCGCCGCCCTTCGCGATGCGCGGTTCGGCGTAGAGGAAGTACGCGGCGCGGTGCAGTGCGACAACGGTCTTGCCCGTGCCGGGCCCTCCGTCGACGACGAGCGCTCCGTCGGAGCCGGCACGGATGATCGCATCCTGGTCCGACTGGATCGTCGCGAGCACGTCGCGCATGCGCGGGGAGCGGCTGGCGCCGAGGCTCGCGATGAACGCGGACTGGTCGTCCAGCGCCGCACGGTTCTCCAGTCCTTCCGCGGAGAAGACCTCGTCCCAGTAGTCGCTGATGCGCCGTCCGGTCCAGCGGTAGCGTCGACGACTGGCCAGCCCCATCGGGTCTCCGTGACTGGCCGCGAAGAACGGCTCGGAGGCCGGGGCGCGCCAGTCGATCAGGAGCGGTTCGCCGTCGGCATCCGTCAGTCCGACGCGTCCGATATACACCGGACGGCCCTGCTCGGGGACCATCCGTCCGAGGCACAGGTCGATCCCGTAGCGCCGCAGGAGCCCGAGGCGGGCGTTGAGTCGATGGATCTCCAGGTCGCGCTCGACGGCCGCGCCGCCGACGCCGGCGGGGGAATGCAGGACGGCGTCCAGGCGGACGGATGCCGAGGAGATCGCGTCCTCGAGTGTCGCCGCGATGCGGTCGAAGTGGTCGATGTCGTCGGCGATGAGGGTCGGGTCCGCCTTCGCGGCGAGACGCTCGGGGAGGTCGAAAACAGTGGGGGACGGGTGGTTCACGCAGGCTCCGATCGCACGCGTCCGCCGGGTTTCGGCAGGCGCGACGGACCAGTATGCGCCGTACGGGGGCCCTTGCCGCAAGCCCCCACCCCTCCGGTATCCTGGAAGTGCGGGCAGGGGATGGTTCTACGGGCGCGCTGGCCTGTCGTCTGCAGGAGCCGTGGACGCCCTGACCACCAGCTCGGTCGGCAGCGGATGCGGAGAGATCGCATCCTCCCCGCGCAGCAGCCCGAGCAGGGTCGCCGCCGCCGCTTCGCCCTTCGCGTCGATGTCCTGGCGGACGGTGGTCAGCGGTGGAGACACGCGTGACGCGATCGGATTGTCGTCGAAGCCGATGATCGAGATCTGCTCGGGGACGCGCAGGCCACGTGCCTTCGCGCGCTCCATGACCTCGAGGGCGGCGAGGTCGGAGAACGCCAGGACGGCGGTCGGCGGGTCATCGAGCATCCGTTCGATCCGCTCGGTCAGGAGATCGTCGATCGCGAGGCCGGGGGTGCCGATGAGGATCGGATCGATTCCGGCCCGTTCGAGCGGAGCCATCCAGCCCGCCATCCGCCCCGCGATGGTCGTCGACGGCGTCTCGAGCGGGATCGTCGACGCGAGGGCGTCGTCGGCATCCAGTGCGGCCAGGACGATCGCGATGCGCGTGTGCCCCAGATCCACCAGGTGCTGAGCCGCCTGGCGTGCGCCGGTCGTATTGTCGAGGGCGACATCCGGCACGCCGGGGTGCGGTGAGCCTTCGACGTTCACGATCGGCAGTCGGCGTTCGCGCAGCGCCGTGAACGCGGACGTCGCGGGATCGCACGAATAGACGATGGCGCCGTCCATCGCGATGTCGCGGGCCGGAACCACACCGTCATCGCCGGACGAATGCAGCAGCACGAGGGAGTATCCGGCGTCGGCCAACGAGCCGGCGACCGCGCGGACGAAGCCCACCGCGACGTCGTCGGTGAACGCGTCCCGTGCCGAGTTCGTCAGCACCATGCCGATCACTCCGGTGCGGCCGCGTGCGAGAGCACGCGCTGCCGGGTCGGGCCCCGCATAGCCCAGTTCCTCCGCGGCGATCAGAATCCGAGCACGCAGGTCTTCGGAGAGCTGGTCGGGTCGGGAGAAGGCGTTCGAGACCGTCATGCGGCTGACGCCGACGTGCTCGGCGATCGTCTTCAGCGTCACTCGCGCCACGTCGACCACCTCCGTGCCTATTCTGCCCGAGCGAGGCGGCAGATCAGGCGACGTCAGCACGGATCGGGCGCGGCGGCGACGCAGTCGGGTCGGCGGGGCTCGATGGCCTCCGCCAGCCGCCGGATGCAGCGGGCGAGCGCCATCCGGACGCGTCTGCTCCGATCCGCTCTGGACCGGGCGGCCAGGACGCGGTCCCGCTCGCGCAGCGCGTCGATGCGTCGTTGTCGGTGCGGATCCCGCGCGCCTTCCGGCGCGGCCTGGCGCTCGGTCAGGACGAGGGTCGTGATCGCCTGATGTTCCATCGGGAACCCCTTCTGTAGCGGTACAGAAGAGACGGTACTATACCGGTACAGAAAACGCCAGGGCTCCACAGGGGACCGGATCGCTGCCCACCTGGGAGACTGGATGCATGCACGCCTCCCGTTCATCGGAACCGCCACTCCAGCGCAACGCGCTCGCGCCGGGCATCCTCGCCGCGATCGCCCTGTTCCTCTCACCGCTCGTGCCGGACGGCTTCGGAGCGACGATCGTCCGCTTCGTCGTCACCATCCTGGCGCTCATCGTCGCGTGGTTCGCCGTCCAGGCGGGACAGTGGTGGTGGACCATCGTGTTCATCGCGGTGGCCGTGTTCTGGAATCCGATCTTCGCGGTCGAGGTGGACTACGGGGTCTGGGCCGTGGCCGGCGTCATCGGCGCCCTCCTGTTCCTCGCGGCGGGTGCGACGATCAAGAATGCGCGGATCGAGTCCTAGCGTGCAGTCGGTCCTCAGATTCCGCTCCCGGGATGTGGAGCGCGTGGAGGAGACCTGGCAGCAGTTCGTCCCCTCCGCGCAACTGCAACGCGCAGACCGGCGCGACTTCCGCTTCGACTGGGCGTCGGCGTCTCTTCCGGAGATGTCGGTGGTGCGCTACGAGCTCGCCGCCGGCGTCGCCTCGGTCGTCGAACCGGAGGCACAGATCCTCGCGTGCCGGGTGACGGGCGGCGATGCCCAGGTGCAGTCGTCGAAGGGGCCTCTGCCGCACGGCAGCGCGTGGATCACGGACGGCGAGCCCGTGAGCGCCCGGTGGGACGGTGCGGCGACCGTGCGCGCGCTCATCTTCGACCGCGAGGCCGCGGAGCGCTGTGCACGCCAGATCTCCGGTGACGATCGACTCACGCTGACGATCCGCGATGCGTCCGTGCGCGATGCCGACGCGGAGGAGCTCTGGAATCGGACGTTCGAGTACGTGCTGTCCGCGCTCGGATCGAGCGCGGCGTCGGACGAGGTGCTGCGCGCCTCGCTCGAGCGCCATGCGCTGACCGTGACGCTGAGCGCGTTCCAGACCTCGTTCCGCGACACCATGGAGCGTTCCCCGCAGACCAGGGCCGCGCCCGTGTCGGTGCGACGCGCACTCGCGTTCATCGAGGCCAACGCGCACGAGCCCGTGACGGTCGACGACGTGGCGCGGGCGGTGCACATGTCGACCCGAGGGCTGCAGCGCGCGTTCCAGCGGGCGCTGGACGCGACGCCGGGCGAGATGCTGCGGCGCGCACGTCTCGCCGGGGCCCGGAGGGACCTCGAGCAGACGGATGAATCGGTGGCGAGCATCGCCCGGCGCTGGGGCTTCTCGCACCCGTCGCGATTCGCCGCGTACTTCCGTGCCGAGTACGGGATGCTGCCCGGCGTTGTCGCCCGTCTGCACCGCTGAGACCGCGCACCATGACAGCACGCGCACCGGATGCGTCGTCAGACGGATGCCGAGCGGGGCGATGGCGGCGACGCGTGTCCCGCGGCCATAGCCTTGCCCGATGGGACAGTTGCACTACGGTGACGCGGCGAAGCCGATCTGCATCGAGGATCGGGCGCTCGCGCATCTGAAGGTCGTCATCGCGACGAAGTTGCGCCGCAATGAGAGCTTTACGCTGTCATGGCGGCATCCGGACGGGGAGTCCGCCGGGCGATCGACGATCTGGCTGCACCCGTCCATCCCGCTGCGTTTCGTGTTCGAAGAGCCGGAGCCACCCGAGCTCAGCCCGACCTGGATCACCGACCTCGCGAACTCGGCGAACTCGACCGGAGGCATCACGCTCGTCGAAGAGCATCTCGAAACCGTCGGCTGAGTGCCCCCGGCGGGTGAGAAGCTAGAAGGATGAGCTTCTCGACCACCGACGCGGACGCGCTGACCGATGCCGAAGTGCGACGGATCGCGGCGGATTTCCCGATCCTCGGCACCGAGGTCAATGCGCACCCGCTCGTCTACCTCGACTCGGGTGCCACGTCGCAGCGCCCGCTGGCGGTGCTGGACGCGGAGCGCGACTACCTGCTGAGCCTGAACGCCGCCGTGCACCGAGGGGCGCACACGCTCGCGGCCGAGGCCACCGAGCTCTTCGAGGACGCCCGTGCCACCGTCGCGGGTTTCATCGGCGCCGACGAGGGCGAACTGGTGTGGACATCTAACGCGACCGAAGCCGTCAACCTCGTCGCATACGCGATCTCGAACGCGTCCGTCGGGCGAGGGGGAGCGGCGGCCGAACCGCTGCGGATCGGTCGCGGCGACGAGATCGTCACGACCGAGATGGAGCACCACGCGAATCTCATCCCGTGGCAGGAGCTCGCAGCGCGCACGGGGGCGAACCTGCGCGTCATCCCCGTCGACGACGACGGCGCACTGCGGCTCGATGAGCTCGACGAGTACATCACCGAGCGCACCCGGCTCGTCGCCGTCACCCACGTCTCCAACGTGCTCGGCGTGGTGAACCCCATCGAACGGTTGGTCGCAGCAGCGCACGAAGTGGGAGCGCTGCTCCTGCTGGACGCCTGCCAGTCCGTGCCGCACCTGCCCGTCGACGTGCGGGCCCTGGATGTCGACTTCGCCGTGTTCTCGGGGCACAAGATGCTCGGCCCGACCGGGATCGGCGCTCTGTACGGCCGGCGATCGCTGCTCGAGGCGATGCCGCCGTTCCTCACGGGCGGCTCCATGATCACCACCGTGTCGACGACCGATGCGGAGTACCTGCCACCGCCGCAGCGCTTCGAGGCCGGCACGCAGCGCGTCTCGCAGGCGATCGCGCTCGCCGCGGCCGTGCGCTACCTCGACGGGGTGGGGATGCCGAGGATCGCCGCCCACGAGTCCGAGCTCGGCCACCGTCTGGTCGACGGGCTGGGCGCGATCGACGGGGTGCGCGTCCTGGGCGCCGGCATCGACCTGCCGCGTGTGGGTCTCGCGAGCATCGACGTCACCGGCATCCACTCGCACGACCTCGGCCAGTTCCTCGACGACCGCGGCATCGCGGTCCGTGTGGGGCATCACTGCGCCCAGCCGCTGCACCGCCGCCTCGGGGTCACGTCCTCGACGAGGGCGAGCACCTATCTCTACAACACGACCGACGATGTGGACGCCGTGATCGACGGCGTCACCGCGGCCATCGACTTCTTCCGGAGGGTCCGATGAGTTCATCCGATCTGCAGAACCTGTACCAAGAGCTCATCCTCGACCATTCGCGCACGCCGCACGGATACGGGCTGCGCGATGCGGTCCCGTCGCAGTCGCACCAGGTCAACCCGACCTGCGGCGACGAGATCACCCTGCAGGTGCACCGCGCGGACGACGGCACGATCGAGGCCGTGGCCTGGGAGGGGCACGGCTGCGCGATCTCGCAGGCCTCTGCATCGCTGTTCGCCGAGTTGGTCGAGGGGATGCCGCAGGCGGACGTCGAGCGGCGCATCGACGTGTTCAGGGAGGCGATGCGCTCGCGCGGCAAGATCGAACCCGACCCCGAACTGCTCGGCGACGCCGCGGCCCTCGGCGGCGTCTCGCGATACGTCGCCCGCGTGAAGTGCGCCATGCTCGCCTGGGTGGCGGCGGAGGACGCGCTGCGCAAGCTCGACGCCTGAGTCCGCCTACCCGGTGGCGACCGGATCGCGTCGGCGTTGCACGGGTCGGTCCGCGGGTATGCCCCGGGAGAACAGCAAAGACAGCGCGCTGATCGCGATCAGCCCCACGAAGGCCACGCGCAGTGACGCCAGCTGCGACTCGCGGTAGATCTCTGACAGCGCTGCGGCGTCGGCGTCATCCAGGCCGGCGTTCTTCGCCAGATCGTCGACCTCAGCGGCGGGCACGATGGTGACACCGGCCTCAGTCGCGGCGTAGACGACCGTCCTGGTCTCTTCCGGGAGACTGCTGGCTGCCACGCTCGATGTGAAGGACGTCGACAATGCTCCGATCAGCACCGAACCGATGAGCGCGGTGCCGAGCGACGAGCCGAGGTTCTGGAATACTCCCTGCAGCCCGCCGACTTCGCTGGTCTGCTGCTCCGTGACGCTCGACATGTTGACGTTGCCGAGTTGGGAGGCCAACAGCCCCAATGCGCTGCCCGCCAGGAACATGCCGAGCGCGAACATTGCGCTGCGCAGATCCTCAGTGGCGGCGCCGAGCAGCAGAAAGGCACTGCCCAGGAGAACGAGCTGCCCGATTCGTACGATGCGTCTGGGAGACCATCGCGTGGACAACCGCGTGCCGACGATGGAGAACAGGATCAGCGAGATCGACAGCGGGAAGATCTTGACCCCGGTCTCGAGCGCATCTAGTCCCAGGGTCATCTGCAGGTACACCGGCACCATGAAGAAGAGTCCGGCAGTGACGGCGTACTGCGCGCCGAGCACGGCGAGCCCGCTGCGCAGCGGCGTCAGGGAGAACAGCTCCACGTGCAGAAGCGGCGATCCGCCGCGCGCGACCAGGCGGCGTTGACGTCCGACGAACAGCGCGATGAGCGCGCAGCCCGCGCCGAGGAACCACGTGGTCAGCGAGATCCCGAGTGGAGCGATCGGGACCCCGGCGATCACGGGCAGGTGCAGCGGTAGGACCCAGCCCCAGGACTTGCTCTGCAGCATGCCGAACACGACGAGGACGAGGCCTGCGGAGGACAGCAGGATGCTGAGAAGATCGATTCGCATGGTCTGACGTTCGGTCGCGTCGGTGATGATGCGCGCGAACAGTACGACGATGATCATGATGACGACCTCGGCGACGAAGACGTAGCGCCAGTCGAAGTACGTGGTCACGAATCCGCCGATGAGTGGACCGGCCGCGACGGCGGCACCCGAGACCGCCCCGATGGCCGCGAACGCGGTGACGCGATCGCTCCCGCGGTAGTTGTCCGCCACGAGTGCGGCGATCGCGGGGATCACGAGGACGGCACCCAGACCTTCGACGATCGACCAGCCGAGGAAGAGCGTCTGCACGTTGGGACTCACCGCCGTGATGAGCGAACCGATCGCGTACACACAGGATCCGATCACGAAGGCACGGCGTCTGCCCCACACGTCCCCGAGCTTTGCGCCGAGCAGCATGAATGCCGCCATCGTCAGCGTGTAGAAGGTGATGGCAGCCTGCATGGCCGCCACGCTCGTGCCGAGGTCAGCGACGACAGTGGAGATCGAGACGTTCATCACCGTTCCGTCCAGAACCATGACGAACTGCGCGAGACCGAGCACGATGACGACATTCCATCTCTTCACGGTGCGCTCTCCTTCGGCGACGTGGGCCGGGGGTCGGGTGCTGCGATGTCCGCCGGCGTCCGCGTTCCTCGCATGATCCGGGCGACGGCCGTGATGAGGAAGAGCTGGCCGGTGATCGCCTCGGCGACGGCGATGGTCTGCACACCGGGACCGGCCGGCACGATGTTTCCGAAGCCGGTCGTCGTGAGGGTCGTGAAGGAGAAGAACAACTGCGCCGACAGCGAATCGGGACTCGCGTCACCGAAGATCGGGCCGCCCCCAGCGAGACCGATCAGGTTGTAGACGAAAGTGAAGAACATCCCTACCAGGGCGTAGGCGGTCAGAGCGGCCAGCAGTGCTTCGAGATCGAGACCGCGGCGATGCACCTGGTGCGCGATGATCGCCGCGGGCGCGATGAGGAACGCGATGGCCGATGCCGCCGCGAGTCCGATGTCGAGGGCATGGCCGCGCGTATCGAGAAGCTGCGTACCGACCGCAGCCAGGCCTGCGACGCTGAGCACGAGCCAGGCTATCCTCTGGACGATTCTGGCGGCACCCGTGATCCGAAGGGTGACAGCGACCGTCACGAGCTGGACGAGGAACGCGATCGCGCTCGGGTCCGTCGTAGGCTCAGCCGCGCAGAGTCCGTAGGAGATGACGAGCAGAACGAGGACCAGCCAATAGCCGGTGCGCCAGCCGGATCCCGGCCCGGACACGGTTTGGATCCATCTGCGTGTCGCCCCACGGGTCGCCGTGCTCTCTTCCATGCCCGCTCCTCGCTGCCGGTGAGTGGCGAGCCTGTCATCGGCGATATGAGGCGAGTATCGCAGTAACGGGGGTGCGAGTTCCAGATGCTGTCGCGAACGGCCGATGCCGTATGACGCCGTGTGTCGTCACGTGAAGCGCGGTGTCACCGTCCCGTGACGGCCCGAGCCGGCACGCGGATCATGGGGCCATGAGCAATCTCGTCAGCCCGGCGCAGCTGATCCATCTTCAGCGACGCGCCGAACACGGTGAGGGTCCGACCGTGCGGATCCTCGACGTGCGCTGGCGCTTGGACCGTCCGGAGGGGCGGCCCGAGTACGTCAGCGCCCACCTCCCCGGTGCCGTGTACGTCGACCTCGAACACGAACTCGCCGACCGCGGGCAGCCGGAGCGGGGGAGGCATCCGCTGCCCGCGATCGAGACCCTGCAGGTCGCCGCCCGAGGGTGGGGCCTGCACGACGAGGACATCGCCGTCGCGTACGACGACAACCGCTCAGTGGCGGCCGCTCGGCTGTGGTGGCTGCTGCGCCGCGCAGGCGTCGACGTTCGGGTGCTGGACGGAGGTATCAGGGCATGGGTCGCCGAAGGGCTGCCGCTGGAGTCGGGGGACGTTCTGCCCGAGCAGGGCGATGTCGTGCTCACGGCCTCGGAGGAGGGCCAGATCGGACGGGAGGAGATCGAGGCGTTCGCCCGCTCCGGCATCCTGCTCGATGTCCGCACGCCGGAGCAGTACAGCGGCGCGCAGACCTCACTGGATCCGGTCGGCGGGCACATCCCTGGTGCGATCAATCTGCCCGCTATGGCTGTCGTCGACGGGGACGGGCGTCTGCGGCATCCGGACGCCCTGCGTCGCGTCTTCGCCAGCGTCGGGGTGCGGCCGGACACCGAGGTGGCTGTCTACTGCGGTTCCGGTGTCGCGGCCATGCACACGGCGCTCGCGCTCGACCGAGCCGGAATCCGCGCCGTGGTCTATCCGGGTTCGTGGAGCGAGTGGTCGAATCAGCGCGGGCTGCCGGTGGCGATCGGCATCCTCCCGAACGGACGACTCACCGCGGTCTGACGCCTCGAGCCCGCTCTGGGATACCAGAGTGGTGCAATCCCCGGTCAGGTGGGAGAATCCATCCATGGCGGGGGCGGGGGGTGCAGAGCTGGAATCGGCGCGCGTGACGCGTCTGCTCCGCAACGACATCATGCTCGGACGCCGCGCCCCCGGATCCCGCCTGATCGAGCGCGACATCGCCGCCGAGCTGAACGTCTCCCGGTTGCCCGTTCGCGAGGCGATCCGCGCACTGGTCGGCGAGGGCATCGTCGTCGCACGCCCGCGGTCGTGGGCGGTGGTCCGCGAGTTCAGCGAGCGCGACATCCAGGACTTCGCCGAAGTGCGCGAGGCGCTCGAGACGCTGATCTTCGAGTTCGCGGCCGCGCGTCACGACGAGAGCGGCATCGCCAGGATGAGGGCCGCACTCGAGCAGGAGCGGGCCGCGGTCGCGGAGGGCGACGTCCTCGCGGCGCGTGCCGCAGCGGGCGAGTTCCACGAAACCGCGACGACGATGGCGGACAACGACATGCTGAGGGAACTCGTCGCCGTCTTCACGACGCGGCTGCGGTGGCTGTTCGGTCAGTACGAGAACCTCGCCGAGATGCTGGCCGATCACGAGGCGCTCTTCGCGGCGATCGAAGCGCGGGATGTGCCGCTGGTCCGGGACGTGCTGCCGCGTCATCTCGCCCGCGGGCGGGATGCGGCCGAGCGCCGGCTGCGCGAACCGTCCCGGTCGCCGGACTGAGACGGGCACCGCGATGCGTATCCTCTCGTTCGTGCTCGGTGGGGTGCTGCTCCTCGCCGGGGCAGGCGCGGTGGTGCTGGCGGACCAGCAGCGTCAGGACGCCGTGGATCAGGCGCGGACTCAGCTGGAGGATGCCGGAGCGCGGCTCGATTCGGCACGCGCGGCCAACCGAGAGCTGGCGGAGGAGCTCGCGCCGCTGCGTCTCGCGGTCGCGGAGCTCGAAGAGCGGCTGGCCGACACCGAGGGGTTCCTCGAGTGAAGCTGCGACGCGTCATCGCGGTCGCGGTGGCCGCCGGGGTGCTGCTGGGGGCGGGGCTCTCGGCCAGGGCCGCCGAGCTGGAGGGGCAGCGCGAGGAGCTGCTCGCTCAGGCCGGCGAGGTGGCCGCGCAGGCGGATGCCGCCGAAGATCGCACGCATTACCTCAGCGGCACGATCGCGTTGGCGGAGGACCAGCGGGACGCGCTTCAGGCGCTGGCCGACGCGCGCCCCGCGTTCGTCGACCAGCTCACCGCCCTGGCCGCCGCGTTCGAGAACGCGCAGGGCAAGGTGGACGTCAGCGATGAGCGGGTCGCCGCCGTATCGGCCCAGCAGACCGTCCTCGCCGAGCGCCGCGCCCCGGAGACGATCGCCGCGGCGACCGCGACGATCCAGGCGCTGACCACGAAGGTGGATCAGGACGTGGCTGCCTGGGATCGGGGGCAGGTGGCATCCTCATCCGCCACGGGAGCGTCGTGGGCGGCGAGCGGACCGGACGGGTACGCCAGGGTGCGCGCGGCGCTGGACCTCGTCGGCGGCGGCGGGGTCGGCCTGTTCGAGTCGTCGTCGTGCGCCGGCGGCACGGCGCCCGCGTGCGCGAACAGCGACGGGTTCATCAAGTACCGTGCCGACGTCGCGACGTGGAGCGAGGGCCGGCTGAACTGGGCGATGGCGCACGAGCTCGCGCACATCCACCAGTTCCGCGTGTGGGGGACGCTGAACGATTCGCGCGCCTATCGGGACATGTTCGGCGGCGATCCGGAGTTCCTGGCCAACTGCATGGCGGTCGTGCGCGGGTATCCGGGGTCCGTGGGGTGCGATCCGGCTCAGCAGGCCTGGGCATCCGGCATCTGGGTCGGCGCCGTGCGGTGACGCCGGGCCGGTACGATTTCAGGAAGGAGGTCGACGTGGGTCGCACAGGGGATGCCATCGCGGAAGGCGTGGCGATCGCCACGGCCGCCACGCGGCTGGCTGTGAAGAATCACATCCTGGTCGGGACCATCGCCCAGGGCGGCGTGTTCGACACGGATCGTTACCTCCAGGACGCGCGCGAGGCGCTGCTGGCGATGGCGAAGGAGTCCGAGGATGCCGCGGCTCTCGTGACCCAGCTCCGCAAGCGCGCCAGGGGCAGGCACTCGGATCCCTCCGGAACCCACGACTACCGCGACCGCGACGTGCGCAATCTCCGTCGGCGCGCGCGGCAATCGACGGGGGTGGCGACGCGGTTGCGCGCCATGGCCGAGGACGACGAGAAGATGCGCGCTCTCGTCGAGGAGGCGCGCTCGGCCGCCTGGGCCGACGTACGCCACAACCTCGACCGTCGGCTGCGGGTCGAGGGCATGCGTCCGGATCAGGATCCCGACTACGAGACCATGCGCGAAGCGCGGATGCAGGCACTGCGTCTCGTCGATCTGCAAGCTCTCTCGTCGGAGCAGCGTGCACGCCGCAAGCGCGAGTCCGAGTCGGCCTGACCTCGATTCGCTCCGGCGGGAATCCTCATGTATTCTTGTCGACGGCCCGGAAAGCGTTCTGCGGAACAGGCCATGCGCCCGTAGCTCAATGGATAGAGCATCTGACTACGGATCAGAAGGTTAGGGGTTCGAGTCCCTTCGGGCGCACACTGTGTTGAGACAGTACGGAAACCCTCGTCGCGCAAGCGACGGGGGTTTTCGCTTTGGTGCTCCGCTTCATGATCGTCGGCGTAGCCTGGACACGTGTCTGCGTACGTCTCCGCCTTCGACCTCTTCTCCATCGGTGTGGGGCCGTCGAGCTCTCACACGGTCGGGCCGATGCGTGCGGCTCTCGACTTCGTCCGCCGCACTCCGCTGGATGCCGTCGCGCGCGTCACGTGCACGCTGTACGGGTCGCTCGGAGCGACCGGCATCGGGCACGGCACTCCGGATGCCGTCGTGGCGGGTCTGCGCGGACTGAGCCCGGAGACGTGCGACCCGGCGCAGGTGCGCCAGGCATGGGCTTCGTATCCCGAAGGCGCGCCTCTGCTGCTCGGCGGCGTGAACCCGATCGCTTTCCGCAAGGAGGACATCGAGTTCGCTCCGCGGACCCGCCTGCCGGGGCATCCGAACGCCATGACGATCGTCGCGCACGACGCGGATGCCGTGGTGATCGCCGAGGAGACCTACTACTCGGTCGGGGGCGGATTCATCCGTCGCGACGGCGAGGACGCGCAGATCGCCAGGAGCGAGCTGCCGTTCGCGTACCGCGATGCCGCCGGACTGCTCGCACTGTGCGACGAGCACGGACTGACCATCGCCGAGGTCGCGCGGCGCAACGAGACGGCACTGCGCCCGGAAGCCGAGGTCGCCGCCGGTCTCGACGCGATCTGGGATGCGATGGCCGGTTGTGTGGATGCGGGCCTGCACGCGGACGGGGTGCTGCCTGGCATCCTCAAGGTGAAGCGCCGCGCCGCGGCGATCCGCGCACAGCTCGAGGCGGCAGAAGCCGACAGCGGGCGCGAGATCCCCGGTGAGTGGCTCGGGGCCTTCGCGCTCGCCGTGAACGAGGAGAACGCAGCGGGTGGCCGGGTCGTCACGGCGCCGACCAACGGCGCCGCCGGCATCCTGCCCGCCGTCGCGATGTACTGGTGGCGTTTCCTCGCCGACTCGGGTCTCGGATCCGGCAACGCGGTGACCCCGCACGGCGAGCTGGTCGGCAGTGCGCTGCTGCAGTCGCCCACAGAGCCGGTCGATGCGGAAGCGCTCGGAGAGGAGGCCGTCGCCGAGGCGAACCGTCGCCGCGGCATCCGGCGCTTCCTGCTGACGGCCACGGCGCTCGGATCGCTGTTCAAGGCGAACGCTTCCATCTCGGGTGCGGAGGGCGGCTGCCAGGCCGAGGTGGGCTCGGCCTGCGCGATGGCGGCTGGCGGCCTCACCGCGGTCATGGGCGGCACCAACAGGCAGATCGAGAACGCGGCCGAGATCGCGATGGAGCATCATCTGGGGCTGACCTGCGACCCGATCGGCGGACTGGTGCAGATCCCTTGTATCGAACGCAACGCGATCGCGGCATCCACGGCCGTCACGGCGGCGCGGCTCGCGCTCCGAGGCGACGGACAGCACTACGTCTCGCTGGATGCCGTGGTCGAGACGATGCGGCAGACCGGTCTGGACATGTCGACCAAGTACAAGGAGACCAGCGAGGGCGGCCTCGCGGTCAACGTGATCGAGTGCTGATGGACTCGATCTGGGAGCCGGGGAGTCGGCGCAGGCGCGAGCAGCCGGTGGTGGCGGTCCGACCCGCCGATGACGCGCCCGCCCCTGATGGCACCTGGCCGGCGAGCATCCCCGCGGTCGCGCAGGTGCTGAACGAGGGGATCGACCTCGCTGCGGGCGTGACCTTCCTCGTCGGCGAGAACGGAAGCGGCAAGTCCACGCTCGTCGAGGGGGTGGCGGTCGCGTACGGCCTGTCGCCGGAAGGCGGCTCGAGGCAGGCGATGCACAGCACGCGCCCGTCCGAGTCGCCGCTGTCGGACTGGCTCCGTCTGCAGCGCGGCGTCGGCGCGAGTCGGTGGGGTTTCTTCCTCCGAGCCGAGACGATGCACTCGTTCTACACGTATCTCGAGGAGAACCCCTCGATGAGTTCGCCGGACCTGACGTTTCACGAGATGAGCCACGGCGAATCGTTCCTCGCCCTGCTGGGAAGCCGGTTCCGCGACCCCGGCTTCTACTGTCTCGACGAGCCGGAGGCGGCGCTGTCGTTCCAATCCACACTGGCGCTGATCACGGTCCTGCAGCGGATCGTCGACGACGGCGGACAGGTGCTGTGCGCGACGCATTCGCCGGTGCTCGCCTCGCTCCCCGGGGCGCGCATCCTCGAAGTCGGCGAGTGGGGCATCCGCGAGGCGGACTGGGAGGATCTCGAACTGGTCCGGCACTGGCGGTCGTTCCTGGATTCGCCACCGCGCTATCTGAGGCATCTGCTCGGCTGAGAGGACGTCAGATCCCCGCAGCGCGGCGCTTCGTGTGGCGGGTCGGCTCGGCCGACCACGGGTCCTCCGGCCATGGATGCTTCGGATACCGGCCGCGCATCTCGGCACGCACCTGCGAGTACGGACCGGCCCAGAACGATGCGAGGTCGCCGGTCACCGCCAGCGGGCGCCCACCGGGGGAGAGCAGATGGAACAGCACCGGCACGCGCCCTCCGACCAGTCGCGGCGTCTCAGCCCAGCCGAAGCACTCCTGCAGCTTCACGGCCACGACCGGAAGGGCCGTCGCATCATCGACAGGCGGGTACGCCAGGCGAATCCGTGATCCGCTGGGCACCTCGAGGCGTTCGGGGACCAGAGCGTCGAGGTCGCTCGCCGCCGGCCACGGCAGCAGCCGTCGCAGCGCCGTGGCCAGGTCGATACGCGCGGCCGGCGTTCCTGTGGCCAGTGCCGACAGTTCCGGGCCGAGCCAGGAATCGAGGGCATCCAGGAGCGCGGTGTCCGCGACATCCGGCCACGGGGATCCGAGCTCGCGATGCAGCAGCGCGAGGCGCCGCCGCAGGCCATCCGCCGCGTCCGACCAGGCGAAGACTTCGAGCCCCTGCTGCTGCACGGCTCGGCGGACGGCATCGCTGCCGCCGTCGTCTGCCCGCACGCGAACCGGGACGGATGAGCGGACGATCGCACCGATCCGGCGCTCGCGGCGAGCGGCCACGCGGCCGTCGGAGAACTGCGCTTCGACGCGGTCCGAGACCAGAGGACCAGCGGCCTGCTCCGCCTGGCGCTCCGAGATGATCGCTGCGGAGCGGATGATCGCTCCGGTGCCGGCCGCCGCTCGGCCCTGCGCGCGGGCGACGTCGGCCACGGCGAGCCATTCGGCGCCTGCGAGCGGGCCGCTGATGCCCGCGCGCGTTCCCGACGTCAGGAGGAACACCGCTCCGTCCGCTGAATGATCCACCCGCCGGGCTATCCGCTCGGGAAAGGCGAGTGCGATCAGAAGACCGGTCGGATCCTCGTCCGCGCGCGCATCCGCGCGCCCGTGCACGAACGCCGAGAGGCGACGCACCTCCTGCTGCCACCGCCGCGCGTCGGCGCTCCGGCCGCTGCGCAGCGTCGAGAGCGCCGCCGCTGCATCGGCGTCGGCGATGCGGAGGTCGCTGCTCAGCAGGGCGACGACTTCGGCGGCGGCGCGTGCCCCGGCGATGCCCGTGCCGTGGCGGAGCGCGCGAGCGAGGCGAGGGTCGGTCGGGATGCGGGCGAGGCGTCGCCCTTCATCGGTCGTGCGGCCGTCGGCATCGACCGCACCGAGTCCGCGCAGGACGCCCACGGCATCGCTCAGACTTTCGGAGGGGAGTGGGTCGACCAGCCGAAGACCCGCACCGCCCGGCGCTCCCCAGCAGGCGAGCAGCAGTGCCGCGTCGGTGAGGTCGGTCGTCGCGATCTCCGGGACGGAGCGCGCGGGGGCGGCGGCGAAAGTGCGCTCATCGATGCACCGCACCACGACGCCCGGCCCTTCTCGAGTGGCGCGCCCTGCGCGCTGAGTCGCCGAGGCGCGCGACGTCGGGCCCGTCACCAGACCGCTCATGCGGCGCGCCGCGTCCCGTTGCGAGGCGCGCGAGAGGCACGTATCGACGACGAGCCGGACACCGGGAACGGTCAGCGACGATTCGGCGAGTGACGTCGTGACGATGATCCGCGCGGACTCATCGCTGTCGCGACCGCTGATCACGGCATCCTGCGCTGCGGCCGGAATCCGGCCGTGCAGTTCGCGGACGTCGAACTCGGCGGTGAGCTCTCGGATGCGGCGCGCGATCTCGGAGACCTCGCGTGCGCCGGGAGCGAAGACGAGGGCGTCCGCGGTCGGATCAGCGCGCACCATGCCGCGTTGCGCATCGACCGTCGTACGCGCGACATGGTCGAGGAATGCCCGCGTCACTCCCCGCTCGTCCAGGCGAGGGGCGGGGCTCGGCACCCAGCGCACCTCGAGCGGATGCGCGGGAACCGTCTCGGTCACGACGGGGGCGGGCGAAGCATCCGTACCGAGGACGGCGGCGAACCGCTCGGCGTCGAGCGTCGCCGACATCGCGACGACGACGAGGTCGTCGCGCAGTTCGCGCACCTCGCCGAGCAGGCCGATCAGCAGGTCCGTCTCCAGAGCGCGCTCGTGCACCTCGTCGATCACGACGGCGCCGACACCCTCCACCCCCGGATCATCGAGCAGTCGACGCAGCAGGACGCCGGCGGTGACGAACTCGATCAGCGCGGACTGCTCCACCTGGCGCTCGCCGCGGACGGTGAAGC
The DNA here is from genome assembly GCF_025836995.1 of Microbacterium sp. M28. NCBI lineage: Bacteria > Bacillati > Actinomycetota > Actinomycetes > Micrococcales > Microbacteriaceae > Microbacterium > Microbacterium triticisoli. Next base: position 2,659,342 of record NZ_CP107546.1, on the reverse strand, counting down.
CGACGCGGGATCCGAGTGCCGACCCGTCCAGCCCGGCGAGTCTTCGGGCCGCCGCCCGCGCGGCGACGCGCCGCGGCTGCGTCACGATCACCCGGCCACGGACGCGGCCGGCGAGGATCGGCGGGACGAGGGTCGTCTTGCCCGTACCCGGAGGTGAACTGACGACGACGGCGGTGTGACGGTCGAGTGCCGCGTGCAGGTCGGCGGATGCCGCGGCGAACGCGAGTCCGCGGCCGATTCTCGGCAGGTCGAACGGCGCAGTGGTCACACCTCCAGTCTCTCGCGTTCGCGGAACGCACCGCCGCGTAGGCTGATCGGCATGACCGAGCACCCCGCACCGCGGCGCCGCGGACGGCCGCGAGGGCGGTCGGACGCACGCGCACGCATCATCGCGGCGGCGGTCGACGAGTTCGCCGAGCGCGGGTACGACGGCGCGACGATCCGGTCGATCGCGGGACGCGCGGGTGTCGACTCGGCGCTCGTGCACCACTACTTCGGCACGAAGGCCGATCTCTTCGCCGAGGCCGTGGGGATGCCCCTGCGCCCTGATATGGACGTGCCGGCGATTCTCGCCGGCCCGCGCGAGGAGGTCGGGGAGCGGCTCGTTCGCTACATCCTCGAGGCGTTCGAGGACCCGGATGTACGACGTCGCGGGGTGATGCTCATGCGCACGGCCGTGGCCAGCAAGCTCACGACGCCGTTGCTGGCCGGGTTCCTCTCCCGCGAGCTGATCGGGCGGATCGCGCGGACTCTCGACGTGCCGGATGCCGAGCTGCGCGCCGGTCTCGTCGCGTCGCAGATCGCCGGGCTGCTGCTGACCCGCTTCGTGCTGAAGCTGCCGCCGATGGCCGGGGCGTCGATCGATGACCTCGTCGACAGGGTCGGACCCACGGTGCAGCGGTATCTCTTCGACTGAGCATGGCCCTTGACGCGCTCGCGGCCGAGGAGAACAATTCATCACATGGTGAATAACGCGGTCGAGGTCGTCGGACTCCACGTCCGGCGCGGGCGCACCCCGGTCTTCGACGGTCTGGATGTCGCGATTCCGCGCGGGCAGATCACGGGGCTTCTCGGACCATCGGGCTGCGGCAAGACGACGCTCATGCGGTCGATCGTCGGAGTGCAGCGCATCGCGTCCGGTACGGTGACGGTGCTCGGCGAGCCGGCCGGCGCGCGTCGGTTGCGCACCAGGGTCGCCTACGACACGCAGGGTGCCGCGGTCTACGCCGACCTGACCGTGCGGCAGAACCTGCGGTATGTGGCGCGCCTGCTCGGGGCCGCGCGCAGCGACGTCGACCGCGTCATCCGCGAGGTCGGGCTCGGCGATCAGGCGTGGCAGACGGTCGATTCGCTCAGCGGCGGTCAGGAGACGAGGGTGTCGCTGGCGATGGCCCTGCTCGGCTCTCCGGAGCTCATCGTGCTCGACGAGCCGACGGTCGGACTCGACCCCGTCCTGCGGGCCGAACTGTGGGCCATGTTCCGAGCGCTGTCGGATCGGGGTGTGACGCTGCTGGTGTCCAGCCACGTCATGGACGAAGCGCTGCGCTGCGACCGCCTGCTGCTCATGCGCGCCGGGCGCATCATCGCCGATACGACGCCCGCGGCGCTGCTGGCCGATACGCAGGCGGATGACCCGGACGCCGCGTTCCTGGCGCTGATCGAGCGCGACCAGCGGTTGCATGCGCGCCGCGAGCGGCGGACGGAGGGCGAATCGTGAACGGCGGGCGGATGGCCGCGACGGCCGGGCGGGTGCTGGCGCAGCTGCGGCACGATCCGCGGTCGATCGCCCTGATGCTGATCGCGCCGAGCCTGCTGGTCGGCCTGTTCGCGTGGCTGTTCAGCGATCAGGAGGGCGTGTTCGATCAGTTCGGGGGAGCGATCCTCGCGCTGTTCCCGTTCATCGTGATGTTCCTGATCGCGTCGATCACCACGCTGCGGGAGCGTCGGTCGGGGACTCTGGAGCGGCTGATGACGACGCCGCTCGGCAAGGCGGACTTCATCCTGGGCTACGCGCTCGCATTCGGGCTGATGGCGCTCGTGCAGGCGGTCGTCACGGTGTCGTTCGCGGTGTGGGTGTGCGGGCTGGGGGTGGACGGTCCGCTCTGGCAGCTGGGGCTGGTCGCCGTCGTGGATGCCCTGCTCGGCACGGCGTTGGGGCTGCTGGCCAGCGCGTTCGCGCAGACCGAGTTCCAGGCGGTGCAGTTCATGCCGTTGCTGGTGTTCCCGCAGATCATCCTCGGCGGGCTGTTCATGCCCCGCGACCAGATGCCGGACGTGCTGTATGCGATCTCGGACTGGTTGCCGCTGAGCTACGCGATCGACACGATCAACGCCGTCGCGGCCGGTGACGAGGGCTGGGACCTGTTCGGTCCGCTTCTGGTCGTCGTCGCCTTCGCGATCGGGGCGCTGGTGTTGGCGTCGCTCACGCTTCGGCGCCGAACTCCGTGACACGACGAAGGCGCCGGCCGCATGATCGCGACCGGCGCCTTCGGACGCTCACTCCGCTGTCGCGGGGGAAGCGACGGGGGATTCGACGGCGGTCTTCGCGCGCTTCTTCGTCGCGGCGGTAGCCGGTGCCTGGGGCTGTGTCTGTTGCGCCTGTGCGACGCCTTCGCCGATGCCGCGTCCGACGGCCTGGCCCTGGATGATCGCGGCGAGGTCGAGGCCGGTGGCGGAGCTGACGCTGTCGAACACCGACTTCAGCGCCTTCGCGCTGTCTCCGCCGATGACACCGGATGCGCCGTCCTCGCCGGAGCTGCCGATGATCGAGATGTTGCCGATCGCCGCGTAGCCCTTCGCGAACTCGCCCATGATGGTCGGCAGCACGTCGATCACGCGCTGCGAGAGGAAGGCGTCCTGGTTCGAGGCGATGGCCTTCGCCTCGGCCTCGACGGCGGCCGCGCGGGCTTCACCCTCGGCGCGGATGGCGTCGGCTTCGGCGTTGGCGCGCAGGCGGCGTGCCTCTGCTTCGGCTTCGGCCAGGGCGCGCAGCGCGACGGCCTCACCTTCGGCTTTGGCCTGTGCTGCCGTCGCCTCACCCTGGGCGCGGGCTTCGTCGGCCTTCGCCTGCTGCTCGGCGATGCGGGTGCGCGCCTCGGCCTGCTTGACCTGCTCGATCGCGGCGGCTTCGGCGGCGCGCTCACGCGTGTAGAGCTCGGCCTGCGCGCGGGTCTCGGCCTCGTAGCGCTGCGCGTCGGCGACGCGCTTGACGTCGGCGTCGAGCTGCGCCTGCTTGTTCTCGGCCTGCTGCTGCAGGACGGCCTGCTCGGCCTGCGCCCTGGCCAGGTACTCGGCCTGCTCCGCTTCGGCGCGGGCGCGGCCGATGCCGGCATCCGCGTTGGCCGTGTTCGTGTCGAGCGCGGTCTGCTCGATCAGGTTGGCTTCCTTGTTGGCGATGTTCTTCTGGTTGATCGCGCGGTCGGCGTTCGTCTGCGAGATCTCGGCGGCCTGGCGCTTGGCCTGGATCTCGGGGGCGCCGAGCGATTGGATGTAGCCGACGGCATCCGTGATGCCCTTGATCTGGAACGAGTCCAGGATCAGGCCCTGCTCGGCGAGTTCCTGCGAGACGTCGGCGGCGATCTGGTCGGAGAACTTCTTGCGCTCGCGCATGAGCTCGACGACCGAGAGGGTGGCGACGATGCCGCGGAGGGCGCCCTCGAGCTGCTCGGTGGTGAACTGCTCGATGGCGGCGTCCTGCGATGCGAAGCGCTCGGCGGCGCGGCGGACGTAGAGCGGATCGGAGCCGATCTTGACGATCGCGACGCCGTCGACGTTGAGCGTGACGCTGTCGAGCGACTGCGCTTCGGCGTTGAGCGAGACCTGGCGCGAGCGCAGCGAGATGATCTCGTGCCGCTGCGTGATCGGGTTGACGAGGGACTTGCCGTTCACGATAACGGTGACGGGCGATTCCGACATCTCGGAGCTGCTGGTGCCGTCGGCGGCGATGATCGCTCGCTGCACCTTCTGCTTGCGTCCTGAGATGACCAGCGCCTCGTCGGCGCGTGCGACCTTGATCCAGCTGCGTGCGAACAGCAGCGCGATCAGGGCGAAGACGATCAGGATGACGACCCCGATGCCGACGAGAACGAGGATGCCGACGATTCCGGCGAGCTCCATGTTTATGTCCCTCCCAGCCGATCGCGGTCGTCGCGATGGCTACATATGGTGTCGACTATGCCAGATGGGTCGGCGGGGCGTCGGAGGCGGACGTCGTGCATATCGCTGGCACGGGCCTGCGGTCCGGGGCCCGGGGCGGCTGCGTTTCCCGCGAGATCAGTGTCAGGCGACGAGATTGTGGTGGGCGGTGCCGCCGGGGCGTGGGGTGCGCGCGGCGCCGCCGGGGCGTGGGATGCACGCTGGCCGTGGGGGCGGGTGGATGTGTGCTGGCCGTGGGGGCGGGTGGACGTGTGCTGGCCGTGGGGGCGGGTGGACGTGTGCTGGCCGTGGGCGTGCCCCGACCGTGGAAGTGACTCGACCGTGGAAGTGACTCGACCGTGGACGTACCCCGATCGCGGGTGCGCCCTGGCGGTGGCGTGCGCGCGGGGCTGTGGAGGTGTGCTCTGGCCGCGAGGCGCGCTGGCGGGGTTGTCAGGCGGCGAGGTTGTAGCGGGCGGTGCCCCCGAGGCGTGGGGTGCGGGTGGGGTCGATGTGTGGGGGTGGGATGAACCAGACGTGGGCGGCCAGGCCGGTGCCGTCGATGCGGATGTCCCAGTCGTTGTCGTGGATGCGGTGGTGGCAGGACTCGCAGAGGAGGATGCCGTTGTTGAGGTCGGTGGGTCCGTTGTCGCGTTGCCACCAGTCGATGTGGTGGGCGCGGGTCATGGATGGGGGCAGGGTGCATCCTGCGCATCCGCCGTCGCGTTCGGCGAGGGCGAGTCTTTGCGCTCGGGTGAAGAGGCGTTTCTCGCGTCCCCAGTCGAGGATCTCGCTGTCGGTGCCGAGAACGGCGGGGATGATGCCGCCGCCCGCGGCCATGCGGCGGGCCGCTCCGATGCTGACGGGCTGGTCGATGCCGTCGATGGTGGCGTATCCGGTGCCGGTGGTGAGGTCGTGCAGTCCGACCCGGACGATCACGGTCGCCCCGGCCAGCAGGGGCGCGTCGTTGTCGCAGCCGAGGGCGTGGGCGCAGAGATCGGCGAGCCCGTCGGCCTGGATCTGCGCGACGGTGCGCCGGTCGGCGTCGGGGGCGTCGGGGTCCAGTGCCTTGGCGCGTGCGTGGAACACGGCGGTGACGTATCCCTCGAGTGCGGTCTTGATGGGGGCGGCGGTGGCGACGTCGATGTCGGCGTCGAGGTGCAGGCGCCCGTCGCGTTCGTAGATGACCATGCGGTTCTGCGCGCGTGCGGCTTCTTCGCGGGGCAGGACCCCGTCGGGGTCGAGGTGTGCTTCCGCGTGGGTGAGGAGCTTTCGGACTTCGTCCAACGACAGCCCGGCCGCTTTCTCGGCCAGCAGGGCCTCCACCTCGACGAGTCGGTCGGTGTCGATCTTCAGCCGCACCCGGTCCAACAACCCGATGATCAACCCCGCTGCCGGGGCACCGATCGCACCGGCCGCCAGAGCCCCCTGCACGGCCGCGTACTTCGCCGGCAACCGTGCCCCGAGCAGGTCCGTGCGGGGGGCGGGCGCTTCACCGACCTTCACCAGCCGCGACGCCTCGCCGGAAGACCTTCCGGTCACCGTCGCGACGAACTGGGCCGCCGTGCGGAACCCCTGCTCCTTCGCGAGCGAAGCGGCCCCGAGATCGGCACGCGACTCCCGAGCGATTCCGGCGGCGACTTCGGCCTCGAGCGCATCCACCAGCCGATGCAGGGCGCCCAACGCCGCATTCGCCGCGACCAACCCCGCCCGATCCAACTCCGTCGCATCCGCGGCCTCCGCCCACACCGCATCGAGGCGGGTGACCGCCTCGTGCAGAGCATCCAGATGCGTCGTCGTCGACATGCTCCCAGACTACCCCGCCCACGACGAAATGGGAAGATATTTTCGGAAGAAATATTCGAAAGTCTAGCGCTTGCGGAGTCGCTCGGTCAGCGCGAGGAGTGTACGCAGCTCGTCGTCATCGAGGCCTGACATGCGCTCGGCGATCGAGCGCCCGTGGATCATGGCGATGCGACGGAACGCGCGCGCCCCGGCATCCGTCGCGCGGATCAGCGCACCCCGGCCGTCCTCGGGGTCGGGGTGCTTGGTGACCAGATGGCGGCTCACCATACGGTCGATCAGGCGGGACACGCTGGGCTGGCTGATGAGCATGTTCTGCGTGACGTCTCGGAGCTTCGCGGTCATGTCGGGCGCGCGGGTGACCGTGAGGAGGACGTCGTACTCGCCCTGTGCGAGGTCGGAGCCGTCGAAGTCGGCGGACATCTGCGAGAACAGCTCGTGCTGGGCGCGGAAGAGGCTCTCCCATGCGGCGATGGCGAGGTTCCGGTCGGTCACGATCTCAGCGTAGCGGCAAGGTGAAGGGCCGGTCGGAGAGGCTTCCGACCGGCCCTTGTCCCTTGCACCAAGAGTGTCCTGCAATCACATGCGGTGGATGCCACAGCAAACATTCACCGTGCGATAACTGTATAACGGGGCGGTAACGAATGCAACGGTTTGATTACGGAAATCTCGCCGTCGAACCCACTGATGGCTATCTCGATTCCGCGATGGTCGACTCCGAGGGCGTGGATGAGCCGGGGCCGCGGAAGAGGACGAAGATCACCAGAACCGTCATCACGGCGACGCCGACCCACATCGCCTGCTGCCAGCCGGCGATGAACGCCTCGTTCGCGGCGGTGATGATCTGCTCCGCATGCGCTCCCGCGTTCCGGCTGATCGCGGCGGCGTTGGCGAGGCCCTCGCGTGCTGTCGCCGCGAACTCTTCGGGTACACCCGAGAGACGTCCGACGATCGCGCTCTGGTACCCGGCTACCAGCACACCGCCCAGGAGCGCGATGCCCAGGGCTGCTCCGAGTTCGCGAGAGAGGTCATTCAGAGCCGAGGCGACACCCTGCTGCTCGCGAGGAAGCGATGACGTGATGGCTTCGGTGGAGGGCGTCATCGCCAGGCCAGCGCCGAGTCCCATCGCGATGAGTCCGGGGAGCACGCTGAGGTATCCGCCGTCGGCGGACACGAGCCAGGCCATGAGTGCGAGCCCCGCGGTGGAGATGGCGAGTCCGACGACCATGCAGGCCCGGGCTCCGATGCGGGCCGCCAGGCGAGGGGCGAGTCCGGAGGCGAGCATCATCAGCAGCGCCATGGGCATCATGCCGAGTGTGGAGAGCAGTCCGCTCCATCCGAGAGCGACCTGGAAGAACGGGTACAGCACCAGGGATACTCCGCCCAGGACTCCGAACCACACGAGCAGGACCGTGGTGCCGGAAGAGAGGCCTCTGGTTCGGAAGTGTCGGATGTCCAGGAGAGGCGAAGGGGTGCGCAGCTCCCACAGAATGAACCCGGCGGTAGCGAGCGCCGCCGCGATGAGCGCGATCGAGACGATCGGGTCGGCCCAGCCGTGAGACGGTGCTTCGTGCAGGGCGAAGGTGAACCCGACGGTCGCGACGATCGAGGTCAACGCACCCAGGGCGTCGAACCGGCCGGAGGCTTTCTCGCGCGAGTTCGGAACAGCGCGGGCGCCGATCAGCAGTGCCGCGACGGTGAGTGCGATGGGGAGTGCGAACAGCCACCGCCAGGTTGCGATGTCGACCAGCACGGCCGAGAGGTACATCCCCAGGATGCCGCCGCCTCCGGCGACTGCGCTCCACATCCCGATGGCTCGGGATCGGTCCTCGTCCGGGAACGAGGAGGTGATCACCGACAGGGTGACGGGCATGATCAGGGCCGCACCGATGCCGCTGAGCATGCGTGCAGCGATCATGACCTCCATGACCGGGGCCACGGCGGCGGCGGTGTTCGCGATCCCGAACACCGCCAGCCCCACGATGAGCACCGGCTTGCGACCGAGCCGGTCGCCCAGCGCTCCCAATGGGAGGAGGAGGGCGGCGAGGGTGAGGGTGTAGGTGTTGATGATCCACAGCACCTGCCCCTGGGAGGCGTCGAAGGTCGTCGCGAGCTGCGGCTGAGCGACGTTGAGACCGCTGACGGAGGCGACGACGGCCATCAATGCGATGCAGACGGCCCACAGGATGGCGCGTCTGCGTCGTGCATCTTCGATGACAGGCGCGGCATCCTCGGCACCGGCGCGAATGGTGGAAGTCATGGCGGATTGTGTTTCCTTTCGTGGGGTGTTCCGCCCGACGCTGATCGCGGGCAGGCTGAAGCAGCGCCGCTGCGGAGAGGCCGCGGCGCGCGAAGGGGGAGATGGGTCAGGTAAGTCGGTGGACGCGGACGATCACGTCACGCAATTGCATCGCGGAACCGCCGGGATGGACGGTGCGGGTGTGCTCGTAGGCCGAGTCGATCCGCCATCGCGGAGAACCGAACAGGTTCGTGATCCCATCCAGCGTCGCTGTCGCTGCCTCGGGATGGTCATGGCCGTGGTGGACGTCGCGGTGCTGGCCGTGGAGGTGCGCCACGATGAGGAGCGTTCCACCGGGGGCGACCCAGGAGGAGATGCGCTGGTACAACGGAAGCTGCCCGATCTCCGCGTGGGCGTAGTTGGTGACCACGAGGTCCCAGGTCTGTTCCGGCTCCCAGCGCGACAGGTCGGTTTCCACCCAGTCGACGTGCTCGCCGGCATCGGCGACAGCGGCGCGAGACTTGGCCTCCGCCAGCGCGGTCGCGGAGATGTCGGCAGCCGTGACGGCCCAGCCCTGCTCGGCCAGCCAGAGCGCTTCGGTTCCGGTTCCACAGCCCGCATCCAGAACCGTGCCGACCGGCAGGTGCGCGATCTCGGTCATCAGGTAAGGGTTGACGGGGAGTCGGCGGTCGCGGCCCGCCGCGGACGGGCCCCACTGATCCTCCCAGTATTCCTTGTCGAAGTCGTGTGTCGCGCCCATCGCGATGCCTCCCGCTCGTCGGTGATGTCCGTATCAAGGATCATCCAGATCCACGCAACTGGCAATCTTTCTTGCCGAATGGCAAAATGGAGGACGTGAGCGAACACGCCGATCAGACCCTCGACACTGTGGGCCCCCGCCTGAAGCACCTTCGTCTCCGCCGCGACATCACGCTCACGACGCTCGCCGAGGAGACCGGGATCTCCACGAGCACGCTGTCCCGGCTGGAGGCGGGCCTGCGGCGCCCCACTCTGGAACAGCTGCTGCCGCTGGCCCGCTACTACGGCGTCACGCTCGACTCTCTCGTCGATGCGCCGCGCACCGCCGACCCCCGAATCGATCTCCGTCCCATGGCCTGCAGCGACGGGTCGATCATCATCCCGCTCACACGCCGCCCCGGGGGCATCCAGGCGTTCAAGTTCGTCCTCCCGACGGGCAGCGACGACACGGCTCCGGACCTGCGCTCCCATGAAGGGTTCGACTGGGCCTATGTGCTGAACGGCACCCTCCGCCTGGTGCTCGGCGACCAGGACCTGCTCCTGCAGGCGGGCCAGGCCGCCGAGTTCGACACCCGCACCCCGCACTGGTTCGGAGCCACGAGCGCCGGCCCGGTCGAATACCTCAGCCTCGTCGGACGCCAGGGCCAGCGCGCCCACGTGCACGCCTCTGTCGGCGACCATTGACACCGTTCGTCCAACGGCACGACTATCTATCTGCACGTTCGGTCGGCCGGGGGCGGCGCTGAGATAGCCGACGCGCGACGCCGTCGCCGAGCGTCTACGCGCACGTCGTCAGTCGTACGTCGTCAGCGACAGGTCGATGAACGGCAGACTTTCTCGTGGAAGAACACTCGTGCAGACGATGTGCTCATCGATGCGGAATCCGGCGGCGTAGACGAAGGGATCGGTGTCGATCTGCACGGCGGATCGGTGCCGACCGTCGACGTTGATGGAACCGTCTCGCACGGAGGTGACTGTGGCTTCCCAGTCGGTGCGGGTGCTCGGACCGGCGGGAAGGCCGAGCTCTTCGCGGAAGCTGTTGCGCAGAACATGGTTCGTATGGTCCACGAGCTGCTGTTCCAGTGAGTGCCGTACGCGATCCGGTGAGGCATGCCGGGCCGTGCGGACCGCGTCCCAGAGCATCGGGTACCGGAACAGTTGAACCTGCTCGATGAGCCATGCGGGGCGACCCCAGGCGGGCTCTTCCTCGATGTCGCGACGCGTCTGCTCGTCCAGTTCGATCTCGTTGCGGGTGTCGGAGTGGTCGTCGGGGTGCTTCCACAGCGTGTAGGTGAAAAGCACCGACAGTTCCTCCAGCTCGACCGCCCCACCGATTTCCGTGAAGCCGACGACCGGTGCGCGTGTCAGCGAGGGTTGTGGTGTGAGCTGGAACACAGGGAAGTCGAGCGTCCGCAGTCGCGCCTCGGACTCGACGCTCGGATCGGGTGCATCCGCAGGTAACACTCCGCCGTATTCCATTCACACAGTCTGAACCAGCCCACGGCAGATTCCCAGGAGCACTCTGACGCTTCCACTTGCATCTCAAGCGGCTTGAGGTTGCATGGTGAGGACATGACCACTCCAGAAGACACCCTTTACTCCATCGGCGAAGTCGCGCACCGCACCGGACTCAGCGTCACCGCCATCCGCTACTACGCCGATGAGGGACTCGTGCCCCCGACGGACTCGACGGATTCCGGCCATCGCCTCTACGACGTAGATGCGATCGCCCGCCTGGAGTTCGTGCGCACGCTGCGAGACCTCGAGACCGGCCTGGACCAGGTGCGGCGCGCGCTCGCCGGCACGACCTCGCTGCGCGACGTCCTCGCCGAGCATCTCGACGTCATCGAGAATCGGACGACGGATCTGCAGGGGAAGCGGGCCGTGCTGCGCGCGCTCGTCCGGCAGGAAGGGACGGCGCAGCGCGCGATCCTGCTGCGAAAGCTGGTGACGATGCCCGACGCCGAGCGCCGACGTCTGGTCGACGACTTCCTCGACGACGTGACCGCAGGCCTTCCGGATGCGGCGATCGACCGCATCCGTGCCGTGCAGCCGACTCTCCCGCACGACCCCACCCCGGAGCAGCTCGATGCCTGGATCACCCTGGCGGAACTGCTGCGCGATGACCGGTTCCGCGCGGCGACGCGGTCGTACCTGCGCGAGACGTACGCGCAGTTCCCCGGCTCTGAGATCGCCGCACCTCGCGTGCAGGAGTTCTTCCACTCCGCTGGGGCCGACTTGATGCCGAAGCTGATGGCCGCGCACCGGGCGGGATTCTCCCCGGACGACGTCCACGTCGCTTCCTTGGCCTCCGAGCTGGTCCGACAGCTCGCGCAGACCTTCGGGGTCGAAGCAGACCAAGACCTGCGGCGTCGGCTCGCGGGCCGCTACCACGACCTCGACAGCCTCACCCTCGAGGCGCTTCAGGATGCGGAGTACACCGCGACCGAGGGATGCTACCTCGAGCTGGTGTCGATCATCAACGACCAGCCGCATCCCGATGGCGCCCTTCTCGACGACGCTCGCCGAGAGCGGACCGACGGCGACGGACCCAGCTTCGGTGACTTCGGCCGATGGCTGTCCGCGGCGATCCTCGCATCGCGGTGATCGCGGGCGGCGGAGGGCGTGCGCGAACCCCGGGTGCGACGGTCCCCGTACGATGCACCCATGAGGCTCGCCCGTTTTCTCGTGACGCACGTCGCGTGGGATGCGGCGACCGCAGTCGTGCTCATCGGATTGTCCTTCGTGCCCGGCGTTGCTCAGCAGGGCCTCGCGCTGGCCGAGGCATCCGGTCGATCACTCGATCCGCTCGGCGTCGTGCTCATCGTGGTCCAGGGCGGCGCGGTCGCGCTGCTGCGCCGGTGGCCGCAGTGGTCATTGGCGGCGACGTTCGCGACCTTCTCCGTGTATCAGCTGCTGGGCTACCCCACGACATTCGCCGCGCTCGGTCTGCTCGTCGCCCTGGCCGGTGCCGGAGCCCTCGTCCAGCGGCACCGGATCCTCACGCTGACGATCACCGTTGCGGCCTACGTCGCCCTCGTCGCGGCGCTGATCGCGCGGGATGCCGATCTCACCGTGCTCGACGCCGTGGTATTCGGGGCCCTGCTCACGGCGCTGTGGATGTTCGGATCCTGGCTGCGCTCGCAGGCGGCTCTGCGCCGCAGCCGCGCCGAACAGGTCGAACGCGAGACCATCGCCGGCGAACGGGCCCGCATCGCGCACGAACTGCACGACGTGGTCACGCATCACGTGACGGCGATCGTCGTACAGGCCGAGGCAGGACAGTTCCGTGCCGGCGTCGACGAGACGACGCGCGGGCTGCTCGCCTCCATTGCCGACGGCGGCAGGACGACGCTCGTCGACCTGCGGAGCCTGCTCGGGGCACTCGACGGGGGTGCCGACATCACCCGCTCGCCGGTGGAGCAGCAGATCAGGGACATCGTGGCCCGTGCCCGCTCGGCCGGTCAGCGCGTCGAGCTCGTGGAGCACGGTCGGCGTCGTCCCTTGGCCGGCGCCATCGGACTCGTGGTCGTGCGGGTGGTGCAGGAGAGTCTCACGAACGCCCGGAAGCATGCGCGCGACGGCGCGGCGTCCGTGGAGATCTCCTACGACGACCGTGAGATCCTGGTCGACGTGGTCAGTTCCGGCCGCACGAGTCCGGCTTCGGCGACGGGCGGCCGGGGGATCATCGGAATGCGTGAGCGGGTGGAGTTCGTGGGCGGAGAATTGCAGGCCGGTCCGGAGGGCGATCGATTCGCGGTGCATGCCCGGATTCCCGCATGAGCGTGGAATCGAACCAGGTACCCATCCGCGTCGTCGTCTGCGACGACCAGGAGCTCGTGCGCACGGGATTCGTCACCATCATCGATGCCCAGCCCGACCTCGTGGTCGTCGGCGAGGCCGCGGACGGAGAGGAGGCCGTGCGCGTCGCGCGACGCGAACGTCCGGATGTCGTCGTGATGGACGTGCGGATGCCGATCCTCGACGGCATCGAGGCGACGCGAAGGGTCGCAGGTCCCGATGTCCTCGATGCGGTGCGCGTGCTCGTGGTGACGACGTTCTCCCTGGACGGTCTCGTGTACGACGCGCTGCGAGCCGGAGCGAGCGGCTTCCTCCTGAAGGACGCGAGGCCCGCAGAGCTGACAGCGGCGATCCGGACGATCGCGGCGGGGGATTCCCTGATCGCCCCTGCGGTGACCCGAGCGCTGATCGGTCGCCACGGCGAGCGGCTTCGACCCGCGGCGCAGGACGATCCGGTCTTCGCAGCGCTCACCTCCCGCGAACGGGAAGTGCTCATCCTTATCGCCGATGGACTGTCGAACGCGGAGATCGCCGCGCGGCTCGTCATCGGCCACGAGACCGTGAAGACCTATGTGTCGCGCATCCTGACCAAGCTCGACCTGCGCGACCGGGTCCAGGCCGTCGTTCTCGCGCATCGCACCGGACTCGCACGCTGGCCCTGACCCCGTGCACGGGCATCCGCGTCGGGTCAGGAGTGTCCCTCTGCCGGGGGAGCCGCACTGTCCACCACGGGGTGATTCGCGCAGGTCCTGGCCTCCGTAGCGTCGATCTCGACCCCGTGAACGGGGAGAGACGAAGGAGCAGGGATGCCGAATTCCACGCAGGATCAGCCTCGGTCGAGCACAGCCGCGACCACGCCGCACCGCATGCGCGGCCGGCTGAGAACGACAGTTCTGGTCATCGGCTTCGCCATCGCGATGCTGGTCACGAACGCCGTCGCCGCGGCTATGCGCAGTCCGGTGCCCGCGCTCATCATCGGGCCGGCACTGGCCGTCGCGATGGTCGCCCTGTACCGCTGGGCGGGAAAGCACGTCGAACGGCGCCGGGTGTCGGATCTGGCGCCGGGAAGCTCCGTCCGGCACCTGCTGCTGGGAGTGGCGGGCGGGGTCGCCCTGTCGGCGGTGACCGTCGCCATCCTCGCCGTCTTCGGCGCCTACACGATCACGGGCTGGGGGTCGCTCGCGGGCGCGCTGGCCGTCGTCGGCATGATGTGCGCGATCGCCGTCTCGGAGGAGGTGTTCTTCCGGGGGATCGTGTTCCGGCTCCTCCGAGGCCGGTGGGGTGCCGGCGTCGCGCTCGGCGCGTCAGCGGTCCTCTTCGGGCTCGTCCACCTGCTGAACCCCGGTGCCTCCCTCTGGGGTGCGGTGGCGATCGCGATCGAAGCCGGCCTCATGCTGGGGGCCGCCTATCTCGCGACCGGATCGCTGTGGCTGGCCATCGGCCTGCACTTCGGATGGAATGTCGCCACCGTGGGCATCTTCGGCACCGTCACGTCGGGTGCGGAGGCGCGTGATTCTCTCGTGACGGCGGTGACGAGCGGGCCGGAGTGGCTCTCCGGCGGCAGTTTCGGCCCGGAGGGGAGCGTCGTCGCCGTCCTGGTCTGCTCAGCGGCGACGTTCCTGTTCCTGCTGATGGCTCGCCGTCGAGGTCAGCTCTCGGCCGGGCGCTGAGCGGCATCAGCGAGGGGCCTCAGAATGTCGAGTTGTCCGGTGTTCCACGCGAGCTCGATGAGCACGTGCGTGTACAGGCTCCGAACAGTTCGCCGGCCGCGCCCGGTCACCATATCGTCGAGACCGAGGCCCGCGAGATTCGATCGGGAATGCTCATGGATCCGCTGGCAGAGCTGGGTGACGGATGCGATGGTGTCGGTCCTGCGCGTCTTCCAGGAGTTCGCCGTGGCGACGGGGAGGCCCAGCTCGGCGCGGGGCCGGCCGGTGACCGCTTCGCCGAACCACACCCCTTCGACATAGGCCGTGTGGCGGACGATGCCGAGGAGCGACGGTTTGCCGGGGACCGGAACCGCGCGGGCCGGATCCTCGGCGAGTCCGTCGAGGCTGCCCAGGATGAGTCCGCGGTGCTGGTCGAGACGGCGGTCGAGATCCTGCCGCGTGGTCAGGCCGGAGTCGGCGCCGTGCTGGTGCATGGTTTGATGATCGCGAAGACGTCGTGAGCTTCGCGAGCCGTGTCCCAGATCTGCAAGATCCTCGGAAGGAGGCGATGATGCCGACACCGGACGAGACGCTGCTCGAGCGGGTCGGACCGCGTCTGCGCGCCCTCCGGCAGGCTCTCGGGCTCACACTGTCGGAGCTCGCGCGGCAGACCGGCATCACTTCCAGCACGCTGTCCCGTCTCGAGACGTCGCAGGTCCGCCCGACGCTGGAGCAGTTGCTGCCGCTCGCGCGCGTCCACGGACTCCCGCTCGACGAGCTGGTCGCGGCACCGTCCCACGGGGATCCCCGGGTGCATCTGCGTCCGGTCCGCAGGGACGGCCTGACCTTCGTGCCGCTCGGGATCAACCGTGGTGAGCTTCAGGCGTTCAAGGTGATCTATCCGGCTGCCGCGGCACTGCCGCCGGCGACGTTCCGTTCGCACCAGGGCCGGGAGTGGCTGTTCGTCCTCGCCGGAAGCATCCGACTGATGCTCCCGGACCGTGTGACCGAGCTGTCCGCCGGGGAGGCGACCGAGTTCGATACGAGCGTTCCGCACTGGATCGGCAACGCACACGTCGACATCCCCGCCGAAGTCATCTCCATCTACGGCAGACAGGGCGGCCGGATGCATGTCGCGGATGTGTGAGATCCGATGGGGCCTTGGATGCCGCGTGCGGAGGCGAGTGCGGTGCAGGCTCTGAGCCCCGAGACCGTGTGGCGGACAGGGCGCTCTGACCCCGGTTCCGTCGCATGCCACACTGGGCCTATGCCGCAGACGACGGATGATCCCCGCCAGCAGCGCCGGGTCGCTGAGACGCTCGACGCGTTCCAGCTGACCGAGGGCCACCCGAACTTCCGCGTCGATGTCGAGCGCATCCGGTTCTCGCCGTACTACTCGCGACTCTCGGCCGTGACCCAGGTGATCTCGCAGACGGGCGCCGGGCTCGCGGTGCACAACCGGCTCACGCACTCGATCAAGGTCGCCGCCATCGCGCGGGCGATCGCGAGCCACCTGTCCACGCGCGCGGATGACGCCGGTCGCGTCGTGCAGGAGCTCGGCGGTGCGCATCCCGTCGTCGTGCAGGCGGCCGCCGCTGCGCACGACCTCGGGCATCCGCCGTTCGGCCACCTCGGTGAGCAGACCCTGGATCGCCTTGCGCGCCACCGCTTCGGCCTGGCGGAGGGGTTCGAGGGGAATGCGCAGACGTTCCGCATCATCTCCCGTCTCGATGAGCACGACCGGCCGGGCGTCGGACTCAACCTCACCGCGGCCGTGCGCGCGGCTGTGCTGAAGTACCCGTGGCTGCGTGGCCAGGGCGGACCCAGCCGCGGCGGCGCGAGCAAGTTCAACTTCTACGCGATCGACGAACCCGACGCCAGGGAGGCGCTCTCCGCCTACCCCCTGATCGAACGCGGGCAGCAGACCGTCGAGTGCTCGATCATGGACATCTCCGACGACATCGCGTACTCGCTGCACGACCTCGACGACTTCTACCGTGCCGGGCTGCTGAACGCGGCGACCCTGTCGGCGGAGTTCCGCAACTGGCATCGCGATCTCTCCCGCCTCCGCACCCTCGATGACGACGCGCTTTCGGCCGGCAGTCGGACTCCGGGGCACTCGCTTGAGCTGCTCTGGCGTCGGCTGCAGAGCAAGGATGCCTGGATCGCCGACGCGGATGCCTTCAGCGAGGCGGTCGCCCGGGTCAAGACGGAGGTGATCGAAGGGCTGCTCGCTGAACCGTTCGACGGCTCGCTGTCGAACGAACGAGCGCTGGCCGGGTTCACGACGGCGTGGATCGCGCGGCTTCAATCGTCGGTCGAGGTGCACAGGCATCCCGACATCCGCTCCGGGCACGTCAGCCTCGATCCTCGCGCCTGGCACGAGGTCGCGGTGCTGAAGTTCCTGCACCAGCGATTCATCCTCGAGCGACCGGACCTCACGGTCTACCAGCGCGGGCAGGCCAGCGTGCTGGAACGGCTCGTCGACGGCTTCGCCGCATGGCTCGACGACCCCCGCGACGCCCGTCGCGCACCGCGTCGACTGATCGACCTCGTCGAGCTCGCAGCGGAGGACCATCGTCGGTCGGGCGGTTCGGAAACGGATGCCGACCGGCGCCGGCTCGCCCGCGGTCGAGGGATCATCGACTACGTGGCTTCGCTCACCGATGCACAGGCCGGCTCTCTCGACGCCCTCCTCGCCGGCCAGACCGAGCGGCTGTGGGAAGCAGGGCAGGGGCTGTAGCCCGCGCGGGACGGGCATTCCGGCCGTGTGCGCATCCTGCAGAATATGCAGATGCGACTCCATACGAGCACCACGGGTTCCGGCCCTCTCCATGTCGGACTGATTCACGGACTCGGTGCATCCGGGGCCACGTGGCAGCCGTTCGTCGAGCGCATGCACGATGCAGGCGGCTACACCGTGACCACAGTCGACCTGCGCGGGCACGGAGAGAGCGAACGCGCGTCGTCGTATTTGCTCGACGACCTCGCGGCCGACGTTGCGGAGACGCTCCCACGTGGGCTGCACAGTGTCGTCGGGCATTCGCTCGGGGGCTCGGTGCTGGTGCGAGCTGTCGGACATCTACAGCCCGAGCATGCGATCTACCTCGATCCAGGTTTCGGGCTCTCCCTTCCGACCACGGGCTTCGCCGGGCGCGCGTTCTGGGCGGTCCCGCCTCTTTCGCTGGGCGTGATGGGCCTGATCCAGGCCCGCCGGAGCTCAGTGCAGCGCGCGGCGTACGATCCGAGCATCCATGAACTCTTAGCGCAGAGCCGCCAGCAGTTCGACGCCAAGATGGCCACGGACGTCTTCCGCGAGGTTGCCTTTCATCCGATCCCCATCGCCCCGCCGGAGGTGCCATCGACCATCGTTCTCTCGGACGACTCGCCGGCCGTGCTGCCTGATTCGATGGCAACTGCTCTCGAACGCGAGGGGTGGGGGGTCCGGAGCTTCTCCGACATCCACCACGACATGCACCTCGAAGACCCGGACCGGACCTTCGCGGCGATCGCCGACGTGCTCTAGGTCGAGGCGAGCCTGTTCTGACGCCCCGCGTCATCCGCTCCGTGCACCTGCGAGAATGGAGACCCGTGCCGAATCCAGACCGAGGAGCCGACGTGCAGTACATCTCCACCCGAGGCGGCATGCAGCCGCTGCCGTACTGCGAGACCCTGCTCGAGGGCCTCGCGCCCGACGGCGGCCTGGCCGTTCCGGAGACGATGCCGACGGTCGACGGCGAGACGCTCGAGCGCTGGCGTGCGCTGACGTACCCGCAGCTCGCCACCGAGGTGCTGGGTCTGTTCGCCACCGACATCCCGCGTGAGGACCTGGCGCGCATGACGGCCGCCGCCTACGCCGACTTCCCCGGCGAGGTCGTGCCGCTGCGCCGCATCGACGACGACCTGACGCTGGTCGGGCTCTCCGAGGGGCCGACCCTGGCGTTCAAGGACATGGCGATGCAGTTTCTCGGCCAGGTCGTCGAGTACGCGCTGGAGCGCAAGGGCTCGGTGCTCAACATCCTCGGCGCCACCTCGGGGGACACCGGCTCCGCCGCTGAGCACGCCCTCCGCGGCAAGGAGCGCATCTCCGTCTTCATGCTGTCCCCGCAGGGACGGATGAGCGCGTTCCAGCGCGCCCAGATGTTCTCCCTCGACGACGCGAACGTCCACAACATCACCGTCGACGGCGTCTTCGACGACTGCCAGAACCTCGTCAAGGCGCTCGCCGGGGATCTCGACTTCAAGCGCGCCCAGCACCTCGGCGCCGTCAACTCGATCAACCTCGCCCGCATCACCGCTCAGGTCGTGTACTACTTCTGGGCCTGGCTGCGCGCCACGGATGCCGGTGGCTGGACCGAGCTCAGCTTCACCGTGCCGTCGGGGAACTTCGGCAACATCCTGTCCGGGTTCTTCGCGAAGCAGATGGGGCTGCCCATCCGCCGCCTCGTCCTCGCGGCCAACGAGAACAACGTGCTCGACGAGTTCTTCCGCACCGGCATCTACCGGCCTCGCAGCGCCGCCCAGACGCTCGCGACCTCGAGCCCGTCGATGGACATCTCGAAGGCCTCCAACCTCGAACGGTTCATCTTCGAGCTGGTCGAGCGCGACGCCTCCCGCGTCCTCGGCGCCTGGCGCGAGCTGGACGAGCAGGGTTTCTTCGACTTCTCCGCCGACCAGGCGCGCTTCGCGGAGGAGTTCGGCATCGTCAGCGGTACCTCGACGCATGCGGATCGGCTCGAGACCATTCGGAGCGTCTACGAGGCGTCGGGCGACATCATCGATCCGCACACCGCCGACGGCGTGAAGGTGGCCCGCGAGAACGTGGAGTCCGGCGTGCCGATGCTCGTCCTCGAGACGGCCAAGCCGCAGAAGTTCGCCGAGACGATCCTCGAGGCCATCGGCGTGCAGCTCGAGTACTCGCCCGAGCTGCAGGCGATGCTCGACGCACCGCAGCACGTGACCGAGCTGCCAGACGACGCGCAGGTGCTCCGCGCCTTCATCGAGGAGCACGCTCTGCGCTGACCCTTGCCCCGGGCCTCGCCCGGTGCAAAGGTGGGGTCAGACCCACCGAAGGAGCAGCGATGTTCGAGAACTCCGACGCGTTCAGCGGCATGTCCTCCGATGACCTGGCTGCCTCGCGCGCCTTCTACGAGGGCGTGCTCGGCCTCGCCGTCGAAGAGGCGGGCGGGGGACTGATCTCGGTGCAGTTGCCGAAGGGCGGCGCCGTGCTGATCTACCCGAAGGACGATCACCGACCTGCCACGTTCACGGTGCTCAACTTCCCCGTCGACGACATCGACGCTGTCGTGGACGAGCTCGTCGCCAAGGGCGTCACGATGCAGCGCTACGACGGCATGCCGCAGGACGAGAAGGGGATCGTGCGCGGGAAGGCCGCAGGGCAGGGGCCGGACATCGCCTGGTTCACCGACCCTGCAGGCAACATCCTCTCGGTGCTGTCGGCCTGACGCTACGCGAGGATGCCGGCGACCTCCGGCTGCGGCGCGAACCCGAACCCGAGCAGATCCTCGAGCGGGGCATACAGCTCCGGCATCCACATGGTCGCTGCCAGCGGAAGGCGCGATGCCGGGGCGACCAGCACGCTCACCCGCTGACCCACCGTCACCTTCGCGGACGGCAGCGGAGCACCGGTCTCGTCGAACGTCGAGATCAGATCGGGGAACGTCCCGAGGCGCTGACCGTCGAGATCCGCCGTCATGTACTCGTTGACGAAGCGCAGCTCGGTCGCGTTCGCGTCGTCGAGCACGACGCGTCCGACATCGAGGCCCTCGCGCTGCTCGCAGTCGAACACGGCCACCGCGCCGCTGGCGACGATGGTGCCGCCCAGCGCCTCGGCGACGGCCTCGATCCCGCCGTCGAGGAAGCGACGACCGAGATCGATCGCGAAGCTGATCGCACCGGGGGCTCCGTGCTCGGCGGCGTAGCCGATCTCGACGGGGTTGCGCGCCACGGAGACCCAGCCGCCTGCTTCGACGGATGCCCGGCGCACCACCCCGCTCGTCGCGTCGAGTCCGCCGGTGGCCGACCCCTCGACGTACGTCTCTGGGTGCCCGCCGGCCCATCCCTGCACCGACCGATAGCCGGGAACGAGATGCAGGCCCATCGCGCCCATCACGCTGGTGGGGTGCGCCCGGCCGTTGCAGGCCAGATCGATGACGGGGAGCCCTGTCATCGCAGCGTGCAGCCAGCCGTTGATCGTCGTCTCGGCGCCGTTCTCGTTGGTGTGGATCGCGGCCAGGCGGCGCCCGTCGAGGCCCTGGCGCAGCAGCTCGAGCGCCCGCAGCGAGTGCACCGGCTGCACGAGCGGATTCGGCGCGGCGGGAGCTCCGACCAGAGCGACGGTCGCGACCAGGTCGTCCTCGTCGAACTCGTCGACGGACCAGAGCTCGGGGGAGCCCGCCTGCAGGGCGAGCTGAGCGGTCACGCGACCGCGTTCGACGAACCCGCCTCCTCCTCCGCCCAGGATCGCTCCGCCGAGGACCGCCGCTTCCAGATCGTCCGCCGTCAAACGCGTCTTCATCATGTCTCCCGTATGCGTGTCGTGATCAGAACCGGATCGCCTTGAAGGCGCCCGAGAAGAAGGAATAGAGCGCGTCTCCTGCGATGATGCCGCCCGCCGACACCTCGATCGCGTCGTTGACGGATGCCGGGGCGAAGCGCTTGAGCAGCACCCGCAGCGTCACGCCGACCGCGACGAGGATGCCCGCGAGCGGGCTCGAGATCAGCAGCCCGGTGGCCAGCAGCACGCCGATCTGACGCTTGGCACCGCCCAGCAGCTGCAGGATCGCACCGGGGATCGCCCAGAGCAGCAGATTGATCGCGGTGTCGCCGTCGATGCCGGCGTTGATGGCAGCGACGTACGCGGCGTTGATCGGGGCCGTCAGCCCGTTCGCGAAGAAGATCGGGTACGCGACCGCCACGACGACGATGGCGACTCCGAAGCCGATCATGCCGGCGATGAGCTGTTGACGGCGACCCTCGAGCTCGAACGCCGGATCCGTGCCCTCGCCGCGCAGGATCCAGCCGGCCTTGAAGTCGTACCCCATGTCGGCGAAGGCCGGTCCGGTGGCAGCCGTGAAACCGGCCAGCACCACGAGCGCTTCAGGCGGGAAGCCGATCATGATGCCCGCGAGCAGGGTGATGAGCGCGACCGCGAACGCGGGGAACCAGCCGGAGTGACCGGCGGCGATGCCGACGATGAGTTCGTGCACGAAGGCGGCGGCGGCGGCGAACGCCACGAACCCGATCAGCGCGGGCACTTCCATCTGCGTGAAGAGCCCTGTCCCGAGTGCGAGCCCTGCCGCGATGACGACGTATCCGATGCTGCCGAGCCCGAACGCGCGGCCCAGGCGGCGGTCCGCGATCGCGATCGCGGCGGTCTCGGTGAGATTAGCGCTGGGTGCGGCGGCGACCGCGGCGCTCCTGCGCCTGGCCTTGACGATGATCCAGGCGACCTGGACGAGGGCGACGATGCCCGCGCCGATCATCATGCCCTGCGGCAGGTACATCGCACTGAGGTTCAGGCCGAACAGTGGCATCGCGAAGCCGCCGGTCAGCAGCCCGATGCCGAACGCGATCATCGCGGCGAGCCCGCCGATCAGCGCGACGCCGAGCGCCGACATCGGCAGGGAGAAGATCGCACCGGCGACGCCGACGCCCACACCGCCGAGCAGATACCAGGCCTGGCGTCCGCCCTTGTCGCCGGCCTTGATGGCCTCGGCTGCTGCGATGCCGAGCGGCCACGGCAGCTTCGCGGGGAAGATCGACGTGTCGAACATCTTGTACAGCAGCCAGGCGTCCAGCAGCATCGCGCAGGCGACACCGATGAGCATCGGCCCGATCATCTCCGGCAGCCCGAACAGGAACGGGATGCCGATCGGGAGGAACAGGCTGTTCGCGGCACCGAACGTCGCGGAGCTGATGCTGGTCTGCGCGAGGTTCTGCGCGTGCACGGACCGGAATCCGCGCAGCATCGTGAGCGGGATGCGCGCGAGCGCCATCGCCACGAGCGCGCCGATCAGCGACGTGCTGGGGGTGATGCCGAGCGTCGCCAGCACCTGCACGCCGACGAGCGCACCGAGGACGCTGAGGAGGATGGTGAGGATGAGGTTCGCCGGGGCCAGCGCTCGCGGATGACGCGGGGAGGACACCTGCTGGCGCATCGGTGCGTCGACGTGTTCGCTCATGACTGCTCCTGGGGCCGGGGATCGGGTGGGCTGATGGTTCGAGAGAGGGTGTTCTATAATCTCGAACCAAGTACCAGTAAGTGGAATCATTGCGCTCGACCGGACGTTTGTCAAGGTTCGAGCGCGAGGGCACCGAGGTCCGGTCATCTAGGATCGGTGGGATGAAAGGCGGGGTATGAGCACTCTGGCCAATGCGCGCGACGTGCTGCGACTGCTGGCGCGCCGTCGGCGGAGCCTCACCGTGACCGAGGTCGCGGCCGAGCTCGGGCAGCCGAAGAGCTCCGTGTCGCGGACGCTCGGGCTCATGGCGGAGTTCGGATTCCTGCAGCGCGATCCTGTCACGTTGGCGTACGGCCCCGGCGAGCTCGTGGCGGCTGCGGCGTACCGCAATCGCCCCGCCGGGTCCGTGGTGTCCCTGCTCGGTGACGCGCTCGCCGACCTCGTGCACGAGACCGGATGCACCGGATACCTCAACGTCCTCGACGGGGCGAACACCCTCGTCATCCAGATGCGAACCAGTCCGAGCAACCCGCTCCAGGCATACACGCCGGAAGGGACGCGTGCGCCGGCGTATTCGACATCGATGGGGCGGGCGCTGCTGGCCCGACTGGAGGACGAGGCCGTCACCGCCCTCATCGACGGCCGGTTCGACGAGGCGGTCGGTTCGGCGCCCCGCGACGACGCCCAGCTGCTCGAGTCCCTCGCTGTGGTGCGTGCGCAGGGATGGGCGCTGTCATCGGGCGAGATCGTGCCGAACGTCGCCGGGGTGTCGTCGTCGGTCGTCGACCCCGGCGACTTCCGCCCGTACGGGATCGGCGTCGCCTTCCCGTCCCGCGACTTCGACCGCGCTCAGGCCGAGCAGCTCGGCTTCACCGTGCGCCGGGCGGCGCAGCGCGTGGGGGAGCGGATCGGCGATCCGTACTGGCTGGAGTTCGAGTCCGACTGATGCCGGCGCCCGTCAGAGCGCTGCGCCGAGCGCTGCGCCCAGGACGCTTCCCGACACCAGCACCGGCGCGGTGATGCCCGCAGCGCGGATCGCATCCCGGTGGTGGGGCGCGTACCCCATGCAGTCGAGGATCAGCGCATCGGCGCCGTCGTCCACCAATCGCCGCGCCGCCGCGATCACGGCGGCATCCGACCCGTAGGGAGAGGCGGCGGCGAAACTCGGCTCTTCGAGTGCGTGCCACTTGCGGGACGCTGCATCGATCTGATCCGGCATCGGGACCAGGATGCCGACGGGACGACCGCCGAGCAGTCCGGCCGATGTTGCGGTGACGACGGCATCCGGTTCGACGAGCCAGGCGTTCTCGGTGTGCAGGTCGGGGAACCCGCCGGTGCACAGCACGACGATCGTGCCGGCGCCGGACACCTCGGCCGCGGTGACGGCGTCCTGCAGGCCGCGATCCACGGCCGCCGCGTCCAACGTCACGACCGTGCCGTCGGCCAGCTTGGTCACGAGCAGTTCGCCGCCGGGGCGGGAGCCGTATCGGGCCGTGACCTCATCAGCGCTCAGCCCGTCGAGTACGCCGCGCTGCGAGATCTCGATGCCCGCGGGCAGGCCGTCGATCACGGCCGCTGCCAGGTCGTGCCGTGGGGCCTGCCCGATCGTCACGAGGGCGAGTGCAGGAAGAACCGATGACATACGAGTCCTAAATTCTAGAAACAGATCAGAAATATAGAACTCCGGTCACGGGTCGCTGTCAAGCGCCTCACTCCACGAGCTTGCCCTCCGTATCGACGTCGCGCATGAGGGCGGCGATCTCAGCGGGCACCGCGGGGATCTCCTCGCGGGTCACCCCCGTCGTCGGAGACCAGACGAGATTCACCTGGAGCGTCGGGTCCATGTCGGGGAAGTCGCTGCGGTTGTGGCAACCGCGGGTCTCCCGACGCTCGCGGGCGGCCTCCAACGTCGCTCGGGCGGCCAGCGCCGACGCCTTCAGGTCGAAGGCATGCGCGAGATCCTGGAAGCCGGCGATGTCCGGGTGGATGCCGACGTCCGCCATGCGTCCCTCGATCATGTCGAGCTCGGCGAGCCCGGCCCGAAGCCCCTCCTCGGACCGCACCACACCCGCGTGCTCGGTCATCGTGTTACGGATCGCGCGCTGCAGGGCCCGCACGTTCTCGCGTCCGTCGGCGGCGAGCAGATCGTCGATCTCCGCTCGCGCGTGCGCCACGGCATCCGCCGACCGGCGCTGCGCATCGAGGCCGGAGGCGTGGGTGATCGCGGCCTGACCGACCAGCCGGCCGTACACGAGCAGCTCGATCAGCGAGTTGCCGCCGAGACGGTTCGCGCCGTGCAGGCCGCTGGATGCCTCGCCGATCGCGTACAGTCCGTCCACGTCGGTGCCGTGATCCTCCGGCCGCACCCAGACACCGCCCATCGAGTAGTGCGCGGTCGGCGCGATCTCGATCGGATCCGTCGTGATGTCGAGCATCTGCAGTTCGAGCATCGTCTGGTAGACCCGGGGGAGCCGGGTCATGATCGTCTCGCGCGGCAGGTGCGAGACGTCCAGCCACACGCCGCCGTTCGAGGTGCCGCGCCCTTCCTGGATCTCGGTGTAGGCGGCCAGCGCCACGCGGTCGCGCGTCGACAGCTCCATGCGATCGGGATCGTACGTCGCCATGAAGCGCTCGCCGAGGGCGTTGCGGAGGATCCCGCCCTCCCCGCGGGCCGCCTCCGAGATGAGCGTTCCGGCCGCGTTCTCCGGTTCGATGATCCCGGACGGGTGGAACTGCACGAGTTCGGGGTCGCGCAGCCGCGCCCCCGCATCCACGGCGAGGCGGAACGAGTCGCCGGTGTTCTCGTCGCGGCGCGACGACGTGCGGCGCCAGATGCGGTTGTGCCCACCGGCGGCCAGGATG
The DNA here is from genome assembly GCF_025836995.1 of Microbacterium sp. M28. Taxonomy (NCBI): domain Bacteria; kingdom Bacillati; phylum Actinomycetota; class Actinomycetes; order Micrococcales; family Microbacteriaceae; genus Microbacterium; species Microbacterium triticisoli. Next base: position 2,633,891 of record NZ_CP107546.1, on the reverse strand, counting down.
ACGGCATCCGCATGGATCAGGTAGCGGGTGCCGTCGGCCTGGTCGAAGCCGTAGGCGCCGAAGACCACGTTGTCCTTCACGAGGATGCGGGTGATGTAGACGCCGTCGAGGATCGGGACGTCCAGCTGCTCCGCCCTCCGGACGAGCGTGCGCTGGATCTCGAGCCCCGTGTAATCACCGGCGAAAGCGGTGCGCCGGAAGGTGTGCGCCCCGAAGAACCGCTGCGAGATGCGGCCATCGTCCTCCCTGGCGAAGTCCATGCCCCAGCGCTCCAGGTCCCGGATACCGCGTTCGGCGCCGCGCGTGACGACCTCGACCGTGTGCGGGTTGGCGAGCAGGTAGCTCTCGGTGATCGTGTCGGCGGCGTGCTGCTGCCAGCTGTCCTCGGCATCCATCGTCCCCAGAGCCGCGTTGATGCCGCCCGCGGCGAGCGAGGTGTGCGCGTCGGTGCGATGCCGCTTGCCGACCGCAAGGACGTCGACGCCTTGCTCGGCGACCTCGATCGCGGCGCGGAGGCCGGAGCCGCCGGTGCCGATGACGAGGACGGTGGTGGAGATCTGGCGTTCGCGAGTGCTCATGAGTTCCACGCTAGGAACATCCGAACGATAACTCCAATGAATTGTTCCGATGATCACGATAGCCTGAATGCATGAACCTCGAGCAGTTGCGCGGCTTCGTCGCCGTCGCCGACATCGGTCACTTCACGCGCGCCGCCGAGACCCTCCGTGTCGCCCAGCCGTCGCTGAGCCGGCAGATCGCCACCCTCGAGCAGGAGGTCGGCAGCGAGCTCTTCCACCGGGCCAGGGGCAACATCACGCTGACCTCCGCGGGCGAAACGTTGCTGCCGCGCGCTCGCCGCATGCTGGCGGATGCCGATGCGATCCGTGTCGAGATGGGAGAGATCGCCGGGCTGCAGCGTGGGCGGGTGCGTCTGGGGGCCACGCCGACCCTCTGCGTCAGCCTCGTCGCGGAGGCCATGACGGCGTTCCACCCTGCGCACCCCGGGATCGGACTGCAGCTCACCGAAGCGGGTTCGCGGCTGCTGATCGAACGCCTGACCGCCGGTGAACTCGACATGGCGCTCATCACGCTGTCCGAGGGACTGCCGGCCGGGGAGACGGCGCTTGTTCGTACACCGCTGCTCACCGAGGAGCTCGTCGTGGTGTCCGCTGCGACTGCTCCGCCGATCTCCGAGTCCGCGATCGACATCGCGCTGCTGGCGACGCTGCCGCTGGTCGCGTTCGCGCAGAGCTACGACCTGCGCGCCGCGACGGATGCCGCCTTCCGCTCGGCCGGTCTGGCCCCGACGGTCGTGATCGAGGGGGCGGAGATGGATGCCGTGCTGCGCTTCGTCGAGCGAGGACTCGGCGTCGCCGTGGTGCCGGCGACGGTCCTCGTGGATCGGCCGACCCTGCGCGCGGTGCGGCTGATAGAGCCGCGGCTCACCCGGACGATCAGCATCGCGCACCGGTCGGACGTGAATCCGACCAGGGCGGCGGAGGCCATGCGCGAGCTCATCATCGCCACCGCCGCCGGCCTCGCGGAGGCCTCGCCGGAGACCCTGCGATTGGTGCGCTGATCAGGCGGGCAGCGCCGTGACCGCGGCCGTGAGCATCTGCGGGACGGTCGGCACGCCCTCGGCGCGGAAGGTCTGCTCCCCGGCCGCGTTGCGCACGATCACCGTCGGTGTGAACCTGATGTCGAGAGCCTCTGCGGCATCCGGATCCCTGGCGACATCGATCTCGGTCACGGTCGCGTCCGGAAGGAAGCGCACGGCGTCGGCGATCACGGCCCTGGTGCGGGCGCAGGCTCCGCAGAACGCGGACGTGACGAGGGTGATCTCCATGTTGGATCGAACCGCCCGAAGCCCTCGGCTGTTCCCCGTCAGCGCCGGCGCGGATGCAGGAATCCGGACGCCGCGCCCAGCGCCGCGCCCACGACGGTGTCGATGATCCGCTCCCACGCGATCGACATGTCGCCGATCTCACCGGTCGCGGCACCCGTGAGCAGCAGTACCAGCGGCGTGATGAACACCAGCGCCAACGCGTAATGACGCACCACGACGAGCTCGATGAGGAACTGCAGGATGCCCAGCAGCAGCGCGAGCCAGAGGCCCGCGGGATGCAGCAGCGCCAGCAGGGCGTACAGGCCGGCGCCGACGAGCGTGCCCAGCATCCGGTGCAGGCCGCGCTGCAGCGCAGCCGTGCGGTCGGCCGCGACGCCGATCACGGCCACCGCCGCCCCCACGATCCAATAGCTGCGCGCCGGATCGACGATGAGCGCCAGCAGCACGCCGATCACGGACACGATCACGACGCGCAGCAGGAGCATCCGGGCATCCGCGTCCAGGCCGGGGCCGGGCAGGATCTCGCGCAGAGGGCGCGCCGCGACCGTCCGGGTCCTCGGCACCAGCAACGGCGAGAGGGCGACCAGATACGAGAAGGCGCATCCGGCCGCGAACGCCGCCAGGTACACCGGGCCCGTGACCGGTGCACTGGCGATGACGTGCGCCGACAGCCCGAAGGCGAGTACGAAGAACAGGGGGCCCGGTGGCCCCAGCCGGAAGCCGAACGACAGCGCCGCGCTTCCGACTGAGACGAGCACGACGCCGAGTAGCACGAGCCAGCTGTTCGGCGCTGCCCATACCCCCAGGGCAGCGCTGACGACCAGCCCGCCGGCCACGAACGGCAGCACCTCGGCGCGCTCGACGACGGCCGATGAGCTGGAGAACAGCACGGTGAATGCGCCGGACGCTGCCACGAACCCGAGAGCGGGCTGCCCCAGGAGGGTCATGACGGCGATCGGCGTCGCGAGCCCGATCGCGGCCTGCAGACCGATCGGCCAGCGAGGGCCGCGCGAAGGACCGAACGCGAACAGACTCACCTCTCTATTGTCCCGCGCGGCGACTGTCGTGCGCGTTCAGCCGCTTCCACAAGGTCGCCCACTGCTCCGGCCGCAGATCGCGGGGGAGCGCCCGGTGCGCGACGCCGGCGTCGCTGAGGGCGCCGTGCGCGCGTGAGGGCGGATGGCCGGTGTTCCGCAGCACCTGCAGTATGCCGTGCCCACGGCTGCGGAAGACCGCGGAGATGAACGACTCGTACGGTCGCCGCTCCTGCGTCGCGAGGAGAGCACGCTCGCGCCGCGACACCGTGAGGATGCCGCCGTCCACCGCGGGCATGGGGCGGAAGTGCGCGGCGGGTACTCTTTCGTGCTGCCGGAAGGAGAACCACGGCGCCGCCTGAGCGGTCATCATGGTCGCCCCGCCGACCCCGGCGCGCTTGCGCGCGACCTCCCACTGGGTCAGGAGCACCGCATGCCGCCACCCGTCGTGGTCGAGCAGGCGGCGCAGGATGGGAGTCGTCAGGTGGAACGGGATGTTCCCGACCACCACAGGGCGGTTCAGCGGTTCGTGCAGGGCATCGGACACCTGGACGGATGCCGTGGGTACGCGGGTCCTGAGCCGGGCGACCCGGCGCGCATCGATGTCGATGGCACGCAGGTCACGGCCGAGACGCGCGAGGTGTTCGGTGAGCGCGCCGTCGCCGGCGCCGAGTTCGAGGATGGGCCCGTCTGTTTCGGCGACGAGGTCGGTGAGCCGACGCAGCGTCGGCCGGTGGGTGAGGAAGTTCTGGCCGAGCTCGTGTCGGCCGCCGGTGTGGGAATGAGGTCGCATGGTGCGCTCCGATCGCAGGGAGGGAGCACCCGTGAGCGGGCGTGCGAAGGCACGGCGAACGCGCTTCCGGGTGCAGGACATCCGGGAACGACGCGCGGAGGCGTGGGTGTGCGACCGTCAGCGCGCCGTCAGGCGCGGCGGTCGCGGAAGGTGAAGTAGCGCGCGTCGAACGTCGCGCCGGAAATGATCGAAGCCATGTCGGCGAGTGTATCAGCCCGGGCGTGTCGTCCCGAGAACCCGCGCGAGGACGGCACCCAAGGCCAGAGCACCCAGCTCGGCATCCGCGGCCGGCGAGCCGCCGCGTGCCATGCGGCGCCCGCCCTGCGCGACGGGCTCGCCGGGGAAGGGGACGCGATGTCCCGCCAGCGGATGCCGCCGCACGTCCGTCGCGAGCCCGGCGGCGGCACGGCGCGCGACGATCTCGTCCGCGAAGCGGCCGCTCGGCCATACCCGGTCGTCCTCGCCGACGACGAGGAGCACATCTCCGGCGATCCGCTCGACGGGGATGCGGGCGGCCTCGGTGCCATGGCGATCCAGGCTCTGCGCATACAGTCCGCGGAACTCGGGCGGGTCGTTCGTGGCCGACCAGTCCGCGACGAACGGCACCCAGGGCAGCGGCACGCCGTCCTCGGTCCAGTGCGATGACCACGAGCCGTCGAGCATGCCCGGCCACACCACGCTCGTCGGAGCGACCGCGATCACGGCATCCAGCGTGGTGCGGCAAGCCGTCAGCAGCGCGGCCTCAGCGCCGAACGAGGTGCCGAGGACCGCGACCCGATCGCAGGAGTCGCGCAGCAGAGCGATCTCGTCGACGAACAGCTCGAGCGGCACCTCGTGCGGAACAGGACGCTGCCCTCGGCCACCGAACCAGCGGATCGCGTGCGCGCGGATGCCGTGGCGGGCGAACAGGTCGGCGCGGTCGGTCTCGATCCGACCGCTCGACCCGGCGAGGACGAGCACCCCCGCACCCGTCGGGTGCTGCGGCATCGCGATGTGCCGGTCCGACTCGTCGACGCGTGCCATCGTGTCAGCGCTGCGCAATCCACTCGGCGAACGTCTGCGTGGTGAGATCCGCGTCCGCGCCGGGGAGCGCGAGTCCGGCGCGCATGCCCTTCATCTGCGCGGTGGGCAGACTCACGCGCGGGATCCACCCTCGGTGCCCGCGTGAACGGGCGAACGCGATGATCATGTCGTCCAGGGCCTCCTCGCGGGGGCCGGCGAGGTCGCGGGCGCGTCCCTGCGCGGCACCGGCCGCCAGCGCGACCAGCCGCTCCGCGACGTCCCGTGCCGCCACCGGCTGCGTGCGCGCTCGCGGGGCCAGGTGGAGCGGACCGACCTTCGCGCGCTCGTAGATCTGCCCGGCGAACTCGTGGAACTGCGTCGCGCGCTGGATCGTCCACGGCACGGCCGATGCCTCGACGATCTTCTCCTGCGCGACCTTCCCGGCGTAGTAGTCGACGGGCATCCGGTCCACAGCGACGATCGACAGCACGACGACGTGGCCGACGCCGGCGTCCGCCGCAGCGCTGAGGAGGTTCCCCGTCGCCGCGGTGAAGAACTCGATCGACTCGGCGGCCTTCAGCGTGGAGATGTTCGCGGTGTCGATCACCGCGTGCGCCCCGTCGAGTGCGGCGTCGAGTCCGCGAGCGGTGACGAGGTCGACGCCCGCGGCGCGGCTCAGCACCACGGCCTCGTGCCCCGACCGCCGCACGGCATCCACCGTGAGACGTCCGACGACTCCTGTACCCCCGGCCACGGCTATCCTCATGCGCCCATCCTGTCAGTCCCAGCCCGCCGGGTTGTGCATGAATTCGAGCCGGATGCCGTTGTCGTCCTCGACGAACGACGCGTAGTAGCGCTCGGAGAAGCGCGGGTACTCCTTCGGCTCGCGCACCGCCGTCCAGCCGGCGTCGAGAGCGACGGCGTGCAGGCGCTCGACCTCCTCGCGGGAGTCGACGGCGAACGCCAGATGCTGCCATCCGACCCGTCCGTGCTCGTGCGGACCGGTGCCATCCGTGCGCGCCGGATACAGCAGCACCTCCGGTTCACCCTGCTGGCGCCAGTAGGCGAGATCGTCCGCATCGTGGCCGCGCGTGTAGCCGAGCGCTGCCAGCACGGGGTGGAACTGCGCCGACGCGCGAGGGACGCTGTCGACGGTGATGCCGAGGTGGTCGAGTTTCGCCATGCCACCCAGTGTCCCAGGCGTCGCGGACATCACCCGGTCAGTGCGGCGCGTGGTACTCGGCTTCGCCGCGCTTCCAATACCCCTTGACCACGGCGTGCGCCGTGTCGACGCCCCACCGCTCGAGCAGCGCACGACCGGGCTTGACGATCGCCTGCTCCGCGGCGATGAAGACGAACGGGTGCTCGCCCACGACGTCCTCCGGGCCCAGTGCATCGAGGAAGGCGATGAGCGCCGACCCTGCGGGGGCATCACCGCGGTGCAGCCACTCGACGGCCACCGGTGCATCGATCGAAATCTCGTCCTCCACGCCGCGGACCTCGATCACCATGCGCGCGGGAGCCTCGTCGCTGATCTGCGCAGCGAAGCGTCGGATCGCGGGGATCGCGGTCTCGTCTCCCACGAGCATCCAGCTGCCCGGGGCTCCGGTCAGCACGGCGGAGCCCCGAGGTCCGCCGACGCCGATGCGGGCGCCGAGCGGTGCGGTGGCGGCCCACGGAGCGGCCACGCCCTCGCTCCCGTGCACGGCGAACTCGACCTCGAGCCAGCCGTCGCCCCAGAACAGCGGCGTGTACTCGCGGCTCGGCGCTGAACGCAGCTCCTCGACGGTGTCCGGGATCTCAGCGGGGAAGAAGAGGCGCATATGGTCGTCCGCGCCGGGGGAGTCGAAGCCGGTCAGATCCTCGCCCTCCAGGCGGACGCGCACGTAGTTCGGGGCCAGCTGCTCCCTGGCCGTGAGCGAGACGGTGCGGAAGCGCAACTCGTTCATGCGGCGCTCGAGACTGAAGGGCGATTTCGACGAGGTCATGAAGTTAGGCTAGCCTACCTCTGTAGGTGAGGCTTACCTTACCTGCCAGTTCCTTCGTTCATCGTCTCAGGGAGAACCATGTCCTCGCGCCGGCCGCTCGCCGTAGCATCCTTCGTCCTCATCTCAGCGCTCGCGCTCGCCGGCTGTGCCGGTGCGGAGTCCGCACCGGCCGCCGAGGAGGAGCCGTCCGAGTCGAGCACGGTCACGTACTCGTGGGAGCGCAACACGGCTGGTGAGGACGAGGAGCCGGTCTACGAGACCGAGACCGTCGAGGTTCCGAAGGACCCGAAGAAGATCGTCGCGTTCGAGATGGCGACGGTCGACACGGTCGGCGCACTCGGCGGCGAGATCGCCGGCGCACCGCTGGAGTCCGTCCCCGAGTACCTGCAGGACAGCCTCGCCGACGACGCCTTCAACGCCGGAACGCTCTTCGAGGCCGACCTCATCGAGATCGAGGCGCAGCAGCCGGATCTGATCATCATCGGCGGCCGGTCGTCCGGCCTGTACGAGGACCTCAGCCAGATCGCGCCGACGATCGACCTCGGCATCACCGGCAGCTACCTCGAGACCCTCGAGCGCAACGTGACCTTCCTGGGCGAGGTGCTCGGCGCCGAGGACGAGGCAGCCGAAGCGCTGACCGAGCTCGAAACCGGGATCGACGAGGCCAAGGAGGCCACCGCGGCCGCGGGCAACGGCCTGGCCGTGATCGTGTCGGGCGGCGAGCTCAGCGCCATGGCGCCGTCCGGATCCGAGGCAGGCAGCTCGAACGTGCGCGGCGGCCTCATCTACGACGTCTTCGGCGTCGAGCCGGTCGTCGAGGACGTGGCGTCGGCCACGCACGGCGAGCCGATCTCGTTCGAGTTCCTGCTCGAGCACGACCCCGACACGCTCTGGATCGTCGACCGCGATGCAGCCACGGGCGAGGCGGAGGCCGGTGCCGCTGCACAGGTGCTCGACAACGACATCGTGAAGCAGACCACGGCGGCGAAGGACGACACGATCGTCTACCTCGACCCGGTGGCCTGGTACATCGTGTACGGCGGAATCGAGACGACGCAGCTGCTCATCGACGACGTGATGCAGATCGCGGAGTGACGACCTCCACCCACGCGTGACCGCCACCGCAACCACGTCGACCAGCGCCCCCGCTCCGGCACGCCCATCGCGTCGCCGGGTGGGGGTGCTCATCGGCGCCCTCTTCGTCCTGCTCGCCGTCGCGAGCCTGTTCATCGGCGGGTCCGACGTGTCGCCGGTCGCGTTGTTCACCGATGGACCGGACAGCTCCGCCGCTTTCCTCCTGCTCGTCAGCCGGATCCCGCGCACGATCGCCGTGATCCTCGTCGGCGCCTCGCTCGGCATCGCAGGGTTGATCATGCAGATGCTGGTGCGCAACCGCTTCGTCGAGCCGTCGACCACCGGCGTCAGCGAGTTCGCCACCCTGGGGATGCTGATCACGACCGTGTTCTGGCCCGGCCTCGCGGTGGTCGGCAAGATGGGCGTCGCCGCGGTCTTCGGCCTCGCCGGAACCTGGGTGTTCCTGCGGATCGTCCGTGCGATCCCGGTGCGGCAGCTCGTGCTGGTCCCGCTCGTCGGCATCATGCTCGGTGGGGTCGTCGCATCCGTGACGACGTTCTTCGCGTATCGGCTCGACCTGCTGCAGTCGCTCGGCCAATGGTCGCAGGGCAGCTTCGCGACCGTCATGCAGGGACGCTACGAGTTCCTCTGGATCGCCGCCGCCATGGTCGTGGTCGCCTGGATCGCCGCCGACCGGTTCAGCGTGATCGGGCTCGGGGAGGAGTTCGCCACGAACCTGGGCCTGAACTACCGTCGCGTCGTCGCGATCGGGATGGTCATCGTCGCCATGATCACGGCGGCCGTGCTCGTGACGGCAGGCATGATCCCGTTCCTCGGTCTCGTCGTCCCGAACATCGTCAGCCTCATCATCGGTGACAACGTGCGTCGGTCGATCCCGTGGGTCGCGGGTCTCGGTGCCGTCTTCGTCCTCGGCTGCGACATGCTCGCGCGCGTCGTGCGCTTCCCCTACGAGATCCCGCTGTCGGTGATCGTCGGCATGGTGGGCGCCGTGCTGTTCCTCTGGCTGCTGCTGCGGAAGGGGAGCCGTGCCCACTGAAACTCTCCTGAAGGCACAGGCTCGGAGGCTCCGCAGTCGCCCGGCGCTGCGACTGAGTGTCCTGGGCGCGGTCGTGCTCGCCCTCATCGCCGTCTATCTCTTCACGGACGTCCCCGGTTCGCTCGCCTTCGCGGTGCGCATCCGGTCGCTGACCGTCCTGGCGATGCTCGTCGTCGCTGTCGCGGTCGGGGTCTCCACGGTCGTGTTCCACACGATCACGCAGAATCGCATCCTGACGCCGTCGATCATGGGCTTCGACGCGTTCTACGTCCTGATCGCGACGACCATCGTGTTCTTCTTCGGATCGGCGTCGTTCCTGCGCGCGAACGAACTGCTGCTGTGGGTGGTCCAGGTCGTCGTGATGGTGGCCTTCAGCGTCTTCCTCTTCACCTGGATGTTCGGCGGCAGGCGGCGCTCCCTGCACCTGATGCTGCTGGTCGGAATCGTGCTGGGCACGTTCTTCCGCAGCTTCTCCGAGTGGATGCAGCGGATGCTGGACCCGCTGGACTTCCAGGTGCTCAGCGACGCCATGTTCGCGTCGCTGACGCGCCCCGATCCGATGCTCCTGCTGTTCACCGGCGTGCTCGTCGCGGCATCCTGCGTCGCGATCGTCCCGCTGGTGCGGAAGCTGGACGTGCTGACGCTCGGAGAACCCGCGGCGATCGGGCTGGGCATCGACCATCGCCGCCTGGTGATGCTGCTGTTCACCCTCATCTCGGTCATGATCGCGGCATCCACCGCGCTGGTCGGACCCATCCTGTTCTTCGGACTCATCGTCGCGAACCTCGCATACTCCTGGGCCGGCACGTTCCGCCACGCCTGGACCCTGCCGACGGCCGCGCTCATCGGGATGCTGTGCCTGCTGGGCGGACAGGTCGTCCTCGAGCAGGTCTTCGGATTCGGCGGGAGCATCTCGATGATCATCGAGTTCGCCGGCGGACTCTTCTTCCTCTTCCTCGTCCTCAGAAAGGGGGCGCGATGATCGCGCTCGAGAACGTCACCAAGCGCTACGGGAAGACGGTCGTGCTCGACGACGTCTCGCTCGAGTTCGGCGCCGAGGGGGTGACCGCGCTGATCGGGCCGAACGGGGCGGGGAAGTCGACCCTGTTCGGTCTCATCGGACGGCTCATCGCGGCCGACGACGGCCGGGTCACCGTCGACGGGGTGGACGTCACGACGGCGTCATCGAGTGACCTGGCGAAGGTGCTCGCCGTGCTCCGGCAGGACAATCACATCGCCGCCCGCCTGACCGTGCACGACCTGGTTGAGTTCGGGCGCTTCCCGCACTCGAAGGGCCGCTTCACGATCGACGACCGAGCGCACATCGATCGTGCGATCGACTACCTCGATCTCGCGCCGTATCGCGATCGCTTCCTGGACGAGCTGTCCGGCGGGCAACGGCAGCGCGCGTTCATCGCGATGGTGCTCGCTCAGGACACCCGGTACGTGCTGCTGGACGAGCCGCTCAACAACCTCGACCTGCGTCACGCCGCAGAGATCATGCAGCTCATCCGCCGTATGGCCGATGAGCTCGGCAAGAAGGTGATCGTCGTCCTGCACGACATCAACGTCGCCGGCCACCACGCCGATCGGATCGTCGCGATGCGCGGGGGCAGAGTGATCGCCGACGCGGCGCCGGAAGACATCGTCCGCGCCGACGTGCTGCGTGAGATCTACGACCACGAGGTCGACGTCAGAATGATCGACGGACGGCCGGTCGCGCTGACGTTCTGACGCGTCAGACCTCGATGCCGTGCGTCTCGTCGTTGACGCCGGTGTTGTTGTCGCCTTTGCGGGACTCGACGAGCATGAGCCAGCCGATCGACACGATCGCCGCCAGCAGGACGCCGAGCCAGACGTTCTGCAGGATCAGGCCGACCACCACGCCCAGCGCGAGCAGCACGGTCGTGCCGCCGAGCCAGGTCCATCGCTGCTTCTTCGTCGCTGCCATGGCGTCAGCCTAGCGTCAGTGGCGCCGATGATCCTGCGGTGCGAGCCGAGGGCCGCGGCGCGCTTCGCGGGGCCCGCCGGCGAGGATCAGGCGGATGACGCGCTGCCGGTGGCCCGCCCAGGGCGCGAGCAGCTCCAGCATCCCGTCGTCGTCGACGCGCGCGCCGGTGAGCGCGTAGCCGACCTGATGCGCGAGGTGGTAGTCCCCGACGCTCACCGCATCAGGGTCGCCGAGCGCCCTGATGCGCGTCTCGGACGCCGTCCACGCGCCGATGCCGGGAAGGCTCGTGAGCACGCGGTCGCGATCGGCGCCCGTCGGAGAGGCCAGGACGGCGTCGGCGATCCGCTGTCCTCGTGCGGCGGCGGCGACGATCGTGCGGGACTGCGGCGGCTCGAGGCCGGCCTGATGCCACGCCCAGGACGGGATGGCGCGCCAGCCGTCGATGCTCGGCGGCGCGAACATGGGCCGCGGCGTCGGTCCCGGTGCCCGTGCGCCGAAGCGCGTGACGAGGGCGCGCCATGCGCCGAAGGCCTGGAACGACGTGACCTTCTGCTCGATGACCGAGCTCGCGAGGGCGTCGAACACGAGATCGGTGCGCGTCAGCCGAGTGCCGACGGTCCGCCGTGCGATCTCGGCCAGCATCGGCATCGCTGCGACGTCGAAACCGGTCGCGTCGTCGTCGGCCCCGCACAGGGCAGGCAGCTGTGCGAGGGCCCAGCCGGCGCCCGGGCCCCATGCCGTCGCGTGCACCTCGCCGGCGACCGAGCGCAGGGCGAGTGTCGCGACGCCCTCCGGGGTGCGACTGGCGCGCCACAGCGTCGTCCCCTCCACCAGCATGGTCGGGTCCTTCGGCCCGCGCATCAGCACGCGCACGGTGCGCAGGAGATCGAGCGGATGGCCTGGCCGGTACACGGTGGACAGCGGTGCGTCCGAGTGCGCGCGGCTCGCCGCGGCATCCGCTGTCATGGTCATGCGAACACCCTACGCCGCGCGGCTGACATCGCAGCCGGACGGTTGCGGGTCAGAAGCGGTCGGGCGAGGGGGTGCCGTGGCCGTAGCGGATCACGACGTCCGCGTGACGGTCGAAGCGGTAGCCGACGCCGCGCACGGTGCGCACGATGTCCTCGTAGCGGCCGAGCTTGGCACGCAGGCGGCGAACGTGCACGTCGATCGTGCGCTCTCCAGGCGTCTCGTCCTCTGGCGACTGCCACAGCGCGCCCACGAGTTCGGTCCGCTCGATCGTGCGGCCCTCGCGGAGCACGAGGTACTGGAGCAGCTCGAACTCCTTGTAGGTGAAGGCGGCGGAGTCGCCGTCGATGAGGACGCGCTTGCGCGAGATGTCGACGACGACGCCCTCTTCCTCTTCGGTCTCCTCGTCCTCGGCGGCCTTGGTGCGGGCGATCGCGCCGGGCTCCTGCAGGGCGAGGCGGACGACATCGAGGTCACGGCCGCCCGCACCGTGCGGGGCGAGGGCGACGGTGGCGTGGGTCTCGGCGCCGGGGGCGAGCTCGGCGAGGGTGCGCCGCAGGGCGTCGACGAGCAGCGGCAGGCTGACGCCGGCCTCTGCGGCCTTGATCTCGTCGAGACCGACGTAGAGGGCGAAGCCGCGGGGCGAGCGGGTGGCAGGCAGATCGGCGGCCGGCGCGTCAACGACGGGACGGAGGCGGGAGGAGGCTGCGGAGGCGGAGGGACGCTCGAGGGTAGCGATGTTCGACATGATGATGAAGTCCTTGGGAGGGTGAGCCGACGGGCTCGGATGCGTTGCGAGAATGACCTTGAGGGCCGGTGACGAGCACGCAGGTGGGTGCTCGGGGGCTCAGGCGTCGCAGATGGCGAAGGCCGAGCCGGGCGGGGTGGGCTGAGGTGTCAGCTGCACATTCGGCAACACATGGCAACGCGGCCGGGCATCATCATCCCGGCAGTCCCGTTCGCCTCCTGGGCGGACAAAGGGCGTGCGTTGGTGGTCATGGGGGGATTATGTCGGATCGTGTCGCTCCGTGTCAAAACGGAGCCTGTGTCGGCCGCCGGGCGTAACGTGGGGACGTGACCGATTCGACCCTGACAGACGGCTTCGTCCTCACCGATGAGAAGGACGCATCGCGCTACACGCTGCTGCACGACGGACAGCTGGTCAGCGTGCTCGACTACCGCGACGACGGCAGGACGATCGCGCTGACGAGAGCCTTCACAGTCCCGACTTTCCGCGGGCAGGGGCATGCCGCGCGCGTGGTCGAGGGGGCCGTGGCCGACATCCTCGAGCGCGGCGATCGGAAGGTCGACGCGGTGTGCTGGTACGTCGCCGAATGGTTCGCAGCGCACCCCGAGCACGGTGCGCTGCTGCGCCGTCGCTGACGTGTAGCAGATTTCTCGGCGTGTGACGCATTGTTACGGTGCGGTCGGGTGCCGATCGCGCCGGTCCTCCGCCTCCGTCCGAGAGAATGGAGCTCTGCTCAGCACCGTTCGCTGAGGCGGTCGGCCTCGGGAACGGGGCCGGTCCGAGGCTTGAAACCTCCGGCATCCTCACCAGACACCGGAGGTTTTTCCATGTCATCGACCCTGCGCGCCCACCCCTCAGCGAAGTGGTGGGCCCTGGCGATCATCTCTCTGACGCAACTCGTCGTCGTCCTCGACGGCACCATCGTCAACATCGCTCTTCCGCAGGCGCAGGCCGCCCTCGGGATGGACGACCACATGCGTCAGTGGGTCGTGACGGCCTACGCGCTCGCATTCGGAGCGCTGCTGCTGCTCGGCGGGCGCATCGCCGACTACTGGGGGCGCAAGCGCACGTTCCTGGTCGGGATGGTGGGCTTCGGTCTCGCCTCGCTGTTCGCAGGAATGGCGAACGCCGGATGGGAGCTCGTCCTCGGCCGTGCCCTGCAGGGCGTGTTCGCGGCCATGCTCGCCCCGGCGGCGCTCGCGTTGCTGACGACGCTGTTCCCTTCCGGCAGGCAGCGCAACACGGCCTTCGCCGTGTTCGGCACTGTGGCCGGTGCCGGCGCAGCGGTCGGTCTGGTGCTCGGAGGCTTCCTCACCGAGTTCCTGGACTGGCGGTGGTGCCTGCTTGTCAACCTTTTCTTCGTGATCGTCTGCCTCGTGGGCGGCGCTCTATTCATCACCGAGAGCAAGGCCGAGGGCGACAACCGCTACGACCTGTGGGGTGCCCTGCTGGTCACCGTCGGCCTCGGATCGCTCGTCTACGGCTTCAGCATCGCCGAGACCGGCTGGGCGAACCCGCTCACGATCGCCTTTCTCGCCGTCGGCGTCGTGCTGCTCGGTGTGTTCGTATGGGTCGAGACGAAGGTCGGCAATCCGCTGCTGCCGTTGCGCGTCGTCGCCGACCGCGTCAGGGGCGGCGCCTTCCTGATCCAGGCGGTCGCGGGCAGCGTCATGATCGGCGCGACGCTCTACCTCACGCTCCACCTGCAGATCGTCCTCGGAATGGGGGCGCTGCAGGCGGGCCTCGCGAGTCTTCCGCTGCCCCTCGGGACGATGGTGCTCGCACCGATCGCGACGCGGATGCTGGGGACCGTCGGCCCCCGGCCGATGCTCATCGGCGGCCCGCTGGTCGTCGCCGCGGCTCTCGTCTATCTGTCGTTCATCACTCCCGGCGGCGACTACCTTGTCGAGATCGCCCCCGCTCTGCTCGTGATGGGCTTCGGCATGGCGTTCGTCTTCATCCCTCTGCAGAACGTCGCCCTCACCGGGGTCGCGCCGCACGATGCCGGCGTGGCCTCCGCGGTGACGAACTCCGCCATGCAGATCGGCGGCTCGATCGGCCTGTCGGTGTTCACGGCGGTGTACGCCGCCCGCGTCGGCGCTCATGCGCCGGCCGATGTCGACGCCGCGGTGCTGACGTCCGGCTACGGGGCGACGTTCCTCGCGGCCGCCGTCGGCATGGTCGTGGCGTCCGTGATCGCGATCACGATGGTGCGAGGGCGTGCGGAGGATCTCCTCCCGCGGGGCGCTGACGAGCAGGCTGCGGTCCTCGCGCACTGAGCGCGGTGCCGCGGCGTCCGAACGACGGATGCCGCGGCACGCCTCTCGGCCGATGTCCGAGGTCCTCCGTACCGTGTGAACATGCGCATCCTGCACACCTCCGATTGGCACATCGGCCGCACGTTCCATGGCAACTCCACCATGGATGCGCTGGCCGAGGTGCTCGGCGCGCTCGTGGCGCAGGTGCGTGCGCACGATGTCGAGGTCGTCATCGTCGCCGGCGATGTCTTCGACTCGGCCACGCCTGCCGGCCCCGCGTACACGCTTCTCGGCGACACGCTCGTCGCCCTGCACGACGCCGGCGCCGCCGTGATCGTCACCAGCGGCAACCACGATTCCGCCGCACGGCTCGGTTTCCAGGCGCGGCTGCTGCGCGACGGCATCCACGTGCAGACCGACCCGGTCGCGATCGGCGTGCCGATCACGATCGCCGATGCCCACGGTCCGGTGCACTTCTTCGGCATCCCGTACCTCGAGCCGGCCCTCGTGCGCCAGTACTGGCCGGATGCCGTGCTCCGCACGCAGGCGCAGACGATGGCGCACGCCATGGAACTGGTGCGCGCCGGCATGGCGGCGCACACCGGCCGCTCGGTCGCGATCGCGCACTGCTTCGCCGCCGGCGTCGACGCGACCGCAGGGCTCGAGCGCGAGGTCCGTCAGGGCGGTCTCGACGTCGTTCCGCTGTCGGTGTTCGACGGTCCGGACTACGTCGCTCTCGGCCACATCCACGGCCGGCAGCAGCTCAGCGATCGCGTCCGGTATGCGGGGGCGCCGCTGCACTACAGCTTCGGCGAACAGGACAAGCCGCGCGGCTCCTGGCTGATCGACCTCGACGCCGAAGGGCTCGCCACCGTCGAATGGCTCGACCTGCCGGTTCCGCGCCGCCTCGTGACGCTGACCGGAGCCCTCGACGACATCCTGTCGGCCGAGAACGTCGCGGCCCACGCCACGGACTGGGTATGCGCGGTGTACACCGACGCGCTCCCGCAGGCTGAGCCGATGCGCCGGCTGAAGGAGCGGTTCGCGTTCTGCGCGCTGGTCCAGCACGAGCCGGAACAGACCGTCGCGCGGCTCGAGCAGTCCTACTCCGCGCGGCTGCGCACAGCGGTCACCGACACAGACCGCATCGAGGCCTTCCTCGAGCACGTACGCGAGGGCCACGGGGCGACCGAGCGCGAGCACGAGCTGATCCGCGAGGTGCTCGACGAGCGAGTGGCCGCGGAGGCACTGGTCTAGTGCGCCTGCATCGCCTCGAGGTCGAGGGCTTCGGTCCGTTCCTCGAACGCCAGACGGTCGACTTCGACGCGTTCGCGGCCGATGGCATCTTCCTCATCGCCGGCCGGACAGGGGCGGGAAAGTCCAGCATCCTCGACGCGGTCTGCTTCGGGCTCTACGGATCGGTGCCGCGCTACGACGGCGGCGAGAAGCGGCTGCGCAGCGATCATTGCGAGCCGGACGACCCGAGCGAGGTGGTCGTCGAGTTCAGTACGACCGCCGGACGATTCCGCGTGACGCGTTCGCCCGAGTACATGCGACCGGCCAGACGCGGCGGCGGCATGACCAAACAGGCCTCGGCGGTCGCACTCGACGAATGGACCGGCGACGCGTGGCTCGGACGCGCGGCGCGGGCCGTCGATGTGGCGAACGAACTGGACGCGATCCTCCAGCTGAGCCAGTCGCAGTTCCTGCAGGTGATCCTGCTGGCGCAGAACCGGTTCGCCCGTTTCCTGCTCGCCGACAGCAAGGAGCGCCAGGCGCTGCTGCGACGGCTGTTCGGCACGGAGCGCTTCGAAGACATCCAGGTGCGGTTCGACGAGCGGCGGAAGGCGTCTGACAACGCGCTGAGCGCACGACTCATGACCGTCACGACACGTCTCGAGGAGGCCGAGACCGTCGTGGTGGACGCAGGCCTGCAGGGCACGACGGCGGATGCCGGCGATGGATCGGAGTCGCCGGATGACTCGCCGCCGGAGGTGGGCGCAGGCCCGACCGAAGAACGGCTGGAGGCGCTGCGGCGTGCGCTGGCCAGGGCCGAGTACCGCGCGGAGCGCGCTCAGGCAGACGCGGACGATGCCGAACGGCGCTCCACCGACGCCGACGCGGCGCTCGCCGCCCGGCGTGAGGAGCAGGCGGCGCAGCGGGAGCGCGATCGTGCGCGCGCGGCGCTGCGCCGACTGGACGACGAAGAACCGCAGATCGCGACGGCCAGGGCCGAGCTGGATCGCGCGCGCAGTGCCGAGGGTCTTCGACCGGCGATCGCCGCCGCGACGAGGGCCCGATGCGCGCTGGACGCGGCCGCCGAAGCCGAAGCCGAGGCGCGAACGCGCTGGAAGGCGCTCGGCATCGCCCTGCCCGAGCTCACCGCGACCATGCTCGAGGACTGGGCGACGGCGCGCTCCGAGCAGCGCGGCAGCTGGCAGCGCGCTCAGGAGTACGAGCAGCGGTCTGCGCAGCGCGCGGAGGAACGGGCGGAGGCGACCCGGCGAGTCGCCGAGGCGTCGGAGCGGATCGCCGCGGACGACGTGGAGCGCTCCGCCCTGCCACAGGAGCGTGCCGCAGCCTCCGCTGAACGGGAGGCCGCGCGCCGAACGGCCGACCGGATCGACGCCCTCGCCCAGGAGTGCGATCGGGCGCGATCGCGCCGCGCCGCAGCCGTCGAGGTCGCGCGGCTGTCGACGGTCATCGAGACCGTCGACGGCGAGTTCGCCGCGGCGAACACCCGGCTCGCGCGCAAGCAGACCGAGCTGTCGACTCTGCTGCAGCGCCGGCTGGACGGCATGGCGGGCGAGCTCGCCGAGGCGCTGGTCTCAGGGCAGGCCTGCGCCGTGTGCGGCTCGACGACGCACCCCGCGCCGGCCGCGCACACCGATCCGGTCTCGGGCGATGACATCGCCGAGGCTCAGTCCGAGCGCGACGATGCGGCGCGCTCGGAGCGCGAGACCGCCGATCGGCTCACCGCGCTCAGAGCCGAACTCGCCGCGGCGACCGCGCTGGCGGACGGCCGGGACGCCGAACAGGGCGATGCCGAGCTCGCCGCCGCCGTCGCCGCCCACGACGAGGCGCTGTCCGCCGTCGGTCGGGTCGCCGAGACCGAGGAGCGTCTCGCGGCCATCGAGGAGCGCATCGCCAGGCTTGAGCGCGAACGCGACGATTCCTCCGCGGCTCTCGCGACGGCGAGGGAGGCGCTCGCCGTCCTCGAGGAGCGCGAGCGCGAGGCCGAGGCGATCATCGCCGAGGCACGCGGTCCGTTCGCATCCGTGGCAGAGCGCGTCGCCGATTCCGCCGAAGGCATCGCGGCAGCCCGTGCGCTCGCCGCGGCTCTCGCCGAGACAGCGCGACGCGGAACCGCCGCGGACGAGGCACGCAGCGAACGCGACGCCGCGATCGCGCTGTCCGTTTTCGATGACTCGGACCACGTCGAGACCGCCCTGCGCTCCACGGCCGAGCGCGACGCCCTGGAGGGCCGGATCACCGCGCACACCGTGCAGCGTGAGACCGAGAAGGCGATCCTGCTTCCCCTGGAGATGCGCACCCTCCCCGAGGAGCCGATCGACGTCGGCCCCGCCGAGGAGGCGGCGCGGGTCTCCAGAGACGCATGGAAGAACGCCGTCGACAGCTCCGCGCAGGCGTCCGCCGTCGCGCGGCGACTGGGCGCGCTGATCGACGGCGCCGCCACGGAGCACGCCCGCAGCGCGGAGCAGATGCAGGAGCACGAGCTGCTGAAGGGCCTGGCCGACACGATCGCCGGGCGCGCGGGCAACACGCGCCGCATGACTCTGGAGACCTTCGTCCTCGCCGCCGAACTCGAGGAGATCGTGGATGCCGCGAACAGGCGCCTGAGCGACATGTCGACCGGCCGCTACCAGCTCCGCCACTCGGACGCGCTCGCCGCCCGAGGCGCGGCATCAGGACTCGGAATCGTCGTGTTCGACGCCTTCACCGGCCACACACGACCCGCGCAGTCGCTGTCCGGGGGAGAGACGTTCCTCTCCTCCCTGGCGCTCGCGCTGGGGCTCGCCGAGGTCGTCACGGCGCGCGCAGGTGGCATCACCCTCGACACGCTCTTCATCGACGAGGGCTTCGGCTCACTGGACGCGGACACGCTGGACGTCGCCATGCGCACGCTCGACGAACTGCGCGCCGGCGGTCGCACGGTCGGTGTGATCAGCCACGTCGAGGCCATGCAGGAGCAGATTCCCGCGCAGCTGCGCGTCGAGCAGACCGACGCGGGGCCGAGTCGGATCGTCGGCCCCGCGGGCAGCCGCGGCTGAGACCGTTCAGCGACCGGCGTACGACCAGGCGGATACCGCGCTGAGGGACGCGATCTCCTCCGGACTCAGCTGGACGCGAGCGCTGGCGAGCAGGTCGGCCACCTGCTCGACACGCGATGCGCTGGCGATCGGGGCGACGACCGTGGGCTGCGACCGCAGCCAGGCCAGCGCCACGGACGCCACCGAGGCGCCGTGCGCCGTGCCGATGCGCTCGAGCTCGTCGATGATGCGCAGGCCGTGCGAGGTGGCGTACTTCGCCGCTCCGCCCGCACGAGCCGATGCGACGGCGGTCGGGTCGTCCGAGCGGTATTTCCCGGTGAGGAATCCGCTGGCCAGCGCGTAGTACGGGATCAGGTCGAGCCCGAACTCCTCCGCGACGGGGATGATGCTCTCCTCGACCGCATTGCGGTGCACGAGGTTGTAGTGCGGCTGCACCGCGACCGGCAGTGCCGTCCCGGCATCCTGCGCGATCGCGATCCACGAGCGGATGCGGTCGGCGGAGTAGTTGGAGACGGCCGTGTGGCGCACGAGCCCGTCCGTGACGAGCTGGCCGAACGCCGCGACGGTCTCCTCGAGCGGAACCGATTCGTCGTCGAAGTGCGCGTAGTACAGATCGATGCTCTCGACGCCGAGCCTCCTCAGCGACGCCTCGGCCGCCGCGCGGATGTTCTTCGCCGACAGGCCGGGGAAGTCCGGATGCGTGCTCACTTTGGTCGCGATGACGACATCGCGCGGCTTGCGCGATGTCAGCCATTCGCCGATCAGCGTCTCGCTCTCGCCGCCGGAGTTGCCTGGAGCCCAATGGCTGTAGCCGTCCGCGGTGTCGATGAAGTCACCGCCGCCCTGCGTGAAGGCGTCCAGGATCGCGAAGGAGGCATCGCGATCGGCGGTCCAACCGAACACGTTGCCGCCGAGGGCGAGCGGGAACACATCGAGGTCGCTGCGGCCGATCAGGGTCATGGGGGGGTCTCGCTTTCTTCGTCTGCTGAGGACAAGTCCGTCGCCGGTCGAGGTATTCCGCCGCGTCGTCATCCGCTCGTCACATGCGCACGTGATACTGGACGCAGACAGAGTGGAGGATTCCGTGTCGCTTCAGCAGCAGATCGCCGACGACCTCGGCGTGCAGCCCGAGATCGACCCGCAGCCCGAGATCGACCGTCGGGTGCAGTTCCTCGCCGACTATCTGGTGACCACCGGCGCGCACGGGTTCGTGCTCGGCATCTCCGGCGGCCAGGACTCGACGCTCGCAGGCAGGCTCGCGCAGCTCGCCGTCGAGAAGGCGCGGGAACGGGGCGCACGCGCCTCGTTCATCGCCGTGCGGCTTCCGTACCGCGTGCAGCTGGACGCGGACGACGCGGCAGCGGCGCTGGCGTTCATCGCGGCCGATCGAGCGATCGAGGTCAACATCCAGTACGGCGTCGACGGTGTCGAGAAGGACATCGAGCAGGCCGCCGGAGCGGACATCTCGGACTTCAACCGCGGCAACATCAAGGCGCGCATTCGCATGGTCACCCAGTACGCCCTCGCCGGGCACGACCGGATGCTGGTCATCGGCACCGATCACGCGGCCGAGGCCGTGACCGGCTTCTACACGAAGTTCGGCGACGGTGCGGCGGACCTGCTTCCGCTGTCCGGTCTCACCAAGCGCCAGGGCAAGGCGCTGCTGCGCACGCTGGGCGCCCCCGACCGGCTGTGGCTCAAGGTGCCGACGGCCGATCTGCTGGACGGTCAGCCAGGCCGAGCCGACGAGGACGAACTCGGCCTCACGTACGAGCAGATCGACGACTACCTCGAGGGGCGACAGGTGGATGCCGACGTCGCCGCTCGCATCGAGAGCAAGTACCTCGCCACCGAGCACAAGCGCCGCCTGCCCGTCACGCCGACCGACACCTGGTGGCGCCCCGCTCCTTGAGCGAGCGGACGAGTCGAGGCGTCGCGTACCGCCGGCGGACCGTGTCCGACCCCGGAACTAGTCTCGAAGCATGAGGATCGACACCGCGGCGCGACGAGTCATCTGGAGCGCCAGCGACCTGAAGCTGGCCGCCGAGTGCGAGTTCGCCTGGTGTCGAGCGATCGATGCGAAGCTCGGTCGTGTCCCTGCCGTCGACGAGCCGGAGGATGCGACCCTGCGCCGCGCTGCCGAGCTCGGGGACGTGCACGAGCAGAACGTGCTGCAGGCGTATCGCGACCGTTTCGGCACGGCCGTGCACGAGGTGGCGAAGGTCTCCTCGCGCGAGGCCGAAGCGCTCGCGGCCGCCGTGGCGGAGACGGGCGAGGCACTGCGTTCCGATGCCGCTGTTCTCTTCCAGGCCGCCTTCTCAGCCGATGACTTCGTGGGATTCGCCGACTTCCTGCTGCGAGAGGACGACGGGCGCTGGCGAGTGCAGGACTCCAAACTCGCCCGCACCGCACGCGTCACCGCGCTCATGCAGCTCGCGGCATACGTCGATCAGCTCGATGGCCTGGGCATCCCGCGAGCGGACGAGGTCGATCTCATCCTCGGCGACGGCACGCTCAGCACACACGCGGTCGACGATCTGCTGCCGCTGTTCCGGGTGCGCCGTGCCCGGCTGCGCGCGCTCATCGCCGATCGCCGGGTCGAGGACGGCTCAGCGGGATCGCCCCTGGCCTGGGGCGATGACCGTGGCGACCTGCAGGTGCGGGCCTGCGGCCGATGCGCGACGTGCGACGAGCAGGTGATCGCCCATCGCGATCTGCTGATGGTCGCGCGGATGCGTCCGGTGCAGCGTCAGAGGCTCCGTGCGGCCGGTGTGCAGACGCTCGACGATCTGGCAGCCGCGACGCAGGCGCCGGACGGCATGAACCCCGACGTCTTCGCCGCGCTGCGTGCTCAGGCGCGGCTGCAGTCCGGCGCTGCGATCGACGCCGATGTCCCCCCACCGTTCGAACTCGTCTCCGCCCACGCGATCGGTCTCATGCCGCGTCCCAGTCATGGCGACATCTTCTTCGATTTCGAGGGAGATCCGCTGTACACCGAATCGATCGCCGACGACACGGGAAGGCCCGACTGGGGCATCGACTATCTGTTCGGCTGGCTCGACAACACGGAGCAGTACTCCGCGCTCTGGGCGCACACGTTCGCCGAGGAGAAGCGCGCACTGCTCGACTTCCTGGAGTTCGTGAAGGTGCGCAGGCAGACGCACCCCGACATGCACATCTACCACTACGCGCCCTACGAGACGTCGCATCTTTCGGCGATGGCGGCCAGACACGGCGTCGGCGAGGCCGATGTCGACCGCCTGCTGCGCGACGGGGTGTTCGTCGATCTCTACCCGCTCGTGCTGCGGTCGGTCAGGGTGGGGTCGCGGTCGTACTCGATCAAGAAGCTCGAACCGCTCTACATGGGCGCCGAGGTGCGCACCAGCGACGTGCAGAAGGGCGATGACTCCATCGTCCGGTACGTGCAGGCGCGCGAGCTGCGGCAGGCGGGTCAGGATGCCGAGGCCGATACGATCCTCGAGGATCTCGCGGACTACAACCGCTACGACTGCGTGTCCACTCGGCGACTGCGCGACTGGTTGATCGGGCTCGCGAAGCAGGCGGGCGTGCTGCCGGCGCCGCCGGATGAACTGGAGGCCCGCGCGTACGAACCGTCCGCGCTCTCGCTGGCCCTTCTCGCGGACGGCGAGGAGGCCGCCGCAGCAGGAGGCGACGGGGAGGTGCATCGCGTCGCGGCCGCCGCCATCGACTACTACCCCCGTGAGGCGAAGAGCTTCTGGCAGGGGCACTTCCAGCGTCTGCGCGAACCTGTGTCGGTGTGGGAGCAGACGCGCGATGTGCTGCGCGTGGACGTCGGGCGATGCCGGTCCCTCGAGGACTGGGGGATCGCCGAGGGCACCAGGACGCTGACCCGGCTCGTCGAGCTGCGCGGCGAAGTGGCGCCGGGCAGCACCCTCGGCGTCGGGGCGCGGCCGTTCGCGCTCTACGAGACGCCTGCCCCGTTCGCGGTCGACAGCCTGTCGCGCGTGATCCACGTGCCGCACGAGATCGAGATCGTCGCGGTCCTCGACGACGGCTACGTCGTGCGCGAACGCGCTGTGCAGGGCGAGACATGGCACGACATGCCGCTCGCGCTGACGCCGGCATCCCCGCCGAACGTCGCCTCGCAGCAGAAGGCCATCGAGGAGTGGGCGCAGTCGGTGCATGCCGCAGCCCCCGGCTTCCCGAGCGATGCGGCGACCGACATCCTCCGACGCGCCGTTCCGCGCACTCGGTCCGGCGCCGCACTGCCGCAGAACCCCGTCGACACAGTCGATGCGATCGTCCGGGGCGTTCTCGATCTGGATCGCAGTTACATCGCCGTGCAGGGTCCGCCCGGTACGGGGAAGACCTTCACCGGTTCGCACGTGATCTCCCGCCTCGTGCGCGAGCACGGCTCCAAGGTCGGCGTCGTCGCGCAGTCGCACGCGATCGTCGAGACGCTCCTGTGCCGTGTCATCGAAGACGGCGTACCAGCTTCCCAGGTCGCGAAGCATCCGAAGGACGCGTCCGTCGAGCCGCCGTACACCGTGATCCCCAAGGACGGAATGGCGTCGTTCATCGGCGAGCATCCGGAGGGCTTCGTCGTCGGAGGCACCGCGTGGGACTTCAGCAACACCAGACGCGTCGATCGGGCGGGGCTCGATCTGCTCGTGATCGACGAGGCCGGACAGTTCTCGCTTGCCTCCACGATCGCCGTTGCGTCGGGGGCGAAGAGCCTGCTGCTGCTGGGCGACCCCCAACAGCTTCCACAGGTCAGCCAGGGCACGCATCCGGAGCCGGTCGACACCTCGGCGCTGGGATGGGTCATGGCGGGGCAGCAGGTGCTGGATCCGGCGTACGGCCACTTCCTCGCGACGTCCTGGCGCATGCACCCCGCGGTCGCGGAGCCGGTCTCGACACTGGCGTACGCCGGGAAACTGGCCTCCGCACCGGGTACCGAGTTGCGCCGTGTCGACGGCGTCGATGCCGGCCTGCATGTCGTTCCGGTGCGCCATCGCGGCAACGCGACGCAGTCGCCGGAGGAGGCGGCCGAGGTGCTGCGGATCGTGCGCGATCTGCTCGGCCGTACCTACACCGACGGGATGACGGGCGCGCCTGCACGCGCGCTCGGCCAGGAGGACATCATCGTCGTCGCGCCGTACAACGCGCAGAAGCAGCTCATCCACCAGGTGCTCGGGGACGCAGGATTCGACCGGATCCCGGTGGGCACCGTCGACAACTTCCAGGGCAAGGAGGCCGTCGTCTCGATCACCTCGCTGGCGGCGTCCAGCGGCCGGGATGCGCCGCGCGGACCGGAGTTCCTGCTGTTGCAGAACCGGCTCAACGTCGCGATCTCGCGCGCCATGAGCGTCGCCTACCTCGTGCACTCGCCCGCTCTGCTGGACGATCTGCCGTGGACGGCCGACGGCGTCGCGAGGCTGAGCGCCTTCGCGCGACTGGTCGGCGCGCCCTGAGCCGGTCAGCCCGCGACGATCGACCGGAGGCCATCAACCCGAGCCGGTCAGCCCGCGACGATCAGACCGTGCCGTAGAGCCGGTCGCCGGCGTCGCCGAGCCCCGGGACGATGTAGCCCTTCTCGTTGAGACGCTCGTCGAGCGCCCCGAGGACGAGCGTCACGTCCTGGGTGCCGACGAGCTTCTCGATCGCGGCGACGCCCTCCGGCGTGCCGAGCAGGCAGATGGCTGTGACGTCCTTGGCACCGCGGTCGAACAGGAACTGGATCGCAGCACCCAGCGAGCCGCCGGTGGCGAGCATCGGGTCGATCGCGAAGCACTGACGGTCGCTGAGATCGTCCGGAAGGCGCTCGGCGTACGTGGTCGGCTCGAAGGTCTCCTCGTCGCGGACCATGCCGAGGAAGCCGACCTCGGCGGTGGGGAGCAGCTTGACCATGCCCTCCAGCATCCCGAGTCCGGCGCGCAGGATCGGCACGACGATCGGGCGGGGCTCGGAGATCTTCACACCCATCGTCGTCGTCACAGGGGTCGTGATCTCGATGGGGGAGACCCGCACGTTCCGTGTCGCCTCGTAGGCGAGCAGCGTCACGAGTTCCTCGGTGAGCTGGCGGAACACCGGCGATGGGGTGCGCGCGTCGCGCAGCACCGAGAGCTTGTGGGTGATGAGGGGGTGGTCTGCCACGTGAACACGCATGGATCAAGGGTAATGCCCCCGGCGCTCGGCAATAGAGTCGAGATATGTCGGCATCCGATTCGCAGGGGATGCTGCGTGCGCTCGAGCTCGCTCGAGACGCCGCAGCGGGCGGCGACGTACCCGTCGGCGCGGTCGTGCTGGACCCGTCCGGCCGCATTCTCGCCGAGGGGCGCAACACCCGCGAGCAGACGCACGACCCGACCGGACACGCCGAGATCGTCGCGCTGCGCGCCGCCGCGGCAGCCGCGGGGTCGTGGAATCTGGAGGGTCACACGCTCGTCGTGACGCTCGAGCCGTGCGTGATGTGCGCCGGCGCGATCCTGCAGGCGCGCATCGGTCGCGTCGTGTTCGGGGCCTGGGATGACAAGGCCGGCGCCGCCGGTTCGATGTACGACGTGCTGCGGGACAGGCGACTGCCGTACCGCGCGGAGGTCGTCGGGGGGCTCCTCGAGGAGGCCGCTTCCGACCTGCTGCGCGATTTCTTCGAAGCCCGTCGCTGACGCCGCGCGCGCGAACCAGACGGCGCGACGCTCGTCAGTCGGACGACTTCAGCACGAACACATCCGTGGACGGCTCCGGGTCGAGCGACGGACGATAGATGTCCGGCTCGATGTAGATGGCGCGCGCCACCGGGACGGCCTCCCGGATCCGCTTCTCGATGTCGTCGATGTCGTCGGCGGCCTCGCGGACGGTCTTGTCGGCGGGCAGCGCGATCTTCGCGGCGACCAGCAGCTCGTCCGGACCCAGGTAGAGCGTCTTCAGATGGATCAGCTTCTCGACCTCCGGGCCGTAGACGATGGCCTCGACGATGCGGTCGTGGTCGGCCTGGTTCGCTCCTTCGCCCACGAGCAGGCTCTTCGTCTCCACGCCGAGGATGATCGCGATCACCACGAGCAGCGTTCCGATCATCAGGGTGCCGAGGGCGTCGAACAGCGGGTTGCCCGTGATCACGGTCAGCCCCACCCCGAGCAGGGCGAAGGTCAGGCCGGTCAGCGCCCCGATGTCCTCGAGCAGGACGACGGGAAGCTCCGGCGCCTTCGCGCGGCGTACGAAGGACACCCAGGACTGGCCCTTCTCGCGCACGAGGTTGCTCTCTCGAACGGCCGTTCGCAGCGAGAACGACTCGAGCCCGATCGCGACCACCAGCACCACCAGCGGCAACCACCACCACACGGGGTCGAGGGCGTGCGGATGCGTGAGCTTGTCGATGCCCTCATAGATGGCGAACACGCCGCCGACGGAGAACAGGATGATCGACACGACGAACGCGTACACGTAGCGTTCCCGGCCGTAGCCGAACGGATGCTCGCGGTCGGCCACGCGCTTCGCCTTGCGCCCGCCGAGCATGAGCAGCAGCTGGTTGCCGGAGTCCGCGACGGAGTGGATGGCCTCGGCGAGCATGGATGCCGAGCCCGAAAGCGCCCAGGCGACGAACTTCGCCAGAGCGATGCCCATGTTCGCCAGGAATGCCGCGAGAATCGCCTTGCCGCCGCCGGATGCACTCATGTCCCGAGTCTAGTTCCGCCGCCTCACTGACGCAGGAGCGGCGTCGGGGCGTCCGCCACTGCCCGCCTTAGGATGACGTCATGGCTGACTCCCTTCCTTCTCTGGCGTTTCTCGGTGCGGGTTCGATGGGCGGCGCGATCCTGCAGGGGGTCGTCGCCTCCGGCATCCCCGTGGAAGGAGGCATCGTCGCCACCAACCGCACCGCGGGCAAGGCCGAGGGCCTCGCCGGCCTCGCGGGTGTCACCGCGGTCGCGCTCGACGAGCACCCCGAGGGGAACAGGGATGCCGCAGCGGACGCACGCATCATCCTCATCGGCGTGAAGCCCGCGATGGTGCCCGACCTGCTCCGCGAGATCGCCCCCGTGCTGCGTCCGGACGCGATCGTGGTCAGCCTCGCCGCCGGCGTCACTCTCGCGACGTTCGCCGAGCACCTCGGCGACGGCGTGCGCGTGGTCCGGTCGATGCCCAACACCCCTGCCACGGTCGGCAAGGCGGTCACGGGGATCGCCGCCGGCGCTGCCGCATCGCCGGACGACCTCGCAGTCGTGCGGCGGCTGTTCGAACTCGTCGGCGCCGTCGTCGAGGTCCCTGAGGAGCAGATCGATCCGCTCTCGACGATCTCGGGCTCCGGCCCGGCGTACGTGTTCCTGCTCATCGAGGAGCTCACCAAGGCGGCGATCGGCAAAGGCTTCGGCGAGGCGGACGCGCGCCTGATGGCGGAGCAGACGTTCATCGGCGCGACGGCTCTCCTGGAGGCATCCGGTGAGGATCCTGCCGAACTCCGGCGCCGCGTGACCAGCCCGAAAGGAACCACCGAGCGGGCCATCGCCGTGCTGCAGGACGCACGCCTGGACACGGTGTTCGCCGATGCCACGGACGCCGCGCTGGCGCGTGCCAAGGAGATCGCGGCCGGGGCCTGAGATGGAACTGCGCTTCGCCGGGACGGTCTGGTACTGGCGCGGGCCTGCGCCCTTCCACTTCGTCACCGTGCCGCCTGCCGAGAGCGAGATGATCCATGACGTCTCGGGCATCGTCACCTACGGCTGGGGAATGATTCCCGTGCGGGTCACGGTCGGACGCACGACGCTGTCGACATCGCTGTGGCCCAAGGACGGCGGCTACATCGTGCCGATCAAGAAGGCGCTGCAGGATGCCGAGTCCATCGCCGTGGACGACGAGATCGAGCTCACGCTGGACATCGACGCCTGAGCGGACGCCGCAGCAATCTCAGCGGTCGAGGCTGGCGAAGCGCTCGATGTCGACGTTGGTCCCCGACACGATGATGAGGTCGTGGTTCGTGACGACGGTGTCGGCCTCGGCGTAGCGGAACGGCTTGCCGGGGCTCTTCACGCCGACCACGGTGACGTTGTACTTCGTCCGGACGCCGGACTGGTTCAGGCCGACGCCGCGGATGAACTTGGGCGGGTACATCTTCGCGAGCACGAAGTCGTCGTCGAAGCGGATGAAGTCCAGCATCCGGCCGCTCACCAGGTGAGCGACGCGCTCGCCGGCCTCGCGCTCCGGGTAGATCACGTGGTTGGCGCCGACGCGGGCGAGGATCTTGCCGTGCGACTGCGAGACGGCCTTCGCCCAGATCTGCGGGACCTTGAGGTCGACGAGGTTGGCGGTGATGAGGACGGACGCCTCGATCAGCGATCCGACCGCCACGACCGCCACCTGGAAGTCCTGCGCGCCGATCTGACGCAGCGCGTCGATGTTGCGGGCGTCCGCCTGCACGGTGTGCGTGACCCGATCGGACCACTTCTGGACGAGTTCGAGGCTCTCGTCGATCGCGAGCACTTCGCGGTCCAGCCGATCCAGTTCGCCTGCGCACGCGGCGCCGAAGCGTCCGAGCCCGATCACGAGAACGGGGGCGTCGCCCCGGATGACGTCAACCAACGATGGGCCTTTCCACGGGCAGCGAATAGAGCTGCGTTCGCGACGTCGCGGCGACCGCCGCGGCGAGAGTCACTGTACCAACGCGTCCCATGAAGATCGTCGCAGCCATGACATAGGACGCCGAATCCGGGAGCTCGCCCGTGAGCCCCGTGGACAGCCCGACGGTGCCGAAGGCGGAGATCACGTCGAACAGGACGTGACTGATGTCCGCCTTGGTGATCTGCGCGATCACGATGGTCGAGAGGGCGACGATCGTGGCGCCCCAGGCGACGACCGAGAGTGCGACGCGCTGCACGTCGCTGGGGATGCGGCGGCCGAAGACCTCGACCGACTGGCGTCCCTTGGCCTCGGACCAGACGGCGATGGCGAGCACCGCGAGCGTGGTCACCTTGATGCCTCCGGCGGTGGATGCCGACCCGCCGCCCACGAACATGAGCATGGATCCGGCGACGAGCGACGAGCCGTTGAGGTCGCCGATCTCGACCACGCTGAATCCGCCGGAGCGGGTCATGGCGGACAGGAAGAACGCCTGGAACGTGGTGTCCACGGCATCCATGGACCCGAACGTCCCCGGGTTGTCGTACTCCAGGATGAGGAAGACGGCCGCACCGGCGAAGAACAGGATGACCGTCGTGATGAGCGTCAGCTTCGCGTGCAGCGACCAGCGCGCGACGTGCCAGTGGTGCTTGGCCAGCGTGTAGATCACCGGGAAGCCGATGCTCCCGAGGAACACGCTCACCATGAGGACGGTCAGGACGAAGTAGTCGTCGGCGAAGACGCCGACGCCTCCGACGTTGGGACTGAAGCCGGTGTTCGTGAAGGACATGGCCGCGTAGTACGGGGCCTCCCACAGCGCGACGAGCGGATCGATGCCCGCCATGACCAGCCCTGGGTACAGGAGGATCGCGACGACGCCCTCGATCACGAGCGTGGACAGTGCGACGGTCGTCAGCAGCTGACCGACCTCGCCGAGCCGGACGGTCTGTCCTTCGTTGACGGGGCCGCCGTGCGCGCGCAGCGGATTCGTGTCTCCCGCGGCGATGAGCTTGGCGCGCAGGCCGAGGCGCTTCGAGATCACCATGCCCATGAGCGATGCCAGCGTCAGCACGCCCATGCCGCCGATGTTGACGCCGATGAAGATGACGACGTGGCCGAACCCGGACCAGTGCGTCGCCATGTCGACGGTCGCCAGGCCCGTCACGCAGATCGTGGACACCGCCGTGAACAGCGCATCAGCCAGTGGAGTGACCGTGCGGGAGGCGGAGGCGATCGGCAGAGACAGCAGCGCCGTGAACACGAGGATCAGCGCCGCGAAGATGACGATCGCGAACCGCGACGGCGATGAGGTGATCACGTGCTTCACGAACTGCAGAGCGCGCTGCAGTCCGCGCCGGGGAGAGACGACAGACGATATGCCCGACATCGTTCCCCTTCCTGTTCGACCGGTCGACTCGCTCCGTGCGGAGCCTTCGTCATGGTACTCCGCGCGGCGGACGACTACCCTGATCACATGACCGACATCTTCGACGTGATCGCGGACGGCACGAGGCGAGACATCCTCCAGCTCCTGCTCCGGCGGTCCTCCGATGGGGATGCCGGCACGAGCGTGACCCAGATCGTCAGCGAGCTGGGCATCAGCCAGCCGACCGTCTCGAAGCACCTCAAGGTGCTCCGCGAGGCGGAGCTCGTGACGGTGCGCGAGGACGGTCAGCGCCGGTACTACAGCCTGGCGATCGAGCCGCTCGAGGTCGTAGACGACTGGCTGATGCCGTTCCTCGTCGACGCGTTCGACGAGCGGACGGATCTCGATCTCGTCCCGCTGCCGGACGGCGCCGCCCACGCGGCCGAGGCTGTCGGGCGTGCGGCGGCATCCGCCAAGCACGTGGTGCAGAGCGCCCTCAAGCGACTGGGCGGCTGAGACCGCGAACCCGCCCGGCGCCTGACGCGCCGGACGGGTCCCGATCGGATGCCGCGTTCAGCGGCGTCCGGCCTTGCGGCGGAACAGCCACGCGCCCCAGGCCGCGGCGACCGCCAGGATCACGAGGCACCAGAACACGGCCCAGAACGGCTCGGTGTCGACCGACGTGCCCATGAGCAGCGCGCGGATGGTCTCGATGATCGGCGTGATCGGCTGGTACTGCGCGATCGGCTGCAGCCAGTCCGGCATGCTCTCGACCGGCACGAAAGCACTGGACAGATACGGCAGGAACAGCAGCACGAAGCCATAGCCGTTCGCGCCTTCGGGCGATCCGGCTGCCAGACCGATCGCCGCGAACAGATACGTGATCGCGAGGATGTACAGCGCGATGAGCGCACCCGTCGCCACCCACTCGCCGAAGTCGGCCGTCGGGCGGAAGCCGACGAGCACGCCGACTCCGATCACGATGGAGGTCGCGACGAGGTTGCGGATGAGGCTCGCCACGACGTGCCCGGTGAGCACGGCTCCGGCACGCAGCGGCATGGTGCGGAATCGGTCGATGATCCCGGTGCGCATGTCGTTGGCGACGTACACCGCCGTCGCTGAGGCGCCGAATCCCGCACAGGTCAGGATGATGCCGGGGACGACGTAGTCGACGTATGCGCCGGACGGATCGATCGCGCCGCCGAACACCCAGGTGAACATCAGCATCAGCATCACCGGCAGCATGATCGCCATGAGAAGCGATTCGCCGTCGCGCAGCGAATGACGCATGCTGCGTCCGACGAAGATCATCTCGGCGGTGGCGCCGCGCAGTCGGGGGCGCAGGGTCGGGGCGGCGGTGGCCGCAGGTGCGGCGGTCAGGCTGGTCATGCGGACTCCTTCGGGGATGCGGCGCCGACCAGTGCGTCGGAGCCGGAGCGGGAGGTGGTTCCCGTGAGGGCGAGGAAGACGTCGTCGAGCGTCGGACGGCGCAGGGTCACGGTGCCCTCGGCGCCCTGCTCGTCGAGCTGATCGAGGGCGCGGCGCAGGCCGGGCAGCGTGCCGTCCGTGGCGATCTCGCGGAGGAGTTCGCCGTGCGCGTCGTGCACTTCGACCGTGTCGCCGCCGACTCGCGACTTCAGTTGATCGGCGGTGCCGAGGGCGGCGATGCGGCCGTCGTGCAGCACCGCGATCCGGTCGGCCAGCTGATCGGCCTCCTCGAGGTACTGCGTGGTGAGGAACACGGTGGTCCCGGCATCCGCCATCGCGCGGATGATGTCCCACAGATCGCGACGGCTGCGGGTGTCGAGTCCCGTGGTCGGCTCGTCGAGGAAGAGGATCTCCGGCGTGACGACGAAGCTCAGCGCGAGGTCGAGCCGGCGGCGCATGCCGCCGGAGTAGGTCCGCACAGCGCGCGACGCGGCATCGGCCAGGCCGAACCGTTCGAGGAGTTCGACGCACCGGCGACGGGCCGCCGCGCGGCCCAGGCCCGAAAGCCTGGCGAACATGACGACGTTCTCGGTGGCCGTGAGCGCGTCGTCGACGGCCGCGGATTGCCCGGTGAGGCTGATCCGCTGCTGGACGGCCACCGGATGGGCGCGGACGTCGAACCCGCCGACGGCCACGCGACCGGAGTCCGGCTTCGTCAGGGTCGTGAGGATGTTGATCGCGGTGGTCTTGCCGGCGCCGTTGGGTCCCAGCAGGGCGAACACCTCGCCGCGCGTGACGGACAAGTCGATGCCGTCGAGGACGACGTGATCGCCGAAGCGCTTGTGCAGCCCTTCGACCTCGATCGCGAGTGCGGTCATGATCGTGATTCCTTTCTGTGCAGTACGTAAACTGTGTATGCCCGATACAACTGTGTATGACCATAACACACGGTTTAGCGAATAAACAGAAGTAGGATGGCGGGATGACGGACGAGGAACTGCCAGAGCTCCCTCGCGGCATCGCGCTCGCCTGGGGCGTCGCAGCGAATCCGCAGCGCGGACCGAAGCGCGAGATGAGCGTCGAGCGGATCGTGGAGACCGCGGTCGAGCTCGCGGACGCCGAGGGGATCGGAGCCGTCTCGATGGCAGCCGTGGCCGCGAAGCTCGGGTTCACGCCGATGTCGCTCTATCGCTACGTGAGCGCGAAGGACGACCTTCTGCTGCTCATGCAGGAGGAGGCGACCGGTGTCCCGCCGGAGGATGTCCGAGAACATGAGGGTTGGCGTGACAGGCTCCGCGCCCTGTTCGAGGCGCAGGTGCTCATCTATCTGCGCCACCCCTGGATCCTGTCGCTGCCGATCACCGGATCCCCGATCACGCCGAACAGCTCCGCATGGATCGAGGCGGGGCTCGAGGCGCTCGCCGACACGCCCCTCAGCGAGACGGAGCGGCTGGCGGTCGCTCTCGCCATGACCGGCCAGGCTCGGTGGTACGGCATGGTCATCGCCGGATACTCGGAGCAGGCGCGCAGCACGGGTCTCACGCCGGACGAGGTCACGGCCCGCGAGGCGGCGCTGTTCGACCGGGTGATCGCGGCCGAGGAGTACCCGCATCTGCGCCGTGCGATCGATGCCGGCGTGTTCATGGACGAGCGCGATCCGTTCCGGTTCGCGACCGAACGCCTGCTGGACGGCATCGGGATGTACATCGACGGACTCGCGGGCGGGCGAGAGGCGGCGCCGGCACAGGAGTGGCTCGGCATCGACCCCGCCGAGATCGCGGGCGACAAGCGGTATCGCGAGGCGCAGAAGGCGGTGCGGGAAGCGGAGAAGGCGCTTCGGGCCGCGCGCAAGCAGGAGCGTCAGGCGCTGAAGGATGCCCACGAGCGCATGACCAGGAACTGACCGCCACAGCAGTCCCACCGGTCACAACTGCCACGCGGGTTTACACGCGTGACACCTTCGCCCTAGAGTGTGCTTCAGCAGAAAGGGGTACAGGGGATGCCCGAAGTTCCAGACGTTCGCTTCCTGACGGTCGCCGAGGTCGCCGAGATCATGCGCGTGTCGAAGATGACCGTGTACCGGCTCGTGCACGCCGGCGAGCTGCCGGCGATCCGATTCGGCCGCAGTTATCGCGTACCCGAGTCAGCCGTCGCCGACGCTCTGCGCCGTCCGATCGCCGACGCGGGCTGATCCACCGCCTTGTGATCAGCGCGGGCCCAACCGTTTGCTAGACTGATCCGAGGCATTTTTCCGTGCCCGTACCCGGGTGTCCCGAATTGTGCGACATCCAGCCCCTGACGTAGTGAGGTTTCCGTGGGTTCTGTCATCAAGAAGCGCCGCAAGCGCATGGCGAAGAAGAAGCACCGCAAGCTGCTTCGCAAGACTCGCCACCAGCGCCGCAACAAGAAGTAAGCGGCCCAGACACGAGCGCCCCCGACTGCTCCTCGAGCGAGTCGACAGGGGGCGCTTTGTGTCTCTCCCGTGAGCCGTGAGCCCTGATCTCCGCGATCCCGCCAGTGAGGATGCAATGAAGTCGATCACAGTCGCCGAACTCGCCGCGCGTGCGAACACGCCGCTCATCGACGTCCGCGAACGCGATGAGTTCGCCCGCGGTCATGTCCCCGGTGCCGTGAACATCCCGATGTCCGAGATCGGGAGCCGTCTCGACGAGCTGCCCGGCGAGGCGTTCGACGTCATCTGCCAGGTCGGCGGGCGTTCGGCACGCGTGGTCGAGGCGCTCGAGGCGCGCGGATACGACGTCACCAACATCGACGGCGGCACGGGGGAGTGGATCGCGCAGGGCCGCGAGATCGAGACGCCGGCCGCGTGACCGCGCTCACCCTCATCGGCAAGCCCGACTGTCACCTGTGCGACGTCGCACGCGAGGTCGTCGATGCCGTCATCGCGGAGCTCCCCGAGGAGACGGCGGAGCGCATCGAGATCACCGAAGCCTCGATCAACGACGACCCCGCTCTGTACGAGTTGTGGTGGGAGAAGATCCCGGTGATCCTCATCGACGGAGAACTGCACGCGCACTGGCGGGTATCGCCGGACCGGCTGCGCGAGAGACTGGAGAACGCATGACCATCCGCCACGTCGTCGCCTGGAAGCTCGCGAGCGAGGATGCCGAGGAGCGCGCAGCGCAGGCCGCGGAGGTCGCGCGCCGGTTGAACGCCCTCGACGGCGCCGTGCCGGAGCTCCTGTCGATCTCGGCCGGGGCGAACAGCCTCTACCCCGATGCGAACTGGGACGTCACGCTGGTCGCGGACTTCGCGGATGCCGCAGCCCTCGAGGCGTATCAGGTCCACCCTGCCCACGAAGAGGCCGCCGGTTACATCCGCTCGGTCGTCTCCGGTCGTGTCGCGGTCGACTTCGAGGTCTGATCGTGGCACCCGGTGCCGCATTCGCTGAAACCGAAACGTAACCTCGGCCCGGCGATTGACCGAGGTCTTCGCGGCCACGACGTGTTTAGATGTGTTCACCCACCCGTCAGCGGGCGTCATCGCCCCGTCACTCAGGAGCGATCATGATCCGTCGTCGCACCATCTTCGCTGGAGCCGCTTTCGCGGCTTCCGTCCTCGTCCTCACCGGTTGCTCCGGAGGCGGCGAGCCCGAACAGCCCGCGTCCGAGGGCGGCGCGGATTACGGCCTGGTCGCCCCCGGCACGCTCACGGTGTGCTCGGACGTGCCCTACCCGCCGTTCGAGGTTGAGGATGCGGACGCCGAGAGCGGCTACTCCGGCTTCGACATCGACCTGCTCGGAGCGATCGCCGAGAAGCTCGACCTGTCGCTCGCCGTGCAGGACGTGAACTTCGACGCTCTGCAGTCCGGCACGACGCTGGTCGCCGGACAGTGCGACATCGGCGCATCCGCGATGACGATCACCGAAGAGCGCAAGGCCAACATCGACTTCTCCGACCCGTACTACGACTCGCTGCAGTCGCTGCTGGTCCGCGCCGATTCCGGCATCGAGTCGATCGACGACCTCGCGGGCAAGAATGTCGGTGTTCAGCAGGGCACCACGGGCGAGAGCTACGCGACCGAGAACGCACCTGAGGCCCAGCTGGTGCAGTTCCCGTCGGACGGCGAACTGTGGCCCGCGATCCAGGCCGGCCAGATCGACGCGATCCTCCAGGACCTGCCCGTGAACGTCGAGCACGAGCGCGCCGACGACGCTTACACGATCGTCGAGGAGTACGAGACCGACGAGTCCTACGGCTTCGCCTTCGCCAAGGGTGAGAAGGACGAGCTGCGTGAGGCGGTCAACACCGCGCTCCAGGAGATGCGCGACGACGGCACCTACCAGGAGATCTACGACTCGTACTTCTCCGCGAACTGAGCGTCGCGAAGCGCATACACGAACAGGCGAGGACTCAGGCGATGGCGTTGAGGCGCACCACCCGAAGCAGGCTCTACCGCATCTCGATGTACGTGATCTTCATCGCGCTGGTGGTGTGGGTCGCGCTCGCGACGGACTGGGCGACGTTCAGCCGGCAGTTCCTCAACCCGGCCGTCGCGGCCGAGATGTTCCCCGAGATCATCACGATCGCGCTGAAGAACACGATTTTGTTCACGCTGATCTCCTTCGCGGGCGGACTGATCCTCGGCGTCGTGCTGGCGCTGCTGAAACTGTCGAGCATCGGTCCGTTCCGCTGGTTCGCCACAGCATGGATCGAACTGTTCCGAGGCCTTCCCGCACTGCTGACGATCTTCGCGTTCGCCTTCATGATCCCGATCGCGCTCAAGGTGCAGTTCCCCGGCGGTGCCGTCGGCGCGGGCCTCATGGGACTCATCTTCGTCGCCTCCGCGTACATGGCCGAAGTCATCCGCGCGGGCATCCAGGCCGTGCCCAAGGGGCAGACCGAAGCGGCGAGGTCGCTCGGCATGTCGCCGTTGAAGACCACGTTCTGGGTCGTGCTTCCGCAAGGTTTCCGCATCATCATCCCGCCGCTCACCAACGAGTTCGTGCTGCTTCTGAAGGACACCTCGCTCATGTTCATCGCGGGGTCGACGATCTTCACCAAGGAGCTGACCTCGTTCTCCCGGGACGCACTGTCCTCCACGGCGAACGGCACGCCGTTGGTCATGGCGGCGATGCTCTACCTGCTCGTGACGATCCCGTTGACCCGGGTGGTCGCGTGGCTCGAACGACGAATGGCGAAACAGCGATGAGCACTGACCTGATCGACATCCACGCTCCGGCGATCGAGATCCGGGGCCTCGTGAAGACCTTCGGGGACAACGAGGTGCTCAAGGGCATCGACCTGACCGTGACCGCCGGCGAGGTCGTCTGCGTGATCGGCCCGTCCGGTTCGGGCAAGTCGACCCTGCTGCGGTCGGTGAACGTGCTCGAGGAACCGACCGACGGCAGCATCCTCATCGAGGGCATCGACATCACCGACCCTGAGACCGACATCGATCGGGTCCGCACGCGCATCGGCATGGTGTTCCAGAGCTTCAACCTCTTCCCCCACCTGAGCGTGCTCGGCAACCTCACGCTGGCTCAGCGTCGCGTGCTCAAGCGCCCGAAGGCAGATGCCGAGAAGATCGGCCGCGAGATGCTCGATCGTGTCGGGCTGGCGGAGAAGGCCGACGCGTACCCTGGGCATCTCTCCGGCGGCCAGCAGCAGCGCGTCGCGATCGCGCGGGCGCTGTGCATGAACCCGGACATGATGCTGTTCGACGAGCCGACGTCGGCGCTGGATCCCGAGCTCGTCGGCGAGGTGCTGCAGGTCATGCGGTCGCTCGCCGACGACGGCATGACGATGCTCGTCGTGACCCACGAGATGGGCTTCGCGCGCGAGGTCGGATCGCGATTGATCTTCATGGACGGCGGGGTCATCGTCGAAGAGGGCGACCCCCGCGCCGTGCTCTCGGATCCGCACCATCAGCGCACGAAGGACTTCCTCTCGCGCGTTCTGTAGGGCCGCCCCGCGGACGGCCGCGGTCCTACGCGGACTCGCGCAGGACCAGGCGGTGGGTCGCGACGCGGTGACGACCGACCGCGGCGTCGCCGTCACGCAGCGCCACGGACAGTTCGAGGGTGTGGCGGGCGACCTCATCGAAGTCGACCGCCAGCGTCGTGAGCGTCGGCGCGACGAGGGTTCCGATCGCCAGCCCGTCGACTCCGGCGACGCGGATGTCGTTCGGCACGTCGAGGCCGGCGTGACGGCACGCGGATAGGACGCCGAACGCCATGAGGTCGTTGAACGCCACGATCGCGTCGGGTGGGGTGGCCCTGCGGATGATCTGTGCGGCGACGGCCGACGCATGCTCCGGGGTGGAGGCTTCGGCATGGACCAGTTCGGGGGTCAGGTCGCGTCGCTCGAGGGCCGCCATCATCGAGCGCCCCCGCGCGCTGGTCGCGTGCGGTGGCGAGGCATCCAGCACGACCGGTCGATGCGTGCCGACGGCGACGAGGTGGGCTGCGAGCTCCTCGATCGCCAGCGACGGATCCAGATGCACGCCGGCGTGCGCTGTGTCGTCATTCGCATCGAGGAGGATGAGCGGAGTCGCGCCGAACCGGCTCTCCCATTCGAGCGCCCACTCGCCGAGATAGCCGACCACGACATCCACCTGCGCGTGGAGCGAGTGCAGGAGCCGATCCGCGGCGCCCGCCAGTCGGATGTCGACGAGGGAGACGCTCCACCCGTCGATCGCCGCGCGGCGGACGATGGCCGCCGCCAGTTCGGGGGAATACGGGTTGCGCAGGTCGTCCACGACGAGGCCGAGCTGCGGGTCGCCGCCGGTGACGAGCCCGCGGCCGAAGCGGGAAGGTCGGTAGGAGAGGGCGCCGGCGGCATCGAGGACCCTGCGTCGGGTCTCGACGCTGATCCCCGGCATGTCGTTGATCGCACGCGTCACGGTCTGGCGCGAGACTCCGGCGGCGGCGGCGACGTCGAGGATGGTCGCGCGACGTCGACCGGCGGGTGGCCCCGATGCGTCGGGGCCACCCGTGCCGCTCAGCTTCGCAGGTTCAGCCATGCCACCTCTTCGGGCGTCAGATCGACGGTGAGCCCCCGCATCGACGAGCGGGTCTCCTCGATCGTACGGGGTCCGAAGAGTGGGAACGTGGGGAACGGTTGGGCCAGGACGTACGCGAGAGCGATCGCCGTTGTCGGCACGCCGCGGTCCTTGCCGAGATGCTCCGCGCGACGCAGACGCTCGAAGTTGTCGTCGCTGTAGTAGCAGCGCACGAGCTCCGCATCGCTGAGGTCGTCAGGGCGGGCGCGACCGGTGAAGAACCCGCGCGCCTGCGATGACCAGGGCAGCAAGGGGATCTGCCGCTCCTCGAGCCAGCGACGCGACGCCTCGTCCGTCACGTGCACGCAGCCCTCCCACGGTACGTCGTAGGCCTCGGCCAGTCCGAAGTGGTCGCTCACGACGCCGAAGCCCTGCCGCCCGTTCGCCGCGGCGTAGGCGTTGGCCTCGTCGATGCGCTCGGGGGTCCAGTTCGATCCGCCGAAGACCCGGATGCGACCGGCCCGCGCGTGCTCGTCGAGCACGTCCACGAACTCGCCGACGGGGACGTCCGGGTTGTCGCGGTGGAGCATGTAGATGTCGGCGTAGTCGGTGCCCTGCCGCTCGAGGCTCTCCAGGAGCTGGCGCGAGACGGATTCCGGATCGCAGTGCGGGGTGTGCCCACCCTTGGTGATGACCACGACGTCTTCGCGGATGCCGCGGTTCGCGATCCACCGCCCGAGGCGCTTCTCGAGTTCGCCGTCGCCGTAGATGTACGCCGTGTCGAAGACGTTCCCGCCCTGCTCGGCATACACGTCGAACACCGCCGAGGCGTGCGCGAGGTCCGGCTGGTTGTCCACACCCATCACGAGGCGCGAGACGCGCTTGCCGACCCCGGCGATCTCGCCGTAGCGCATCGGGGAGCCCTCGCCCGACGACGATGCGATCCGCACGGGCGCGATGTCAGCGTCCTCGGCCTCGAAGGCGTAGCGCAGACCGACGGCGGCACGCCAGCGGTCGAGCGTCCGCGCCGTGGCGAGTGTCTCCGCGGACGTCATCTCCGGAGCGTCCGCGCGCCCATCGCGCAGCGCGGCGATGGTCGCGTCGGCCTCCAGCCCGTAGGCGTCGGTGGCCTCGATCGCGATGGTCTGCACGCCTTCGGTCGTGGTGACTTCGATTGTCGTGTCGCCGGCAGGGATCCACGGATCGGCGATCCGGATGCTGCCCTTCTCTCCGAGGATCGTCACGGTGTTCGCGGCCGGCGCCATGACGCCGGTCGTCAGCGTGGCGGTGATACCGCTGCGGTAGGTCGCTCTGGCGACCGTCCACTCGTCCACGCCGGTGGGGCCGAGCACACCGCTCGCCGTCAGCTCGACGGGCTCGGAGGCGTGTGCGCCCTCGGCGGCGTCGACGATCGCCGCCGTCATCGTCACGGGGTAGCCGCCGACGTCGAGGATGCCTCCGCCGGCCAGGGCGGGGTCGAAGAGTCGTCCGCGGCGCTCGCCGACGCGGAAGGCGAACGAGGCGTCGACGTGCACGACGCGGCCGATGGCTCCGTCGCGGACGAGGCCGAGCACCGTGCGGGTCTGCGGGTGGAACCGGTACATGTACGCCTCGACGAGCGGCACACCCGCCTGGCGAGCCGCATCGACCAGCGCCATGGCAGTGCCGTGGTTCACGGCGAGCGGCTTCTCGCACAGCACGGCCTTGCCGGCGGCGATCGCCGCGAGCACGAGGTCGGCGTGGGCGGTGTGCACGCTCGAGACGTAGACCGCGTCGACACGAGGGTCGGCGAGGGCATCGGCGTAGGCGCCGGCCGTGACGTCGGTCGCTCCCTGCTCCTTGGCGTCGTCGGCGAAGGCGCGGGCGCGGTCGGCTGCTGAACTGCCGACCGCGACGAGCTCACCGGCGCTCGAAGCGAGCCCCGTGAGGAATCTGCGCGCGATGTTCCCCGGGCCGAGAACGGCCCAGCCGCCGGTGCGAGTGTGTGTCTCTTCGACTGCGAGCTGAGGGGTCACCATCGTCCTTTCGAGCAGATTTCGTGAACGTTCACGAGCTTGTCACCATAGTCCTGTGATCATCTGCGGTCAAGGGCTTCGTGAACGCTCACGGTCCGGGTTCGGTCTCCGCAGCCGACGACCTGCTTGACTGGGCGCATGACACGGCTGCCGCAGACGATCGACGTGAACGGTGTCGCCCTCCAGCGACTCGACGCCCCGGAGGACATCGCGTGCTGGAGCGGTGCGTTCGACGGCGGCGAGATCACGCTGCTCATCGAGCCGGCCGGGGAGCCCTCGGCCCAGGCGCTGGATGCCGCTGAGGGCGCCATCACGGAGTTCGACGATCTCCGTGCCGCGGCCGCAACGTTCCTGCTCACCGAACTCGCCAGCGACTCCTGGGGCCTCGCCGCCGACCAGCGGGCGCTGCTCGCGCAGCGACCGGCGCCGTTCGACGCACCAGAGGTCGTCGTGTGGCAGGACGGGACGTGGATGATCCGCTTCGCCGAGAGCCCTCTCGAGATCGCCGAGGACTACGGAATCGGGGTGCTGTTCGCCGGTCGCGTGCCGGTGTCGATCGAGGACCTGTCCGACACCGACGAGGTGTGATCCTCCACCGGCGAAACCTCTCGTCAATTGCGAAACCCCGTCGTATTCACGTGAACACGACGGGGTTTCGCAAGCAGGACGGGGCCTCGCCAGGACGGGGCCTCGCCAGGGCGGGGCGGGTCAGGCCTCGGCATCCTCCGGGACGAAGTCGACGCCGGCCTCGGCGCGCTGCTGGTCGGTGATGGGCGCCGGAGCAGAGGTCAGCGGGTCGAAGCCGTTGCCGGTCTTCGGGAACGCGATGACCTCGCGGATCGATTCGGTCTTGGTCAGGTGCTGCAGCACGCGGTCCATGCCGAGCGCGATCCCGCCGTGCGGGGGAGCGCCGAACTTGAACGCGTCCAGCAGGAAGCCGAACTGCTCGTCGGCGACCTCGTCGCTGATGCCCATGACCTCGAACACCCGCTTCTGGACGTCCTCGCGGTGGATGCGGATCGAGCCGCCGCCCAGCTCGGAGCCGTTGCAGACGATGTCGTACGCGTAGGCGAGGGCGGAGCCGGGGTCGGTGTCGAAGGTGTCCGCGAACTCGGGCTTCGGGCCGGTGAACGCGTGGTGGACGGCCGTCCAGGCTCCGGCTCCGACGGCGACGTCACCGGATGCCACGGCATCGGCTGCCGGCTCGAACATCGGAGCGTCGACG
This sequence comes from Microbacterium sp. M28, assembly GCF_025836995.1. Taxonomy (NCBI): domain Bacteria; kingdom Bacillati; phylum Actinomycetota; class Actinomycetes; order Micrococcales; family Microbacteriaceae; genus Microbacterium; species Microbacterium triticisoli. Next base: position 2,592,290 of record NZ_CP107546.1, on the reverse strand, counting down.
ACCCAGGTGAAGGCGAACGTGTCGGGGTCGAGCAGACCGAGACGGCGGCCGATCTCGACGCGCGCGGCACCGAGCAGAGCGCGGCCGTCCTTCGCCGATCCGGCGGCGAAGAACGCGCAGTCTCCGGGGGCAGCTCCCACGAGCTCGGCGAGCCCGGCCTGCTCCGCCTCGGACAGGTTCTTGGCCACGGGGCCGCCCAGCGTGCCGTCCTCGTTGAACAGGACGTACGCGAGGCCGCGCGCGCCGCGCTGCTTCGCCCATTCCTGCCAGGCATCCAGCACCTTGCGCGGCTGCGACGCGCCACCGGGCATGACCACGGCACCGACGTAGTCCGACTGGAACACGCGGAACGGGGTGTCCGCGAAGTACTCCGTCGCCTCGACGAGCTCCAGGCCGAAGCGCAGGTCGGGCTTGTCCGAACCGTACTTCGCCATGGCGTCGGCGTACGTGATGCGCGGAAGCGGGGTCTGCACCTCGACGCCGATGGTCGCCCACATCGCGGGGATGAGCTCCTCCATCAAGGCGATGACGTCTTCCTGGTCGACGAACGCCATCTCGATGTCCAGCTGCGTGAACTCGGGCTGACGGTCGGCGCGGAAGTCCTCATCGCGGTAGCAGCGGGCCATCTGGTAGTACTTCTCGACGCCGCCGACCATGAGCAGCTGCTTGAACAGCTGCGGGGACTGCGGCAGCGCGTACCAGCTGCCGGGGTGCAGGCGGGCGGGCACGACGAAGTCGCGGGCACCCTCCGGGGTCGACTTCGTGAGCGTCGGGGTCTCGACCTCGAGGAAGTCGCGCGCGTGCAGCACGTCGCGGATCGCCTTGTTCACGTCGGAGCGCAGGCGAAGAGCGGATGCCGACGACGGGCGACGCAGGTCCAGGTAGCGATGCTTGAACCGCACGTCCTCGCCGATCGGGTCGCCGCCCTCGAGGCCGGTGGACACCTGGAACGGGAGGGGAGCGGACTCGTTGAGCACGACGACTTCGGACGCGATGACCTCGATCTCGCCTGTGGGCAGGTTCGGGTTCTCGTTGCCGGCCGGTCGCGCCGACACGGTGCCGGTGACCTTCAGGACGAACTCGCTGCGCAGCGGGTGCGCGATCGCCTCGTCGCGGATGACCACCTGGGCGATGCCTGACGCATCGCGGAGATCGATGAACGCGACTCCTCCGTGATCACGACGACGATCGACCCAACCCGTGAGGGTGACGGTCTGACCGATGTGCTCGGCTCGCAGGGAGCCGGTCGTGTGAGTGCGAAGCACGGAAGATTCCTCCAGTTCGGAAAAGGGAACCTGGCCATTCTACGGGCGCGCGCGGGAAGCGCCGGCGGACGGGTTGCGGACGCTTGGCATCTGGCAGATACTTTCCAGATGGAAAGTGATTCGGAGACTGGTGCGTTGGACCGCATCGCCGATCTGCGGGCACGAGCAGTGCGGATGCCGCGGGCGCACGCCGTGCTGCAGCTGGCGTACGCCGTGTTCTTCGCCGGCTATATCGGCGTGTTCGCGTTCGCAGGCTCCGCGGAGGGCGGCGCGCAGGCCTTCGGCGGGATGACGGCGACTCTCATCCTGCCGCCGGTGATCATCTCGTCCGCTCTCGTGAGCGGTGCGAACGAGCGGTTCGGTAGACGCGTTCTTCTGGCCCGGGCAGACTGGATCGCGGTTATTCTCTTCGCCCTGAGCTTCGTCGGCACCGTCGCCTGGGGCATCGTCTCCGAGAGCTCCGCTGGCACGGTCGGCGGCTACCCGTGGTGGGTCGCTCTCGTGCTCGCGCTCATGGCACTGGTGGCGTTCGGTGTCCGCCCGCTCATCGTCATTCTGCGCACCGCTGCGGAATCGGATGGGCGCACGAAGGGCCGAGCGATCGCTCTGTCCCTTCCTGTCCGCCTGACTACGGCATTCCTCGGAGTCTTCTTCGGGCTGGTCTGCGCGGTCGTGTTCGTACCGGCGATCGGCTGGCTCGTGATCTTGCTCGGCATGATTATCGTCGTGATCGCCCTGGCTGTCAGACATGAGCCGTGGGGCTTCGCCAACGTCGGCTACGAGTGGAGGTTCCCCCAGTGGATCGCCTTCGGCATAGCGTCGACGATCATGTTCCTGCTCTCCGTGCTCATCGTCGCGACCGATGCCATCACCCCCGGCATCGCCGCCGGCGCCGGCGCCCTCGTCGCGGCATCCCTTATCCTCTCCGCCTTCCTCCCCGGACCCCGCCGTGGCGCATCCGCGGCATGATCTCGACGAGGCGCTGCTCACACCGGTGCGCCTCTCGGTCATGGCTGCGCTCGGCGGCGATGTCGAGCTCGATTTCGCGAGCCTGCGGGACCTGATCGAGTCCGACGACTCGGCGCTGAGCAAGGGCATCTCGCACCTGGAGAGGCTCGGCTACGTGAAGGTCACCAAGGGCTATGTCGGCGCCCGCCCTCGGACCTGGGTGCGCTCGACGCTCAAGGGCCGGCGCGCGCTCGACCGTCACGTCGCAGCCCTGCGGGCGATCACCGGCCAGGCGTGACGGACACGGCTCTCGCTAGACTCGCGGCCATGGACTCGAATCTGATCACCGAGCAGCTCTTCTCGACCGGTTCGGTGCTGACGGGCATCATCCTCTACGTGCTGTACGCGGTGACGATGTGGAAGGTGTTCGCCAAGGCCGGCTACCCCGGCATCCTCGCGCTGATCCCGATCGTCAACTGGGTCTTCCTGGTGAAGATCGCCGGCATGTCCGGGTGGCTCGCGCTGCTGTACCTGATCCCGGTCGTGAACTTCGTCTTCGCGATCGTGGTGGCGATCAAGGAGGGTGCGAACTTCGGCAAGGGCGGGGTCTTCTCGTTCTTCCTGCTCTGGCTTTTCCCCTTCATCGGACACCTCATCATCGGGTTCGGATCCGCCGAGTACCGGAAGGTCTGACCGGGTGCCGGCCGAACGCCTGCACCTCGTCCGTCACGGCGAGGTGCACAATCCCGACCGCGTGCTCTACGGGCGACTGCCGAACTTCCGCCTGAGCGAGGCGGGACGCGCCATGGCCCGCGCCGCGGCGGAGTACGTCGTCGGCCTCGACCACCCCGTGGCCGCCCTGCGCTGCTCGCCGCTGCAGCGCGCCCGCGAGTCGGCCGAGCCGTTCGCCGAGATGACCGGCATCCCGGCCGAACAGGACGAGCGGATCATCGAACCCACCAACGTCTTCGAAGGAACCCGGATGCGCCGGGCGCTGCGCGACCCCCGCAACTGGTGGCACCTGCGTCGCCCCTCGACGCCCAGCTGGGGCGAGGCGTATCTCTCCATTGCCGAGCGGATGCGTCAGGCGATGGACGACGCCTGGCACGCCACGGATGCCGGGGACATCGTCTTCGTCTCGCACCAGGCGCCGATCTGGATCACCCACCTGTCGGTCGCGGGGCTCCCGCTCCGACACGATCCGCGCACGCGTCGCTGCGCCCTCTCGAGTGTGACCTCGTTCGAGCGCGTCGGAGACGTCTGGCGTGAGGTTGGCTACGCGGAACCGGCCGCCGGCGGCGTCGACCTCGGCGCCGTCTGAGAACCGGCGGACGCCGAGGTCCACGCACCTGCCCTCACTGCGCCGGCATGAGCTCTCTGACGACGCCGACGGCTGCCAGCTGACCGGCCGCGGCCGCCATGACGACGGACGCCATGATCCCCGGCAGCGCGGCCCGGTGGGCGAGGTCTCCGGCGGCGCTGATGCCGGGGAGCGAAGTGCAGCCGAACTCGTCGACCTCGATCGCACCGGACGGCAGCATCCGAAGGCCGAGCTGTTCGGCGAACGGCGCGCGCTGGTGGACGGAGCCTGCGGCGACGAAGAGTCCGCCGACGGTGATCTCGCCGTCGGCGGTGCGGACGGCGATCCCCGCATCCGTCTGCCCGACGCCGTCGACCTTCGCGGAGTGCACTGACGCTCCGGCGCCCGCCAGCCGGGAAGCGACGTCCTGGTCGGCCGCGCCATCGAGCGGGAAGACGACGATCTCACTCGCGATGCGTCCCAGCAGGCCGATGAGGTGCTCTGTGCGCTCCGCGGCGCCGAGGATGCCGATGCGGGCACCGCTGAACTCGTGCCCGTCGCAGAAGGGGCAGTTGTATGCGCCACGGCCCCAGAGCTCGTCGAGACCGGGGACCGGGGGCAGGTCATCCGCGACACCGGTCGCCAGCACGACCCGGCGTGCGCGCTCCGACGCGCCGCCGGCGAGCTCGACCGTGAAGTCGTCGCGCTCGCCGGTGATGCGCGTCGCCGCGGCATTCCTCAGCTCGACGTCGCCGTAGGCCGCCAACTGCTCCCTGGCGGTCGCGCGGAACTCGGCGGGCGGCGTCCCGTCGTTCGCGACGACGTTGTGCATATGCGACACCGGTCCGTTGCGGTACTCGCCCGAGTCCAGCACGAGCGTGGAGCGATGCATCCGACCCAGGGTCAGAGCCGCCTGCAGGCCCGCGGGACCTGCGCCGATCACGATGACGTCGTACATGAGAGATCCTCCTGAGGTTGCGTTCGGGATCAGTCTGTGACTTCATGTCAACATGAAGTCAAGTCCTTCCCGTCCCTGGTCCGTCGGCGAGGTCGCGGAGCGCTTCGATCTGCCCACGAACGTCCTTCGTCACTGGGAGAGCGTCGGGCTCCTCCGACCGGATCGCGACGACGCCGACCGGCGCCGCTACGGCGAGGACGACATCGTGCGCATCGCGGTGATCCAGCGCAGCAAGGCGGCGGGCATGACCCTCGAGCAGATCGGGGTGCTGCTGGACGACGGACGCTCCGGCCGGCACGAGGTCCTGCACGCCCATCTGGACGACCTGGATCGACGCATGGAGGAGATGCGCCGGTCGCGGGAGATGACCGAGCACGCGCTGCGCTGCAGCGCCCACGACATCACCACCTGTCCGCGGTTCCGCGCGGGAGTCGAGGACGTCCTGGCGCGGTTCTGACACTGGCAGAAGGCTCAGAGTACCCATAGAATCCGCCACGTAGACTGGGGCCGTGCCCGATCACACGGTTCTCTCCGACCGCGCCGGCCAGACCTCCCGTTCCCGTTCGCGGGGAATGCTCGGAGCCGCGCTCGCCGCGGTGCTCGCCGTCGGTCTCACGGCCTGCGCCCCCGACCCCGTCGCCGAGCAGTACCTGAACGGCGAGGACAAGGGCTACATCGCCGCCGACGGGTTCACCGTCGTCGAGATCGCTCCGGACGACCGCGGCGAACCGGTCGAGTACGGCGGAGTGACCGAGGACGGCGCGACGTTCGACAGCGCGGACATCGCCGGCGACGTGGCCGTCGTCAACTTCTGGTACGCGGGGTGCGCGCCCTGCCGCGTGGAAGCGCCTGAGCTCGAATCCGTCTGGCAGGAGTACCAGGAGGAGGGCGTCTCGTTCGTCGGCGTCAACACGTTCGACGAGGCCGACACGGCCAAGGCGTTCGCCGAGACGTACGGCGTCACGTACCCCAGCCTGATGGATGCGAAGACCGGCCAGGCGAAGCTGGCGTTCGCCGGTGCGACGCCGATCCAGGCGACTCCGACGACGCTCGTGCTCGACAAGCAGGGCCGTGTCGCCGCCCGCATCATCGGTCAGCTCGAGAGCGCATCGATCCTGGAGACCCTGGTCAAGGACGCGCTCGCGGAGAGCGCGTGAACATCCAGGCGCTGATCGGCGACGGCAGCCTGCTGCTCGCCATCCCGGTGGCGATGCTCGCCGGGCTCGTCTCCTTCCTCTCGCCGTGCGTGCTGCCGCTCGTGCCCGGCTACCTCGGGTTCCTCGGCGCCGCGGTTCCCGCGCGGGGTTCCTCACCATCCGCGACGGGTACGACCGCGACGGCCACGGCCACTCGCGGACGGCTCGTGCTGGGCGTGCTGCTGTTCATCCTCGGCTTCACTGTCGTCTTCGTCGCGTTCACCGTGCTCGGCGGCGCCGCGGGCATCTTCTTCCTCCAGTGGGGCGACCTGATCACCCGCATCCTCGGCGTGGTGATCATCCTGATGGGACTGGTTTTCCTCGGTCTGTTCGGGTTCGCGCAGCGCGAGTGGCGCCTCCACGTCGACTCCAAGGCCGGCGTGATCGGCGCCCCTTTGCTGGGTATCGCGTTGGGCATCGGCTGGGCACCCTGCATGGGCCCGACGCTCGCCGCCATCGTTGCGCTGTCGATCAACGTCGGCGACCCGGTGCGCGCCGGGTTCCTCGGCATCGCGTACTCGATCGGCCTCGGCATCCCGTTCCTGCTCGCGGCACTCGGATTCGGATGGGCGACCCGCACGATCGGCTTCCTCCGCCGACACATCCGCACCCTCAACATCATCGGCGGCGCGATGCTCATCGGCCTCGGCATCCTCATGGTGACGGGCGTCTGGACGACCATCATGGCGCGGCTGCAGGCGGTGATGGGCAGTGTCTACCTCCCGCTCTAGTTCGACCAAGAAGGATGCCGTGAGCTCCGAGTCCGCAGATCCGTTGCGCCCCTCCGACCACATCGACGGCGACGACTCCGCCGTCAACCAGCCCAAGCTCGGCCTGGTCGGCTGGCTGCGGTGGGGCTGGCGTCAGCTGACCTCGATGCGCACGGCGCTCGTGCTCCTGTTGATCCTCGCGATCGCCGCGATCCCCGGGTCCGTGTTCCCGCAGCGCATGGCCGACCCCAACGGTGTGACGCAGTGGGAGGCAGACAACCCCGATCTGTTCCCCGTGCTCGACGCGATGAGCATGTTCGACGTGTACCTGTCGCCGTGGTTCTCGGCGATCTACCTGCTGCTGTTCACCTCCCTCGTCGGCTGCGTCATTCCGCGCATCAAGCACCACGCGAAGGCGTTGGGCACCCGGCCGCCGCGCACGCCCGCGCGGCTGAAGCGCCTGGCCGACCATACCGAGGTGGACCGTGACGTCGCCGAGGGGGCCGATGCGGAAGCCGAGGCATCCCGTGCAGCCGACGTCGCCCAGAAGCAGCTCAAGGCGCTCGGATACCGCGTCGAGCGGTACGACTCCGGAAAGACCTTCTCCGTCTCCGCCGAGCGCGGCTACTGGCGCGAGACCGGCAACCTGCTGTTCCACCTGGCGCTGGTCGGCGTTCTCATCACGGTCGGCGTCGGCGGCGGGTTCGCCTACACCGGGCAGAAGGTCGTCGTCGAGGGGGAGACGTTCGTCAACTCGCTCGTCGACTACAACTCGATGAACCGTGGTCGCTTCGTCGGCGACGAGGCCCTGACGCCGTACGCGATGACTCTGGATTCCTTCGACGTCACCTACCAGGAGTTCGGCTCCAACGCCTCGGGGCAGGCGGGCGACTTCTCCGCCAACGTGTCCGTGCGCGACGCCGACGGCTCCGAATGGGACGGCTCCGTGCGGGTGAACCATCCGCTGGAGGTCTCCGGCGACAAGATCTACCTGCTCGGCAACGGGTACGCGCCGACGATCACGGTCCGCGACCAGGACGGCACCGTCGTGTTCCGCGACTCAGTCGAGTTCCTGCCGCAGGACACCAACATGACCTCGCTCGGCGTGGTGAAGGTGACGGATGGGATGCCGGAGCAGCTGGGCATGCTCGGATTCTTCTACCCGACGCAGGGGGAACTCGATTCCGGCGCCCTGACCTCGATCTACGGCGACACCTACGCGCCGCTGCTGACGCTGCGGGTCTATCAGGGCGACCTCGGCATCGATGACGGGACGCCGCGATCGGTGTACACGCTCGACACGACGGACCTCACCGAGATCGCCGGCGGCGACTCGGGCGTCGCATCGCTCGAGCTCATGCCGGGAGAGACCGCCGATCTGCCGAACGGGCTCGGCACAGTGACTTTCGAGGACGAGTCACCGGAGGGAACGGCCGAAGGCGACTTCACGCAGTCGGTCAAGCGGTTCGCGTCGCTGCAGATCCACCACGACGCCTCCGCCGTGTGGGTGCTCGTGTTCGCGCTGCTCGCGCTCGGCGGACTCGGACTCGCGCTGTTCGTGCCCCGGCGACGCATGTGGGTCAAGGCGACCGCCGCAGACGGCGCGGTCCACTTGGAGTACGCAGGACTCGCCCGCGGTGAGGACCCGACGATCGCGAAGGCCGTCGCAGATCTCGCCGCCGGGCACGAACGACTGCTCGACGATTCCCGTAACGACACCCGAAAGTAGACTGACACCATGGAAGCGCTGGCGCTCGACGACTACTCGCTGCTGTGCATCTGGACAGCCATCGCGATCTACGCTGCGGCGTTCGTCGCGTACGCCTTCGACCTCGCCGCCCGGTCGTCGGCCGGTGCGGCCGCGGTGCAGGAGCGGGAGCTCGTGCACGCGGGAGGCGGCGGATCCGCAGGCGCTGCGGCCGCAGCATCCGGCTCCGGGGCGCCCAAGAAGCCGCGCAACGTCATGGCGCGCATCGGGACGGCACTGACCGTCCTCGCGTTCCTGTTCCACGTCGCGGCCCTGGTCATGCGCGGCATCGCGGCGTCGCGCGTGCCGTGGGCGAACCTGTACGAGTTCGCGATGATCGGCACGGCACTGATCGTCCTGGTGTATCTCATCGTGCTCACGCGGATCGATCTCCGTTATCTCGGCACGTTCATCATCGGACTCGTCGTCGTGCTGCTGGGCCTGGCGGCAACGAATTTCTACGTCGAGGTCGTGCCGCTGATGGACCCGCTCAAGAGCGTGTGGCTCGTCATCCACGTGTTCGTCGCCTCGCTCGCCACCGCCTTCCTGGCGCTGGCCTGCTCGCTCTCGGTGCTGCAGCTGCTGCAGGCTCGGCGCGAGCGCAGGATCGTGGAGCAGGCGGAGAAGACCGGTCCGCGCTTCCTCTCGACCCTGCCCACGGCGGAGCGCCTGGAGGCGCTGGCCTACCGGTTCGCGATCATCGGCTTCATCCTCTGGACGTTCACCCTCATCGCCGGTGCCATCTGGGCCCAGGATGCCTGGGGCCGCTACTGGGGCTTCGACGTCAAGGAGACCTGGACGTTCATCATCTGGGTGCTCTACGCCGGCTACATCCACGCCCGCGCGACCCGCGGATGGCGCGGAAGCCCGTCGGCCTGGCTGTCGATCGTCGGCTTCGCCGCGGTGATCTTCAACTTCACGATCGTGAACGTCTTCTTCAAGGGCCTGCACGCGTACTCCGGCCTGAGCTGAGGAACGCTCCCGCTCACCGAGCGGGGATCGCTCGACGCCAAAGGACCTAGAACGGCCAGATCAGCGGCACGTAGAACACCGCGACGACGAAGTACAGCGCCATCAGCGGCAGGCCGAGGCGTGCGTAATCGCCGAAGCGATAGCCCCCGGGCTCCATGACCATGAGGTTCGCGGGCGTCGCCACGGGCGTCAGGAGCGCCGCGGCGCCGGCGACCGTGAGCGCCATCATGAAGGGCATCACGGAGACCTCCATCGCACCGGCCATGGCGATCGCGACGGGAGCGACGATGAGGACGGTCGCGGTGTTGCTGATGAGCTGACCGAGGATCAGCGTGATCAGCACGACCACCGCGACGGCGACCTGCGGCCCCGAGTCGCCGAGCACGTTCTGCAGAGCATCCGCGATGAGCTGCGCCGTACCGGTCTCCTGGAACGCGGTCGACATCGGGATCATGCCGGCGACGAGGATCACGGTCGTCCACGAGATCGCGTGATACGCGCGGGTCATCGACACGACGCGGGTGAGGATCAGTGCGCCGGCGGCGAGCAGCCCGGCGATGGCCGCGGGAACGATGCCCGTCGCGAGCAGGACGATCATCGCCGCGAGGATCACGATCGTGCGCTTGGCGCCGACTCCGAGCGGCACCGAGCGCCGCAAGGTCAGCGGAGCCTCGACCACGAGCACCTCGTCGCGTTGCGCGGTGTGCCGCTGCAGGTCGTCCCAGGAACCGTCGAGCAGCAGGGCGTCACCGGCTCGCAGGTCCGTTCCCGATTCGTCCAGGGCCTCGGTGCCGCGGCGGACGCCCAGCACCACGAGGTCTCCGCTCGGCGTCGTCATGCCGGGGAAGACATGCAGCCCGATCAGCGAGGAGCGCGGCGGAACCACCACTTCGGCCACCCCCCGTGAGCGCGACATCAGCTCACGGTCGGGCGAGATCGCGTAGTCCGCGCGAAGCGCCGACGCCAGCTGCTCCAGGTCGACGGGCGCGGACGCCGGGGTGCGATCGGGGAGCAGTCGTGAACCGAACAGCAGGATGATCGCCAGCGTGCCGACGACGAGCGGGAGTCCGGCGAGGGCGAACTCGAAGAAACCGAACTCGCGACCGCCGTTGTCGTCCGCCAGTCCGGAGACGATGATGTTCAGCGGAGTTCCGGTGAGGGCGAGCAGGGAGCCGGCGTGGGCGGAGAACGCGAGCGGCATCAGCATCTGCGACGGTCGGATGCCGGCGCGCGCGGCGACGACGACCACGAGCGGCAGGAGGGCAGCGACGGAGCCGTTGACGCTGATGACGGCCGTGAGCGCCGCGGTGAGCAGACCGATCGTCAGCAGCAGCGGTCGCCGACTCGTCCCGGTGCGGGCGATCACCTCCTGACCGGCCCACGCGACGATCCCGGTCGACTCCAGCGCCTCGCTCACCACGAACAGGGCGGCGATGAACAGCACGGTCGGATCCCCGAACCCGGCCAGGGCGCTGTTCAGGTCCAATACACCGGTCAGGTAGAGCGCGATCGAGACTCCGACCGCCACCACTCCGAGCGGAATCCGGTTCGACACGAACGCGATCACTGCGCACAGCAGGATCACGAGGGTGGCGATGATCGGGTCCATTGCGTCAAACATAGGACCGCGCGCCGCGCGGCCGCACCTGTTTCGTCGAAAGGCTTGCACGAGGCGTCGCCGGATCGACAGGATGAGTGCCATGTCTGAAGCGACGGCGGCGAATGCCCCGGATACGGCGAACAAGGGATTCCTGAACTGGATCGAGAAGGTCGGCAACAAGGTGCCGAATCCGACGATCATGTTCGTCTATCTGATCGGCCTCATCGCCGTCCTCTCGGCGATCCTCGCGTGGGTCGGCGTCTCGGTCACCGACGAGGTCGTCATCCCGGGGCCGCAGGACAAGCTCACGCAGCTGAACGAGCAGTTCGGCGGTGGCTGGACGGTGTACGACACCACGACGGGGCAGCCGGCGGTGATTCCGGACTACACGATCGAGGAGCGCACCTTCGAGGTGCGCAACCTCATCTCCGTCGAGGGCATCAGGTTCTTCTTCTCCTCCTTCGTCGACAACTTCGCGAGCTTCGGCGTCGTCGCCGTCGTGCTCATCGCGATGGCGGGCGTCGGCGTCGCCGAGCACGCGGGGCTCATGGGAGCGCTCATCCGCCGTGTCGTCAAGGTGGCGCCGCGGCGTCTGATCGCGGCGATCCTCATCTTCGTCGGCGTTCTCTCATCGGTCGCGACGGATGCCGGCTACCTGATCCTCGTCCCGCTCGCCGCCGCCGCGTTCCTGACCGTCGGACGGCATCCGCTGGCCGGACTGGCCGCGGCGTTCGCCGGAGTCGGCGCGGCGTTCGGCGCGAACCTGCTCATCACGCCGAGCGACAGCATGCTCACCGAGGTCACGAACGAAGTCCTCGTCTCGGCCGGTATGGAGCCGATCGAGGTGACCCAGAACTTCTACTTCGGGATCGTTTCGACCTTCCTGCTCACCGCCGTCGCGCTGCTGGTGACGATGTTCGTCACCGAGAAGCGGCTGGGCGGCTACGATCGCACCGAGATGACCATCGCCGATGACGCGGAGGACATCGATCACGACGCCGAGGCGAGGGGCCTGAAATTCTCCTTCTGGGCGCTGCTCGGATTCGTCGTCGTGATCCTCGCGCTCACGCTTCCCCCTGGGGCGCCGCTGCGCGATCCCGAGACCGGCGACATCATCGGGACGACGCCGTTCATGGCGAGCCTCGTCTTCATCATCTCGCTCGCGTTCCTGGTGTGCGGCGTCGCATACGGGGCAGGCGCGAAGACGCTGCGCGGAGGCGATGCCGCGGTCGGTGCGATCGCGAAGACCTTCGGCACGCTGGGTGGACTGCTGGTGATGTTCCTGATGATCGCGCAGTTCATCGCCCTGTTCAACTGGACGAACCTGCCGACCGTGGCTGCCATCTCGGCAGCCGAGCTGCTCGAGCAGGCGAGCGTTCCTGCGATCGTGCTCCTGCTCGCGTTCATCGTCGTGATCGTGATCCTCGACTTCATCCTTCCCGGCCTTGTACCCAAGTGGGTGATCTTCGCGCCGGTGTTCATCCCGATCTTCGCCTCGCTCGACGTCGCACCGCAGACGCTGCTGGCCGCCTACCGCGTCGGCGACTCCCCGGTGAACGTACTGACGCCGCTCATGGTCTATCTGCCGTTCATGGTCACGGTCGCCCAGCGCTACAAGAAGGATGCGGGCATCGGCACGATCATCGCGTTGATGATCCCGTACGCGGTGTGGATGCTGCTGGCCTGGACCGCCCTCTACGTGGTCTGGTTCCTGCTCGGCATCCCCTGGGGGCCCGGCTCGCCGGTGGACATCGCCGGCTGACGCTTTCCGATCCGACCGAAGGAGCACCACCATGACCCGTAGCCCGAACAAACTGATCCCGGCTGACTTCCGCACCGTCCCAGGCCTCGATGCGCTCGCCGCGACGCGCGTCGAGCTCGGATCGTCATCGGATGCCGAGGCGATCGGCATCGGCGTCCACAGCGATGGCGATGTGCCGGAGAGCCTCGGTCTCGGGCGTGACGACCTGACGGATGCAGGATTCACGGGAGATACGGGAACGTCCCTGCTGCTGCCGCGGCACGGCTCACCCGACCTCGTCGTCGTGGGGCTCGGCCCCCGCGACGACGTCTCCTCGTCGGTGCTGCGCGACGCCGCTGCCGGCGTCGTCCGGACCGCGACCCGGCGGGCGCGGATCGCGATCCGGATGGAGGCGCCGAACGCGATCGCACCGGAGGAGGCGGTCCGCGCTCTCGTCGAAGGCGCGCTGCTCGCGAGGTACCGCTACACGGTGCTGTCGAACGTCAGCACGCACGTCGACCTCGCAGAGCTCACGATCGACGTCCCGGGTGCCGCCGATGCCACGGATGCGGTGGAGCAGGGCGTCGTGTCCGCTCGCGCGACGATCGTCGCCCGCGACCTGGCCAACACCCCGCCGGGGCATCTGACCGCGACCGATATGGGTGAGATCGCGGTCGAGCTCGGCGGACGGTTCGGCTTCGAGGTCGAGTTGTTCGACAGGCAGGCGCTCATCGATCTCGGCTGCGGCGGGCTGCTCGGGGTCAATCAGGGCTCGACCGAGGAACCCCGCATGATCAAGCTCGTCTACACGCCGTCGGGCGACCCGTCCGGCCATCTCGGCCTCGTCGGCAAGGGCATCATGTACGACTCGGGCGGCATCAGCCTCAAGCCGAGCGACCCGATGCACCTGCTGATGAAGATGGACATGGGCGGCGCCGCGGCCGTGCTCGGCGCCTTCACGGCGCTTCGCGACGCGGGTGGCGACGCGAAGGTGACGGGGTGGCTGATGTGCACGGACAACATGCCGTCCGGCACCGCGTACAAGCTCGGCGATGTGCTCACCGCGCGCGGCGGCACCACGATCGAGGTCAAGAACACCGACGCCGAGGGGCGGCTCGTGATGAGCGACGCCCTCGTGCTCGCGAACGAGGAGGGGGTCGACGCGATCATCGACATCGCGACCCTGACCGGAGCGGCACTCGTGTCGCTCGGGGCGGCGACAGCACCGGTCTTCGGCAACGATCAGTCGATGGTCGACCTCGTCCGCGCGGCCTCGGCGGCGACAGACGAGCCCGTCTGGCAGCTGCCTCTGGAGAAGAAGTACCGCAAGCAGCTCGACTCGGACATCGCCGACATCGCGAACCTCGGGGGACCCTTCGCCGGCGCCACGACGGCGGCACTGTTCCTCGCGCACTTCGTGGGGACGACACCGTGGGCGCACCTCGATATCGCCGGAACCATGCAGACCGAGAAGGACGACTCCTGGCGGTCGGCCGGTGCCACCGGATTCGGTGCTCGGCTGCTGCTGGAATCGGCGCGATCGTTCGCTGCGAACCGGTGATCGGGTGAGGTCGTCCCGCCGGTTCACCCCAGCGGGATGACCTCGGAGTGCTCGGCACCGTTCTCGTACCAGACGAACTCGACTTCGGACACCGTCTCGGTCACGCCTGCGGGCAGGTCGCGCAGTGATGCGCGTTCGAGCTCAGACCAGGCGCCGTCGTCGAGATGGCGGCCGTAGACGACTGACAGGTGGAAGGTCCATTCCTCGAGGGAGAGCTCGCCGAGACGGCGGAAGTCCGTGGCGTCGAGCGCAGTCGTCAGACTCGCGTACGCGTTCACGAGTGCGGGCGTGCGGGCGAGCCGGAGGATGACGATCTGCCACGGCGCGGGAAAGACGTCGACCGCCTCTGCGGTCAGTTCGATCGGATGCTGGTCGGCGGCCCACTCGCGGATCAGATCGCGCAGGAGGTGACGCCGTTCCGGCTCGTAGAGGCCCCGCAGGGTGACGTGGCCGGTGTGCGGATGGGTCACGGTGTCGTGGACGTCGTCGAGCGCCTGCGCCTGCACGGCGCGGTAGGTGTCCGCGACGATCCCGCCGGGGCGCAGCACGAGGTACTGCTGCCCCTCCAGCGAAGCGAGCTGGGCGGGTGTGCTCATGAACGGACGGCGCATCGATCGAGCTTATCGGCCTTCACCCCGTCACCGGGATGGAAGACAGATGCCGGTTCTCAGAGCCTGGAGCCGACATCTGTCTTCCCTCCCGCGCGCGGGAGGTCAGACGGCGAGGACCGCCTTCGCGGACGTCGTCCGTCGCAGCGCGACGGCGAGCGTCGTGACGCCGAGCGCCAGCACGCCCCACACGATCAGCGAGGCGACGGCGGCTCCGTTCGCGCTGATCAGCCCGGTGAACGCGGCCTGTGTCGGGAGGCTGGCCCCGAGCGATGCGAGCCACGCGGGCACCGTCGAGATGAGTCCGGTCGCGATGGCGAGGACGCCGACGAGAGCACTGATCCAACGGCCTGCGCCGCCCAGCACCGCCACCAGCGCCTGGTTCACCGCGGCGAACGAGACACCCGCCAGCACGGCGGTGCCGGCGAACGCCCACCAGTCGGCGGCATCGTACTGCGCCACGATCTGGACGATGATCGACACCAGCACACCCTGGCCGGCGCCGATGAGCGCTGCCGGCGCGAAGGCGCGGAGCGCGAGCGCGATCGACGGGCGGCGAGACGTGAGCGTCCGCGCGGTGTGTGGACGCAGCACGAGGAAGGTCGCCAGTCCGCCGAACCACAGCACCACGGCGGCGAGCAATGGGATCGCCGTCGGACCGAAGATCGTCGAGGCGCCGGTGTCGGACGAGACAGGGTCGGCGATGACAGACGCCAGCGAGGACGACTCGTCCTCCGTGAACGACGGGAGCGACTCGACGGCCGTGCCCAGTCCTCCGGCGAGCTCGTCCGTACCCGTCGCGAGTTCTCCGAGCCCATCGGCGAGCTCGGTCGCTCCGTCGGCGAGCTGGGATGCGCCCGTTCCGAGTTGGCCGGCACCCGAGCTCAGCTCGTCCGCGCCGCTGGCCAGCTGCCCGGCGCCCTCTCCGAGACCCGCTGCTCCGGAGCCGAGTCCGAGCGCACCCGACGCGAGATCGCGGGCACCGTCTGCGGACTGGTCCACGCCGCCCGCGAGCTGGTTCAACCCGTTGCCGAGAGCGACGGCTGCGTTGCCCGCGTCGGTGAGCTGAGTGGAGATCTCCTGCGGCAGCGCCTCCACTCCCGTCTTGAGAGAGGTTGCGTACCCGGACGCCGTCTGAGCGGCCGTCTGAGCTTCGTCAGCCTTCGCAGCAGCCGACTCCGCCTGCGTTGCGGCCGTGGTGAGCTGCGTGCAGAACGCAGGGTCGGACGGGGCCGCGATCGCGCACTGCGCGACGAGGTCGTCCAGTGCCGTCGAGACGTCGCCGATCTCGGTCGCGGCCGTTTCGATCGATGTCGCCGTTGTCGCGGTCTCGGAGGAGACCAAACCGGCCAGACCGACCAGCTGGTTCAGCTTTCCGTCCGGCGCAGTCGCCGCGTTCGCTCCGGCGATCAGACCCTGACCCAGCGTCCCTGCGCCCGCTCCGGCTTCCCGCGTCTTGGTCGCGATCGTGTCCAGGCCGTTCGCGAGCGACCCCGCGCCGCCGCCCAGCTGGGTCGCGCCGTCCGCGAGCTGGCTGGCACCGTCCGAGATCTCACTCGCGCCGTCGCCGAGCTGCGATGCGCCATCACCCAACTGGGTCACGCCGTCCGCGAGCTGGGTCGCGCCGTCCGGCAGCGCCGAAGCGCCGTCCGCGGCCTGGCTCGCGCCGTCGGCGAGCTGCGTCGCGCCGTCGGCGGCCTCGCCGATCTGCTCACCCAGGGTGGTGAAACCGACCAGCACGTTCTCCATGGTGGCTTCGCTGAGCATCGTGCCCATCGTCGATGTGGCGGCCGCCGCGATCTGCGAGGTGATGAGGTCGTCCGCCACGCGTCCGTCCTCAGGCGTGGCGACGGTGATCGTCGCCTGCTCCGCTTCGCCGCCGCCCGCGGCGATGGCCTGTCCGGACGAGGTCGCCGCCTCGGAGAAGTTCTCCGGGATCGTGATGACGGCCTGGTAGCTGCCGTCGGCCAGCCCCTCGGCGGCGTCGTCCTCGTTGGAGAGGACCCAGGTGAGGTTGGAATCCAGCTCGTCCGATCCCTCGACCAGCCCGGCGGTGAGCTGACGGCCCAGCGGCGTGTACTGGCCGTCGATGGTCACCGGCTCGTCGAGGTTCACGACCGCGGCGGTCATCGTGTCGAGGCGCTCGGTCGGGTTCTGCAGCGCGGCCACCAGCACACCGCCGATGATCGCGGGCAGCAGCAGTACGCCCAGCACCGTCAGCCAGGTGCGCGACCTGCGGGAGGATCCGGTCCGTTCGATGGAGAGGGTCATGCGGTCACCTCGGTGGTCTCGGTGCGGCGGGGGAGGCGTGTGTCGAGGACGTCGGCATCCGGCCATCCGGCATCCGCCAGGATCGCTCGGGCGACGTACGCGTCGGATGCGGTGGCGAACACGGCCAGGGATCGGGATGCCGCGGCATCCCGCAGCATCGCCGTCGCCTGATCGCGCTGCGCGCCGCCCAGCAGGTCGATGCCGTCGATCACGACGAGCTCGGAGCGACCGCGCAATGCCTCGCGCAGATCGGTGAGTGCTGCGTCCGCGTCGTCGACGAGGACGCAGCCGACATGCGCGCGCACCCAGGCTGCACGGCCGGGCAGCAGGTGCCCGGCGACCCGCAGGCGCCCGCCGTCGGGGGCGATGCGTCCCGCGACGGCGAGAGCGAGGGCGCGGCGCACCCGGGCATCCGGGGCCGTCGCGACCAGCGCTTCGCCGGGACCGACACGCAGCGTGACGTCTTCGACGACGGGCGCATCGGCCACGAGCGAGAGATCGTCGGCGGCGACGATGGAGTCATCGCCCGGCCACGAGGCCAGGTGCCGTTCGCGTTCCACGGCTTCGCCCTCGATGTCGACGCTGGGCAGGATCCGCTCCAACCAGCGCGGCAGCTCCCACGCGCGCTGGCCGAGGATGGCCATGAGCGCCGGGATCAGCGTCATCCGCACGAGGAAGGCGTCGATCGCGATGCCCGCGGCGAGGCCGAGAGCGATCGGCTTGAGCGAAGAATCCCCTTCGGGGACGAACGCGACGAACACGGCGAACATGATGAGCCCCGCAGCGGTGACGACCTTGGCCGAACCGCTGAAGCCGGTGCGCACGGCGCGGATCGCGGCATCCCTGCGCTCTGCGCGGTCCGCGCTCTTCGATGCCTTGTCGTGCACGAAGTCCTCGCGCATGCGGGAGACCAGGAAGACCTGATAGTCCATCGCGAGGCCGAACAGCACGCCCATCAGCACGATCGGCATGAAGCTGATGATCGGGCCCACCTTGGCCACATGCAGCGCATCGGCGAACCAGCCCCATTCGAACACCGCACCCACGACGCCGAACGCGGCGATGATCGACAGCAAGTATCCGAGCGCGGCCGTGATCGGCACCCACAGCGAGCGGAACACGATCGTCAACAGGATCAGCGACAACCCGATCACGAAGATCCCGAAGGGAAGAAGCGCGGCGCCGAGCTGGTCGGAGATGTCGATCGCGACGGCGGTGAAGCCGGTGACCTTCACATCGATGCCGAACTCGTCCAGCCACTCGTCGTGATGCGAGCGCAGCTCGCGCACCAGCTCGCTGGTGGCTGGGTCGTCGGGGGCCGTCTCCGGGATCACCTGCACGATGCCGGTGTCCGCCGTCTCGTTCGGCGTCGCGAGGGCGACCTCCTTCACGCCGTCGATCTCCGCGACGGCATCGCCCAGGTCCTCCATGAGCGTGAGCGGGTCGTTCGAGGTGACGATCGTGCCGGTGACGATGAGCGGGCCGTTGAAGCCGGGGCCGAATTCCTCCGCGACGAGGTCATAGCTCTGCCGCGCCTCGGAGTCCTTCGGCAGCACGCCCGCGTTGGGCAGCGCGAGGTTCAGGCTCAGGGCGGGGATCGCGATGACGCCGAGGCCGACGATCACGGCGAGGGAGGTGAGGATCGGACGCTTCGTGATGCCGCCGACCCAGCGCTGGCTGAAGGAGCGGCGCAGTTCTCCTGTCGTCTTCGCCGGGCGGGGCTTGCGCTTCCAGCCGATCACACGGCCCTTCATGAAGCCGAGCAGAGCGGGCGTCAGGGTCACGGCGATGGCCACGGCGATCGCGACGGCGACGGATGCCGCGATACCCATCGTGGTCAGGAACGGGATGCCCGCGAAGCCGAGCCCGATCAGCGCGATGAGCACCGTGATGCCGGCGAACACGACGGCGGAGCCGGCGGTGCCGACCGCGCGCGCCGCGGATTCCTCGGGGCCAACGCCCTCCCGCACCTGGTCCTGGTGTCTGGCCATGATGAACAGCGCGTAGTCGATGCCCACGGCGAGGCCGAGCATGAGTGCGAGCAGCGGCGTGGTCGAGGACACCGGCGCGAAAGCGGTGGCCGCGAAGATGCCGGCCATCGAGATCCCGACGCCCAGGATCGCCGTGGCGAGCGGCAGGCCGGCGAGGGCGAAGGAGCGGAAGGTGACGATGAGCACGATCAGGGCGATGAGCAGTCCGATCGCCTCGGTGATCGTGACGCCGGGGATCGACGTCGCGAACAGGTCGCCGCCGAGTGCGGACTCGCTGCCGTCCGGCAGGGCGGAGGACAGGTCGTCGACGACCGAGGAGAGCTCGTCCTTGGTCTCGGCCGACACATCGGTGGACTGGCCGTCGAACTGCAGCTGGACGATCGCGGCGGTCTCGTCCTCGTTGATCATCCCGTCGACCATCTCGTCGTACGGGGAGGTCGCCGCGAGCACGCCGTCGAGATCCTCGAGCTCGGCGACGGCATCCTCGATCTCGGTCCGGTAGGCGTCGTCGGTGATGCTGTCGCCGTCGGCCGCCACGACGATGAACTGCGCGTTCGTGCCGCTCACCTGGGGGAACGAGCGCGAGAGCTGCTCGAGTCCGGCCTGGGATTCGGTGCCGGGGATCGAGAACGTGTTATCGGTTCCGGTGCCCAGTACGAGCGCGCCGCCGCCGGCGATGCCCAGGACCAGAAGCCAGGAGACGAGCACCCGCCAGGGGTGGCGGAACGACCAGCGTCCGAGGGACGACAGGAGTGTGGACACGAGGATCCTCCGTGGGGCCGGCGCGGATTGGATACACGAATGTATCCGATACAACTCTGTATCCTACGGTGAGTCGACGGTGCGAAACTGTGCGCGTGATGTGAGAGTGGGAGCAAGGAGGGTTCGATGACGATTCCGGTGACCAGGCGCCGCGAGAACACCAGGGCGCGCCTGCTCGAAGCAGCGGCGCAGGTGTTCGCGGAGGTCGGCCTCGAGGGGGCCAGTGTCGAGGCGATCTGCGAGCGCGCCGGCTTCACCCGTGGAGCCTTCTACTCGAACTTCGAGTCCAAGGATCAGCTGTTCCTCGCGCTCGCCTCATCCGTCGCCGAGCAGCGGCTGGCCTCGGTACGCGGCCGCATCGACGAGTTCGTCGCATCCGGCGTCCTCGCCGGCGACGCCGACCCGACCGCACTCGTGCAGCGCATCATGGACTCCGGCCTCGACGACCGGCTCGGCGTGCTCATGATGAGCGAGATCCGCATCCGCGCGCTGCGCGATGAGGCGTTCGGACGGGCCTACCTCGAGCAGGACCGCGCCATGGTCGCGAGCATCGAGAGCATCATCCAGGGGCTCATCGACACCGGGCTCTTCGCGCTGCGGATCGACGTGCCCGCAGCCGCGCGGATGCTGATGATCCAGTGGGAGGGATGCATGGCTCGCGCCGCGCTCGACGGGCTGGACGGCGAACGCCTGCACCGCGTCGGAGCCGAGGCGCTGGGGCAGCTCGTCGACCTCATCATCGCCCCCGCGCAGTGACGGTCCCCGCGCTCAGCCGGAGGCGACCAGAAGCGCGTGGCACCGAGTCAGGCGTTCGATCCACCACTGCGTGCGCTCCGGCGAGGCGGCGAGCCGCTCGAGACGTTCGACATCCGGGCTGAGCCGGCCCACCGGGATCTCGCCGCGCTGCGGGCGCAGATCGGCGACGTCCTCCGCGAACAGCGCGCCGGTGCCGAGCCCGCAGTCGTACTCCAGTTCGGGGAGGGATGCCGCCAGCATGGCGCCCTGCGCCAGGCCGATCGCGGTGTCCAGCGCGCTGGAGACGATCGCGGGCAGCCCGGCTTCGGCCACGATGTCGAGCGCGCGGGGGATGCCGCCCAGCGGTTGCGCCTTGATCACGAGCAGATCCGCCGCGCCGGCGCGTGCGACCGCCAGGGGATCGGATGCCTTGCGCACGCTCTCGTCCGCGGCGATCGGGATGCCCATGTAGTTCACGCGCGTGCGCAGCTCGGCGAGTTCGTCGACACTCGCGCACGGCTGCTCGACGTACTCGAGGTCGAATTCGGCCAGTGCGTGGATCGCGTGCTCCGCCTCGTCGACGTTCCACGCGCCGTTCGCGTCGATCCGGATCCGACCCTCCGGCCCCATCGCCTCGCGCACGGCGCGGACCCGCGCGACGTCGTCGGCGAGGAGCTGCCCCGGCTCGGCGACCTTCACCTTGGCGGTGCGGCATCCAGGAAAACGCGCCAGAACGGCGTCGACCTGCCCGGGCGGCACCGCGGGCACCGTCGCGTTCACGCCGATGCGGGAACGGAGCGGCGCCGGTTGCGGCGTCCAACCGAAGTCGATCGCTCCGGCGAGCCAGACGGATGCCTCGGCATCGGAGTACTCGACGAAGGGGGAGAACTCCGCCCAGCCTTCCGGGCCTTCGAACAGCAGCGCCTCCCGCACGTCGACGCCGCGGAATCGGGTCGTCATGGGGAGCGCGACCACGCGGGCGGTGGCGAGGATGTCGGCGAGCGGCGGCGTCATCACCCCATCATGCCCGCGAGGAACCACTTCCGGCGTGAGAAATCACCGCGGTCGTGGTTTCCCGCGCGCGAACGGGTTTCTCGGGATCGTCGCTCAGCTCAGCCGCTTCTGCAGCTCGGCCATGCGGGCCGTCGTGCGGAAGCCGAGTCGCGCGTTCACGGCGAGCATGTGCGTGTTCGAGTCCGCGTTGAACGTGTAGATGCGGGTGGTGGCGGGGGAGTGCCGCTGCAGCATCCGCAGGTTCTCCAGCTTGACCCGCAGCCCGAGCCGTCGGCCCCGATCCTCGCGGCGCACGAGCGTCCCCCATTGGTACGCGTTGCCGTCGTCGCGAGACACGACGATCTGCGTGTACGCGGCGACGCGTCCGTCCGCCGCGATCGCGACGGCGCCGAACGACGTGCGCCCCTGCCGCGAAACCAGCTCCTCGTCGGCGCGGAAGTCCGCGACGTCGGCGGAGGCGGCTTCGATGTCCAGGTCGCCGGTGGGCGCCTCGGTGTCGAGCGAGGCATCCAAGGCCGCCCACTGCGCCACGAGGTCCTCGGGGGCGGGGCCGATCCAGCTGCGGATCTCATACCCGGTGGCCGGCGCTTCGGACAGCAGCTCGTCGATCACGGCATCCGCGATCGGCAGATCCAGGCGCCCCTGGAGGTCGCCGAGTGCGACGGCGAATCCATGCCGTCTGGCGAACTCGCGGCCCGGCTCGCCGGCGCCGTCGGCAGGAGCGGATGCCGGCCAGAAGATGTCCGCCCGCAGTGTCGTGCGCCCCGCGGCCGCGGCCTCCGCCTCCACGTGCGCGAGCAGGGCCGACCCGACGCCCTGTCGGCGATGCTCCGGCGGCACGTTCACGCCGATCCCCGCCACGTGCAGGTTGTCCTTCAGGGAGAGCCCGAGCGACGCGGAACCGACCACGACGCCGTTCTCGAGGGCGACGAAGGCGCGTCGCTCGGTCGTCGCGGAGGGCTGCTGCAGCTCGGCGCGGCTCTCGTCGCGCGACCAGATCACGGCGTTCTCGCCCATGTCGACGCGGCGCGCGGCGGCGTACGCCTCCCACCAGGCGTCATAGGCGGAGTCGTCGAACGGGTCGATCCCGGAGATCGTCAGCGGTCCTGGCATCCCCCCACCGTACTTCTCGCACCGGAACATCGATGTGTGATTGACAATGGTGTGTGACGCACAGTAATGTGATCGACATGGACGAGACGTTCGACACACATCTGCAGGAGCTGCGGCGCGGCACGATCGTGCTCGCCTGCCTGCAGCTGCTTCGAGGCGCCGGGTACGGCTACAGCCTGCTCGAGCAGCTCGACGGGCACGGCTTCAGCACCGATGCCAACACCCTGTACCCGCTGCTGCGGAGGCTGGAGAAGCAGGGGTACCTCACCAGCGAGTGGAACACCGAGGAGGCGAGGCCGCGCAAGTTCTACCGGACCTCCGACGCCGGCATCCGTCTCGCCGACACTTTGACCACGGAATGGCGCTCGCTCACCGAGTCGATCGCCTCGCTCACCGAAGAGGAGCACTGACATGACCGCCACACTGACCGAACGCTACATCTCGGCCACGATCCGCAGCCTCGCACCAGAGACGCAGAACGACGTCCGCGCCGAGCTGGAGGCCTCCATCGCCGATGCCGTCGAGGCACGCGTCGAGCAGGGCGAGACGCCGGCGGATGCCGAGCGGGCCGTTCTCACCGAACTCGGCGACCCCGGCATCCTCGCCGCGGGCTACGCGGACCGTCCGCTGCATCTGATCGGCCCGAAGTACTACCTCACCTGGTGGCGCCT
The DNA here is from genome assembly GCF_025836995.1 of Microbacterium sp. M28. Classification (NCBI taxonomy): domain Bacteria; kingdom Bacillati; phylum Actinomycetota; class Actinomycetes; order Micrococcales; family Microbacteriaceae; genus Microbacterium; species Microbacterium triticisoli. Next base: position 2,569,127 of record NZ_CP107546.1, on the reverse strand, counting down.
GCTCAAACTGCTGCTGTGGATCGTGCCGGTCTGCGCCGTCGGCGGCGTCACGCTCGGACTGCTCCTCTCGGGGGCTGGCGTCGGTGAGACGATCGGCCAGGCCGTCTCGGTCGGGATGCAGGTCATCGTGCACCTGACCTTCTGGACCACACTGGTCTTCGTCGTGCTGGAGCGCACCGGAGCCGACACCGGGATGAAGTGGGACGTCGATCAGCTCCCAGAGGTCCAGCAGGACGGGGCAGGGCGCAGTGAGCTGATCGCCTCGCTGGTGTTCCTCGGCATCGCGGCCATCGCCGTGGTGTGGGACAGCCTCCGCGGGTTCTTCCCGACGGGCGGCGCCCCGATCCCGATCCTCAATCCGCAGCTGTGGCCGTGGTGGATCGGCGCTCTGTTCGCGCTCATCGTCCTGGAGGCGGTCTTCGCGATCGTGCTGTTCCGTCGGCGCCGCTGGACGACGACGCTCGCCGTGCTGAACACGGTCCTCGCGCTGGCGTTCGCGGCCTGGGTCCTGGTGCTGCTGCTTCGGGGCGAACTCGTGAACCCGGAGTTCCTGGCCTTCGTCGCGGATGCCGGTGGCGACGGCTTCGCAGCGGGTGACGCCGGAGCGGCCGAGAACGGCGGGATCTTCCGCATCCTCGCCGTGCTGCTCGGATTCGGCGTCGGTGCCGGTGTCGTGTGGGACATCGTCGACGGCTGGCGCAGGGCCGGGCGGGCGAACCGCGCCGTCCGCGTCTGATCACCGCACTTCCCCGGTGGCCGAGTGGCCCTCGGGGAAGTGCGCGCGGCGGAATATGCTCTTATACGTGGCCAACGCATTCGTCTCCGACCTCTTCGACCCTGCCGAGTGGACGCTCGCCCCGGGGGCCGAGGCGTACACCGACATCACCGCGCACGTCTCGGTGGACGGCGGGGTCGCGCGCATCGCGTTCAACCGGCCGGAGGTGCGCAACGCCTTCCGGCCGCACACGGTCGATGAGTTGTACCGGGCGCTGGACATCGCACGGCAGGACCCGAAGGTCGGCGCAGTGCTGCTCACCGGGAACGGACCCAGCCCGAAGGACGGCGGCTGGGCGTTCTGCTCCGGCGGCGACCAGCGCATCCGCGGCCGCGACGGGTACAAGTACTCCGACGACGAGGCCGTCGTGGCGGACCCGGCCCGTGCCGGCCGCCTGCACATCCTCGAGGTCCAGCGCCTGATCCGGTTCATGCCGAAGGTCGTCATCGCCGTGGTCCCCGGGTGGGCTGCCGGAGGAGGGCACTCGCTGCACGTGGTGTGCGACCTGACGATCGCATCGGCCGAGCAGGCGAAGTTCAAGCAGACGGATGCGGATGTCGGCTCGTTCGACGCCGGCTACGGCTCCGCGTACATGGCCCGTCAGACCGGGCAGAAGTTCGCCCGCGAGGTGTTCTTCCTCGCCGAGGAGTACTCGGCGCAGCGCGCCTACGAGATGGGCGCCGTCAACCGTGTCGTGCCGCATGCCGAACTCGAACGCGAGGCGCTGACCATGGCGCGGACCGTCCTCACCAAGTCGCCCACGGCGATCCGGATGCTGAAGTTCGCGTTCAACGCGGTCGATGACGGGCTCGTCGGCCAGCAGGTGTTCGCCGGTGAGGCCACCCGCCTCGCGTACGGGACCGATGAGGCCGTCGAGGGGCGCGACTCGTTCCTCGAGAAGCGCGACCCGGACTGGAGCTCGTTCCCATGGCACTTCTGAGCTCCGGCTCCCACAGGCACTGCTGAGCGCCGACGCATGACACGCCTGGTGCCCACCTCCGCGGACGATCCCGCCGTCCTGACCGAGCAGCTGCGCCGCGCGCTCGACGGCGGCCCGGCGCTCGGGCTCGGGATGCTGGGCGACCAGCCGGAGGCGGCCCCGGACGGCACAGCGGTCGTCATCGGGACATCCGGGTCGACCGGCATTCCGAAGCGGGTCGTGCTCAGCGGGGAGGCGCTGCGCGCCGGTGCCGAGGCGACAGCCGCACGCGTCGGCGAGGGCAGGTGGCTGCTGGCGTTGCCGGGCGGGTACGTCGCGGGTCTGCAGGTGCTCGTCCGCTCGATCCTCGCCGGTACGGAGCCGGTCGTGCTCTCCGGCGCGTTCTCGCCGACGGCGTTCGCCGAGGCGACGCTGACCAACCTGCGCGCGGATGCTGCCGATCAGCTGTACACCTCCCTGGTCCCCGCTCAGGTCGCCGCACTGCTCGCCGCGATCGACGAGCCGGGGGTGCGCGCGGCGCTGCAGGTGTACCGCGCGATCCTGGTGGGTGGCCAGGCGCTGCCCGAGGTCCTGCGCGAACAGGCCGCGGATGCCGGGGTCCACCTCGTGCGCACGTACGGCTCGACCGAGACGAGCGGCGGGTGCGTGTACGACGGCATCCCGCTCGACACCGTCAACGTCCGAGCGGTCGACGGGGAGCTGCGCATCGCCGGTCCCATGCTCGCCGACGGCTATCTCGGCGATCCGACGCTCACGGATCTGACATTCGAGCGGGACGAGCGGGGCATCCGCTGGTATCGCACGGGCGATCTCGGCTTCGTCGAGGACGGGATCGTCCGTGTGCACGGCCGCGCGGACAACGTGATCGTCTCCGGGGGGATCAACGTGTCACTCGACCGCGTCGAGCAGATCGTGCGCCGCGTTCCTGGGCTGACGTCGGCCGTCGTCGTCGGCGTCGAGGACGATCGCTGGGGCGAGGCGTCCGTCATCGTCGCCGTGCGGGGAGAGGCGCTGCGGCGCAGCGAAGCGGAGCAGCTCGAGCACGCGCGGGACGCCGTCGCGGCGGAGATCGGCAAGCACGCGCGTCCGGCGAGGCTGGTGCTGGTGGACGAGCTGACGACGCTTCCGAGCGGCAAACCCGACCGCGATGCGATCGGTCATCTGGCGGCGCAGCTGCGCTGACCAGTGCCACACTGGGGCGATGGCGACCTACACCCACGGGCATCACGAGTCGGTGCTGCGCTCCCACAACAACCGGACCATCGCGAACTCTGCCGAGTACCTTCGGCCGCACCTCGCGCCCGACGCCGCGCTGCTGGACGTGGGTGCCGGTCCAGGCACGATCACGGTCGAATTCGCCGAGCGGGTCGCGCACGTCACGGCGACCGAGATCGGCGAGCCCGAGCTCGCGCTGTCGCGGAGCGCCGCGGCGGAGCGCGGGCTGACGAACCTCGAGTTCGCGGTCGCGGACGTGCACGCGCTGAGCTTCGCCGACGACAGCTTCGACATCGTGCACGCGCATCAGGTGCTGCAACACGTCGCGGACCCCGTGCAGGCGCTGCGCGAGATGCGCCGGGTCGCGAAGCCCGGCGGGATCGTCGCCGCTCGCGACGCCGACTACGCCGGGTTCCTCTGGTTCCCGCTGATCGACGAGCTCGATCAGTGGCTGCGCCTGTATCAGGACGCGGCACGGGCGAACGGCGGCGAGCCCGACGCGGGACGCCGGCTGCTGTCGTGGGCGAAGGCCGCCGGCTTCGAGGACGTCACGGCGACCGCGTCGACCTGGTGCTACGCGAACGCGGAGGACCGTGCCTGGTGGGGCGGTATGTGGGCGGACCGCATCCTGGAATCCGCGCTCGCCAGGCAGGCCGTCGACTCGGGCCTCGCCACGCGCGCCGATCTCGAGCGCATGAGCGCCGGCTGGCGGCAGTGGGCGGATGCCGAGGACGGCTGGTACCTGGTGCCGCACGGCGAGATCATCGCCCGCGCCTGACGCGCCGCATCGTGATACATCTTGCGGCGGATGCCGCGGATCGCGCCCTCGCGTAGCGTGAGAGGGTGATCCGTCCGCTGTCCCGCACCGCGCTCGTCCTCGACATCCTCGGGGCCGTGCTGCTGTTCGCCACGCTGACGCCGATGTCGCTGGTCTTCTACGGGCAGGGGAGTCTGAGCTTCATCGGCATCTCGGAGTCCGCCGGCATCGCCGCGATGGCGGTCGCCGGTGCGCTCCAGTGCGGCGCCGTCGCCGTCGGGCGACTCGCGCCGGGTATTGCGCTCGCCGTCGCGTGGGTCGGCGCGGTCGTGCAGATGGCGGCCGGTCTGTCGCCCCTGCCCTTCAACGTCGCGATCCTGCTCGTTCTGTATGCCACGGCGGCATGGGGCTCACGGCGGGTCATGTGGGCCGGGCTCATCTCCGCCGGCGTCGGCGCCGTGGTCGCAGGGCTCTACATCTCGGTCTTCAACAGCGCTTCGTACGGCGGCTTCGGCATCACGTTCGCCGCGGCGACGCTGCTCGTGCTGGCCTCCGTGCTCGCGCTCGGGTTCGCCTGGGTCGGCGGGTTCGGCTGGCGCATGGTGCTGCGCGCCCGACGCATCCGTGCGGCGCAGATGCGGGCCGAGGCGGCCACGGCGGAGGAGCAGGAGCGCGTGCGCATCGCCCGCGACATGCACGACATCGTGGCGCACTCGCTCGCGGTCGTGATCGCGCAGGCCGACGGGGCCCGGTACGCGTCGGCGGTCGATCCGGACGCCGCACCGGCGGCGCTCACGACGATCGCGCAGACCGCCCGCGGCGCGCTCTCGGATGTGCGGATGCTGCTGACCCAGCTGCGCCACCGGCAGGGCGATGGTCCGCAGCCCACGCTCGCCGACCTGGAGACGCTGTTCGCGCAGGTGCGTCAGGCGGGGATCGAGCCGCGCGTGACCGTCGACCCGATGCCGCCCGGCGAGCCGCCAGGGGGCATCCAGCTCGCGGTGTACCGGATCCTCCAGGAGGCCCTCACCAACGCGCTGCGCTACGGCGACGGGCAGTCGGTCGAGATCCACCTGGCCTGGCATCCCGCGTTCGTCGACATCACGGTCGCGAACGTGATCGGCGAGTCCGCCTCGACGAGCCTCGGCGGCGGACACGGCATCATCGGCATGCGCGAGCGCGCGCAGCTGGTCGGCGGTGTCCTTCGTGCCGAACGGGACGGCGGTCAGTTCGTCGTCCGGGCGCGCTTGCCGATCGGGTCGTCCGAAGGCGGGCAGGATGGGACGGGCGCATCCGTCGCCGGGGGAGGGGACTCATGATCCGCGTCGTGCTCGTCGACGACCAGTCGCTGTTCCGAGCGGGGATCCGCATGCTCGTGGATTCGCAGCCGGACCTGGAGATCGTCGGTGAGGCCGGTGATGGGCGAGAGGCCCTCGCCGTCATCGCCGTCAGTCGGCCGGACGTGGTCCTTATGGACATCCGGATGCCGGTGATGGACGGCCTCACGGCTACCGGTGCGCTGCTCGCGCAGCCCGATCCGCCGAAGGTCGTCATGCTCACCACCTTCGATCTCGACGAGGCGGCCGCGCGCGCCATCCGTCAGGGGGCGAGCGGTTTCCTGCTCAAGGACGCCGACCCGGAGTTCCTGCTCGCCGCCATCCGGACCGTCCACGCCGGTTCGAGCGTGATCGCGGCATCCGCGACGCGCGATCTGTTCGCGCATTTCGCGGAGGAGGCCAAGCCGGTCCCCGCCTCCTACGGCGAGCTGACCGACCGCGAGCGGGAGATCTTCGCGCTCGCCGCCCGTGGCCTCTCGAACGCCGAGATCGCGGCACGCGAATTCCTCAGCGAGGCGACCGTCAAGACGCACATCAGCCGGATCCTCACCAAGCTCGGACTGCGCGACCGGGTGCAGCTGGTCGTGTTCGCCTTCGAACACGGGCTGACCTGACGCGAGATCATCCTCTCGATGTACGGCGGATGAGCCTGCCGGGCGATGTGCCGTACCCGGGCGCGGAAATAGCGTCGAAGGCATGGAGATCACGACCACCGACCTCGGGCTCGCCGCCCGCGTCCAGCATCTGAAGAAGTCCTACGGATCCGGCGATGCCGCGGTTCACGCGCTCGACGACGTGAGCGTCGGCATCCGGCGCGGACAGTTCACCGCCATCATGGGTCCCTCCGGTTCGGGCAAGTCCACGCTCATGCACATCATGGCCGGCCTCGACGCGCCGACCGAGGGGCGTGCATGGATCGGAGACACCGAGATCACCGGCCTCGGCGATCTCGAGCTCACGATCCTGCGCCGCCGTCGCGTCGGCTTCATCTTCCAGGCCTTCAACCTCGTGCCGACGCTCGACGCGATCGGCAACATCATGCTGCCGTTCGAGCTCGACGGCCGCCGGCCGAGTGCGATCGAGCGCGCGCGCATCGACGGGCTGGTCCAGACGCTCGGTCTCGGCTCCCGTCTGCGGCACCGTCCGCACCAGCTCTCCGGGGGTCAGCAGCAGCGCGTCGCGATCGCGCGGGCGCTCGCCACGGCCCCGGATCTCGTGTTCGCCGACGAGCCGACCGGGAACCTCGACTCGAAGACCGGGCGCGAGGTGCTGCAGCTGCTCTCGGACGCGAGCCGCGAGCACGGACAGTCCATCGCGATGGTCACGCATGACGCGATCGCCGCCAGCCATGCCGACCGCGTGCTGTACCTCGGCGACGGACGCATCGTCGCCGACCACCCCCGTCAGAGCGCCGAGCAGATCGCGGCCTACATGCTGGCCGCCGAGGTGGCCGCATGAGCGCCGCGATGGCGATCGCCGACACCGCGCGGACAGGCCCCCGTCTCGCGTGGCTGCGCGATCGGGGGATGGGGGCCAGCATCCTGGTCGCCGGCCTCGCCTCGGCGTTCGGAGTCGTGCTGGTCGAAGCGACCGCCTACATCGGCACGATGCTGAAGGCCGACCCGTACATCGGCGACAGCGGGACGCTCGCCGTCGTCGTCGCGATCCTCACGGTCCTGCTGATCGGCGTCGCGCTGTACGTCGCCGCGATCGTGACCGCGAACACCTTCTCGACCATCATCGCCGGCCGCACACGGCGGATCGCGCTCATGCGGCTGATCGGGGCCACGGCGCGCTCGCAGCGCGCGGAGGTCGCCAGGCAGGGCCTCGTGGTCGGACTCATCGGCGCCGTGCTCGGCCTCGCCGCGGGAATGCTCGTCTCCGTGCTCGGCCTCGTCCTCGCCGACCGTCTGCTCGGGGCTCTGCCTGAGTTCTCGCTCGCCCAGTACGCGATCGTCGTGCCGGCCGTCGGCGTCGCGCTCACGACCTGGGTCGCGGCCTGGGCCGGATCCCGTCGCGTGCTCTCCGTGACGCCGCTGCAGGCGATCGGCGGCGCGGTCGAGCGGACCCATGAGGATGCCGCAGGGCGTCCGGCCCGGCACGTCGGCGCCCTGATCCTCCTCATCGTCGGAGCCGCACTGCTGGTCTTCGGCATCATGGTGGGCCTGGTGACCCCGCTCGGCGTGGTCATCGCGTTCTTCGGCGGACTGCTCTCGTTCACCGGGCTTTCGCTCGGGGCCGTGCTCTTCATGCCGCCGGTGCTGCGGGCGGTCGGTCGGTTGTTCGGCACGTCGGCGACCGCCCGGCTCGCGGCCGAGAACGCGCTGCGATACCCGGAGCGTTCCAGCCGCATGGCGATCGGCGTCGTGATGGGCGTGACGCTCGTGACGATGTTCGCGGTGGCGTTGGAATCGGTGAAGGCGCTGCTGATCAAGGCCGCCGGGGGAGAGCTGGACGAGCAGTTCTCGATCATCATGGACAGCTTCGCCGCCGTCATGATGGTGCTGGTCGGCATCTCGGCGGTGATCGCCGCCGTCGGACTGGTGAACCTGCTGACCATCGGCGTCGTGCAGCGCCGACGCGAACTCGGGCTGCTGCGGGCGATCGGGCTGTCCAACAAACAGGTGCGACGCATGATCCTGCTGGAGGCGGCGCACATCACCATCACCGCAACGCTGACCGGGCTCGTGCTCGGTGTGCTGTACGGCTGGATCGCCGCGCAGTCGCTGCTCGCCTCGGTGCGGATGCCCCCGGACTTCGGAACCGCCGGTCTGGTCGCCCCCGCTGTGCCGTGGATCCCTCTGGTCGTGATCGTCGTCGCCACCGCCGTGCTCACGCTGGTCGCCGCGGCGACGCCCACCCGCCTCGCCACGAGAGTCGCGCCGGTCGAGGCTCTGGCCGTCGACTGACCGCCCACCCCGTCCGTTCCCCTTCGCGAGCTTGCTCTGCGGGGTGAGGCTTGGCCTGCCCAGGTCTGTCTCGCCTCGCAAGGCAAGTCTCGCGGCATGAATAGGCTGGAGGGATGCCGCAGCCGTTCGATCAGTCCGTGTATCAGGTCCGCTTCGAGTGGGGCATCGCTGGGCTGCAACGCCTGGCAGCGGCGGACGTCGTGGTCGTGGTCGACGTGCTGCGCTTCTCCTCGACGCTCCCGGATGTCGTGGCGGCGGGAGTCGACGTCGAGCTCGCTGACGCCGTCGAGTGGTCGTCGAACGGCGCCGCCGTGGCCGCAGCCGCATCGGAAGCCGCGACGGTGCTGATCGGAGGTCTGCGCAACGCCTCGGCCGTCGCGCGAGCGGTCATGGCGATCCAGGAGCAGCGTCAGCAGCGGACCTCCGTCGCTGTGATCGCAGCCGGAGAGCTGACGCCGGACGGCGGCCTGCGGTTCGCGATCGAGGACCAGCTCGGCGCCGGAGCCATCATCGCGGCGCTCGGTGACCTCGGCATCGATCACACATCCCCCGAAGCGGCCGTCGCCGCCGAATCGGCACGCGGACTCCGCGGCGCACTGCGCCACCTGCTCTCGGCATCCGGCTCCGGACGCGAGCTCGTGGACGGCGTCGCCTCGACCGCGCGCATGGCGGCATCCGGGATCTCCCCGGCGACGACGGCCGCCGCCGCCGAGCTGGATGCCGTCGACGTCGTCCCGGTGCTGCGTGGCGACCGGTTCGTCGCGTTCGACTGAACCGGGTCAGCGCGGCGTCTGCGCGGCCAGCTTCGTCGCGGCGGTGATCTCGCGGCGCGTCCACTCGAACTGGAATCGCGCGTCGTAACTGCGGGAGCACTTCGCGCAGCTGGTGGCGCGCGACGGGCGCCGGTGCCGGTAGGTCACGTGCCCTGCGGGACAGCGCCCGACCCACGGCGCCAGTTCGGTCGCCGTCTCGCCGTGGTGCGTCGTGCCGCCGACGTAGCCCAGTTCTCGGGCGACGCGCTGCCAGGCCGCGCCGTGGCCGGCCTGATGACCCGCGAGGGCGTGCGCGACCTCGTGCAGCAGCACCTGGTGGACCTCGTCATCGTCGAATCGGGCCGCGAGGTACCGCGACACGGAGATGCGCTTGGTGCGGTAGTCGCACTGTCCGGCTCGACGCTTGGCGTTGTCGAATCCGAACGTCCAGCTCTCGTCGAGATGCATTCGGATGAGCGCCTCGCCCCAGATGCGCACACGGTCCAATTCGGCCATACGATCAGGCTAGATCACCGCGCCGACATCCGCGCCGACATCGGCGCCGTCGCAACGCGTCAGATCGCGACCGGAGACTCCACGCGGCGTCGCTCGACGGTCTCGATCGCCAGCAGGACGGTCTCGAGGTCCTTGTCCTGCGCGCCGGTCTCGCGACGGAGGAACAGCGACTGTTTGAAGCTCTCCTTGGCCTGTTCGAAATCGCCGGAGTCGAGAGCGTTTTTGCCTCGATGCTGATGCGCGAACGCCGCGATCGACGCCCACCGCTGGCCCTCGGCCTCATCGGCGCAGGTCGCGAGCTCCTGATCGGCGGCGGCGTGGGCTCCGCGGTACTGCAGGATCGTGGCGTGCAGCACTCGGGCTCGAAGCACGTCCTTGCGGGTGCCGGCCATCCGTGCCTGTCGGACGGCCTCGTCCGCCAGCGTCAGCGCCTCGTCCAACCGATCGAGGACCTTCAGCAGCCAGACCCGCTCCAGCATCGCCGGCAGACTCCGCTGCGATTCGATCTCCGCGAGCCGCCGTGCGCACTCGGTCTCATCGACCAGTTCCCGAAGGGTGTCGGAGTCATAACCCCGGATGTAACTCATGTGCTCTCCCTTCCGCAGCGCCACCATCCAGTCTGCCCGCCGGTGCGCGCGCTCGCAGGGCGGCACGCCCCGGATGCCCAGATCGGTGTCGGATCGAGCGGCGTCAGCGCAGGAAGATCGATGCGTCCGGCTTCGGGGATGCCGTCGCATCGGCATCCGTGACGATCCGCGCTCCCTGGGCGAAGGCGGTCACCTCTGCGCCCTGCGCGATCTTGGCCGGGTGCGGACCGGCGGCCAGCATCCGGGGCAGCCATTCGGTCGGAAGAGGCGAGGCGGATGCCGCGATCACCAGATTGCCGAACCGGCGCCCCTTGAGCACTTGCGTGTCGGCGAGGACGGCCACCTCCGGGAGGACGGCCGAGATGGTCGCGACCTGCCTCCGGGCGAAGGCGAGTCCCGGTCCGTCCGCCACGTTCACGAGGAGGACCCCGGTCGGGGCCAGCAGGGTCGACAGCTCCCGATAGAACTCCACGCTCGTCAGGTGCGCGGGGGTCTGCGCGCCGGAGTACACGTCGGAGACGACGAGATCGCAGGATCCCGTCATGGCGGGCGGCAGGCGCGTCGCACCGTCGCGCGCGTCGCCGATGCGGATCCGGATCGACGCGCCTCGGGGAAGGGGGAGATGTTCGCGCACCAGAGCCGCGAGCGGAGCCTCGAGTTCGATCACCTGCTGGCGGGAACCCGGCCGTGTCGCCTCGATATAGCGCGGGATCGTCAGGGCCCCCGCGCCCAGATGCACCGCCGTCAGAGCCGAACCGGGCAGCTGGTCGATCACCGCGCCCATCCGGACGACGTACTCGAAATGCAGGTGGGTCGGGTCGTCCAGATCCACGTGCGACTGCGGCGTCCCGTCGACCACCAGTTCGAAACCGCTGGTGAACTCGCTGGGCTCGATGGTCGCGATTCCGCCGTGATCGAGGGTCGCCCTCGGATGCTCGACATCCCGTGCGCGCGACCGTCCCATGGTCCCCAGCGTACGTGTTACGGCTCGATGACGATCGTGTTCAGAAGTTGCAGGTAGTTTGTTAGTCGTGAATACTTTTTCCTGATCGACATGCATCCCAGCGTGGCGAGGCTGTTTTCAATGAGGAGATTTCACCGATGAAGAAGCGCATTCTTCCCCTCGTGGCGCTCGGCGTCACGGCGACGCTGGGCCTGGCGGCCTGCGCCGGCGACAGCGGCGGCAACGGCGGCGACAGCGCCAATGGCGAGGGCAAGACCCTCACCGTCTGGATCATGCAGGGCACCAACCCGGACTCCACCGCCTTCCTCGACGAGGTCGCCGCGGAGTTCAAGGAGGAGACCGGCGCGAAGGTCGAGTTCGAAGAGGTCCAGTGGGCTGACGCGCACGACCGTTTCGTGACCTCGATCGCCGGTGGCACGACCCCCGACATCGCGGAGACCGGCACCACCTGGACGGCCGAGTTCGCCGACGCCGGCGCCCTGCTGCCGATCGACGAGTACGTCGACGCCGAGGACGGCCTGCGCGACGACCTCGTCGAAGGCCTCGAGGTCGCGGGCACCTACGACGACGAGCTGTACGGCATGCCCTGGTACGCCGGCGTCCGCTCGATCATCTACCGCGCCGACATCTTCGAGGAGCTCGGACTCGAGGCTCCGAAGACCTGGGACGACATCATCGCCGCTGGCGAGGCCATCAAGGCCGCGCACCCCGAGATCATGCCGTTCCCGGTTCCCGGTGACGCCGAGTTCCAGGTCTACCCCTGGGTCTGGGGTGCAGGCGGCGAGATCGCCACGCTCGACGGCGACACCTGGACCAGCGAGATGGACAGCGCCGAGTCGCAGGAGGGCATCCAGTTCTACACGGATCTGGCCACCAAGCACGGCTTCTCGTCGGCCGGCGCCACGACGTGGAAGGAGACGGACCTGCGTGACGCGTTCGTCGCCGGCAACGTCGCCATGATGCTCTCGGGCTCCTGGACGCCGAACGCCATCCTCGAGGCCAACCCCGACCTCGAGGGCAAGCTCGGCGCAGCGGTCATCCCCGGAAAGGACGGCGGCATCGCCCCGTCCGTCCTCGGTGGATCGCACCTGTCGGTGTTCAACACCACCGAGAACGCCGACCTGGCGTGGAAGCTCGTCGAGCTCATGACCACCGGCGACTTCGCCGAGCAGTGGGCGAACGAGACGGGCTACTTCCCGGGCGTCCAGTCCGCGATGGAGGAGGCTCTCGCCTCGACCGACCCGCTCGTGGCTCCGTTCGCCGAGCAGATGGTGGAAGGCGGCGCATCCGTGCCCGTCACGCCGAACTTCGGCGCCGTCCAGGCGAAGAAGACGACGAACGCCATGATGCAGTCGATCCTCAGCGGACAGAAGGACGTCGAGACCGCGGCGAAGGATGCCGCGGCCGAGATGACCGAGCTGCTCAACCAGTAACAACAACTAAGGACGTATTCCTTCATGTCGATGGTGCAAGCACCAGTGCCGACCACCACGGAGGCGGGGAACACCCCCGCCTCCGTGGCCGGCGGCCGAAAGAGCCGGGTCCTCACATGGGCCAAGGCGCGACCGTGGGTGCTGCTGGCCCCAGGGCTGATCATCCTGGCGGGCCTCATGCTGTGGCCGCTGGTGCAGGTGTTCCTGTACTCGCTGCAGGACTACGGGCTTCGCGAGATCAACACCGGTGAGCCCAACTTCATCGGGTTCGAGAACTACATCGAGGCGCTGACGAACTCCACGCTGTGGAGCGTCGTGCTGCCGAACACCGTCGGCTTCGCCGCCGTCGCCGTGTTCACCACCGTCGCCCTCGGCACGCTCGTCGCGCTGCTGCTGGCCCGCCTCGGCACCCTCTGGCGCACCATCGTCTCCAGCTGCATCATGATCGCGTGGGCCATGCCCGCGGTCACGGGCACGTACGTCTGGACCTTCATCTTCGATGCCGACAAGGGCATCTTCAACGCCATGCTGCTGGAGCTGGGCCTCATCGACGGTCCGGTCAACTGGTTCACGAACCAGTGGTCGTTCTACGCCATCGTGCTGCTGAACGTCGTGCACCACGGCTTCCCGTTCGTCGCCGTCACGGTGCTGGCAGGGCTCCTCGGCGTCTCGAAGGAGATGCTCGAGGCCGCCGCTCTCGACGGCGCAGGCGCGTGGCGTCGCTTCTGGCAGATCATCTTCCCGACGCTGCGTCCGGTCTTCTCGGTCGTGATCATCCTGTCCACGATCTGGGACTTCAAGGTCTTCGCGCAGGTGTATCTGATGCCCGGCGGATCCGGATCGAACCGCACGGTGCTGAACCTCGGTGTGTGGTCGTACGTCGAGTCGTTCGGTCAGAACCGCTACGGCTTCGGTGCGGCGCTGGCCGTGCTGCTGACCCTCGTGCTGATCGGCATCACGATCGTGTACATCCGCTCGCTCATGAAGGAGGACGAACTGTGAGCACCCGTCCGTCCGTCCTCTCCCGCATCGGCATCGGCGTCGCCGTCGCCGCCATCCTGATCTTCACGCTGTTCCCCGTGTACTGGATGATCTCCAGCGCGTTCGACGCGAAGGCGTCCAGTGGTGGGCAGTCGTTCCTGCCGCAGGAGTTCACGTGGGACAACTTCGCCTACGTCCTCACCGACGGCGGTTTCGCCGTGTACCTGCGCAACTCGGCGATCGTCGCGATCGCGACCGTGCTCGTCAGCGCACTGGTCTGCCTGCTCGCGGCCGTCGCCGTGGCGCGGTTCCGCTTCAAGTTCCGCACCACGATCCTGATGATGATCCTCGTCGTGCAGATGGTGCCGCTCGAGGCACTCGTGATCCCGCTGTTCCTGCAGGTCAAGAGCTTCGGTCTGCTCAACACACTGCTGGGTCTGGTCATCGTCTACATCGCGCTTTCGCTCGCCTTCGGCATCTGGATGCTGCGCGGCTTCGTCGCCGCGGTGCCGATCGAGCTGGAGGAGGCCGCCTACATCGACGGTGCCAGCTGGTGGCGGATGTTCCGCTCCGTGCTGCTGCCGCTGGTGATGCCGGGCCTGGTCGCCACGAGCGTGTTCAGCTTCATCACGGCGTGGAACGAGTTCATCTTCGCCATGACGATGCTGGGCGGCGCGACCGACCAGTACACGGTCGCGATCGGTCTGAAGTCCTTCTTCGGCCTGCACTCGAATGACTGGGGCAGCATCATGGCCGCCTCGACGATCATCACGATCCCGGTCATGATCTTCTTCGTCATCGTCCAGCGCCGTCTGTCCGCCGGCCTCGTGTCGGGAGCCGTGAAGGGATGAGCGACGAGCTCACCCGCCTCGCGAACTCCGTCCTGTGGCCCGGCTTCCTCGGCACTGAGGCGCCGGAGTGGCTGCTCGCCGAACTCCGCGACGGCCTCGCCGGCGTGGTGTACTTCGGGCAGAACATGTCCGAGCGGCTCCCGGAGCTCAGCGCGGCGCTTCGTGCCGCGGCGCCTGATGCCCTCATCGGGATCGACGAGGAGGGCGGCAGCGTCACCCGCCTCGAGTCCGCGACGGGGTCGACCCTTCCCGGTGCCGCGCAGCTCGGTCGCGTCGACGACGTCACCGCGAGCCGGGCGACCGGCGCCGAGCTGGCCAGGCGTGCACGCGCCGCCGGCGTCGACGTCGTCCTCGGTCCGGTCGCGGACGTCAACACCGACCCGCGCAACCCGGTGATCGGTGTGCGTGCGTTCGGCGATGACGCGCAGCTCGTGGCCCGCCATGTCGCCGCGACGGTCGACGGCATCCAGTCCGGCGGTGCTGCGGCGTGCGTCAAGCACTTCCCGGGCCACGGCGACACGCACCTGGACTCGCACCACGCGTTGCCCGAGATCACGCTCGACACGTCCGTGATCGAGGACGTGCACCTCGAGCCCTTCCGTGCCGCGATCGCGGCCGGTGTGGACACGGTCATGACCGCGCACATCGTGGTTCCGGCCTGGGGCGAGAAGCCCGCGACGCTGAACCCCCTCGTGCTCGGAAAGCTCCGCGCGCTCGGCTTCGACGGCGTCATCATCACGGATGCCCTCGACATGGCAGCCGTGCGCGAGAGCGTCGGGCTCGGCGGGGGAGCGGTGCAGGCGCTCGCCGCCGGCGCCGACCTGCTCTGCATCGGCAATCCGACGAACCCCGGGGCTGCGGCTCTGCCTGACCAGGACGAACGCGACTTCTTCACGACGCGCGAGGCCATCGTCGCGGCGCTGCGCGACGGGTCGCTGCCGCGCGAGCGCGTCGAACAGGCCAGGGACCGCATCCTCGCGCTGTCCGCGAAGCTCAGGGCCGCGACGCCGGACACCGGCGACGCGTATGACGCGGCCGGAATCGTGCGCCGCGCGCTGCGAGTGGTCGGAGATCGGGGCGCCTCGGCATCCGCTCTCGCGGTCGTCGATGCGCGGCGGCGGTCGACCCTCGCCGTCGACAGCGCGGCCGGCTACGTGGCCGCGGCGCTCGCAGGAAACGGATTCCGGGTGCGGCTGGACGTCGAACGGGCGTCGGATGCCGAGCGGGATGCCGCACTCGAGGCCGCCACAGCCGATGCAGGGCGCCTCGTGCTGCTCGTGGACCGACCGGAGGTCGAGCCGGCCCAGCGCGCGCTCATCGAACGCGCAGCCGCGCTGGATGCCGAAGCGATCGTCGTCAACGTGGGACTGCCCGTTCGCGGCGATCTTGCGCTGCCGGTCATCGACGCGAGTGCCGCGAGTCGCATCTCCGCCGAGGTCGTGCGAGACCTCCTCACCCGCTGACCTGACCGGTTCTCCCCGGTTCGTCGAGCGCACCCCTCGCGTCCGCTGAGCGGGCGCCAGCTCCGTTCGCTGGGCGAGCGGAAAGCGGTCACCCCGCGACGGCAGCGGCGATCGCGTCATCCAGAGTCGCCCGACGGAACCGGAATCCGTCCTCGAGGAGCCGCCGCGGCACCGCGTGCTGGTCGGCCAGCAGCAGTTCTTCCGCCGCGAGGCCCATCCCGGCGCGCAGAGCGAACGCCGGCAACCGGAAGGCGTGCGGCCGGTGCAGAGCGCGGGCCAGCGCCGTGGTGACCTCCCGCGACGTCGCGGGACTCGGTGCGACCAGGTTGACCGGACCGGACAGATCCGATGCCGTGGCCAGATGCAGCAGTGCGCGGACTTCATCCTCGAGAGCGATCCACGGCCAGTGCTGGGTGCCGTTCCCGACCGTCGAACCCAGGCCGACGCGCGTGGCCAGCAGGAGCGGCGCGAGCGCGCCGCCGCGGGCCAGCACCAGGCCGGTGCGGGCGTGGACGATACGTGTCCGCGACGCAGCGGCGAGCGTGGCGGCCTCCCAGGCGAAGACGACATCGGCGAGAAATCCCTGTCCACGATCGGCATCCTCGGTGAGCTCCTCGCCGGGGCGATCGCCGTAGACCCCCACGGCGGACGCCGACACCCAGGCCGCCGGCGGACGTTCCGACTCCGCGATCGCGTGCGCGACGGCCGCGGTCACGTCGACCCTGCTGTCCAGGATCTCCGCACGGTAACGGCGGGACCAGGGCAGGTGGGACAGGCTCGCGCCGGAGAGGCTGACCACGGCATCCGCCCAGGCGATCGGCTCTGCCGGAGCCGAGCCGGATGCCGGATCCCAGCGGTACTCGGTCGCATCGACCGGATCGCGCCTCACGAGCGTGCGCACGTCATGTGCACCACGGGCGAGGTCGACCGTGGCCGAGCCGATCAGGCCTGATGCGCCGGTGAGGAGGATCCGCATGGCTCGAACATACCCGCGGGCGCGCCCCGGGGCGCGTGTTGCACCTGTTACACAGCCGATACCCGATCGCAACGCGTGTGGGATTGGATTCCTCGTGCGGGCTGGGTAGCGTCGAAGGATCACCGTATCCGGGAGCGACGACGCTCCCGGTGCGCGCAACGAAGCGCTATACAGGGAAGGCATCACCCATGCATCAGACACCTCTGCGACGGCGGGGAATCCTCGCCGTCACCGGCACGGCAGTCGCGGCACTGCTGCTCGCGGGCTGCGTGGCCAGCGAACGCGGCGACGACACCGGCGAAGGATCCGCCGAGGTCGACTCGACCTTCATCTTCGCGGCCTCCTCCGACCCGGCCAGCCTCGACCCCGCCTTCGCGCAGGACGGCGAGACGTTCCGCGTCTCCCGGCAGATCTTCGAGGGCCTCGTCGGCACCGAGCCGGGCACGGCCGACCCCGCCCCGCTGCTCGCGGAGTCGTGGGAATCCGCCGAGGACGGCATGTCGCACACCTTCACCCTCAAGGAGGGCGTCACCTTCCACGACGGCACTCCCTTCAACGCCGAGGCCGTGTGCGCGAACTTCGACCGCTGGTACAACTGGACCGGTCTCGCCGCCAGCGAGGCGTTCGGCTATTACTACAACAAGCTCTTCAAGGGTTATGCCTCGGACCCGGCGAACGCCGTGTACAAGTCCTGCTCGGCCGATGACGAGTCGACCGCCACGATCACGCTCAACAAGCCGTTCGCCGGCTTCATCCCCGCCCTGTCGCTGCCGGCGTTCGCCATGCAGAGCCCGACGGCGATGCAGGAGTTCGGCGCCGACGAGGTCGGCGGCTCCGCCGAGGCTCCGCAGATGTCGGAGTACGCGATGGGCCACCCGGCCGGCACCGGCCCGTTCCAGTTCGAGGAGTGGGCGCCCGGCGAGCAGGTCACACTGACCGCGTTCGAGGACTACTGGGGCGAGCCCGGTCAGATCGAGGAGATCATCTTCCGCACGATCGACGACCCGACGGCACGGCGCCAGTCGCTCGAGGCAGGCGACATCGACGGCTACGACCTGGTCGGCCCCGCCGACACCGCGGCCCTCGAGGAGGACGACTTCACCATGGTGTCCCGTCCGCCGTTCACGATCCTGTACCTGGCGTTCAACCAGGCGATTCCCGAGCTCCAGGACATCAAGGTGCGTCAGGCGCTGTCCCACGCGATCGACAAGGACGCCCTGATCACGCAGGTGCTGCCGGACGGCACCGAGAAGGCGACCCAGTTCATGCCGGACACGGTCAACGGCTACAACGACGGCGTCACGACGTACGACTACGACCCCGACATGGCCAAGCAGCTGCTCGAGGAGGCCGGCTACACCGAGGCGAACCCGCTGAAGCTGACCTTCAACTACCCGGTCAACGTCTCGCGTCCGTACATGCCGGACCCCGAGCAGATCTTCACCGTCCTGTCCTCGCAGCTCGCCGAGGTGGGCGTGGAGACCACCCCGGTCTCCGAGGAGTGGGTCGAATACCTCGACCGCACCACCGGCACCGCCGACCACGGCATCCACCTGCTGGGCTGGACCGGTGACTACAACGACACCGACAACTTCGTCGGCGTCTTCTTCGGCCAGCAGAGCTCGGAGTGGGGCTTCGACAACCCGGAGCTGTTCCAGAAGCTCGCCGAGGCCCGTGGCGTCTCCAACCTCGAGGAGCAGACGCCGCTGTACGAGGAGATCAACGAGGATGTGGCGCAGTTCATCCCCGGCGTTCCGCTCGCGCACCCGGCCCCGACCCTGGCGTTCGACCCGCGGGTCGAGAGCTATCCGGCCAGCCCGGTGAACGACGAGGTCTTCACGGACATCGTCCTGACCGAGTGATCACCTGCGTCCGGCCCCCGTCGCGCGACGCACGACGGGGACCGGACGCACCCGGAAACCGGAGACCTATCCGTGCTGCGCACCATCGGCAGGCGACTGCTGCTTCTCATTCCCACCCTGTTCGGGCTGAGCATTCTGCTCTTCGCCTGGGTCAGGGCCCTCCCCGGCGGCCCCGCGGTCGCCCTCCTCGGCGAAAAGGCGACGCCGGAGGCGATCGAACGCGTCAACGAGCTGTACGGCTTCAACGAACCGCTGATCCAGCAGTACTTCACGTGGATCGGACGGCTTCTGCAGGGCGACTTCGGAACGTCGATCCAGACGAATCGACCCGTCACGGAGGAGTTCATGCGCCGCTTCCCGGCGACCATCGAGCTCTCCGTCGCCGCGCTGATCATCGCGATCGGCATCGGCATCCCGCTCGGTTACTGGGCCGCCCGTCGTCATGGCAAGCTCACCGATCACGCCTCGGTCATCCTGAGCCTGGTCGGCATCACCATCCCGGTGTTCTTCCTCGCGTTCATCCTCAAATACGTCTTCGCCGTCCAGCTCGGCTGGCTGCCGGCCGACGGCAGGCAGAACCCGCGGATAGATGCCACGCATCCCACGGGCTTCTACGTGTGGGACGGCATCATCACGGGGGAGCTGGATGCCTCGTGGGACGCGATCCTGCACCTGATCCTGCCCGCGCTGGCGCTCGGCACCATCCCGCTGGCGATCATCGTCCGCATCACCAGGGCCAGCGTCCTGGAGGTGCAGAACGCCGACTACGTCCGAACCGGTCGCGCCAAGGGCGTGGCACCGGGGACGCTGCGCAACAGGTTCATCCTGCGTAACGCCATGCTGCCGGTCATCACCACTATCGGCTTGCAGGCGGGTCTGCTGATCTCCGGCGCCGTCCTGACGGAGACCGTGTTCGCCTTCCCGGGGATCGGCTCGTTCCTGGCGAGAGCGATCTTCACCCGTGACTTCCCGGTGCTGCAGGGGTTCATCATCTTCATCGCGATCGCCTATGCGCTGATCAACCTCGCCGTGGACGTCTCCTACAGCGTGATCGACCCGAGAGTGAGGGTCCAATGACCTCGCCCATCCTCCCGCCGGCGCAGGGCGCCGGACTGATCGACACCGTCGCCGTCGCCCAGGAAGGGCTGAAGAGCAGCGGCGGGTTCTGGCATGACGTCTTCCGGCGGCTCCGGCGCAACCCGACCGCGTGGATCGGCGCGGCCATCGTGCTGCTGTTCCTGCTCGTCGCCGCGCTGGCGCCGATCCTGGCGCCGTATCCCGAGACGGCGCTGCCCGGCGCGAAGTACATCACGCCGACGCAGATCCCGGGACCGGGGGAGCTGCCGCAGTTTCCGCTGGGACTGGACCGTTTCGGCGGCGACGTGCTGTCCAAACTGATCTGGGGCGCGCAGGCATCCCTCATGGTCGGTGTGGTGTCGACCGCGCTCGGTCTGGTCGGCGGCATGATCCTCGGCCTCGTCGCCGGGACGTTCGGCGGCTGGGTGGACACGTTCATCATGCGCATCGTCGACATCATCCTGTCGGTGCCCAACCTGCTGCTCGCGGTGTCCATCGCCGCGATCCTCGGGCAGACGCCGTACGCCGTGATGATCGCGATCGGGGCGTCGCAGGTGCCGATCTTCGCCCGCCTGCTGCGGGCGTCGATGCTGCAGCAGCGCTCGAGCGACTACGTGCTCTCGGCGCAGACGCTCGGGCTCGGACGCGGCACGATCACGATGTCGCACGTGCTGCCGAACGCGATCGGCCCCGTGATCGTGCAGGGGACGCTCACGCTCGCCACGGCCGTCATCGATGCCGCGGCGCTGTCCTTCCTGGGGCTCGGCGGCGGACGGCCCGAAACGGCCGAATGGGGCCGGATGCTGACCTACGCGCAGGCCGAGCTGGCGATCGCCCCCTGGCTGGCGTTCCTACCAGGCATCTGCATCGCTGTCACCGCGCTCGGCTTCACGCTGTTCGGCGAGGCGCTGCGAGAAGCGATGGACCCGAGGACGAGGGCACGGTGAGTGCCATGAAGGACACGAACATGAACGAGGAGCCGCTGCTGCAGGTCGAGGGCCTGACGGTCGACTTCACCACGATGGACGGCGTCGTGCACGCCGTCGAGGGAGTGGACCTGGAGATCGCCGCCGGACAGACCGTCGCGATCGTGGGGGAGTCCGGCTCCGGCAAGTCCACGACTGCCATGGCGATCATCGGACTGCTCGCCGGCGGAGGCCGGGTCACGGCGGGGAGCATCCGGATGGACGGACGGGAGATCGCCCACGCGCCGGAGCACGAGATGCGCAGGATCCGCGGACGTCACATCGGGCTCGTGCCGCAGGACCCGATGTCCAATCTCAACCCGGTCGCGAAGATCGGCACGCAGGTCGCCGAGACCCTGCTGGTGCATGGTCTGGCGAACAGGCAGAACGTGTCGGCGAAGGTCGTCGAGGCGCTGCAGGCGGCAGGGCTCCCCGAGGCCGAGCGGCGCGCGAAGCAGTACCCGCACGAGTTCTCGGGCGGGATGCGACAGCGCGCTCTGATCGCGATCGGGCTCGCCTGCAAGCCCAGGCTGCTCATCGCGGACGAGCCGACCAGCGCACTGGACGTCACCGTGCAGCAGACGATCCTCGACCAGATCGGTGAGATGACGCGCGAGCTGGGCACGGCGGTGCTGCTGATCACGCACGATCTGGGCCTGGCTGCCGAGCGCGCCGAGCGCGTGATCGTGATGCACAGGGGAAAGGTCGTCGAACAGGGACCTGCGAGGCAGATCCTCGAGGCGCCGCAGCATCCGTACACCCAGTCGCTCGTGCAGGCGGCACCGTCCGTCGCGGCCGTGCGGCTGATCCCGCAGGCGGCCGTCGTCGAACCGGCGGAGCCACCGGCGGCGGATGAGGCGGCCTCGGCCCCGGCGGCCGATCACATCGTCGAGATCGAGAATCTCACCAAGGTGTACCCGGTTCGGGGTCGCAAGGAGGACTTCGTCGCCGTGAACGACGTGTCGCTCGCGATCCCTCGCGGCGAGACCGTCGCGATCGTCGGAGAGTCGGGCTCCGGCAAGACCACCACCGCCAGGATGCTGCTGAAGGTGGTCGAGCCGACCAGCGGCACGATCCGCTTCGACGGCAAGGACATCGCGAGCATGGACAGGGCCGAGACGCGCTCGTTCCGGCAGCGCGTGCAGCCGATCTTCCAGGACCCGTACTCGAGCCTGAACCCGATGTTCACGATCGAGCGGCTGATCGGCGAGCCGCTGGAGTTCTACAGGCGCGGAGGCCGCTCCGACCGCCGTGCACGCGTGCGCAAGCTGCTCGACGACGTCGCCCTGCCGCAGTCGATGCTGCGCCGCTACCCGTCGGAACTGTCCGGCGGTCAGCGCCAGCGCGTCGCGATCGCCAGGGCTCTGGCGCTGTCGCCGGATCTCGTGGTGTGCGACGAGCCGGTGTCCGCCCTGGACGTGCTCGTGCAGGATCAGATCCTCACGCTGCTGGGCGACCTGCAGCGGGAGTACGGACTGAGCTACCTGTTCATCTCGCACGACCTGGCGGTCGTGCGGCTGATCAGCGACTACGTCTGCGTCATGAAGGACGGCTCCCTGGTCGAGGCGGCGAGCTCCGAGGAGATCTTCACCAATCCGCGCGACCCGTACACGCGGCGTCTGCTCGCGTCGATCCCCGGAAACGAACTGAACATCGCCTCCTGAGATGCCCTTGCGGGGCGGTGGTGCGAGGACTAGCGTCACAGGCGCACGACGACGATGCCGTGCCCGAGTCGCCGTCGGCGACGACCCGGTGTTCCTCTGGGGTTAGGAAGACCAATGAAGAAGATGATGCTGACGTGCGCCCTCGCGCTCGGACTCGTGCTCGGCAGCGGCGGCGCCGCGATGGCCGGGGAGTACGACGGGCAGGGCGGCGATGTCAGGGGCGGTGAGAAGGCGCACTCCGCGTGCCACTTCTCCGGACGCGACCTGCCGGACGACGTCGAGGACAACCCTCCCAGGTTCGACGACGACGAGGTGACGGGCGGACACGTGCAGAGCTACGGGATGATCGTGCGCGCCGACGGGAAGGGCACGGCTCCGAGTCCGGGCGTGGCCTGCCGCGGCAACGCCGTCTTCGAGGAGTGACGCGCGAGTGGTGGTGGATTCCGGAGGCTTTTACCGCAGCATCCGAAAATGGTCAAGGACCTGACTGGACATGTCGCGAAATTCGACGTATAGTTGATCTTTGCGTTCGTATCTCCCTGCCCTCATATGGTGGTCGGCAGATGTTGAGCTCTCGAACGCACTCCACCTGACGACAAAGGAATCGAGAAGCCCTGCGGGGCTCACGGAGGTTATTCCCTTGGCTGCTGCTCGCAACGCATCCACATCCACCACCACCAAGAACGGACGCGGAGCATCCCGCCTCTCGTTCGCCAAGATCTCCGACACGCTGACGGTCCCCGACCTTCTCGCGCTGCAGACCGAGTCGTTCGACTGGCTCGTCGGCAACGAGGCCTGGAAGGCCCGCGTCGCCGAGGCCCGCGAGGCCGGCCGCAAGGACGTCAACGAGGTTTCGGGACTCGAGGAGATCTTCGAGGAGATCTCCCCGATCGAAGACCTCAGCGAAACCATGCAGCTGAGCTTCACGAACCCGTACCTCGAGCCCGAGAAGTACTCGATCGACGAGTGCAAGGAGCGCGGCAAGACGTACGCCGCGCCGCTGTACGTCGAGGCCGAGTTCATGAACCACCAGACCGGTGAGATCAAGACGCAGACCGTCTTCATGGGCGACTTCCCGCTGCAGACCGGCAAGGGAACGTTCATCATCAACGGCACCGAGCGCGTCGTCGTCTCGCAGCTGGTCCGCTCGCCGGGTGTCTACTTCGACAAGACGCCGGACAAGACGTCCGACAAGGACATCGTCTCCGCGCGCGTCATCCCCAGCCGTGGTGCATGGCTCGAGTTCGAGATCGACAAGCGCGACCAGGTCGGCGTGCGCATCGACCGCAAGCGCAAGCAGTCCGTCACCGTGTTCCTCAAGGCCCTCGGCCTGTCGAGCGAGGACATCCTCGCCGAGTTCGCCGGCTTCCCCTCCATCGAGGAGACCCTGGCGAAGGACACCATCCTCACCAAGGAAGACGCGCTGCGCGACATCTACCGCAAGCTCCGTCCGGGCGAGCAGGTCGCCGCCGAGGCCGCCCGCGCGCTGCTGGACAACTTCTACTTCAACGCCAAGCGCTACGACCTGGCGAAGGTCGGTCGTTACAAGATCAACCAGAAGCTCGGCCTGGATGCCGCGCTGAACGAGTCGGTCCTGACCGTCGACGACATCGTCGCGACCATCAAGTACCTGGTGCGTCTGCACCGCGGCGACGAGTCCTTCGAGGGCATCCGCGGCGGCAAGAAGGCCGAGATCCGTCTGGCCGTCGACGACATCGACAACTTCGGCAACCGCCGCATCCGCGCGGTCGGCGAGCTGATCCAGAACCAGGTCCGCACGGGTCTGTCCCGCATGGAGCGCGTCGTCCGCGAGCGCATGACCACGCAGGACATCGAGGCCATCACGCCGCAGACCCTGATCAACGTGCGCCCCGTCGTCGCCGCGATCAAGGAGTTCTTCGGAACCTCGCAGCTGTCGCAGTTCATGGACCAGAACAACCCGCTCGCGGGTCTGACCCACAAGCGCCGCCTGTCCGCCCTGGGCCCCGGTGGTCTGTCGCGTGACCGCGCCGGTGTCGAGGTCCGTGACGTCCACCCGTCGCACTACGGCCGCATGTGCCCCATCGAGACGCCTGAAGGCCCGAACATCGGTCTGATCGGCTCGCTGGCCACCTTCGCGCGCATCAACTCGTTCGGCTTCATCGAGACCCCGTACCGCAAGGTCGTCGCCGGTCGCGTGACCGAGGAGATCGTGTACCTCACGGCATCCGAGGAAGCTGAGCACGTCGTCGCCCAGGCGAACGCCATCCTGAAGAAGGACGGCCACTTCGCCGACGAGCGCGTTCTCGCCCGTCGTGGCCGCGACGGCGAGGTGGACCTGTTCCACCCCGAGGAGATCGGCTTCATGGACGTCTCGCCGCGCCAGATGGTGTCGGTCGCGACCTCGCTCGTGCCGTTCCTCGAGCACGATGACGCTCAGCGCGCCCTCATGGGCGCCAACATGCAGCGTCAGGCCGTGCCGCTGCTTCGCAGCGACTCCCCGCTGGTCGGAACCGGTATGGAGGGCTTCGCGGCCATCGACGCCGGTGACGTCCTCACCGCCGAGAAGGCCGGTGTCGTCACGGAGGTCTCCGCGGACCGCGTCGTCGTCATGCTCGACGAGGGTGGGACGCAGGAGTACTACCTGCGCAAGTTCGACCGCTCCAACCAGGGCACGTCGTACAACCAGAAGGTCGTCGTCTCCGCCGGTGAGCGCGTGGAGAAGGGCGAGGTCATCGCCGATGGCCCCGCGACCGAGAACGGTGAGCTGGCCCTCGGGAAGAACCTCCTCGTCGCGTTCATGACGTGGGAGGGCTACAACTTCGAGGACGCCATCATCCTGAGCCAGGACCTGGTGAAGGACGACACCCTCTCGTCGATCCACATCGAGGAGTACGAGGTCGACGCCCGCGACACGAAGCTGGGCAAGGAGGAGATCACCCGTGACCTCCCCAATGTCAGCCCCGAGCTGCTGAAGGACCTGGACGAGCGCGGCATCATCCGCATCGGCGCCGAGGTCCGCCCCGGCGACATCCTGGTCGGCAAGGTCACGCCGAAGGGCGAGACCGAGCTGAGCGCCGAGGAGCGCCTGCTCCGCGCGATCTTCAACGAGAAGAGCCGCGAGGTCCGCGACACGTCCCTGAAGGTGCCCCACGGCGAGCAGGGAACGATCATCGCGGTCAAGGAGTTCAACGCCGAGGACGGCGACGACGAGCTCGGCAGCGGCGTCAACCGTCGCGTCGTGGTCTACATCGCCCAGAAGCGCAAGATCACCGAGGGCGACAAGCTCGCCGGCCGCCACGGCAACAAGGGTGTCATCGCGAAGATCCTCCCGATCGAGGACATGCCGTTCCTGTCGGACGGCACCCCGGTCGACATCGTGCTGAACCCGCTCGGCATCCCCGGTCGAATGAACTTCGGCCAGGTGCTGGAGACCCACCTCGGGTGGATCGCCAAGCAGGGCTGGAAGGTCGAGGGCACCCCGGAGTGGGCTGTGAACCTGCCGGAGGACGCCTTCGAGGCCGCCCCAGGCACCAAGGTCGCGACCCCGGTGTTCGACGGCGCTGCAGAGCAGGAGATCGCAGGTCTGCTCGACTCGACGCTGCCGACGCGCGACGGTGTCCGTCTGATCGACTCGAGCGGCAAGACGCAGCTGTTCGACGGTCGCTCGGGGGAGCCCTTCCCGATGCCGATCTCGGTGGGCTACATGTACATCCTGAAGCTGCACCACCTCGTCGACGACAAGATCCACGCGCGTTCGACCGGTCCGTACTCGATGATCACCCAGCAGCCGCTCGGTGGTAAGGCGCAGTTCGGTGGACAGCGCTTCGGTGAGATGGAGGTGTGGGCCCTCGAGGCCTACGGCGCCGCCTACGCACTGCAGGAGCTCCTCACGATCAAGTCCGACGACATCCTCGGCCGCGTCAAGGTCTACGAGGCGATCGTCAAGGGCGAGAACATCCAGGAGCCGGGCATTCCGGAATCGTTCAAGGTGCTCATGAAGGAGATGCAGTCGCTCTGCCTGAACGTCGAGGTCCTCTCGGCCGACGGCACGGCGGTCAACCTCCGCGACACCGACGACGAGGCCTTCCGCGCAGCTGAGGAGCTGGGAATCAACATCTCCAGCCGCTTCGAGTCCGCTTCGATCGACGAGATCTGATCTCGTCGGATCACCTGATTCCTTAAGAATTTCGACACAGGAGAACTAGTGCTCGACGCAACAACCTTCGATGAGCTTCGCATCGGCCTCGCCACCGCAGACGACATCCGCGGATGGTCGTACGGTGAGGTCAAGAAGCCCGAAACCATCAACTACCGCACGCTCAAGCCCGAGAAGGACGGCCTCTTCGGCGAGCAGATCTTCGGACCCAGCCGCGACTGGGAGTGCGCCTGCGGCAAGTACAAGCGTGTCCGCTTCAAGGGCATCGTCTGCGAGCGCTGCGGCGTGGAGGTCACCAAGAGCTCCGTCCGTCGTGAGCGCATGGGCCACATCGAGCTGGCGGCGCCCGTCACTCACATCTGGTACTTCAAGGGCGTCCCGTCGCGCCTCGGATACCTGCTGGACATGGCGCCCAAGGACCTCGAGAAGGTCATCTACTTCGCCGCGTACATGGTCATCTCGGTCGACGAGGAAGCTCGTCACCGCGACCTGGCCACGCAGGAGAACAACATCCGTCTCGAGCTGAAGACGCTCGCAGACCGTCGCGACTCGAAGATCGCCGCTCGCCTGGCCAAGCTGGAGGAGGAGCTCGCCGCACTCGAGGCGGAGGGCGCCAAGGCCGACGCCAAGAAGAAGGTCAAGGACGCCGCCGAGAAGGAGATGGGTCTCGTCCGCAAGGGCACCGACGAGCAGATCGCCAAGCTCGAGCGCGTGTGGGAGGACTTCCGCACCCTCGAGGTCGGAGCGCTCCGCCCCGAGGACGACGTCTTCCACGAGCTGCAGGACCGGTTCGGACAGTACTTCGAGGCCTACATGGGCGCCGAGTCGATCCAGCGCCGCCTGCGCGACTTCGACCTGGCCGCCGAGGCGGAGAACCTGCGTCTGCAGATCTCCGAGGGCAAGGGCCAGCGCAAGATCCGTGCGATCAAGCGCCTGAAGGTCGTCAGCTCGTTCCTCGAGACCGGCATGAGCCCGGCCGCGATGGTGCTGGACGTCGTCCCGGTGATCCCGCCGGAGCTGCGTCCGATGGTGCAGCTGGACGGTGGCCGCTTCGCGACCAGTGACCTGAACGACCTGTACCGCCGCGTGATCAACCGCAACAACCGTCTTCGTCGTCTGATCGACCTCGGTGCCCCCGAGATCATCGTCAACAACGAGAAGCGCATGCTGCAGGAGGCCGTCGACGCACTGTTCGACAACGGCCGCCGTGGTCGCCCCGTGACGGGTACCGGCAACCGTGCCCTGAAGTCCCTGAGCGACATGCTCAAGGGAAAGCAGGGTCGTTTCCGCCAGAACCTGCTCGGAAAGCGCGTCGACTACTCCGGCCGTTCGGTCATCGTCGTCGGCCCGCAGCTGAACCTGCACCAGTGCGGTCTGCCCAAGCAGATGGCTCTCGAGCTGTTCAAGCCGTTCGTGATCAAGCGTCTGATCGACCTCGGTCACTCGCAGAACATCAAGGCAGCCAAGCGCGCCGTCGAGCGCACGCGTCCCGAGGTCTGGGACGTGCTCGAGGAGATCATCCGCGAGCGCCCCGTGCTGCTGAACCGTGCACCCACCCTGCACCGTCTCGGCATCCAGGCGTTCGAGCCGCAGCTCGTCGAGGGCAAGGCCATCCAGCTGCACCCGCTCGTCTGCGCCGCCTTCAACGCGGACTTCGACGGTGACCAGATGGCTGTGCACCTGCCGCTGTCGGTCGAGGCTCAGGCCGAGGCCCGCGTGCTGATGCTCGCGTCGAACAACATCCTGAAGCCGTCGGACGGCCGTCCGGTCACCCTGCCCTCGCAGGACATGATCATCGGCCTCCACCACCTGACCACGGTCAAGGAGGGTGCTGCCGGTGAGGGTCGTGCGTTCGGTTCCGTCGCCGAGGCGCTGCTCGCCAAGGACGAGGGCTCCCTCGATCTGCAGGCGAAGGTCCGCATCCGCATCCCGGGTCTGACGTTCCTCGAGGGCGAAGCCCCCGAGGGCTACGAGCGCCACGGTCTCGTGGACGCCTCGCTCGGTCAGGCGATCTTCAACGACACGCTCCCCAAGGGCTACCCGTTCGTCCGCGAGCAGGCCGACAAGGGCAAGCTGTCGCAGATCGTCAACAAGCTGGCCGAGGAGTACCCCAAGGTCGAGACGGCTGCCACGCTGGACCGCATCAAGAACGCCGGTTTCTACTGGGCCACGCGCTCGGGTGTGACCGTCGCTCTGAGCGACATCCTCACGCCGCCGAACAAGGCCGAGATCGTCGCGGGCTACGAGAAGCAGGCCGCGAAGGTCCAGTCCCAGTTCGAGAAGGGTCTCACCACCGACGCCGAGCGTCGTCAGGAGCTCATCAAGATCTGGACCGAGGCCACCGACGAGGTCCAGGCCGCGATGCGCGCCAACTTCCCGGAGGACAACACCATCAACCGCATGGTGTCGTCGGGTGCTCGTGGTAACTGGCTGCAGATCCGTAACATCGCGGGTATGCGAGGCCTGGTGAACAACCCGAAGGGTGAGATCATCCCTCGTCCGATCATCTCCTCGTACCGCGAGGGGCTGTCGGTCGCCGAGTACTTCATCGCGACGCACGGTACCCGCAAGGGTCTCGCCGACACCGCTCTGCGTACCGCCGACTCGGGTTACCTGACCCGTCGTCTGGTGGATGTCTCGCAGGACGTCATCATCCGCGAAGAGGACTGCGGCACGTCGAAGGGCCTCGAGCTCCCGATCGCCGCTGCGAACTCGGCCGGCGAGCTGGTGCGCGACGCGAACGTGGAGAACTCCGTGTTCGCCCGTACGCTCGCCTCCGACGTCGTCGACGCGAAGGGCGAGGTCGTCGCGACCGCCGGTGAGGACGTCGGCGACGTCCTGATCGACAAGCTCGTCGGACTCGGTGTCGAGAACATCAAGGTCCGCTCGGTGCTGACCTGCGACTCGGCCGTCGGCGTCTGCGCGCAGTGCTACGGCCGTTCGCTCGCCACAGGCAAGACCGTCGACATCGGTGAGGCCGTCGGCATCATCGCCGCTCAGTCGATCGGTGAGCCCGGTACCCAGCTGACGATGCGTACGTTCCACACCGGTGGTTCGGCTTCGGCGGATGACATCACCCAGGGTCTGCCCCGTGTGCAGGAGCTGTTCGAGGCGCGCACCCCCAAGGGCGCGTCGCCGATCGCCGAGGCGGACGGTCGCATCACGATCGACGAGACGGACAAGGCCAAGAAGGTCATCCTCACGCCCGACAACGGCGACGAAGCAGTGATCTACCCGGTCCTGAAGCGTGCGACGCTTCTCGTCGAGGACGGCCAGCACGTCACGGTCGGTCAGCCCCTGCAGGTCGGCACGCTCGACCCGAAGGAGGTCATGCGTGTCCTCGGTGCTCGCGAGGTGCAGCGGTACCTCGTCGGCGGCGTCCAGGGCGTCTACCGTTCGCAGGGTGTGCCGATCCACGACAAGCACATCGAGGTCATCGTCCGACAGATGCTGCGCAAGGTCACCGTGGTCGACCACGGCGACACCACGCTGCTGCCGGGTGAGATGGTCGACCTCAAGCGCTACCAGGGGATCAACCGCGAGGCCGTCGGCGAGGGCAAGCGTCCCGCGTCCGGTCGCCCGGAGCTCATGGGTATCACCAAGGCGTCGCTCGCCACGGAGTCCTGGCTGTCGGCCGCTTCCTTCCAGGAGACGACCCGCGTTCTCACGCAGGCCGCCATGGAGGGCAAGCGCGATCCGCTGGTCGGTCTCAAGGAGAACGTCATCATCGGTAAGCTCATCCCCGCCGGTACCGGTCTGTCCAAGTATCGCAACATCACGGTGGAGGCCACCGAGGAGGCCAAGAGCGAGCGCTACCCGAACCGGATCTTCGCATCCGACGGTGCCTACGCCGACGGCGACTTCGGTTACGTCGACTTCGACGCGTTCTCGACCGACGACATCACGCCCGGTACCTACAACTGACGCGTGAGCTGAGTCACTGACGAAGGCCCCGGTCCCGCAAGGGATCGGGGCCTTCGTCGTCCGTCGGATCGGGCTCGGGATGCCGAGGCATCCGCCGCTCAGGCCGCTGGCGTCTCGGTGGGCGTCGGCGTCGGCGTGGGCGTGGATGCGCCGAACAGGTGCAGGACGATGTCACTGGTGTACCCGGGAGGCGCCAGATTGGAGTAACGCGTGTCGATCAGGACGTCATCCCGCCAGTAGAGCGTCCGTCCGTCGGTGACCGGATACTCCTCACTCTCCCAGGTCTTCTCGCAGCGGATGCCGGCGTCGGGCTGGTAACAGGTGAACCCGTCCTCCGCGGCGAGGTCGTTGAGCATGTCGAGCGCCGGCCCCCGGCGTTCCACCGAGATGATCGTCACCAGACGGGTCGTGTCGGCCCGAGGGTCGCCCCAGGTGCAGATGAGGGATCCGTCCTCCTGGACTCCGTTGGGCGCGAACGCCTTGTCGTTGAGGGGGACGTCCTCGAGGAGGTCAAGAAGCGGCTCCGACAGGATGGCGCGGCAGTCGGTCGGCATCGTGATCGTCGGAGGCGTGGGGGCTGGGCCGGGCGTCCCCGATTCCGACGGACTCGCGGACGGCTCCGGCGATGTCGAACCCGCGTCGCCCGCGTCGTCGGGTGCGGACGGACCGGACGGAGAGCATCCGACGAGCAGCGCCGCCAGGAGGATGCCCGCGGCGATCGGAGCGGTGCGCGCTTTCATGCCGTCACGGTATCGCGGTGCGCCGCCATGACCCGATCGGCGCGCGGTTGCCGGCGCGGTAGATTCGTCGGGTGACTGCACAGAACACCGGGCGCGTCGTCGTGATCGGCGATGCCCTGATCGATGAGATCCGTGACGATGCCGGCGTCCGGGAGTTGATCGGGGGAGCGGCTCTGAACGTCGCCGTCGGCCTCCGGCGACTGGGCATCGCGACGTCGCTCATCGCGATGGTCGGCGACGACGAGGCCGGAGCGCATATCCGCGAGTATCTCGACGACCACGACGTGAACCTGATCACGACCCCAGCCCCGCACGGCTCCTCGCGCGCGATCGTCACGCGCTCCGCCGGCGGTGAGCCGGAGTACGTCTTCAACCGTGCGGCGCGCGAGCGCACGATCCGCTACGGAGCCGACGCGCGCGAAGCGCTCGCACAGGCGTCTCTTGTGGCGATCAGCTGCTTCCCGTTCGACGTGCCGGCGGAGGTCGATGCGCTCCGTTCCGCGCTGGGCGACGCGCGCGTGGTGATCGATCCGAACCCACGGTCCGGGATGCTGAGCGACCGCGACGCGTTCGTCCGAGGATTCGAGGTTCTGGCGTCGGATGCCGAGGTCGTCAAGGTCGGTGCCGATGACGCGGCGCTGCTCTACGACGGTGATCTCGACGCGCTGCGCGCGCGACTGCGGGGGCTGGGGGCGCGCGCCGTGCTCGCGACGGCCGGCTTGGACGGCGCCGTGCTCGAATCGGACGCCGGGACGTTCCACGCCCCGATCGCCACGCTGCCCGGACCCGTCGTCGACACGGTCGGCGCCGGGGACGCGACGCTCGCAGCTGTCACGGCTGGTCTCGTCACCGGGGCGCCGGATGGCGATGACGAGTGGCAGGAACTGCTCGATCGGGCCATGGCGGTCGCCGCGGCGACGTGCCGTTCGGAGGGCGGTCTGCTGCGCACTCCGGAGTCGTCGGCCGCCCGCGACGGCGCCGGCCTGAGCACCTGATCGCTCGATTTCTCCCGCTCGCCTCGCGCAGGTATGATGGTTTTTCGCGCCCCCGATCGTCTGTACAAGTCGGACGGGTGTGCACTGGCGAGTTACCCAAGCGGCCAAAGGGATCTGACTGTAAATCAGACTGCATTGCATTCGGGGGTTCGAATCCCTCACTCGCCACCGAAGAGATCTGAAGGGCTCCGCACTGCGGGGCCCTTCGTCGTTCATCGACTCGCAACCTCGCGTGGATAGCGTGACCCCGGTGGAAGGGGGCCCCGTGGCCGAGGAGGGGGAAGCGCCGATCGGGCATGTCGTGCACCTGGTCAGGGCGTGGGATGAGACGGCGGCGCCGGCCCGGATCGGCTTCTCGACCCGACTGGGGACGGGCGCGGTTCTCGCGGTGTGGCTGCTCGTGCTGCTGGCGGCCGTCGCCACATCCGTCCTGCTCTTCCACCTGTGGACCAGCGATTCGCCGTGGTGGTTCAACGTCATCTTCACGTTCCTCCCCGGGTTCGCGGTGGTCGGCTTCAGCATCGGGCTGGTGGACTCGCGCCGTCGCGCACGCAGAGAGGCCGCGCTGGCACGCCGATGGGCCGCGACCAGGGAGCATGCCACCCCGAGCGAAGGGCGGGTCTCCGACCGGGAGGTGAGCCTCACCGAGCACGGGAGCGTGTCGGCGTTCACGCTGACCGTCACGAGCGAGGTGGGCTCGGCCATCCGCGCCCGCTGGTTCCGTACCAGCCCGGATGCCGGCCACGCGGCCGTGCTGCAGACGCAGGTGCCCGCGGTCGGGTCCCGTGTGCGCATCTGGCAGACGGGCGCGCGGACCGAAGATGCCCCGATCATCGTGGAGGCGTTGGATCCGAGCGTCGTGCTCTGATCGGCGCACGACCTCCGATGGCGTCAGTCGTCGTGCTCGTGATGCTCGTCATCCTCGAGCAGCATCCCGACCGAGGTGGCGCAGGCGTCGCCGCGCCATGCCTCGATGCCCTCGCGGAGCGCGAACCCGGCGATGACGAGCGCCGCCAGGGCGTCGGCCCACCACCATCCGAACCACAGGTTCAGCAGGAGCCCGACGAGCACGGCCGCGCTGAGATACGTGCAGATCAGGGTCTGCTTCGAATCGGCGATCGCGGACGCCGAACCGAGTTCGAGCCCCGTGCGACGCTCCCACAGCGACAGGAACGGCATGACGATCACGCTCACGATAGCGACGCCGATGCCGAGCGGGGAGTGCATCGGCTCCTCCCAGACCCCGGTGAGGGTCAGTGCCGCGCTGACCGTCACCCACGCGGCGAGGGCGAAGAAGGCGACGGCGATGACCCGCAGCGTCGGCTTCTCCCAGCGCTCCGGTTCGCGCCTGGTGAACTGCCAGGCGACGGCGGCCGCCGACAGCACCTCGATCGTGGAATCGAGTCCGAAGCCGATCAGCGCCGCCGAGGATGCGGTGGCTCCGGCCGTCAGAGCGATGACCGCCTCGATCAGGTTGTAGCCGATCGTGAGGCCGACGATCAGGCGGATGCGGCGGTGCAGGACCGCCCGACGGGAATCCGTGAGCGCGGTCATGCTGCGCTCTCGCAGCACCCGGGCACCGGGCAGGATCCGTCGCAGCACGGCTCGCTCTCGGAGACGGCGATGCTCACCCGCAGGAGTTCGCGGATCGCGGCGACCAGGTGCGGATCGAGCACTTCGTAGCGGGTGTTCCGACCGTGCGGTTCTGCACTCACGAGCCCGCAGCCGCGCAGACAGGCGAGGTGATTGGAGACGTTCTGCCTGCTGAGGTCGAGATCGAGCGCGAGCTCAGCAGGGTGCGCTGCGCCGTCCAGGAGTCGGAGGAGGATACGTGAACGCGTCCGATCGGACATGGCCCGTCCGAGTCGCGTCATCACGTCCGCGGCGGCGTCGAGGGTCGGCATGCCGTTAACGGTACAGCGAACGATGTACTGTCGTGTTCCGGTGTGCCGCGGTCCGGTCGCAGCGCTTCATAGACTGGGACGATGCGAGCGCTCACCGAAGCAGACGTCCGCGCCAGTTTCGTCAACGCCGATGCCGACGAACTGCGCGTCATGGAGATGCCGCACGATTTCGTGCTGACCGACTGGGACTATCTCGACTTCTTCGCCTGGCGCGACCCGTCCGTCGCGCGTCGCGGCTACGTCCTCGCCCAGATCGACGCACGTGTGGTGGGTGTCGTCCTGCGTGCGAGCGACCCGGGCAGGACCCGATCCGGCATGTGCAACATCTGCCATTCCCTGCAGCCGGGCAACCAGGTCGCCCTTTTCTCCGCGCGACGCGCGGGGGAGGCGGGGTGCCGCGGCGACAGCGTCGGCACGTACATCTGCGCCGACCTGTCCTGCCACGAGAACGTGCGCCTCGCGCATCCGCTCGCCCCGAACGAGATCCGCGCGTCCGGGCAGGTCGACATGCGCCTGGACGGCACGCGCCGACGCATGGAGTCTTTCGTCGCAGGCGTGGTCGCCGACGCCTGAGATCGGGCAGACCGCTCGCCCGATTACGCTGGACGAAACCGTCCTGTGCATCGAAGGAGACGCCATGAGCGACGCCATTCTGCTGTCCGTATCCGAGGGGATGGCGCGACTCACGCTCAACCGTCCGAGCCGGCTCAACGCCTTCAACGCCGCCCTCGCCCACGCGTGGCGCGACGCGACGATCGAGGCCACTACGCGCGACGACGTCCAGGCCGTCCTGATAGATGCGGCCGGACCTGCGTTCTGCGCGGGCGGCGACGTCCTCGACATGGCGACCACGATGGGCTCAGGTTCGGAGATCACGGCCCTCGCCGAGGTCATCAACACCGGCATCCGAGCGCTCGTCGAATCCGCCGTGCCGGTCGTGACCGCAGCCCACGGCACGACGGCCGGCGGTGGCCTGGGCATCCTGCTCAGCGGCGACTACGCCGTCGTCGGCAGCCGTTCGAAGCTCGGAAGCCTGTACGCGAACATCGGCCTCACCCCCGATCTGTCCGTCTCCGCCCAGCTCACCCGAGCCGTCGGTGAGCGGCGGGCTCTGCAGCTGGTCCTCCAGGACCGCCTGCTCTCGGCGCAGGAGGCGCTCGACTGGGGGCTCGTCGCCGAGGTCGTGGAAGGAACGGACGCCGCGGACGAGGCCGACCGCGTCAGAGCGCGTGCCGAGGAGATCGCCCGGTTCTGGCTCGCCGGAGCCGCCGGCGCATACGGGCAGGCCAAGCGGCTCGTGCGCTCGGAGCCGTCCCGGTCCTTCGCGGAGCAGCTCAGTGAAGAGGCCCGTTCGATCGGTGCGTCGTTCGAGACCGCGGATGCGAAGGCGCGCGTCGCGGGGTTCGCCGCCGCCTCGGCCAAGCGCGGCTGAACCGAGCCGTCTCCCCAGCTCAGCGCGTACGCCTCCCGCGCGTCGTACCGGCATGGCAGGATGAGAGCACGCAGGCGGACGAGAGGAATGCCATGTCGCAATCGGGGGAAGTCGCAGTCGCGAAGCCGAACGCATCGCTGCTGATCAGGGGGGCCATCTGGATCGCGATCGGCGCGTTGATCGCCGCCGCTCTGGTGTGCGTGATCTGGGTGCTGATCGGGGATCAGGACGGCCTGATCGGACGCGCATTCCTCACCATCCTCCTGCTCGCGGGCTTCGCGGGGATCGCGATCCTGGAAGCCGGGCTCGCCCCGAACCGGCCCGACTGGCTCGCGCTGACCAGCATGATCACGTGGATCATCGCCCTCCTCGTCGGAGCGGTGAAGATCTGGCTTCCCGAGGAGACCGGCTACTTCGGCACCGGAGCCGAGCGGTTCTTCCAGCTCCTGATCGTGGTCGGCATCCTGCAGCTCGCCATGCTGCACGTTCGCCTGTTCAAGCCGGCCGCCGAACGGTACGTCACCGTGTTCACGCGCGTCATCTACTACCTGACGCTGGTCTTCCTCGTCGCACTCGTCGCGATGCTGGTGTTCTACCTGACCTTCCCGCACACCTTCGTCTACAACGACCTGTACTGGCGGATCGTCGTCGCCCTCGCCATCCTCGCAGCTGTCGGCACGACGCTGATCCCGCTGCTGAACGCGCTCTTCGCGCCGAAGAAGCCGAAGCCGGTGGCGCCGGCGCCCAGCCAGCAGTGGCCGACCTACGCGGACGGAGCCACGCCGCTGCCGGTGCTCGCAGACGGCTCGCCCGACTGGAACGCCTACTACACCGGTCACCCCACGCCGCAGACTCCGGCGCTGCCCGCCGCCTACACCGCCCCCACCGGATACGGCGCGACTCCGACGGCCCAGGCATGGCCCGAGGCGCCGCAGTCGCCGGTCTGGCCGGCGCAGGAGGCTCCGGCGTGGCCGGCGCAGGAGCAGCAGCCTCAGGCTTGGCCGGCGCAGGAGGCTCCGGCGTGGCCGGCACAGGACCAGCCGCAGGATGCGGCTCCGGCGCCCGCGGAATGGCCGGCCGAGCCGGTGGCGCCGGCTCCGGTGGCCCCGCAGCCGCAGGACCAGCCGCAACCGGCGCAGCCCGTTGACCCGGCGCAGCCTGTGGAACCGGCCCAGCCTGCACAGCCCGCTGAACCGGCTGAGCCTGCCCAGCCCGCCGAGCCTGCCCAGCCCACTGAGCCGACCCGCCCGGCTGAGCCGGCGCAGCCCGCCGCGTTCGCGCCGCCGCCTCCGGCCCCGCCCGCGCCGCCGGTGCCTCCCACGGCTCCCCAGCAGTGAGTCACGGAGAGGTCGACGCGGGGCGGCTGCACGCCCTCGCGGTGGACATCGCCCGTGAGGCCGGCGAACTGGCGAAGCTGCGCCGCTCCGTCGGCGTCGCGCTCGCCGCGACGAAGTCGACGCTCGCCGACATCGTGACCGAGGCCGACCGGGAAGTCGAAGACCTCATCAGAACGCGCCTGGCGGCCGAGCGTCCCGGCGACGCGTTTCTGGGGGAGGAGTCCGGTGGCAGCGCCGGCGACACCGGTGTGACCTGGGTCGTCGATCCGATCGACGGCACCGTGAACTACGCGTACGGGATGCCCGCCTACAGCGTCAGCATCGCGGCCGTGCACGGTTCGGTCCACCCGGATGAGTGGGAGCCGCTGGCCGCGGCCGTGAGCGCCCCGGCGCTCGGTGAGCTGTTCTCCGCTGTGCGCGGCGGCGGCGCCTGGCAGGGCGCCCGGCCGCTGCGCGTCACGACGGACATCCGGGCCGGTGCGCTGCTGGCCACCGGATTCGGATACGACCCCTCCACGCACGACGGCGACCTGGCGACCGTCCGCACGGTCATGCCGATCGCGCGCGACCTGCGCCGCGGCGGCTCGGCCGCGCTCGACCTCGCCTACGTCGCCGCCGGCCGTCTCGACGGGTACTTCGAGCGGGGCCTCAACCCCTGGGACTTCGCGGCCGGGGCACTGCTCGTGCAGGAGGCCGGCGGTCGCGTCAGCCGTCTGGACACGGCATCTCCGAGGCCGATGCTCATCGCCGGCGGAGACGAAGTGCACGACCGCCTGCGAGCGATCCTCGCCTGACAGAAGGTGGTTTCGCTCATGGCATTCTCAGCGTCCACGTTGTAGTGTTTATCCATTCGTTACCTTCGTCACCCGAAGACGCAGGTGAGTAAGCGCCCCCGAGCTTGACCGAAAGATCCCCGTTTTGCCCTTCGACACAACCGAGGCTGAGAGTGCGCCCACGCGCCGCTCGAGCCGCCACCGCATCGCGGCTTCCGCGACTCCGGTGGATGAGGTGACCGCCGGTGAGGTCCGGGTCGCATCGGCCTCCGTCGACGCGGCCGCGCCCCTGTCGCGGCGCGCTGCTCGCCTGCGATCCACACAGCCCGTCGCGACGCAGTCGGCCGCCGAGAACGAGAACTCCACGATCGATCTCTCCCCGATGCCGGCCGCGAGCGGACGGATGTCGCGTGGCCAGGCCGCGGACGCCGCACCTTCGGACGTCGCCGTCGACGAGATCCTGGCGGACTCGGTCGTCGTCGTGACCTCGCAGACCGGCCCGGTCGATCTTCCGGAATCCGTCGAGCCCGCTCCGGATCCGGTCAGCGCCGAATCTCCGGCCGATCCGACTCCTTCGACCGCCGAGTCCGTGACGGACGAGGACCTCTTCACCGCGGCCTCGCAGACCTTCCGCGCCCAGCCCTCGGCATCCTTCGTCGCCACGCCCGCGGCCGAGACGGTCTCCGAGCCGGCAGACGCTGAAGCGCATGTCGCGCCCCGCCGCGTCCGCCGCCTGAAGGGGCGCAGGTTCGTCGCGGCCGGAGCGACGGTCGGCGTGATGGGACTCGCCGGATTGCTGGCGGTGTCGATGACGCTTCCGGCCGAGGCGGTCGCCGCGGCGCAGGGTGTTCAGGCGACGTCGGCGATGTCGCTGGTGGCGGCCGGGACCGATGTGCCGGGTGCTGCGGCATCCGACGAGGAGATCCAGGCGTTCGTCGCCTCCTCCGACGTCGTGGACCCGAACCTGCAGCGCAACGAGGTCTATTCGGCCGCGTCGCTGGTCGACCTCGCGGCGGAAGAGGGAATCCAGTACTCGGATTCGCTGTACACGAACGACCCCGAGGCGGCGATCCAGTGGCCGTTCGTGGTCGGTGTGGCGATGAGCTCGGGTTACGGCCCGCGTTACGGTCGTCTGCACGCAGGCATCGACCTGGTGCCGGGCAGCGGTGCGCCCATCCAATCGATCGCCGACGGCACCGTCCGCATCGCCACCGAGTCCGGCGGCGCGTACGGCGTGACCGCCTACGTCGATCACATCATCGACGGCGAAGTCGTGACGAGCCACTACGCGCACATGCAGTACGGCTCGCTGCGGGTGAAGACCGGCGACAAGGTGAAGGTGGGCGACATCATCGGACTGGTCGGCAACACGGGCCGTTCGTACGGCGCGCACCTGCATTTCGAGATCATCATCAACGGCTCGACGGTCAACCCGCTGCCGTGGATGCAGGAGAACGCCGGACGCTACGACGGGGTCAGCCCGGTTTCGTGAGAGGGCCGGGGATCTGGTATTCTCGTGTGGTTGCCTGAACAGGGCGACAACGCCCCGATAGCTCAGTGGCAGAGCACTTCCATGGTAAGGAAGGGGTCGTCAGTTCAATCCTGACTCGGGGCTCGCAGCATTCGCTTTCACGAGCGGAATGCCTTGCGGCAGGGTAGCTCAGTTGGTGAGAGCGCACGACTCATAATCGTGAGGTCGCGGGTTCAAGCCCCGCTCCTGCTACAAACCAGGACCCCCGGATTTCCGGGGGTTTTGTCGTATCCGGGTGGCTGGTTGGAGAGGCCGCGGTGGAGGTTGTGCCGGTTCTGTGCCGGTTTCGGCCTGACGCAGCCCGGATGTCGGAGGTTGAGGTCAGACTCTTCTCCATGGGCGACGAGTACCACGGGAGCCGCGCAGTCCCGATCCAAGACGCCACGGAGCTCGCCTCCGTGGATCATATTCGCGGGCGCATGGCGCTGGTGCCGGGCCTGATCGAGCGATGGAACCGTATCGCCGGAGTGACTGCGAACCCGAGAAGCGAGCTGGCGGTCGACGACGCCCTGACGCACTGGACTCGCATCAGCTCGCACGTCCATCACAATCTGAATCACGCTGTCGATTGCTTGCGCGCGCTGAGCGTCTTGATACCCGCGGAAGGCGAGCTCGCCATCCCTTTCGTGGCGCATTACCCCGTGGCTCGCTCGGGTCTGGAGGCCGCGTCGATCGCCTTGTGGATTCTGCACCCGGCTGATTCGCGCCAGCGGGCAGAGCGTTACATTCGGAATCTCTGGCGTGAAGTCAACGACGAGGCGTCGTTCGTGGGTGCGTCTGAGCGCCTGGCACCGGAAGAGCTAGTTCACCTGCTTGATCGGCAGCGTAAGCAACACAAGGCTTGGAAGAAGAAGTACGTGGACCAGATCCGCGCAATTGCCGCGAGGGCGGACGTAGCGGATCCGACGCAAGCGCGATTTAGTGTTGGGTTCGCCGAGATAGTTCGAGAAGCCACGGAGGCGACCGGGTTGCCGGGTGGACACGGTGAGATGGTGTGGCGGATGATCAGTGGTCTGAGTCATCCCTCGATGCTCCGAACGGTTCGATTCATGCAGCATACGGAGCACGCCGACTATGGGGATGGTGTTCTAGGCGTTCAGGTCACGAACGACACGGCAACGCTGCAATACACGGTGGACGCCGTGGTCTTGCAACTCAAAACGGCGATGGAGCTACTGGCGCGCCGAAAGATCCAAATCGGGCAATCGCGCTCAGCGTAGATAGTGGAAGCGATACAGCATTTGTCGCGTGTTACGGGTACAAAGGTTGTATGAATGGTCGAACGATCGCAAGACTTGGCGCAATCGCGAGCGAGCGGTGGGGGATGCTTACGGCAGCACAGGCCGCTGAAGCAGACATCTCTCGCAAAGTCCTCTCCCGCCTCGCGGCATCTGGAGCGATTGAGCGTCTCGCTCAGGGCGTCTACCGTATGGCCGGTGCGCCCGCAGCTGCGCAAGAGGTGGACGCCATCCGTGTTCACTGGCTGGCCCTCGGCGGGGCGACTGGTGCACTTGTCGTCGCGGGGGGAAAGACAGCAGCGACTCTGCATCGGCTCGGTGACTGGTTCCCCGGAGAGAGCGACTTCGTCACGCCGGTCCGACGAACGACACGTCTCTCGGATGTGAGGCTTCGCGTACGGCGGCTGGATGAAGAAGACGTCGTTTACGTCGACGGGCTTCCGGCTATGACGGTCGAGCGCACGATCGCTGACGTTGTCGAAGCTCGTGAAGATTCGTCGCTCGTCGCGGATGCGCTTTGGCAGGCGGTGCAGCGGGGAACGCTCCTTCGACCGCGACGACTTGCGCAGCTCCTCGAACCACTGGCACACCGCAATGGTGAGACATCCGGTGCCGCACTTGCGGAACGCCTGATGCTCGCCGGGGGAGTGGAGGAATCCTGGATTGACCGGCTTCACTGATCCGATGCGCGCATTCCGGTAGTGGCGTCCGCAACAACGACTGCGACGAGATACCCGCTGCGGAAGGCTCGGTGGCAGGTGCGAGCCCAACGAGCCGGATCGTCGCGAAGCCATAGCCGGCCGCC
Source organism: Microbacterium sp. M28 (assembly GCF_025836995.1). Taxonomy (NCBI): domain Bacteria; kingdom Bacillati; phylum Actinomycetota; class Actinomycetes; order Micrococcales; family Microbacteriaceae; genus Microbacterium; species Microbacterium triticisoli. The sequence goes on along the minus strand of NZ_CP107546.1, from coordinate 2,528,286 downwards.
GGGTGCCTTCCGATCGAGGATGGAGATCCTCTCGATCTCCAAGCGACCTGTGATGGTGTACCCGCCCGTAGCTTCATCAACGACGACGGTTCCGATGACGCGGCGCTGACGCGAACCGACTACCCGCTCGCGAAACTCCGTGACGACCATGCGGGTCCCCTCCAGTCAGCGCTTCTTGGACTCTTCGGCGCCCAGCGGGCACAAGATCTCGTTGACCATCGCGATAAGGCGGATGAAGTACGCGTGCTCCGCGTCGGAGACCGCGGTCTCCTGGTTGTCACGCAGCAGAGAGCGATACTCGCCAAGCGCAGCGATGATCAGGACGAGTGACTCGTCCTCTGCGAGAAGGTGCTCGAGTGCGGTCTGGTCAGCCATCGTTGACCGCCGCCCCGGAGCGGGCGATTGAGGTATTCCAACTATCGCTGGCTTCCGGGTTGCATGTGCTCTCGAAGACGCTCTGCAGAGGCGGCAGCTCGAATCCGTCTCGCCAGAATTCCGTGGCACCCGCTACCTGCGCAAGCCACAGAGGAGGCTCGACTCGGAAGTCATCCGCGAGCGTCAGACACTCGCCTTCAAGCACCCTCGCCACCCAACGGTTCGGCACCTGGAAGGTGTCGACCAGTTCGCCACCGATCTGAGTCAGCATCCGGAGCCGCGATGAGTTGACGTTCGTGAGCCCGACTTTGGTGACGTTCGCCTCGCCATAGTGAATCACGTAGACGACATGGGGCTCCCACCACCCGTCGGTGATCTCGCGCATCCACTTGTCGAGCGACACCGAGTCACTGAGACGATCACGGGCATACTCGACGGCCATCCGCGTAATGCGGAGGCTCTTGAAAGCCCCGTTCCACGAGATGGTGCTCGCCGCGATGAATTCCACGCGGCCGTCTCCTATGGGGCGCGGATGCCGTGAGGCAGCCAGCCAGCTCCGAGCCTGCGTTGCCGTCGGATTGGTGGTCCACCATCCAAGGCCGTGCGTTCGCGCGCTCGGGTGCAGCGGCCTTCCAAGGATCGTCTCGATCTCCTCGAAGGTCAGCGCGATCGAGTCTTCGTCGTTGTGCTCCATCAGGTAATCGAACAGCGGCGAGTAGTGCCCCAGCCGAACCTCGTGATAATCCCGAACCATCGTTACTTCTCCATTCCCATCAGTTTGTCGAGCGCACCGTTTGCGCGCAGCGCAGCATCGGCCCGCGCCTTGGTGTACTTCTCGGTCACCTGCATCGATGAGTGCCCGAGGATCGCCTGGACGTCGTTCGCGGCGGCTCCAGCGTCGAACAGCAGCGTGGCCAGCGTGTGGCGGAGATCGTGGACACGAAGGTCCGGGCGATCCAACCGCGCTCGCAGGGCATCCCAGTCGACGGCTCGTCGTACGTTCGAAGTGTTCAGGCGTCCGCCATTCGGTCCGGTGAAGACCAGTTCGTTTCGACCGCGGCCCTGCACACGGCGAACGATGACGGGCCGCAGTGCAGAAGGCAGCGGAACGGTGCGCTCCTTGTGGCTCTTCGGGGTCTGCTCGCGTACTTTGCCGCCGCCTGCTGGCGAGAAGCTGCGCCGAACGTTGATCACCCCATGGGCGAGATCCACGTCGCTGACCCGCAGTGCGCTGGCCTCGCCTGCCCGCATGCCCGTGTAGACGAGAGCGGCGAGGTAGTCGCGGTGAGGCTCGCTCTCGACGAAGTCGAGCATGATCCCGACTTCGGCAACAGTCAGCGCTCGAGAGCGGACGTCCGTGGACCGCTCCTGCCGAGGCCGCCGTGCCAGCCGCACTGGATTCGCCGAGATGATCCCAGCACGCGCAGCGCCCTCGAGTAGACGACTGAGTACTGCGAGAGCGTCATTCCGCGTCGACGCCGTTCCGGTCCAGCCGGCTATTGCGTCATCGACGTCAGTGACTCCGATCGACTCGAGCTTCCGATGACCGAGCCACGGCTGCACACGGAGTCGCCAACCGCGCTCGTACGCTGCTTCTGTCGCGGGGCGGACACCTCCGATCAAGGTCGCCCAGTGGCGTACCTTCCAGGCATTGAGAGTCATCCCGCCCTCAGGTCGAACATTGAGCCGGGCCTCGCTGCGGAGCTTCTTGGCCTCCGCGAGAGTGTCGACGAGGAAGCTGCGTTCCCGCTGCTCTCCGTTGATCCCGAGCGCCCACACTCGCACCTGGTACTTGTTTCGGTCGGTGCGATACCGGATGCCCTCGGGGAGCGCCTTCCTCGTCTTCGGGTCGATCCGCTCGTTACCGGAGGCCATGAGTACCTCCCGAGTTCAGGAAGGCTTCGATCGTGGAGGTTCGCCAGAGCATGTGCTTGCCCACGTGCGCGTCAGGGAAGGGGACGCGTGCCTGTCGCCGCAGCGAATCGAACGTCGACAGCGGGACGCGGCAACGCTCGGCGACCTCCTTTCGGGTCATGTACTTGTCGACCTGAGTTGACTCGATGTCGGCTCGGTCTTCAACGAGCTCCGCGGTGTTACGCATCCTTCTCTCCTTTCTCTTCGAAACGCACACGTCGCGCGTCTCGCCATTCACGTGTTGCTCGTGCCGCTTCGACCGCAAGAGCGCGATCACCCTCGGTGCGCCATCCCATCCCGGCGAAACTCCAGCTGCCGATCACGAGGACTTCATCGACGTCATGTCCTTCGGCCTGAGCGCGCTCGATGACCCGATCAAGTCGCCAACGACGCCGAGCGCCGCGCAGCGCGCCGAGGGTGACGGAGTAGCGGCGCGACTTCGATGAGAAGTGCCCGCGGAAGCCGAGCATGTGCGCCCACTTGGCCAACAGGACGTACGGGCTTTCTGCTCCGCTTGCGTCCGCGATCAACTCTGCAGTCGCCTTGATGCGCCGGATGTGGAGCCGTCCACCCGTGTCGCCATCCAGATCTTCCGTCGCCTTCGTCGCGTACTTGGCGATGTACGCAGCGACTGCACGATCCGACAGCGCCCCGTCGAGCCCTTCGCGCCGGACGATCGGCTGCACGTCAAGCTGAGAACCCCATCGAAGGATCCGTGTGGTCAGATCGTTGCCGACGATCGGCGCTTCGAACGAAACTCGCTGCGCTGCCGCCTTGACCGCAGCCGTTAGATGCGCCTCGGTTACATCGGCTGGGGTCGGCGGGAACTCCTCGGTGGTGTTGACGCCATCGAGTCGAACGATCGCGTGGAAGTGCACGGAGCCGCGACGCTGGAACTCAGCAACCTTCGCAAACTGAACTCGAACCACTTCGGCGGCGGCACGCTGCGTGACGCCCATCTCGTGAGCGAGGCTTCGCCTGAGCTGAATCGTGAATCGACGCCACAGCTCGGGAGCGAAGAACTGCCACACGACGTGTCCCTCGTAGTCGTAACACTCGTCGCACATCGGATCGCCGAGCATCGGGTCCCCCTGCTCGTGGTCGCCGTTGCAGCCGCGCGGTCGACCATGGGAGCAGACACCGCGCAGCCGTGACCGCGAAGTCGAGTGGACCGAGCCGAAGGATGGCGCTGTCAGGGTTACGAACACCATCGGGTGATCAGCGACGGACTCAGGGACGCCCTTTATCCCGCCCGCGGCACCGGCCATGATCATGTGCCAGGTGTCGCCCTTGTACTCGTGGCTGCACGACTCGCATCGACGGGCACGTCGGTTGCCGCAACGCGTGTAGGAAAGACCGTCGGGTTGCGTCGACGTGGCGAACTCGCGGATCACCTCTCCGCTCTGCGGATCGAGCGTTGCCGAAGAGCCAGTCAGGCGAACCGGGTTCGAGCAGAATCCAACGCGAGCGGCAGCGGTCATTCACTGATCGAACTCCGCGCTCCGCAGGCGTGTGGCGACGGACTCAGCGAGGCTCACCGGTCACCACCATCGTCGGAAAGGCGCAGCCGATCGGAGATACCGTGCCGATGACGTCCGCTGCCAGCACGGGGCGGCAGACCGCAGCGTCGAGGTCATTCACGCGACGGTGCTGCTGCCACTCGAGGATGTCGGCGTCGGTACAAGACAGGTTCGCGATTCGGCCATAGGCGCCGGTATACGAGACCATCGCTGAGTCCTCGTAGACCGCGAGGTAGTCCTGTTCGACACGATCCCAGACAAGCCGCAGGTTGCAGGGCACGGGCTTTGCGGATGCCTCGTCAGCGGTGGGCGAGGTGTGCGCGGCGATCGCGTAGCCGCCGGTTGCACCTCCGATCAGCAGCACTGCGCCGGTGAGGATCGCGATTGCTGCGATCCCGATGCGATTCTTCATGATTCCTCCTGAGGTTCGGTTGTCTTGGTCCTGCGGGTGGCGCGGGTCCGTCTTGGTTTCGGCTCGTCCTCCGGAACCGGCAGAACCACCGGCCGCGGCTTTGGGGCGAAGTAGGCGAGTGAGGCCTCGCGTATCTGTTCGTCAGGTGCGTAGGCCGCGCGTACCCTCTGCGGCGGCGTTCCGTTCTCCGCAAGGACGTAGGCAACGCCCGGCATGGAAGCTGAGATCTCGTGGCACAACGCACCAGCGGCGACCGCGCCGTCCCCGAGCACCATGGCGGTCTCGATCCGGTCACGCAGACGGAGTCCGACCGTCTGGGTGAACAGCCCGCGAGCCGGAATCGTCTCCTTGCGCGGATCCTGAAGGCACGCGAAGACGATGAAGCCGACTGCCCGGCCCTGAGAGGCGAGCGTCGCGATGGCAGCGTTCGCGCGCCGCAGCATCTCGCGATCCGTCTCGTACGCCGTGAGGGCAGCCAGTTCATCGATCAGCACGATCACTGTGGGGCTGTCGACGGACGGGGTGTGCTGACGCGTGATCCCGGCGAGCTTCCGTGCGCGATCCTGCATCTGATCGACGGCATCCTCGAGCAACGCGACCGAGTGGGCAGCGTCGGACGCGAAGCGAGTCAGCAGGTCGCGTCCCATCGCCAGTTCCATGCCGCCCTTGCGGTCGATGCCCCATACTTCGATCAATCCGGAATGGATCGGCTGCACGAGGCCGAGGAGGAGTCCCCACACGAGCGAGGCCTTTCCGCTGCCCGAGGAGCCCGCCACGAGCGTGTGGGGCCCGAGAGACAGCCGCCATTCGTCACCGCCGTCCGAGATGCCCATGAGGACAGAAGTGCCGTCCCAGGTGCCTCCGAGCGGAAAGCCGAAGGGCTGTGCCAGTGCATCGACGTACTCGATCCGTAGGGCGAGCGAACTGATCTGCTCGCCCACGACGGTCACGCGTACGGCGTTGAACGCCTGAGCGATGCGAGTCGTCGCCGCGACGAGATCTTCTCGGGCGACGCCCGGAGGCATCGATACCTGAAGGACGCACGTCGAGCCATCCCAGCTTGGGTTTCCCGCGCCGGTGACGATCTTTCGCCCGGAGTAGTCCTTGACCTCAAGTCCCAGCTGAACTGCGAGAGACGGCCAGGCACTGACAATCCACCTCGCGGTCTGCTCGTGCCAACGGCGCTGCAGAAGCGAGTCGAAGTGCCGAGCGGCGCGAATCCGACGCAACACGATGATCGAAGCCGCCACGATGACGGTCCAGTTGATGATCTGGCCGACGAAGGGCGCTGCGCTAAAGAACATGAGGATGAGCAGGAGGGGGAGTAGCCACCAGCCGCGTCGCCACAGCAGCGGCCACTCGCCCGCCCAGTAGGCGCGTTCGACACGCCAGGACCAGGTCATCACTCACCGCCCCGCGGCTTGCCCGCAGGCTTCATCTCGCGTGCGCGGAGGGAGAAGGCGACGCGAGGGCGGCCACCCGTCTCTTTGACGTAGGGCGTCACGGTGAGCCCGTCGAAGAAGACCGGCCGGAATGGCAGGCCATTGGCCTCCGGCGGTGCCGTCGGTTCCGCGATGCTCGCAATCTTGACCGTGACCTCGTTCTGGCCCTTTCGTGCCTCGGGATCTGCGTCGATGACGCGCACCTGCCACAGCGGGTGCCCCGAGTTCTTGTCGAGATCCTGTCCCTGACGCTGGCCGTCATCGGACCACTTCACGACCGCTTCGATCTCGCCGACCATGAACGCTCCGCGGGGGAAGTACGCCTCGAAGCTGACCGGGATTCCTGACTGCAGTGCCATATCTGGCTCCTCAAATAGGGGTAGTTCGCTTAGGTTTGTCACAGTACTTTGCACCTTTACTTAACGCAAGTACTTTGCGACACGAGATCCCGTAGTCTCGTGTGGTGGGCAAGAATCTGAATCAGTTACAGATACCGGCGCCGGTCGTCGGGCTGCTCTCCAACCTGTCCAAGGTCCGCACCGATCCGATCTCGGACTTCAACCGCTCGCGTGCCCCGAGGTGGACGCCTGTAGCAACGGACCTGCCTGAGGACGACACGGAGGAGTGGCTCTACCGGATCGCGGGTGTGAGTACCGAGCTTGCAGATCGCTCCGCGGACATCCGTGCGCTGATTACCGCCTACAGCCAGGCCGTCGCCGACCCGCGTCCAGAGCTCTCTGCTCTTGCCAAGTGGCAGCGCGTATCGCCGAGTGCTCTGCGACACCGCTACAACGAGCAGCACGTCCAGGCGGTGCGGGAACTTCTCAAGCCGGAGCCTCTCATCGACATCGTGCTCGAGCCCTTCATCTCGGTGGTCGACAGCGACTTCCGCGGAATCACGCCCGCGCTCGATGAGCAATTGAAGATTCGCGAGCGGATGCGCACGATCGTCTCGGAGGAGTTCATCGCGCTCTTCGGTGTGAATGCTCCGAAGCAGCTTGGCTTCGTCCGTAACCCCGCCGACGAGCGCATCACCCGTCCTATCGATGACCTGTCATCCTTCATGTCGACAGCGTTGAAGCGTCGAGAGCCGAAGCTCCTCACCGTGTTTGACACGTGGCACAAGCGGTTCCAGGCCCGTGCGGTCAAGCCTGAGGATGTCAAGGCGACGGCTACGCGAGTCCGACGAGTGACGAAGTGAGCCGATCTGTGAAGACTTTCTTTACTCGTTCAAGGCCGTCCTCCGGCCGGCCGGGGGCCCGCGCCTGCGGTGCGTGCGGTCCTCGCTCCGCTCCGGTCCGCGCGCTCCTCGACACGGTCCCCGCGCAACCTAGTCGCTCACTTACGGCAAGGTAGTGCTGACCCATGACATCGGTTGCGACGGCATTGACCCCCTACAGCCCCATTCACACGGCGGCACTTGACGAGCTCCTGGATACCTATAGCGGTAACTCAATCGATGTGAGTTTTCGGGATCTAGTTGGGCCGCTCCCGGCGGACGAGCGCACCCACAGTGCCTTTCCTTATCCCGCGCGCCTTCTGCGACACATTCCGCGAATGCTACTTAGTTGCGATCAGATCATCGGAGACATTGATCACGTGATCGATCCCTTCTGCGGGGCAGGAACCGTGCTTGTCGAAGCGCAGCACTTAGGGATTAGCGCTAGTGGAATCGAGCAGAATCCACTGGGTGCGCTTGCTTCTCGCGTCAAGACAACACCGCTCGACACACAGTCTTTCTTGGCCGTTTGTAGCTCCATACTTGAGACGGCGAAGCGAACGCGCCGCCACCTTGAGCCGAGTATGTACGTAAAGAAGTGGTACTCAGCGGAGGCATACTCGGCCCTCTGTCGACTCTCGTCGGCGGCAGCTGGGAGCTCCGGCGCACAGGCTGACGCAATCGCGCTGGTCTTGGCTCTAACAGCAAAACGCGTCGCGAACACTGACCGGCGTATTCACGTGCCCGTAAAGCCTCGAGAGCCGGTGGCGCGATTGGCTCGAGATGTATGGGAGACGTGGACAAAAGAAGCGAGCAAACTCGCACACAAACTCGATCGGCTGGACCCGCAGGCACTACGGGTGCAAGTGACTCTTGGCGATTCTAGAGAAGCCGAGCCATGGTTGCGTTCTCAGCAAGGGGGGCGGGCGCTGGTGTTCACAAGCCCGCCGTACGGAGCGGCGCAGAAGTACATCCGTAGCTCCAGCCTTGAGCTCGGCTGGCTCGGGTTCGCTGCAGATCGCGGCACCGTTGCACTTGAGCACAACAGCATTGGGCGTGAGCACCTCGCGCCAACCGACGCGAAAGTTACCGGTCTCGAGCGCCATCCTCGGATCGCCAACGTAGTCGAGGCCGCGCGTTTGTCCTCTCCGTCGCGGGGGGCAATTTACGCCACATACTTTTCGGATATGGAGCGCGTGATCGGACAGATTGAGCAACGAGCAGCACGTGTGGTGTTCATCTCGGGAACGAACACGGTCGCCGGAGTTGAGATCGATACATACGACTTGCTTGGCGGCATGCTGGAGGAATCAGGTTTCAGACGGACACTTAGCCTTCGCGACGAGATTAAGGGCCGAATGCTATTGACAAAACGAAGGTCGAACGCGATGCCGTCTCATGCCGAGTACATCGAGATCTTTGAGCGAGAGGCCTAGCCGATGTCTTCCTCGGACTCTCAATTTGCCGATCCTACCGATGAGGAGCGGCTTCATAGTCGTATACGCACGCTGTCTCAGGAAGCCTGGGACGGACGAGTCGCGGGCGCGGATGTCAACCGCTGGCTCGAGAACTTTGACGGTCGAGCCTTCGAGATCGACAAAGAAAGATTACACGCGCTCCATCTGCTGGCGAATTTTGACTTCTTCAACGTCGAGACTGTTCGGGGCATGTTGAAGTCGCTCTACCGCGATCTGTATCGGTATCCGCTCATTCAACGAGCTCGCGAGTCTCTCGGAGGGACACGAGAGTTTGATGTGCTCAACAGTCACTACCTCGACGAGTTGTCCGGGACTCGATTTCTAGGAATGGGTAACCCATCCGAAAGTGGTGCCCATCTACTCTACTACTTTCGGCAAGTAAACGGCCTGAGTAAAACACTCTTCATTCATCAACATGAAATTCTGAGTGACGCAGTTGGTGTCGCAAATAATTCTATCGCGATTCCAGGCTTGAAGAGACTGGTATTCGTCGATGATCTCATGGGGTCAGGGCAACAAGCTACTGAATATAGCAAAAAGCTATTGTCCTATGTCCGGACAGCGACGGCCAGTTCTCCTGATCCATTGGAAATCTGGTACTTCACCCTGTTTGCGCGACCAGCGGCCCTCGATCTCGTCCGCGCGCTACCATTTGATCGCGTCGAGGCAGTGCATGAAATTGATGACGCTGAGAAGGCATTCAGTGCTCAATCCAGAGTGTATCGAGCGCCGCCAGCCGGTGTCACTCTGGACGGGGGAAGACAGCTCGCGACAACGTACGGTAGTCGGCTCTTTCCTTCGCACCCCCTCGGCTATCTGGATGGACAGCTTCTTCTCGGGTTCGAACACAACGTTCCCGATAACTCGCTGCCCGTATTTTGGCTAAATGAGACGTCCGTTCCATGGGAACCCGTCTTCCCTCGCTTTCATAAGGTGAACTAATGCCCGTTAATCCGTTCGAAGTAACTAAGGCCGTCGACTTCACGGACGGCGAAATTGCCACACGGTTTGTTAGCTTCTCTGCTGCCGAGTACCCTCTCGTTGACCCACGTAGTCCCATCACGCAGTATCTTGTGGGCGGCAAAGGTGGTGGCCGCACGCATCTCATGCGCTATTACTCTTATCCGCTCCAGAAGGCGAGGGCACAGGGGAAAGGTGCACTCCTGAGCCGCCTCGAGGACGAGGGGTATGTCGGAATCTATGCACCTGCGAGCGGACTGGATGGCAGTCGCTTCGAAGGGGCACGCATCGAAGGCGATGCGTGGAGCAGCGTCTTCGCGCAGTCTCTTGAAGTTCGCCTCACCCTTCTCTTTCTGGATGTTTTGGTGGACATCCAGCGCACCGAAGAACCCTGGTCGCCAGAGCATCTCGATTCATTCGTGGCACGGCTGTCTCAACTTGTCGATGGCCTGCGGGCAGAGGAAACGACCGACCGGCTGAAAGACGTGCGGGATGCTCTCGCGGATCTTCAACGGGTGGTTGATGCCGCAGTGAACAACGCCCCGCTTACTCGCAATCTTGACGTGACTATCCGGTTCAACGCCGGCTCGCTGTTGTTCGGTGTAGGAACGCTTGCGCAGTCGTGCCTCCCCGGACTCGAGAACATCAAGATCACTTACATGTTGGACGAGCTCGAAAACCTCACTGCAAGCCAGCAGATGTTTGTGAACACCCTTGTAAGAGAGAAGCAACTCCCCACGTCCTTCCTGATCGGCTCTCGCGAATGGGGGATCCGGACCCACATGACACTGAGCGCGGGCGAAGAGAACCGGGAAGGAAGTGAGTTTCGCAAAGTAGTCCCTGAAACGACTTACAGCCAGAGCGAAGACTCGTACAAGAAGTTCTGTCTAGACATGATCAAGAAGCGGCTACGAGAGGCAGGGCTGCCCGACGAGCGAGCCTCACGCTGGACGGATAAGTTGGAAGCTCCGCGGAGTTCACCGCTGCTTGATTCTCAGCTCTTGGAGGCAGTCGGCGAAGGTGAACGGTACTATCTTCGAAGCCTCCAAGATGCGGTCTTCAAGTCGACTTCGGATATAGCACTCGCGCGCGAGGCAGTCTCAGCAGTGATGTTCGACGAGCATCCGTTGCTCGAGAAGCTAACGATTCTTCGAGCGTTCCAGGCGTGGAGCAAGGCGAAGGTATTCAGCCCGCGTCATTTCACGGCCGCGCGCGCCTTCATTGAGCCGCTCGCGACGGGGGAGGGTGTATCGAAGCAACTCAACAACTTTCTAAACTTGTGGAAACATGATATGGCCGCGCAGATATTTGCCGACCACGCTACGGAGCAACCGTACTCGGGAGTCGACGCGTTGATTTCAATGTCAGGGCACCTTCCCCGTAGCCTTTTAGTTACGTTGAAGTACATAACGTCTCGAGCAGAGTGGCGAGGCGAGGGGCCTTTCTCGGGCAGTGATGTAATACCGGTGTCGACTCAGTCCGCTGGAGTAAGAGAGGCGTCCGCCTGGTATCTCAATGATGTTAGACCTCTTGGCGACGCGGGAACTTACTGTGACCGAGCGGTACGACGTTTAGGCTCTCTTTTGCGTGATATACGCTACTCTGATAAGCCAACCGAAGTTAGTGTTTCCACCTTCTCGTCGAACCTGGAGGGTATAAACGAGGCTACGCGCGACGTTATAAATGACTGTGTCAAGTATCGAATGCTGTTGGAAGTTCCGGGTGGAAGACAGGCGCGCAATCAAGGATCCGTTCATCGGAAGTACCAGCTCCATCCCATGCTCGCGCCATTCTTCGGTCTTGGTTTCGGGCGGCGTGGCGACCTCACGCTCTCGGGCGAGGAAGTTTCTGCCCTATTCTCGCCTGAGTCTGATGAGGCGGATTTCAGAACCGTTGCCAAGCGCAAGACTGCGCCGCTAAGGGCGCCGTTTACGACATCGAACGCGGAGCAGCTGTTCTAGTCATGTACGACTACAGTATTTTCAGTAAGAACCGACGCACTCCGGCCGAGCTCGCTGAAGCTTCTTTTGACGTCCTCGTGTCAGCTTTCAACGATTCGGAGCGCGTGCGCCGTGTGTTCGATCTGTTGCCTGCCGCTGAAAAATATTGGGTGGTTCACAGCGAGTACGGGTATGCCGACGGCGAGTTGCCAAGCGAAGCGTGTTGGACACCTGACCCGAGGGAGTCTGAGATTGAAGCCTGGGAGCGTTGTTTTAGCGACCTGGCGATTACTCCCGACGCCAAGATTGCGATCGACATCACCGGGATGATGCGGCCCCATCTGTTACTCCTGCCGCTAATGCTGCAACGCGCTGGGTTCAAGGAGGCCACGCTTCTCTACTCTGACCCGGTTTCCTACGTGTCTGGTCAGGCGACCACGTTTACGAAGGGGCCGGTTGAGCGGGTCGCGGTAGTACCTGGCTATGCCGGGGCTCACCGGACTTCGATTGATGCCCGCGATTGTCTCATTATCGGTGCCGGTTACGATCATGAGCTCGTTAAGGCAGTCGCCGAGAGTAAGAGAAATGCCGATCATTATGTCCTTGTGGGGATGCCCGGGCTCCAGCCGCATATGTATCAAGAGAGCGTCTACCGGATTTCTCAGGCGAAAGAGTCGATCAATGACTTCAGATCTCGAAGCCTGCTCTACGCCCCAGCCAATAATCCATTCATGACAGCACAAGTGCTCAGCGATCACCTAACGTCATTGCGACGAAAGGGCGAAGTCGACAACGTCTATCTCGCGCCTGTGGGGCCAAAGTCGCAAGTGTTGGGGTTCGCTTGGTACTTCCTATGTGAGGGTCTGGGTACGCCGACAAGCATTCTCTTTCCCTACGCGCAGCGTTACAGCCGCGAAACGTCGGCCGGACTGAGTGCGATCCACGAGTACAAACTGGAACTGGACGCTATCGTCCGACCTGGCGGTAACTGATCCAGCGCCGGTCTTGTCTCGAGCGCGTCGCTTCCTGGCCGGAGCCGAACAGGATCAGCCAACGCAATGCTCACGCACAGTGCAGTATTGGTAGCATGACGTCATCTAGTCGCCGTTTCAAGACAGTTCGCGCGAGCACGAAAGAGCTCTTGGCAGCAGGCGAGCAACCGCATATTGAGTTCAAGAGCATGGTTGCAGTCGGCAGCGTCGCGAAGCAGGCGGCAGCTGGGGCTAACTATGTCGCGCACCAGCCTGCAGCGAAGGTCTACACAATTGTCTTCGGCGTCGCTGAGAAGGATTCTGATGTTCCCGGGGTCAAGGTCGGTTCCGTCGTTGGACTCCTCGATGGCGCCGGCACTCCACTCGATCTCGATGCGCTGCAGTTGCAGATCGGTCAGACGATCCATGACAGTGTGCTTCCTCCTCCGGCAGTCATCATCTACCAAGAGAACGTTGCGACGAAGCCGATACTCGTTGTCGAAGTTCGTCCAACAACCGCGCCGCACATCGTGGGCGAGCGCTGGAATATACGTGGTGTCGGTGGGATCCAACCGATGAAGCAGGATCAGGCACTGCAGATCTTCAAGAATCAGCGTCTGTCGGCGTGGATCGACGAATTCGAGGGCAGCGATCCGCTCAAGCACGCTCTGCGCGCAATTCAACAGTCGATTGAGGACTTCCGATGGGCGCGTACGAGAGAGGACCAAGATCCGGGATTGCCGCCTGACCTCGCTCCGATTGAAGCCAGCATCCGCGACGTAGACGAATTGCTGCAATCGCTCGAAAGCCGAGTTGGTGAAGTCGCCGACGGAGTTGACCGTCTACGAATGCAGAGCGACGAGTTGCTGAGCAACTTCGGCCAGATGACTAGCGAGATCGCGTGGTGGGCAGTCATGCGAGGTAGGCAGAGTCGGATGATGACGATTCACGGGTTCGCGTCTGATATCGAGGCAGAGCACAGGAGGCTCGTCGATGATCTGTTCGACGAGTATCTGGGCGAGACGGCCGACGTGTCGTTGTACTCCGCGAACGTGGCGGAGGCAGCTGCGTACAGAACGCTTCGGCGCGCCGGCTCAGAGGTGAGTCGGCAGGCGTCGGCAGCTTCCGATCTGGTGAGCGCGGCGCTGTGGCGGATCAACGCCATGCCGCCGATATTCGGTATCAGCTGGGTCGACGACGTTCGGGAATCTACCGATGCAGAGTCAGAAGTGCGCGCACGCCACGAAAGGGTTCGAGACGTGGAGCGTGAGGTTGGGCTCCTGCGCCTTCCTGGCCTCACACGGGCGCGCCTGCATTCGCGACTTGGGGCGCGCGTGGACTCGCGCGTGCGCATTCTGAGCGTTCCCACGACCACAGGTGTGTATCGAATTGGGGTGCCCGAGACTGGAGACGTTTGGCCCATCGTGTTCTCCCCAGGGGTGTACGTTGATGAAAGCGCGCCCGGGGACCTGTTGACCGTCGTGGATAGTCTCGGAGCACTGGTAGCTGAGAGCGGCGGTTCCAGCTGGTGTATCGAAGGTCCGGCGGTTGCTATCCCTACAGCCTAGGAAGCTGGGATCACGCGGCATCAGGTGGAAAGTGTGCAGGCGTGCCGGTTTTGTGCCGGTAGCTCCGCTGAAACCATCCTCAACCAGCTGTCACCAACCGTGACGGCTGCCGCGGAATCACACGGCAAACCGAGGTGAACCACTACCCGCTGGACTGCAGGATCTAACTCATAATCGTGAGGTCGCGGGTTCAAGCCCCGCTCCTGCTACAGATGAAAACCCCCGGTGAAGCCGGGGGTTTTGTCGTTTCCGCTGAGACGAGGTCACGCGGCCGCCTTGGTCGTCGGCGGGTGCTCGCCGGCATCCTCGGGGTCGAATTCGGCACCTCCGAGCATGAAGATCCCGCGTTGCGGCATCCAGAAGTCGCCGAGGCGTGTCTGCTCGTCCAGCGGTGCGACCTCGCCGAGATCCTGGCCTCTCAGCGACGCCGAGGAATCCTCGACGATCCACATGCGCCGCACCCTCGCCCGGAAGCGCTGACGATTCGGCGTGCGACCCGTCATGCCGATCCGGCCTGCGCGCAACGATGGTCCTGCGACACCGCCGAGGGCGGACAGGAACATGCCGTTGCGCCAGAAACCGTCAGGCAGCGCGCTCGCCATGCCCGACATCATTCGGGTCATTCCCGTCTCGGCGAGGGCGACGGTCCAGTGCAGGTCGACGTCGTCCACGATGCGTACGGTGAACGCCGACGCGCCGGTCCAGTCCACCGCGATCTCGTGGACCGAGGTCGCATCCAACGCACTCCCGAAGTAGCGCGGGCAGGACAGGCTCGCAGCGATCGTCGTGTAGATGGTCCACGCGCCGTCCGGAGCACGCAGCCAGACGGAGGTGTAGCCGGGGCCGACCGAGGTCACGGGGAACCGCCGCAGACCGAGGACGTACTCGGACCGGAACGGCAGGCTCATCAGGGCGTAGCCGGCGAAGCGCTCCGACGCGCCGGGGGAGAGTCCGTCGTGGCTCTCGGCGGCGGTGGCGAGTTCGCGGGCGCTGGGCATGATGCCTCCGGTGCTGACGCTACTCCGGAACGAGGCACCCGGACAGGGGATGTCCGTGCCACTCGCCGGGCGGTGCCCGCCGCTCGATAGAGTGCTGACCATGTCTGCGACGAAGGTGTTGTTCATCGGTGGAACCGGAATCATCTCCTCGGCGGCGAGTGCGCTCGCGGCCGAGCGGGGAATGGAGGTGACGCTGCTGAACCGCGGGCAGTCCCGACGGGCGCCGACACGCGGCGTCGAGGTGCTCACGGCTGACATCTCGGATGCCGCGGCCGTCGACGCCGCTCTCGCCGGCCGCGAGTTCGACGTCGTCGCCGACATGATCGCGTTCACGCCGGACCAGGTGCAACGCGACATCGACCGCTTCGAGGGCCGCACAGGACAGTACGTGTTCATCAGCTCGGCCTCGGCCTATCAGAAGCCCGTCGCGCGCCTCCCGATCACCGAGTCGACGCCGCTGCGCAACCCGTACTGGCAGTACTCGCGCGACAAGATCGCGTGCGAGGACCTGCTCTCTGCGGCCTATCGCGATCGCGGATTCCCGGTCACGGTGCTGCGTCCCTCCCACACCTACGACAAGTGGACCATCCCCGCGTTCGGCGGCTGGACCGCGATCGACCGTATCCGCCGCGGCGACGAGATCATCGTCCACGGTGACGGCACGTCGCTGTGGACGCTCACCCATTCGCGCGATTTCGCGGCCGGGTTCGTCGGGCTGCTCGGCAATCCGCTCGCCTACGGCGACACCTTCCAGATCACGAGCGATTTCGTCTACACGTGGAATGAGATCTATTCGATCCTCGGACGCGCCGCGGGGGCCGAGCCGAGGATCCGCTACGCCACCAGCGCCGCGATCGAGCAGGCGGCACCTGACCGCGCCGGGCAGCTCACCGGCGACATGGCGCACTCCGTCGTCTTTGACAACGCGAAGATCCGCAGCCTGGTGCCCGACTTCGCTCCGACGACGCCGCTGCATCACGCGGCGCGGGAGATCATCGACTGGCACGACGCGCACCCAGAGCTCCAGCGCGTCGATCCGGCGATGAACGACCTGTTCGACCGGCTGCTCGCCTAGCGGAATCCCGCGCATACCGGGAGCGGACACCGTCCGCGACCGGACCTGACCCGAGACGTCATGACTTCTCGGGTGCTTCGGCGACCGCTCCGAGCTGGGATCGCATCGTGATCGTCATCATCCAATTGTGGGTATTGACAACTTATTCTCCCGCCGCCTACGCTTCAGAAAGTCTCGCCTAATATTCCGAAACTTTTAGTGGGCGAGCGACACAGCCACCATCTCGAAGAGGAGAACCATGGTTCGTTCAATGCGCAGGACAGCGTGGGTGCGCGCAGCAGCGGCGACGGGGGTGGTCGCAGCGCTCATCTCGACGAGCGCCTGCACCGCCGAAAGCGGCGATGCGTCGGAAGTCGACATCGAGGCGCAGTCCGTCGGCGCGATGGAGGACTTCGCCGCCGACGAGCAGTTCAAGGCGACCGAGCCCATCGACGTCTCGATGCTCTGGACCGACTGGCCGGAGGTCCCCGTGACGGATGACTGGGAGATCTTCGACGTGATCGAGGAGCGCACCGGCGTCACGATCGATCTGACCCACATCCCGTTCAGCGACGCGACCGAGAAGCGCAGTCTGCTGATCTCGGCCGGTGATTCGCCCACAGTGATCCCGCTCGTCTACACCGGCGAAGAGGCTCCGTTCGTGTCCTCCGGCGCCGTTCTGCCGATCAGTGACTACGTCGAGTACATGCCGAACTTCCAGAAGTACGTCGAGGAATGGGACCTCGGCGACATGATCGACCGTCTCAAGCAGGCCGACGGCAAGTACTACATGGTCCCGGGCCTCCAGGAGGTCTCGGTGCCGGTGTTCTCCCTCGTGATCCGCAAGGACGTCTTCGACGAGGTCGGTGCACCCGCACCCGAGACGTGGGAGGACCTGCGCACCGGCCTCGAGCTCATCAAGGCGAAGTACCCCGACTCCCAGCCGCTGGCGGACGGATTCGAAGGCCAGTCCATGCTCAACTACGCCGCGCACGCGTTCGGCACCCAGGCCGGCTGGGGCTTCGGCGACGGCACGATCTGGAACGAGGAGAAGGGCGAACTCGAATACGCGGGCGCCTCGGAGGGCTACCGCGACATGGTCGAGTTCTTCCACGGCCTCGTGGAGGACGGTCTGCTCGACACCGAGTCGTTCACGGCGTCCGATGCCGGTGGTGGAGCCGCGAACGTGGCCGAGAAGATGGCCAACAACCAGGTGTTCGCCGCATCGGGTTCCAACGGCACCGTGAACGAGTTCGCGACGGCGCTGGATGCGACCGCAGGCGCCGGCAACTACGAGCTGGTCCAGATCGCGCCCCCTGGTGGAGAAGCCGGCATGATCGTCGAGCCGCGCAACTTCTGGAACGGCTTCATGCTGAGCGCCGACATCGCCGAGTCGCCGAACTTCCTCGCGACGCTGCAGTTCCTCGACTGGCTGTACTACAACCCCGAGGCCCGCGAGATGCTTCGGTGGGGCGTCGAGGGGGAGACCTACGAGAAGGACGCCGACGGGACCATCACGCTGAAGCCCGAGTTCTCGCTCGACGACTTCAACATCAACCGCGGCGCGCCGACCGACATCAAGACGGACCTGGGATGGTCCAACGACGTGCTGGCCGGCTCGACCGAGTCCCGGTCGCTCAAGGAGTCCTACAACGCGCCGCAGTTCGTGGAGTACATCGACACGGTGCTGTCGACCCGTACGCCGCGTGACCCGAGCCCGCCCGCGCCGCTGGACGAGGCCGAGCTCGAGCAGGCATCGCTGATGTCGACGCCGCTGTCGGATGCCGTCCGCACCGCCACCCTGCAGTTCATCCTCGGCGACCGCGATCTCGCGGAGTGGGATGCCTATGTGGCGGAGCTCGAAGCCGCAGGCATGCAGAACTACGTCGAGCTCGTCGACGGCGCACGCGAGCGCTTCGCGGAGCAGAACGGCTGACGTGCTTCCGGGTCGCCGACATCGCGTCGGCGGCCCGGAAAGCGTCGAAGGACGACGAACATGACCTCAACGACGACGGATGCGGCCGTCCCGGTGACGCCGCTGAACGACTCTCCGCCCGGAGCGACCACGACGCGCGTGATCACCACGGCCGGTCGTGCGCCCCGTGGTTCGCGCCGCAAGGCGCGCACACCCTGGCGCAAGGCGCTGCGCCGCGACTGGCAGCTCTACGCGCTCGCGCTGCTGCCGGTGATCTTCCTGCTGATCTTCCGCTACATCCCGATGCTCGGCAACGTCATCGCGTTCCGCAGATTCCGTCCGGGCGGAAGCATCTTCGGCGAGGAATGGGTCGGGCTGCGCTACGTGCAGATGTTCATCAACGATCCGGCCTTCTGGCAGGTGTTCGCGAACACCGTCATCCTCGGCGGTCTGACCCTGCTGATCACCTTCCCGCTGCCGATCATCCTGGCTCTCCTGCTCAACGAGGTGCGCAAGCGCTCGTTCAAGCGGATCGTGCAGTCGATCTCCTACCTGCCGCACTTCCTCTCCGTCGTGATCGTCGTCGGCATGGTCATGCAGCTGCTGTCGCTGCAGGGAACCGTCAACCAGGTCATCACGGCCATGGGCGGCGAGGCGATCCCGTTCCTCCAGCGTCCGGAATGGTTCCGCACGATCTACGTCGGCTCCGAGGTGTGGCAGACCGTCGGATGGGGCACGATCCTCTACCTCGCGGCGCTCACGACGATCGACGAGTCCCTGTACGAGGCGGCGCGCATCGACGGTGCGAACCGTCTGCAGCAGGTCTGGCACGTGACCCTTCCCGGCATCCGGCCCACCATGATCACCCTGCTGATCCTCAACATCGGCGCGTTCCTCAACGTCGGGTTCGAGAAGGTGCTGCTGCTGTACAACCCGCTGACGTACTCGACGGCGGACGTCATATCGACATATCTCTACCGTGTCGGCCTCGTGTCGAACAATCTCAGCTATGCCGCGGCGATCGGACTCTTCCAGGCTCTCATCGGCCTGGTGATGGTCCTCGGCGCGAACTATCTGTCCCGACGAATGGTGGGAACGAGCCTGTGGTGACCATGACCCAGCGGACGCCGGTGCCGCGCAGAACCTCCGGCCCGAGAGACTCGATCGGCTACCGCGCGTTCACGATCATCAACACGACGCTGCTGGTGCTCGTGTGCCTCGCGATGCTCTATCCGTTCGTCACCGTGATCGCCCAGTCGTTCAGCTCGCCCGGCGCGATCAAGGCCGGACAGGTGAGCTTCTGGCCGGTCGGATTCAACGTCGACACCTACGCGGCCGTGATGGGCAACGGGATGTTCTGGCGCAACTACGGCAACACGGTGTTGTACACCGTCGTCGGCACCGCGATCGCGATGGCGCTCACGACGACCTACGCGTACGTGCTCTCCAAGCATCACCTGCGCGGTCGAGGCGTCCTCATCGGCATCGCCGTCTTCACCATGTTCTTCAACGGCGGCCTGGTGCCCAACTACGTGCTCATCTCGTCGCTCGGCATGAAGAACACGATGTGGGCGATCGTGCTCCCCGGGGCGATCTCAGTGTTCAACCTGCTCGTGATGAAGTCGTTCTTCGAGAACCTGCCGCACGAACTCGAGGAGGCCGCGCAGATCGACGGGCTCGGCTGGTTCGGGATCTTCACGCGTATCGTGCTGCCGCTGTCGAAGGCGGTGATCGCGACGATGATCCTGTTCTACTCGGTGGCGTTCTGGAACGACTGGTTCGGGGCGTTCCTGTACTTGGACAAGAACGAGCTGTTCCCCGTGACGCTGTTCCTGCGCAACATCATCGCAGGGGCCTCCACGACGGCGACCGAGAGCGCCGCGGCAGGCGGCAGCGCGGCGGATCTGAACCCGAACATCCAGTCGGTCACGATGATCCTGACGGTCATCCCGATCCTCTGCGTGTACCCGTTCGTGCAGCGGTTCTTCGTCTCGGGCGTCATGCTCGGCTCGGTGAAGGGCTGATCGTGGCGGATCGACTGGTCGATGAGGTGGGCAGCAGCCATCTGTCGAGGGCGGCGGCGGTCGTCTACCGGTGGATGGTCCTCGCCGCCTTCCTCGCGCTCTTGGGCGCACCGACCGTGCTCGCCTGGATGGCGCTGGGGCTGTCGGAGGGGGCATCCCCGATGCTCTACGTGATCGCACTGGCGCCGGTGGCTCCTGCACTCTCCGCAGCGCTGTACGCGCAGCGCGCGTGGGAGGAGAACCCGGATCTCCGTCCGGCGCTGCCGCTGTGGCGCGGGCTCGCGCGCAATCTGAAGGACGTCCTCGTCTGGTGGGCTCCCGTGCTCGTCGGCGCCGGCATCCTCGTCGTCAACGCGACGGCGGGGGATGCCGTGCCAGGCGCGGTCATCCTTCGACCCGTCGCCGTGGTCCTGCTCGTCCTCGTGCTGTTGTGGTCGGCGCACCTGCTCGTCGTGACGTCCTACTTCTCCTTCCGCGCCCGCGATGCGATGCGCATCGCGGCAGCCGAACTGTTCACGCAATGGCGCACGACGCTCGCGTTCGCGTGCCTGGCGTTCGTGGCCGCCGCCGTCGTGACGCTGACGTCCGAGGCCGTCCTCCTGCTGTGCGCCTGGGCGTTCGCGCTGCTGCTGCGCGTGCTCTCCCGACCTGTCGAAACCGATGTGAGAACGAGGTTCACCCGATGACCGCCATCCTGACGTCCTCGCGTTACCAGCACCGATCCGTCGATGCCCGTGTTCTCGTGCTCGACGCGCAGGGGCAGCCGCTGCGCGACCACGACGTGACGGTCGCGCAGGTGCGGCACGAGTTCGGCTTCGGCTGCACGGCGCCCGGCGCACCGGACTCCGCGCTGCTCACGCAGTGGCTCGACCTGTTCGACACCGCGACGCTTCCGTTCTACTGGGGGCGGTACGAGCCGGAGCCGGGGCGCACCGACGTCGTCGAGCTGACGCGACGCGCGCGTGAACTGGCGGCGCACGGCGTCCGGCTCAAGGGGCACCCTCTCGTCTGGCACACGGTCAAGGCCCCGTGGGTCGATCGGCTGCCGCTCGACGACGCCGAGCGCGTGCTGCGCGAGCGCATCCGACGTGAGGTGACCGATTTCGCAGGGCTCATCGACACCTGGGACATCGTCAACGAAGCCGTCATCATGCCCCGTTTCGAGAACGAGCCGGACGGCGTCCGCAACGCGATCACCCGGTTGTGCGAGAAGTACGGTCGTGTCGAGTTCATCCGAGCGGCCGTGGATGAGGCGCGTTCGGTGAGTCCCGACGCCGTGCTGGTCCTGAACGACTTCGATCTCGGTCCCGAGTACGAGCGGCTGATCGAGGAGGTGCTCGAGTCGGGCGTCCGCATCGACGCCATCGGGCTGCAGTCCCACATGCACAAGGGGTACCGCGGCGAGGAGCAGGTGCACGAGATCTGCGAACGCTTCTCGCGGTTCGGGCTGCCGCTGCACTGGACGGAGACATCACTGCTGTCCGGCGACCTCATGCCGCGGCACATCGAGGACCTCAACGACTACGTCGTGGACGAATGGCCGTCGACTCCGGAGGGAGAACAGCGCCAGGCCGACGAGATCGTGCGGCACTATCGGGCCCTCGTCGAGCATCCGGCCGTGTCGGCGGTCACGTACTGGGGCTTCGACGACGCGACCGCATGGCTGAACGCGCCGAGCGGGCTGATCCGCCGCGACGGCTCGGCCAAGCCGGCCTACGACGCCCTGCGCGGGCTCGTGCGCGGCGAGTGGTGGCTTGGATCCGCCGTGACCCGCACCGATGCCGACGGCCGGATCCCGCTGCGCGCATTCGCCGGCGAGTTCGAGGTCGTCGCGGGCGGGCGGCGCGGTTCCGTGTCCGTGGGGACGCGCGACGAGCAGGTGCGGGTCACCGTGGAGTGATGCGGACCGGAGGCGCGGACGCCTCGATCGACGGGGTCGTCCCGCCCGCCGATCCACGGCGTTTCGCGCGTAGGATGGGACGCACATTCCGCTGGGGGAGAGAGACAGAATGCCACGAGGTGGTGCGACGATCGCGACGATCGCGAAAGAAGTCGGCGTCTCGGTTCCCACCGTCTCCCGCGTGCTCAACGGCCGCAGCGATGTCGCGCCGGCCACTCGGCGGCTCGTCGAGGAGGCGCTGGCGCGTCACGAGTACCGCAAGCCCGTCGGGGCCGCCTCTCCCACGAAGACCGACGGTCTGCTCGACCTCGTCTTCCACGAGTTCGGCAGCGCGTGGGCGCAGGAGATCATCGTCGGCGTCGAGAAGGCGGCCGCCCCTCGGCGCGTCGGCGTCGTCCTGAGCGAGCTGGGTGGTTCGCACCGGCCGCCGCAGGAGTGGATCGACAGCATCACCTCCCGCGGCACGCGCGGTGTGCTGCTGGTCCTGTCGCGTCTGGACGACACCCAGCAGCGCCAGCTGACCGCGCGATCCATCCCGTTCGTCGTGCTCGACACCGACGGCGAGACGCCGGCCGGTGTGCCGACCGTCGGGTCGAACAACTGGAGCGGCGGCCTCTCCGCGACGCGTCACCTGCTCGAACTCGGGCATCGGCGCATCGCGGTCATCTCCGGCCCGGAAGAGGTGCTGTGCAGTCGCGCACGCGTGGACGGGTTCCGCAGCGCCCACGGCGAGTACGGCGTCGAGGTCGATCCGACGATGGTCAGATGGGGCAATTTCGAAGTCGCAGCCGGCTACGAGCACGGCCTCGAGCTGCTGCGGCGCCCTGACCGCCCCACGGCGGTGTTCGCCGGCTCGGATTCGCAGGCCCTCGGCCTCATCCGCGCCGCACATGAACTCGGTCTGCGGGTGCCCGCGGATCTCTCGGTGGTCGGGTACGACGATCTGCCGCTCGCCTCGTGGCTCGCACCGTCGCTTACGACGGTGCGTCAGCCGCTCGCCGAGATGGCCGCACTCGCCACGCAGATGCTGATGTCTCTGTCCGACGGCGAGCCGCTGGCATCGCAGAAGGTCGAGCTCGGCACGGAGCTGATTACCCGGGAGTCGACGGCGCCGCCGGCGTCGTGACCCCGACCGAGTCCGGATACCCAGTCGAGCGAAGGAGCCAGACATGACACGACCGATCACCCTGTTCACGGGACAGTGGGCCGACCTGCCGTTCGAGGAGGTGGCGCGGCTTGCCGGGGAGTGGGGCTACGACGGTCTCGAGATCGCCTGCTGGGGCGATCACCTCGACGTTTCCCGGTGGGATGACCAGGAGTACGTCCAGGGCCGCCTCGACATCCTGGCGCACAACGGTTTGAAGGTCTGGACGATCTCGAACCACCTCGCCGGTCAGGCCGTGTGCGACGACCCGATCGATCAGCGCCACCGCGATGTCCTCAGCGACCGCGTGTGGGGCGACGGCGATGCGGAGGGCGTGCGTCAGCGTGCGGCCGAGGAGATCAAGATGACCGCGCGGATGGCTGCCGCGCTCGGGGTGAAGACCGTGGTCGGGTTCAGCGGCTCGTCGATCTGGAAGGGCGTCGCCATGTTCCCGCCGGCATCCGACGAATGGATCGCCGCGGGCTACCAGGACTTCGCCGACCGCTTCCACCCGATCCTCGACGTGTTCGAGGAGGTCGGGGTGCGCTTCGCGCTCGAGGTGCATCCGTCCGAGATCGCCTACGACTACTGGACGGCCAAGGCCACGCTGGAAGCGATCGGGCACCGCGAGAGCTTCGGCATCAACTTCGATCCGTCGCACTTCATGTGGCAGCAGCTGGACCCGGTGGCGTTCGTCCTCGACTTCGCGCCGCACATCTTCCACGTGCACGTCAAGGAGTCGATCACCAACCTCGACGGACGCAACGGCGTCCTCGGGTCGCACCTGCCGTGGGCCAACCCGCGGCGCGGGTGGACGTTCGTATCGACCGCGCACGGCGAGGTGCCGTGGAACCCGCTTTTCCGCGCGCTCAACGCGATCGGCTACGACGGCCCGACGAGCGTCGAGTGGGAGGATGCCGGCATGGACCGTCTGCACGGTGCTCCGCAGGCGCTCGAGTTCGTGCGCGAGCTGAACGCGATCACGCCACCGGCTGCGGCCTTCGACGCCGCCTTCTCCAGCAAGGACTGACGCACAAGGGTGGGCCGGACGAATCCCGGCCCACCCGCCGCCGTCACCCGCGGAAGGCGTCGACGTTCTCGCGTGCCCACTGCGCGAACGTCCGCGCCGGCTGTCCGGTGAGGCGCGTGACCGCATCCTGGACGATCTGGCCGACTTGCGGCGGGTTCTTCGCCAGCTCCACGCCGAAGGCCACGTACTCCTCGCCGTAACCGAGCGACCGGAGGCGTTCGCGCTCCTCGTCCTCGGTGAGATGGATCCACTCGACAGGCTCATCCAGGGCAGCTCCGATGCGTGCCGCACGCTCGGCCGGCGTCAGCGCCTCCGGCCCCGTCAGATAGTAGACCTGCCCGTCGTGCCCGTCCTGCGTGAGCAGGACGATGGCGACCGCGGCGATGTCGTCGGCGTGGATCATCGCGCTCGGCCAATCGGCGAGCGTGCGGACCCGCCGATGCCCGGCGACCTCCGGGGCCCAGTCCAGCGCATTGGTCATGTACTCGACCGGCGCGAGCTGCGCCCACGGCACGTTTCCCGCACGCAGCGCCGGCTCGAGCGTGCTCTCGTTCCAGCCGCCGAGCACGCTGACGCGCCGGACCCCGGACGCCGCGGCCAGCGCCACGAGTTCCTCGCCGTTCTGCAGCGGCGCACCGGTCGCCCCGTCGAACGTGATGAAATGCACGGCTTCGCACCCTTCCATGGCAGCGCGCATGCTGTCGAGATCGGTCAGGTCGCCCTGCACGGCGACGACGCCGTCGGGGAACCGGGCACGATCCGGACGGCGTGTGAGGGCGCGGACGCTCTCGCCCCGTTCAGCCAGCTGCGCCACGATGCGTCGCCCCACGTTGCCCGTCGCTCCGGTCACCAGAATCGTCATGGTCGGTCCTCTCGTTGGTTGAGGACTTCAGTCTCTCGAGGGTTCAGGACAGATAATGTCCGCAATCGAAAACGGTCTCTCGCGATTCCGATCACTCTCCCGTGACCGGTCACATCCATGGCAGGATCGGACCCATGCCTCTCGTGCCTGCCCGTCTCGAAGACGTGACCGTTCAGGATCCTTATCTGCGCAACGCCGCCGCCAGGACGCTCGAATACGTTCTGAGCCTCGACCCGGAACGGCTGCTGTTCTCCTTCTACCGGCTCGCCGGACTTCCCCCGACGACGCCCGAGGGCTACGGCGGATGGGAACGCGAAGAGGGCACGCGCTTCCAGGGCCACTTCTTCGGGCATGTGATCTCCGCGCTGTCGCAGGCGTACGCGTCGACAGAGGATCCCGAGACCCGCGGTGCGATCCTCGAACGCCTCGGCACGGCGGTCCACGGTCTCGATCGGTGCCAGGCCGCGTACGCGGTCGCGCATCCGGATGCCGCCGGCTACGTGTCCCCGTTCCCGATCGACCTGCTGCCCGGCGGAGGAGACGGCCTGCTGGTTCCGTTCTACAACCTGCACAAGGTGCTCGCCGGCCTGCTCGATGCCCATCGATACGCGCCCGCCGAGATCGGCGCGGTGGCGTTGCGCGTCGCGAGCGGATTCGGCGCCTGGGTCGAGGACTACGCCGCGTCCCTGGACGACCCGGCTGTCATTCTCGACACCGAGTACGGCGGGATGAACGAGGCGCTGTACCGGTTGCATGCGATCACCGGGGAGGCGGTGCATCGCCGTGCGGCCGAACGGTTCGACGAGACCGAGCTGTTCCGTCGCCTCGCGGCCGGTGATGATGTGCTCGCCGGGCGGCACGCCAACACGACCATCCCGAAGCTGGTGGGTGCGCTGATGCGGTACACGGTGCTGACCGAGGCAGCGAGCGACGCCGACCGACCCGATCTCGAGATGCACCGAGCGGCGGCCGAGAACTTCTGGCGGATCGTCGTCGCCGAGCACACCTACGCGAACGGCGGCAACAGTCAGTCCGAGCACTTCCACGCCGCAGGGACCCTGTTCGCGCGCGCGAACAACGGTGCCGTCACGGGGTACGGCGAGAACTCCACAGCCGAGGGCTGCAACGAGTACAACATGCTCAAGCTCAGCCGAGCCCTGTTCGCCCTGACCGGCGAGGTCCGGTACGCGGATTACGACGAAGGAACGTTCCTCAACAGCGTCCTGGCGTCCCAGAACCCGGAGACGGGAATGGTGACGTACTTCCAGCCGCAGCGAGCCGGGTACGCGAAGGTGTTCGGCGAACCGTACGACCAGTTCTGGTGCGACCACGGCACCGGTATCGAGAGCTTCACCAAGCTCGGAGACGGCATCTTCGCGTTCGATGGGGATGCCGTCGTCGTGAACCAGTTCCGCTCGAGCGAACTGCGCCTGCCGGAGCGGAACCTGCGGCTCACGCAGACGGCCGACGTGCCTCGGGAGGAGTCGGTGCGCATCCGCGTCGACAGGCTCGACGACGGTCGGCCGGCGGGGGAGCGCATCCTGCGCCTGCGGGTACCGTCGTGGATCGCGGGTGCGCCGGTCCTGACCGTCAACGGTCGGCCCGCCCCGGCCGAGGCGGAGAGCGGGTACCTCGCCGTCGCCGTGTCCGCAGGAGACGAGGTCCTGTACACGCTGCCCGCCGAAGTCCGCATCGACGGCGGGACCGAGAACGAGAACTGGGTCGCGTTCACATACGGCCCGGTGCTGCTGGCGACGGAACTCAGCCGGGAGAACGTCGACGCCACGTACACGGCGGGCGTCCTGGTGCAGATGGGGGTCGCGGATCCGTCGCTTGCGGGCGAGGTGGTCGTCGACGACCCCGCCGAGTGGAAGACGTCCATCGCCGACAACCTGGTGCGCCTGCCGGACGGGCCGGGCGCTGGCGGGTTCTCGACGATGCGGTTCGCGCTGCGCGGCGTCGACGAGGAGTCGGCCTCCCTGATCTGGGAGCCCTACTTCAGTCTGTACGGCGTCCGCTACGCGACGTACGTCACGCTCGTCGAACGCGGGACGGTGCCGGAAGCCGCGTCGATCGGGCCCCGCGTGATCGACGCGCTGACGTCGTTCGACAACAACAACTCGGAGGCGGACAAGAACCATCGCTTCCACCGGTCGAGCGTCGGTGTGCGCGACGGCGAGCAGTACCGCGAGGCCGATGCCGAGGAGGGCGCGTTCTTCGAGTACGACCTCATCGTCGATCCGGACGCGGCGAGCACCCTGCTCGGCATCCGATACAGCGGCCGGGATGCCGGCCGCACCTTCGACGTGCTCGTGAACGGCAGGCGGTGGCGGAACGAGACCATCCAGGATCCGCACGGCGACGGCGCGCTCTACGAGCGGGTAGAGGAGATCCCACGCGAGATCCTCGCGGCAGGCGGATTCAAGAACGACCAGCGCGGCGGCTTCGCGCAGGATGCCGCCGGTCGGCGCATCCCGATCCTCACCGTCCGATTCCAGAGCGACGGCACCTCACCGGTCGGCGGCGTCTTCGGCGTCTGGACGGCGGTCGGATAGGGCCGATGACGGTCCGTCCCGACTCGCTACGCTGATCGCATGACGCGCGTCACCCACCGCTTCGCAGCCGGCCTTCGAGTCGTGTTGACCCGATTCCCGGTGACGCTCGCGCTCGTGCTCGCCATCCTGGTGTGCGGCGTGGTCTGGCGGGGGCTCTGGATGCCGTTCGAGCAGAGCGACGCGTTCGACGCCGTGGCTTACGGCCTGCCGGCGCTCGAAGCCGGACGCTGGTGGACGCCGATCACGGGGACGTTCTTCGTCGTCCAGCCGTGGGTGTATCTGCCGACGCTGATCGGGCTGTGGGGGCTTGCCGTTCTCGAGTACCTGCGCGGGTGGAAGATCGCGCTGCTGTACTTCTGGATCGGTCAGCTGTTCGCGGTGTTCGCCTCCGCGCTCGTGCTCTGGCTGTGCGCGCTGGCACCCCAATGGCACTGGGCCCAGGAGCAGGCGGGGTCGCTCGACGTCGGCGCCAGCGCCGGCGCCTTCGCGTGCATGGGCGCGGCCGCAGGGCTGCTTCGGTCTCCCTGGCGCGTCCGTGTCTGGCTCGTCCTCATCGCGACGGCGACGGTGGCCCTGCTGTTCCTGGGAACGGTGGCGGACCTCGAACACATGACCGCGCTGCTGCTCGTGCTCTTCGTCGATCGCTCGCTGCGCGTGCAGCGGACGACCGTGCGGGAGCAGCGGCTGATCGCCTTCATCGGGATGCTGGCCTTCGCCGCGATCGACATCATCTTCGCCCTCGTCCCCACCGACGGGCCGTTCGGCACCTCCGAGCCGCTGTCCGGGTCGCCCTGGACGACTGTGCTGGATGTCGTCATCATCCTCGTGATCGCGAACGGACTGCGCCGGGCTCGTCGCTGGGCCTGGGTCATCGCGCTCATCCTGCTGGCGGTGAACGTGCTGCTCGCCGCACTGCTCGCCGCTCTGATCGCCCTCGAACGCGCCGTCGGAATCGAAGACGCCATCAGCGGCGACGTGTCGATCGACATCGCCACCGGCGCCGTCGCGCTCGTGCTGATGATCTACCTCATCTGGGTGCGACGCGCCTTCCACGCGAGGCGACGCGGCACGCTGGGAGCCGGCGACCCGGCCCCTGTCGATGAGGTGAAGGAGACCCTTCGGGCGCACGGCGGCGGCACGCTGTCCTGGATGACGACGTGGGAGGGCATGCAGTACTCGCGCACGTCAGCGGGGCTCGTCGCGTATCAGCGTCACGCCGGGGTCGCGATCGCGCTCGCCGACCCGCTCGGCCCCGAAGCGGGACGGGCCGAATCCGTCGGGGAGTTCATCGCGTTCGCCGAACGCGCGGGGCTCACGCCCTGCTTCTTCAGCGCCGGCGAGCCGACCTGCCGAGCGGTACCGGCATCCTGGCGCAGCCTCGTCGTCGCTGACGACACGATCGTCGACCTGGTGGGTCTCGAGTTCACGGGGAAGAGGTGGGGCGCGGTTCGGACCTCGATGAATCGGGCCGGACGGGAGGACATGACCTTCCGGATGAGCCGGCTTCAGGACGAGCCCTGGGGAGTGCGGGCGCAGCTGCAGGCGATCTCTGCATCCTGGGTGGGGGACAAGGGCCTGCCGGAGATGGGCTTCACGCTGGGGACGCTCGATGAGGCCGAGGATCCGGAGGTGCGCGTCGCGCTCGCCGTCTCCCCGAGCGGTGACGTGGACGGGTTCCTGTCCTGGCTGCCGGTCTACGGCGAGGGCGCGGTCCGCGGGTGGACGCTCGACCTCATGCGACGGCGGGACGGCGGGTTCCCGCCGGTCATGGAATACCTGATCGGGATGTCGGCTGCCGCGTTCCGCGATGAGGGGGCGCAGATCATGTCGTTGTCCGGCGCGCCGCTCGCCCACGACTACCCGCCGGACGCGCGCATGATCGCCGAGTTGAGCACACGTCTCGCCGATGCGCTCGAGCCGCTGTACGGGTTCCGCTCCCTCCACCGTTTCAAGGAGAAGTTCCACCCCCGCTACGAGACGCTGCATCTGCTGTACCGGGACGAGGCGGATCTGCCGCGCATCGGCGCGGCGCTCACACGTGCGTTCCTGCCGGACGCGACGCTCCGGCAGTTCGCGGGTGCGGGCCTCGACCTCGTCCAGCGGTGATCGCCGGCGCGGCGTCTCGTGGGCACCGCACCGGCGATCCGCGGTCGACGCGGCTGTCAGGCGATGGCGCGGAGGCCGTCGACGAGGGGCGTCGTCGGGCGCCCGATCAGGCGGGCGAGCGTGCCGTCCGTGTCGGCCAGGGCGCCGGTGCGGATGCCGGCATCCAGCGCCGTGACGAACCCGATCGTGCCGGCATCCAGCCCCGCGTTCCGCAGTGCGGCAGCGTGCTCCTGGGTCGACAGCGGGGTGTATTCGACAGGGCGACCCGTGACCTCCGAGATGGCGGCCGCCAGGTCGGTGAAGGTCCACGCCACGTCACCGCCGAGCTCGTACACCTGACCGAGATGTCCGTCTTCGAGCAGCACGACGGCGGCGGCGTCCGCGAAGTCCGCTCGACTCGCGGATGCCACTCGGCCGTCGCCGACGCTCGCGGCGAGGACTCCGGTCGCGGAGGCCTGCGCGAGGTCGCCGGCGTAGTTCTCGGTGTACCAGTTGTTGCGCAGGATCACCGCGCGGACGCCGGACGCTTCGATGATCTCTTCGGTCGCCTTGTGCTCGGGAGCGAGGACGAGGTCGCTCGTGGTCGCCTTCGGGGCACTGGTGTAGACGAGCTTGGCGACTCCGGCATCCTTCGCGGCGTCGACGACCGCCTTGTGCTGGTCGACGCGCCGGCCGACCTCGGAGCCGGAGATCAGCAGCACCGCGTCGACGCCGTCGATCGCCGCCGTCACCGTCTCCGGGCGGTCGTAGTCGAGCTCGGCGACGCGGACGCCGAGATCCGCGAGCGGCGCGGCCTTCGTGGTGTCGCGTGCCCCGGCGACGATCGATGCGGGGTCGGTGCCGCGGGAGAGGAGGCTGTCGATGACGAGGCGGCCGAGGTTGCCGGTGGCTGCGGTGACGAGGATGGTCATGGAGTGTCCTTTCGTGGTGACCTCCTGCGCAACTCGCGAGCCGGGTGCAACCTTCCCGATCATGGGTACCCACTTTGATGTAAGGTACCCACATGACGGTGAGTTTTGCGCAGATAAAGGAGACCGCGCCGGGTGTCTTCGAAGAAGGCTGCAGCACGCGGGTCGTCCTCGACCACGTCATGAGCAAGTGGGGCGTGCTGGTGCTCTCGGCGCTCTCCGATGGCACGCTGCGGTGGGGCGAGTTGCGTCGCACCGTCGTCGGCATCAGCGAGAAGATGCTCGGCTCGACCCTGCGCACTCTCACCGAAGACGGTCTCGTTCATCGCGAGTCGCTTCCCACGGTCCCTCCGCACGTCGAGTACAGCCTCACCCCGCTGGGCGAGGACCTCATGGAACGCATGCTCCCGCTGGTCGGCTGGGTCGCCGAGAACTCCGATCGGATGCTGGGGCGCGATTAGGCTGGGCGGGTGAGAATCCGCCTCGACATCGCCTACGACGGCACCCATTTCCGGGGCTGGGCCAAGCAGCCGGGGTTGCGCACGGTTCAGGGGACACTTGAGGCGGCGCTGGCGCGCATCGTCGGTTCCGATGTGCAGTTCGTCGTCGCCGGCCGCACGGATGCCGGAGTGCACGCGAGCGGACAGGTCGCGCACGTCGATCTGGACGACGCCCAATGGTCGCGCATCGAGGCGCGGCACGGCCGGGCCGCGCACGATCCGGCTGGGTCCATCGCCGGTCGCATGCGAGGTGTGCTCGGCGCGTACCCGGACGTCACGGTCACGCGCTCCGCTCTCGCGCCCGACGGCTTCGACGCGCGGTTCTCGGCGGTCTGGCGTCGCTATCGCTACCGTCTCGCGGACGACGCGGCCGGGTTCGATCCGATGCGCAGGAACGACACCACCAGCATCCGCGGGTCCCTGGACGTCGAGGCGATGGATGCCGCGGCCCGCACGCTCATCGGGCTGCACGACTTCGCGGCGTACTGCAAGGCGCGCGAAGAGGCGACCACCATCCGGACCCTCCTGGACTACCGCTGGCGCCGCGATGACGACGGCGTCCTCATCGCCGAAGTGAAGGCGGACGCGTTCTGCCACAGCATGGTGCGTGCGCTCGTCGGAGCGTGCGCTGCCGTGGGGGAGGGACGCCTGGATGTCGCCGACGTCGTGGTCCTGCGCGACGCGCTGGTTCGGACGAGCGAGTTCAAGGTGCTGGCCGCCCGCGGGCTCACGCTCACCGAGGTCGGCTATCCCGCGGAGGGGCTGCTTTCGGCGCGCGCGGAGCAGACCAGGGCGCGGCGCGACACCGACGGATCGATGCTGGGGGAGCCCGTCGACGACGAGTGACGTCGTTCGATCTCCGTACGCCGAGGCGCTACCCCGTGCTCAGCCTCAGGGTCTAGCGTGAGAGACGATGAAGGTGATCTCCTACAACCTGCGCAAGCATCGGGCCGCCGGCGAACTCGATGCCCTCGTCGACGAGCACGGTGCGGACATCCTCTGCCTGCAGGAGTGCGACGTGGCTGCGCTTCCCGATCGCGTCGGCGACCTCGTCCTCGCCCAGGCGACCCAGGGCAATCGCCTCGGGCTCGCCGTCTTCTACCGCGAGAACACGTTCCGGCTTCATTCGCTGCGAGCCATCGAGCTGAAGAAGTCGCTGCACGATCGGATGCTCAAGCCGGCGCACGAGCGTGTGATGGGCGTGCGGCTCTACGACATCGACGACGGCCGCGAGATGATCGTGGCGTCGTTCCACGCCGCACCGCTGACGGCACTCAACTCGTTGCGCCGCAACCAGATCCGCAGCGCGCTCACCGAGCTCGAGCGCCTGGGCCCCGGCATCCCGATCCTCATGGTCGGCGACTACAACTACCCGGTGTTCAAGGAGAACCTCGGCCAGACCGTGCGCGACCACGGGTACACGCTGACGCTGTCGGACGAACGCACCTACACGCGCTACCGCGTGTTCAAGGGGCACTACGACTTCGCCACCTCCGAGGGCTTCGATATCGAGAGCATCCGCACGCTGCCGCAGCGGGCGAGCGATCACCGCCCGATCCTGATCACGGCGCGGCTGGAGTAGGCGACACTCCCGGGTTTGGGCATTCGCCTCCGGATGCCGTAAGCTAGCCCTTTGGTGCCATACTGCGGCACCGCGAACGTGAGCCCTCCACTGGCGTGTTCCCCCGAGTTTCGGTGAGAACCACCCCGGAGTGGGATTCACGAACTCCTCCGTTCGAACAAGAAAGCAGCACTATCGTGACGCGCACTTACACCCCGAAGGCCGGGCAGATCCAGCGTGACTGGGTCGTCATCGACGCCACCGACGTCGTTCTCGGTCGCCTCGCCTCGCACGCTGCAGCGCTCCTGCGCGGCAAGCACAAGCCCACCTTCGCCAACCACCTCGACTCGGGTGACTTCGTCATCATCGTGAACGCCGACAAGGTCGCGCTCACCGGTCAGAAGCTTCAGAAGAAGATGGCCTACCGCCACTCCGGCTACCCGGGCGGCCTGAAGAAGGTCTCCTACGAAGAGCTGCTGGAGAAGAACCCCGTCCGCGCCGTCGAGAAGGCCATCCGAGGGATGCTCCCGAAGAACAGCCTCGGCCGCCAGCAGCTGGGCAAGCTCAAGGTCTACGTGGGTGCCGAGCACCCGCACGCCGCCCAGCAGCCCCAGACGTACACCCTCGACCAGGTCGCCCAGTAAGCGCCGCAACGACTAAGGACATACTCGTGGCTGACATCCAGGACTCCACCGAATTCCCGCAGAACTTCTCGACCGCTACGCCTGAGACCGAAGCAGCGGCGGAGGCGACTCCTCGCCCCGTGCTGAGCGTCCCCGGTGCTGCCGTCGGCCGTCGCAAGCAGGCCATCGCCCGCGTGCGCCTCGTCCCCGGCTCGGGCACGATCACGGTCAACGGCCGTACGCTCGAGGACTACTTCCCGAACAAGCTGCACCAGCAGCTGATCAACGACCCGTTCACCGTGCTGAACCTGCAGGGTGCATACGACGTCATCGCCCGCATCTCGGGTGGCGGCGACTCGGGCCAGGCCGGCGCCCTGCGCCTCGGCATCGCCCGTGCCCTGAACGGCATCGACGTCGAGAACAACCGTCCGACCCTGAAGAAGGCCGGCTTCCTCTCGCGCGACGCTCGCGTCATCGAGCGCAAGAAGGCCGGTCTCAAGAAGGCCCGCAAGGCGCCTCAGTACTCGAAGCGTTAAGCCAGACAGCCCTTATGGCACTGTTCGGCACGGACGGCGTGCGAGGTCTTGCCAACGGCATCCTCACCGCCGACCTGGCGCTCTCCCTGGCCCAGGCGACTGCAGTCGTCCTGGGCCAGGGTCGTACTGCGGAGGCACGCAAGGCGGAAGGCAAGCGGCTCACCGCCGTCGTCGCCCGTGATCCTCGTGTCTCCGGAGAGTTCCTGGCCGCCGCGGTCTCCGCCGGCCTCGCCTCCTCCGGCGTCGATGTCCTCGACGCCGGGGTGATCCCGACTCCGGCTCTGGCGTTCCTCGTCGCCGACCGCGACGCCGATTTCGGTGTCATGGTGTCGGCGTCGCACAACCCCGCGCCCGACAACGGCATCAAGATCTTCGCCCGCGGCGGCGTGAAGCTGCCCGACGTCGTCGAGCAGCGCATCGAAGCGGCGATGACGGGCGAGAAGCTGCTGCCCACCGGCGCTTCGGTCGGCCGCATCCAGCGGTTCTCCGACGCCGAGGACCGCTACGTCGTGCACCTGCTCGGCTCGCTGCCGAACCGCCTCGAGGGCCTCCACGTCGTCCTCGACTGCGCGAACGGGGCGGCGGCCGGCGTGTCGCCGGAGACCTTCCGGGATGCCGGGGCCGAGGTCACCGTGATCGGCGCCGACCCCGACGGCATGAACATCAACGACGGTGTCGGATCGACGCATCTCGACCAGCTGGCCGAGGCCGTCGTCCGTCTCGGTGCGGATGTCGGCATCGCCCACGACGGCGACGCGGACCGCTGCCTCGCGGTGGACGCCGACGGCAATGCGATCGACGGCGACCAGATCATGGCCATCCTCGCGATCGCCATGAAGGCCCGTGGGCACCTCACCGACGACACGCTCGTCGCGACGGTCATGAGCAACCTCGGTCTGCACGTCGCCATGCGCGAGCACGGCATCACGGTGCGTCAGACCGCGGTCGGCGACCGGTACGTCCTCGAGGACATGAACGCGAACGGCTACGCCCTCGGCGGCGAGCAGTCCGGCCACGTCATCATGAGCGAGTTCGCCACGACCGGCGACGGCCTTCTCACTGGTCTGCACCTGGTCGCCGAGATGGCGCGCCAGAAGAAGACTCTCGCCGAGCTGGCGAGCGTCATGACGGTGTATCCGCAGGTGCTCATCAACGTCCGAGACGTCGACAAGGATCGCGTCGCAGACGACGAGGGCGTGCAGGACGCGGTCCGAGCCGTCGAGCAGGCGCTCGGTGACACCGGGCGCGTGCTGCTGCGGAAGTCGGGTACCGAGGCGCTCGTGCGCGTCATGGTCGAGGCGCCGGATGCCGAGTCGGCGCAGCGTCACGCAGAGCACCTGGCGGACGTCGTCCGCGAACGTCTGTCGATCTGATCCCTTTCGAAACGAGAACGGGATGCGTCCCACGAGGCGCATCCCGTTCGTCGTTTCAGCGCGGCGCGCCGACGGCTTCCCGGTGGTCGCCGCCTGCGCGCTCCGGAACGGGCGTTCGTCGCGCGCGCTCCCGCGACGTCGTCAGTACCGTCCGCACCACCAAGCATCCGACGATCGTCCCCAACGTGTTCGCCACGACATCCGAGATCGTCGGGACTCGGCTGGGCAGCAGCGTCTGCGTGAGCTCGATCGTCGCGCTCGCCGAATAGCCCACAAGGATGATCACCCAGGGCCGCAGGCGCGGCCAGCCGGCCGCCAGCAGGACTCCGAGCGGCACGAACAGGGCGATGTTCGCCAGGAACTCGAAGATCGTGTCGCTGGTCGAGAGCGAGATGCCCGTGAGGTCCGAGACGAACCGTGCGATGCGGAACGCGATACCCGTCGCGCGGGACGCGACGGACGCAGGCAGGAACACGATCAGGGCCAGCCCGATCACATAGGGGACGATCAGCACGCGTGCGGTGACGGTGATGATCGAGGGACGGGATGCCGGCATGAGGAGAGCCTAGGCCGGATGCCTGGGCGTTCCATCCCGTCGCCGCGGAATCATGTTCAGATGCCGGCGCCGTTCCAGCTCATCGATTCGATGTACCGCAGCAGCACGCCCTCGCGCAGCGCCCACGGCGACACCTCGAGCTCCTTCACGTTCAGCATCCGCATCGCGGTGTGCAGAGAAACGGCGGCGCCGACGATCTGGAAGGTGCGATCCGGCGTGATGCCCGGCAGCTCCTGCCGTGCGGACGCGGGCAGGCGCGCGAGGCGCGGGATCCACGACCCCAGCTCCTCGCGGGGCAGCAGCATCCGATCGATGCCGGACCATCCGGGCACGGGATAGCCGACAAGTCGGGCGAGGGAGCGGATGGCCTTCGACGAGCCGACGACGTGATCGGGGCGGGGGAGCGCGGCGAATGTGGGAGTGACCTCGGACAGCACCGCGACGGCGTGCGTGCGCAGCCGCTCGACGGCATCCTCGCCCGGCGGATCCTCCGGCAGGAACTCGATCGTCGTTCGGCCTGCGCCGAGCGGGACGGATGCCGCGGCATCCGGGATCTCGTCCGACCCGGCCGCGATCTCCAGCGACCCGCCCCCGATGTCGAGCAGCAGCAGCTGCCCGGCCGACCAGCCGAACCACCGGCGGACGGCGAGGAACGTCAGCTCCGCCTCGGTCTCGCCGTCCAGTACCTGCAGGGGCTGGCCGAGTGCCGTCTCGATGCGGGCGATGACCTCGTCGCCGTTCGTCGCCTCGCGGACCGCGCTGGTCGCCGTCGCGAGCAGGGCATCGACGTTCTCGGAAGCCGCGACGGTCCGCGCCCGCCTGACCGCATCCTCGAGGGCGCGCACGCCCTCCTCCGAGATCGAGCCGTCCGTGGTCAGGTAGCGCATCAGGCGCACGACCGTGCGATCGCTCGTGGTCGCCAGAGGCCGACCACCCGGGCGGACATCGGCGGCCAGCAGATGGACGGTGTTCGACCCGATGTCGATGACTCCCAAGCGCACGGAGAAAGCGTACCGGCGCGAAAGCGCAGCCGTGAGCGCGATTACACGCGCTCTGCGAGCCAGCGAGCCTGCCGGACCCACTGCGCGGCCTGACCGCCCTCGTGGCCGTTGAACAGGTACGCCTCGATCTCCGTATCCGTCGACGCGAGGTGGTTGTACGCGGCATAGACGCTGGACGGCAGCACGATGCCGTCCATCAGCGCCGCCGAGAACAGGGCCGGCTGGTGGATACGGCGCGCGAAGTTCACGCCGTCGAAGTACGACAGCGTCTCGAAGACCTGCTGGATCCTGCCGCGATGCACCGCGAGGTACCGCTCGATCTCGACGTACGGCGGCTCGGGCGTCCGCTCGACGGACCTGCGGAAATGGCACAGGAACGGGACATCGGGCATCACGGCGAAGACGTCCGGATGCAGAGCCGCCGCGGCGATCGAGATGCCGCCGCCCTGGCTGCCACCGGTCACACTGACCCGGTCGGCACGCACGAACGGCAGCTCGCGGACGGTGTCGATCGCCCGCACCGCATCGGTGAACACCCGGCGGTAGTAGTACGTCTCCGGGTCCTCGATCCCGCGCGTCATGAAGCCGGTCGACGCCGATCCCGACCCGTGCGGATCCGGAGTGTCGCCGCCGCTGCCCCAGTTCGACCCCTGGCCGCGCGTGTCCATGAGCACGTGGACGTATCCGGATGCCGCCCATTGCAGGCGCTCGCCCGGGATGCCGCGGCCGCCGCCGTATCCGATGTACTCGACGACCGCGGGCAACGGCTCCTCGGAGTCGGGGCGGGTGACCCAGGCGCGGATCGGGTCGCCGCCGAAGCCGCTGAAGGTCAGATCCTCCACGATCAGACGGTTCACCGGCGTCTCGGCTGCGACGAGGGTCGGGGGTGTCGCGGACGCACGCGCCTCGGTGATCGTGCGCTGCCAGAACGCATCGAAATCGGCGGGTTCCGCCACGTCGGGGCGGTAGGTCTCGAGCTCCTCGAGGGAGAGATCTGTCAGTGCCACCGCATCACCGTAGCGGACTCGGGGCGGATGTGTCGAAGCGTTTTCCGGGCCCGCTTGCGAAGCGCTCCGGAAACGCTTATGGTTTGTGTCGAAGCGTTTCGATGGAGATTCGACACTCGAATTCGATCGCACGCGAAACGAGATTCGACGGCGAGTGGAGACATCGATGACGACGCGACGTGAGAGCGCTCTCAATCGTTACGCGGGTGTGACGCCCGCGGCGTTGACGGATGCCGGAGCGTCGTGGTTTATTCAGTCGAAGCGATTCGACATTCCGGCGGGCGACGACGCCCCTGACGCGCAAGGCATGGCACGATGACGACCACGACCCTGACCGAGACGATGGTCACGCAGCTCGACGACGTCGAGAACCCGTCGCGCAGGCGACGCCGTCGCCGCGACCGGCAGCAGGCAGGCGGGCGCAAGTCCTACGGGATGTTCCTCGTCATCCTGCCGTTCATCATCCTGGCCTTCCTGTTCTCGTACTTCCCGTTGTACGGCTGGATCTACTCGCTGTACGACTACAAGCCGGCGCTCGGCCTGTCCGGATCCGAGTTCGTCGGACTCCAGTGGTTCCAGATGCTGGTGAGCTCGCCGACGCAGGTCGCGCAGATCTCCCAGGTCATGGCGAACACGCTGGCCATCAGCTTCCTCGGCATCGCCACCAGCGTGCTGCCGCTGGCCTTCGCGATCTTCCTCAACGAGATCCGGGCGCCCTGGTTCCGCAACGCCGTGCAGACCCTGACGACACTGCCGAACTTCATCTCCTGGGTGCTGGTCTACATGATCGCGTTCTCGCTGTTCTCCAGCTCCGGCCTGGTGAACAACGTCCTGGGGGACTGGGGTCTGATCACCGCCCCGATCAAGTTCCTCGACACCGACCAGAACGTCTGGCTCACCATGACGCTCTGGAGCATCTGGAAGGGCCTCGGCTGGGGCGCGATCATCTACCTCGCCGCGATCGCCGGCATCGACCAGTCGCTGTATGAGTCCGCCGAGATCGACGGAGCCGGCCGCTTCCAGAAGATGTGGTACATCACGATCCCGCAGCTCATGCCGACCTACCTCGTGCTGCTGCTGCTGTCGATCGCGAACCTCCTGAACAACGGGATGGAGCAGTACTACGTGTTCCAGAACGCGTTCAACAAGGAGTGGATCCAGGTCCTCGATCTGTACGTCTACAACATCGGCATGACGGGCAACAGTCTGTCGATGGCGACCGCGATCGGGATGCTGAAGAGCATCGTCTCGGTCATCCTCCTGTTCACCGTCAACGCCATCGCCAAGCGCGTGCGCGGCGAATCGATCGTCTGAGAGGCGCGCCATGACCACTCTGACCGCACCCCCCAAGCGCCCTGTCCGGCCGACCGGGCCGCGCAGCCGCAAGCCCGACGCCGAACGCCACGGCGGCGACGTGATGTTCGCGATCGTGAACTACACGGTGTTCGCCCTGCTCGTCGTGCTGTGCGCGTACCCGTTCTACTACCTGATCATCAACTCGATCAGCGCGAACGACGTCTCCGCGCTCGGCGACGTCCGGCTGTGGCCCATCGACGTGCACCTGGACAACTACAAAGAGGTCTTCCAGCTCAACGGCCTGCCGCTCGCGGCCGCGGTCAGCATCGCCCGCACGGTGATCGGAACGGTCTTCACCGTCCTGGCATCCGCTTTCCTCGGTTTCATGTTCACGCAGAAGAAGATGTGGGCCCGCCAGTTCTGGTACCGCTTCATCATCATCACGATGTACTTCTCGGCCGGCCTGATCCCGGTGTTCATCATCATGAAGAACCTCGGCCTGACCAACAACTTCTGGGTGTACGTGCTGCCCTTCATCGTGCAGCCGTTCTTCATCATCCTCGTGAAGACCTTCGTCGAGTCGATGCCCGAATCGTTGCAGGAGGCCGCAGAGCTGGACGGCGCGAACATCGTGCAGATCTTCTTCAAGGTGTACCTGCCGAACATGACGCCGATCCTCGCCACCGTCGCGATCTTCTCCGCGGTGGCTCAGTGGAACAGCTTCCAGGACACCCTGATCTACATCACGGACCAGAGCCTGTACACGCTGCAGTACCTGCTCTACATGTTCATCAACCAGGCTTCCAGCCTCGCCCAGGCCGCGCAGAACGCCGGCGGCGACCTGTCGGGCATCGTCTCGGCGGCGACGTCCCAGACCCCGACGTCCATCCGGATGACCGTGTCGGTGATCGTCGTCCTGCCGATCATCTTCATCTACCCCCTGTTCCAGCGCTTCTTCGTGAAGGGCATCATGCTGGGCGCCGTCAAGGGCTGACGGCAACGCCCCGGAGATGCGCGCACCCAAGAAAGGAAAGCAATGAAGCTGAAGAGGAAAGCCGCGCTCGGAGTGGTCGCACTCCTTGCGGTCGGGTCCCTGGCCGCGTGCAGCGGTGACCCGGCCGAGACCGA
Source organism: Microbacterium sp. M28 (assembly GCF_025836995.1). NCBI lineage: Bacteria > Bacillati > Actinomycetota > Actinomycetes > Micrococcales > Microbacteriaceae > Microbacterium > Microbacterium triticisoli. The sequence goes on along the minus strand of NZ_CP107546.1, from coordinate 2,488,410 downwards.
TGAGTCGCAGGTCGACTCCTTCCCGACGGAGTGGGAGGAGGAGATCACGATCGACGTGTTCGACGGTCTCGCCAACTACATGGGCATCCAGGAGGGGTGGTTCGGCGAGCTCGTCAAAGAGAAGTTCAACATGAAGCTGAACATCATCGCCCCCAACGTCGCCGGCGGCGGCGACACGCTCTACAACACCCGCGTGTCCGCCGGAGACCTGGGCGACCTGATCATCACGGACAAGGGTGAGAAGCTCGACGAGCTGATCGAGGGCGGACTCGTGTTCGACGCCTCGAAGTACTACCCGGCGATGGACGAGCTGGACCGGTTCGAGAAGGCGGTCGACAAGTTGAACGAGGGGAAGGAGGGCGTCTACGCCTTCCCGACCGCCGTCTCCGGCATCCAGCCGACCCAGCCCAGCGAAGGCCTGGAGCCCACCTTCGGCGCCTACCTGCGCTGGGACCTGTACTCCCAGCTCGGATACCCCGAAGTCGGCACGCTCGAAGACCTTCTCCCGGTGCTGAAGGACATGCAGGATCTGCAGCCCACCGCTCCCAACGGCAAGAAGGTCTACGCCCTCTCGCTGTTCAAGGACTGGGACGGCAACATGATGAACAACGTCAAGCAGCCGATCACCTACTACGGCTACGACGAGCTCGGCTTCGCGCTCGCCAAGGCCGACGGCTCCGACTACCAGGGCCTCCTCGACGACGACGGCCAGTACCACCGCGTGCTGGAGTTCTACAACGAGGCGTACCGCATGGGCCTGGTCGACCCCGAGTCGACGACGCAGAACTACGACACCCTGTGGTCGAAGTTCCAGAACGGCCAGGTGCTGTACTCGTGGTGGCCGTGGCTCGGACAGTCCGCGTACAACACCGACGAGAACATGAAGGCCGGCACCGGCTTCATGCTGGTCCCGATCGAGGATCAGACGATCTTCTCGTATGGCGCCGAGGCGTACGGCGGCAAGCAGGTCTTCTCGATCGGCTCGCAGGCGGAGGACCCCGAGCGCATCGCGGCGTTCATCGACTGGCTGTACTCGACCGAGGGCACCTACACGAACAACAGCCAGACGCAGGGTGCTGCGGGTCCTGAGGGCCTCACCTGGGAGATGGGCGACGACGGGCAGCCGAAGCTGACCGAGTTCGGCCAGGAGGTCTTCCTCACGGGCGACGCGACGGCACCCGAGGAGTGGGGCGGCGGCAGCTACATCGACGGCACCTCGGCCCTGAACGTCAGCGCCGTGCTCCCGAACGACATCGACGAGAACACCGGCCTGCAGTACAACTACCAGTTCTGGCCGCACTACCAGGAGCTCACGCAGAACGAGTTGAAGGCCGACTGGTCCTCGCACATGGACGACGCGACGAGCACCATGGAGTACCTGAAGGCGAACGACGAGCTGCTGGTCGCCCCCGGCGCGAGCTACACGGCCCCGGCGGACGACTCGCAGACCGAGGCGCTGCGCAACCAGGTCAAGGCGCTCATCGTGCAGTACTCCTGGCAGGCGACTTTCGCCGAGAGCCAGGCGGACTTCGACAAGCTGTGGTCCGAACTGCAGGAGACCGCGAAGGGCCTCGGCTACGAGGACGTTCTCGAGGTCGACCTCGACCGCGCCAAAGAGCAGAACGATGCTCGTGAAGCGGTGGCGAAGGAGTTCGCGGAGTAAGCGAGGCGTATGTGCGGAGGGGCCCGGCTTCGGTCGGGCCCCTTTCGCGTGCCGGGGGTGTGTGGCGGGGTGCCGCGTGGGACGGGTCGCGTGTGGTCGTCTCGGGGTGGTGGAGGCGGCGATATGCGCCACCTTTCGGGGGCGGGCGGCGGTTACCGCGTGAGGAGGGGTCGTGTGTGGTCGCCTCAGCGCGGCGCACGCGGCACAACGCGCCACGCCCCGACGCGGTGCCCGGCGTCAGCCGCGGCGGGCGAAGACGCTGCGGAACAGGAACGCCGTCGTGTACGCGCCGACCGAGAAGCCGATAGTGACCAGGATCACGCCGGACATCGGGAACACGATCGTGATGCACACCAGCGCGATCGGGACGAGCAGTATGCCGAGCGTGCGCACCGGTTCGGCGGCGGGCAGCAGCAGCGCGTTCCTGAGCGCCTGGCGGAACGGCGTGGTGAACGCGGCCGTGAGCGCCATCGCGAACAGGAACGCGGCGAACAGGTAGATGGCGGCCACCGTCGCGATGATCGTCGCAGCCCCGGCCAGCAGGCTCGGATGCGACGCCCAGAACACGGCGCTCGCCGCCAGCAGCACCATCGGCACGGCCAGGCACAGACCGAGCAGCGTGGCGCGGACGAAGTTGCGCCCGAACGCGGGGAAGTAGTCCTTCACCGGACGCCCGCTCTCGTCGTCGGAGTAGCGGATCGTCACCTCGTACAGCGCGCTCGTCGCCGCCGGGATCGTCACGACGGGGAGGCACGTGGCCAGGTACATCAGGTTCAGGGCGACGAATCCGAGGAACGAGGACATCCCCTGGAGCGTCCGGCTCTCCGGGTCGATCTTCATGGCGCGGAGATGGATGCCGCGGCATCCGCTGTCGATTCCAACCGGGGAGCGAGCAGCTGGACCGGCGGCTGGTCCCGGCCCTCGAGCAGCCCCAGGATCGCGCGGGTCGCGCTGGCGCCGAGCTCCTCGGCCGGCACGTCGATGCTGTCCGTCAGCGACGGCACCGTCCGCGCGATGTCGGCCGGGCACAGGGCGATCACATCCAGGTCGCGTCCATCGGGCCCGGTGTCGAGATGTCCGGCCACGTAGGGCAGCGCCCCCTCGTTGTGGAACAGGATGCCGGTGACCTCGGGGTGTTCGGTCAGGATCTCCTCGACCGTCGTCACGGACTCCTGACTGCTCGGGCAGGCGTGCACGGTGGCATCCAGCCCGAGCTCCGCCGCCGCGGCGAGGAAGCCGCGGTTCAGGCGGTCCACGTACGATGTGTGCCGGGCGATGACCTCCGCCGGAGCCCCGATCAGGGCGACGTGCGTGTGCCCGAGCTCGGTGAGACGCGTGGCAGCCAGGCGACCCGCCGCCTCGAAGTCGAAGTCCACGCACGCGATGCCGTCGGCGCCGGCCGGGAGTCCGATGAGCACCGAGGGGGTGGGGAGATCCTCGAGCGCGGCGATGCGCGGGTCGTCGGATTCGATGTCCATGACCAAGAGCGCATCGACCATGGAAGCCCGCGCGGCGCGGCTGAGACCAGCCGCATCATCGCTCGTGAGCAGCAGGATGTCGTACTGGTTGGCGCGGGCTTCTCGGACGACACCGGCGACGATCTCCATCACCACGTGCACGTCGACGCCGGAACGCAGCGGTGCCTGCAGGCCGATGACGTTCGTCGAGCGGGAGGCGAGTGAGCGCGCGCTGGCATGCGGGCTGTACTTCAGGTCGGCGATGGCCTGCTCGACGCGATCCCTCGTCTCCTGCGAGATGGTCCGTTTGCCGCTCATCACATAGGACACGGTGGATATCGACACACCGGCTGCGCGTGCGACCTCGGCGATCGTCACCATCTCGGCTCCTTCGGCTCGATGATCGTCTCTTCTCCCGGATGCAACTCTCGGACGGTCTCGTCGACCCCCGGCCCCGAGATCACGACCGCACGCGCGGTATCAGAGCGCAATCGTACCCGGGTGACGCGATGACCCCGCCACGTCACGTCGACGCGCACGCCTCCGCGGGCGCGCAACCCGTGCACGGCACCCTCGCCCCACGCGGGGGGAAGCGCCGGGAGCAGCCCGATGCGGGTCCGCACGGCGTCCGTGTCGTGGGACTGGACGAGCGCTTCGGCGATGCCGGCCGTGAGCCCGAGGTTGCCGTCGATCTGGAACGGCGGATGGGCGCTGAAGAGATTCTCGTAGACGCCGCCGCGCTGACCGGCGGCATCCTGCGCCGGCCGCAGCGACAGGAGGATCTGATCGTGCACGCGGGCGCCTTCGCCGAGCCGCGCCCACATGGCCAGCCGCCATGCGAGCGCCCACCCGGTGGACTCGGGGCCGCGGGCCAGGATCGCGTCCGCGGCAGCCCTTGCCAGCTCGGGTGTGCTCTCAGGCGTGATCATCGCGAGTGGATACAGCCCGACGAGGTGCGACAGGTGGCGATGCAGCGGCTCGGCATCCTCGACATCCGCACCCCACTCCGCGAGGCGCCCATCCGGCAAGGCGCGCAGGTCGGGCAGCAGCGCGGTCACGCGCACGAGCTCGTCGAGCCAGCCGGGCCGGGCGCCGAGCAGGCGAGCCGCCCGAACGCACGTGCCGGCCAGCTCACGCAGCAGCGTGACGTCCATCGTGGTGGACTCTCCGAGCGCGCGCGGAACGCCGGCGTCGTCCAGATACCTGTTCTCGGGCGACGTGGACGGACTCGTCCAGGCGCGCGCGCCGTCGGTGCGGATCCAGTCGAGCGCGAACAGCGCAGATCCCTCCAGCACCGGCCAGATCTCCGAGCGGAGGCGCTCCACATCGCCGTCGAACGTGAACGCATCCCACAGCTGCAGGCTGAGCCAGACGCCTCCCATCGGCCAGAACGCCCAGGCAGCATCACCCGAGCCGCCGCCGACCGGCGCGGCGTGCCCCCAGGCATCCGAGTTGTGGTGCATCGCCCAGCCGTCAGCGCCGTGCAGCGCGCGGGCGACGACGCGTCCGGTCGTCGCGGCGACGCGGCCGACGAAGGCGCGCAGCGGCTCGAGGCACTCCGGCAGACCGGTCGCATCGGCCGGCCAGTAGGCCATCTCGAGGTTGATGTTCGACGTGTACGCGCTCGACCAGGGGCCGGGGAGCTCGGCGTTCCACAGGCCCTGCAGCGTCAGAGGGATCGATGCGCGGCGGGAGGAGGAGATCAGCAGATAGCGCCCGTAGTGGAACGCCAGCGCGGCGAGCCCCTCATCCGGACGCTCCTGCGCCAGGGCGACCCGCTCGTCCACCGGCAGATCGTCGGCTCCTGGGGGCGACGGCAGCTCCAGGGCGCAGCGCGCATACAGCTCCTGGTGGGTGCGGATGTGCGCATCCCTCAGCGTCTCGGCGTCCGGCAGCGGAACCGTCACCATGGCGCGCTCGAGGGCGGTCCGGACGTCGGCCGGCGCACCGGGCAGACCCGGCGCCGTCGCGGTGCCGATCAACAGCAGATGCTCCCGCGCCGCAGCGGTCGTGAGAACGCCGTCCGCCACGTCAGCCGTGACCGACGAGCGCACGGTCACCGCGGCGGTGCGTCCCCGTGCGTCGTCGTAGCTGATCGGCTCATCGGCGTGGGCATGCGCTGGAGCGACGTCGATCGGGAGGAGCCATTCGAAGCCGAGCGCGTCGTCGCCATGGTCGACCCGGTGCGGACGCAGCTGACTTCCGACGCTCACCCGCAGCCGGATCGGCTGGTCGGCGACGACGCGGTGCACGACCGCTTCGGTCGCGGCATCCGCCCACGTCTCGTGCCGGACCGCCCCGGCATCCGAGGTGTATTCGTGCGCGGCGATGGCGGTCCGCAGGTCGAGGATGCGGCGCAGAGACGCGCTGTCGGCCGTGACGGCCAGGAGTTCGATGTCGACGTGGCCGAGCGGCAGATAGGCCTGCCCCCACGGAGTCTGCTGGCGCTGCACGAGCCGCTCGGCTTCGTCGCCGTCGCCGCGTGCGATGGCAGCGCTCGCCGCCGCGAGGACGTCGGGGCCGCGATCCGCGATCCCGGCCAAGGGGTCACCGCCGGGGAGTCCGGACCACGCCGTGATGTCGTTCAGGTGCAGGCGTTCGCCCGCGAGGCGCCCCTCGCACATCGCTCCGCGGATGCTGTCGCCGACCGGGAATGCGGCCGTCCACCGCTCGGCGGGGCGGCGCAGATGGAGGAGATGGAGGGCGTCTGCGACCTCGATGGACTTCGGCACGTGGCTAGTATATGTTCTCGTTGTTGAAACGCTTCGACAACTCGAGTCAGAACCGGAAGACCATGTCAACGACGACCCCACCCCGCCGCGCTTTCGACGCGCTCATCGCCGAGCACGGCCTCGGATTCGGTGGCGACTACAACCCCGAGCAGTGGACGCCTGACGTGTGGCGCGAGGACGTCGAACTCATGCGCGAGGCGGGGGTGAACCTGGTCACGGTCGGCGTCTTCAGCTGGGCGATGATCGAGCCGACGCCCGGTGCACGCGAGTGGGGCTGGCTGGACGAGGTGCTCGACCTGCTGCACGCGGGCGGCATCGCCGTCGACCTCGCCTCGCCGGTCGCATCGCCGCCGCCGTGGCTGGGCATGCGCCACCCCGAGACGCTGCCCGTCGATCGCGACGGCGTGCGCCTGATACCCGGATCGCGCAACCAGTTCTCGCCGGCATCGCGCGTCTACCGCGAGCACGCGGCCGCCATCACCCGTGACCTCGCCGAACGCTACGCCGGGCATCCGGCCGTTTGCATGTGGCACGTGGGCAACGAGTACGGCCAGGTCGATCACGGAGACGAAGCCGCCCGTGAGTTCCGGCTCTGGCTGGGGCGCCGCTACGGCACCATCGAGGCGCTCAACGAGGCATGGGGGACCGCGTTCTGGTCGCAGCGCTACGCCGACTTCGACGAGATCCTGCCGCCGCGCCGCATGCCGTACCTGGTCAACCCCACCCAGTCGCTGGATTTCCGCCGGTACAGCTCCGACCAGCTGCGGGAGTGCTACCGGGAACTGCGCGACGTCATCCGCGCGACCGGGGCCGCTCAGCCCATCACCACCAACTTCATGGGGTTCCATGCGCTCACCGACTACTGGGCGTGGGCGGACGACGTGGATGTCGTGTCGGACGATCAGTACCCGGATCCGGCCTCGTCGGATTCGCCGGCGGACATCGCTCTCGTGCAGGACCTCATGCGTTCGCTCGGCCGGGGACGCTCGTGGGTGCTCATGGAGCAGGCGATCAGTGCGACCTCGTGGCGGGAGCACAACCTGCCGAAGTCCCCGCTGCGCGCACGCCGTGATTCGCTGCAGGCCGTCGCCCGCGGCGCCGATGCGGTCTGCTATTTCCAGTGGCGCCAGGCGAAGGCCGGTGCGGAGCGCTTCCACTCCGCGATGCTTCCGCACGCAGGGTCGGATTCCGACGTCTTCCGCGGCGTCCGTCGTCAGGGCGAGGATCTGAAGAAGCTGACCGCCGTCGCGGGTGCGCGCGTCCCGGCCGAGGTCGCGATCCTGTTCGACTGGTCGTCGTGGTGGGCCGGTGAGGAGCCGGCTCGGCCGACCGAGCGGCTGAGCACCATGACCGAGGTGACGCGCTGGTACCGCGAGCTGTGGCGTCGCGGCGTGGTCGCGGACGTCGTGCCCGCGGCATCCGACCTGGCCGGCTATCGGACGATCCTCGTGCCGCACTCCTACATCGTGACGCCCGAGACCGCGTCGGCCCTGCGCACGGCCGTCGACGCCGGCGCGCACGTCGTGATCGGTCCGTTCAGCGGCGTCGCCGACGAGAACGCGCAGGTTCTCACGGGGCGTTCCCCCGTGCTGCTGCGCGATCTGCTCGGTGTGAGCGGAGAGGAATGGGGGGCGGTGCCGGATGCCGGGAGCCCGCTCGCTCCGGCCGACGATTGGGATGCCGGACGCGCCGTCGCTCAGCCGCACGCGGGCATCCTCGCCGAACGCCTCCGCGCCGAGGACGCCGACGTGCTCGCGCGGCACGCGGACGGCGACCTCGCAGGTATCCCCGCCATCACCCGGCGCACCGTCGGGACGGGGGCGGCCTGGTACGTGGGCGCGGTCCTCGATCAGGCGACTCTGTCGGCGGTGATCGCGGATGCGCTCGCGGCCGCGGGCATCACCGATGCGCTGGGCGGGCCGGCGGGGCTGCTCCCCGACGGCCTCGAAGCCGTCCGCCGCGGGGACGTCCTGTTCCTGCTCAACCACGCGGACACCCGCACGGACATCACGGTGACCGGGTCGCACGTCGACCTGCTCACCGGAGAAGAGACCATCGACTCCGTCGGCATCGCGCCCGGCGAAGTGCGAGCACTGACAGAAAGGCGCACCTGGTGAAGTTCACCGATGGCTACTGGCTGACCCGACCGGGTCTGACCCCGCTCTACGCGACGCAGGTCGACGACATCCGCATCGACGCGGATGCCGGGACCATGACCGTCTACGCCCCGACGGCGGTGATCCGTCAGCGCGGCGACACGCTCAACCGGCCGATGCTGACGGTCACGTTCTCGTCACCGGCATCCGGCGTCGTCAAGGTCAGGGTGCAGCGTCACGCAGGCCGCATCAACGGCGGGCCCGACTTCGAGACGTTCCCCGAGGAGGGCTTCGTGCCGACGGTCTCGGTCGACGACGAGCAGGGCGTGCTCGAGACCGGCGACCTGCGCGTGGTCGTCACCCGAGACGGCGCGTGGGACGTGCGCTTCGAGCAGGACGGGCGCGTGCTGACCCGGTCGCTTCCTCGCTCGATCGGACACTTCACGGCCGACGATTCGTTCCACGCCGACGGCGGGCCGCAGACCGTCGCGGGGGACACCTGGGTGCACCAGCAGCTCTCGATCGAGCCGGGCGAGCGGGTGTTCGGGTTCGGCGAGCGCTTCGGCGCCTTCGTGAAGAACGGCCAGGTCGTCGAATCGTGGAACGCGGACGGCGGCACGTCCAGCGAGCAGTCGTACAAGTCGGTGCCGTTCTACCTCACCAGCCGCGGCTACGGGGTGCTCGTCGACAGCCCGGACCGGGTGTCGTTCGAGGTCGGCAGCGAGGTCAACTCGCGCGTGCAGTTCTCGGTGCCGGGGGAGACCCTGGACTACTACGTGTTCGGCGGCCCCACCCCGAAGGACGTCCTGGGCCGATACACCGCGTTCACGGGCCGGCCGGCCCGCGTGCCGGCCTGGTCGTTCGGCCTGTGGCTGACGACGTCGTTCACCGCCGACTACGACGAGGCGACCGTGAACGCGTTCATCGACGGGTTCGCCGAGCGCGACCTGCCGCTGAGCGTGTTCCACTACGACTGCTTCTGGATGCGCGAGTTCCAGTGGACCGACTTCGAATGGGACCCGCGGATGTTCCCGGATCCGGAGGGCCAGCTCGCACGCCTGCACGAGCGCGGTCTGAAGGTCTCGGCATGGATCAACCCCTACATCGCCCAGCGCTCGGCGCTGTTCGACGAGGCCGCCGAGAAGGGCTACCTGCTCAAGCGCACCGACGGCGGTGTCTGGCAGTGGGACCTGTGGCAGGCCGGCATGGGCATCGTGGACTTCACGAACCCGGAGGCGGCAGACTGGTACGTCGGTCACATCGAACGCCTCATGGACCAGGGCGTCGACACGTTCAAGACCGACTTCGGCGAGCGGATCCCGTCCGAGGGCGTCGTCTGGCACGACGGATCTGACCCCGCCCGCATGCACAACCACTATCCGCGGTTGTACAACGAGGTCGTGTTCCGAGCGCTCGAGCGCCGCCGCGGAAAGGGGGACGCGGTGCTGTTCGCGCGCTCGGCCACCGCCGGGACGCAGCAGTTCCCGGTTCACTGGGGCGGCGACAGCGACTCCACGTTCTTGTCGATGGCGGAATCGCTCCGAGGCGGGCTCTCGCTCGCGATGAGCGGCTTCGGGTACTGGAGCCACGACATCGGCGGCTTCGAGGGGACACCGGACGCGGGACTCTTCAAGCGCTGGCTCGCGTTCGGGCTGCTGTCGTCGCACTCGCGCCTGCACGGGTCCTCGAGCTTCCGCGTGCCGTGGCAGTTCGACGAGGAGGCCGTCGACGTGACGCGTCTGTTCACCAGGCTCAAGATGCGCCTCATGCCGTATCTCGGCGGTGCGGCTGAGCAGGCGGCATCCACGGGCATCCCGATGATGCGTCCGATGGCGCTGGAGTTCCCCGACGACCGCAGCGGCTTCGACGCCGATACGCAGTACATGCTCGGCGACGCGCTCCTCGTCGCGCCCGTCTTCGACGCCGACGGCGCGGCCGAGTACTACCTGCCGTCCGGTCTGTGGACGTCCCTGTTGGACGGATCCGAGGTCGCGGGCGGACGCTGGGTGCGCGAGCAGCACGACTACCTGTCCGTGCCGTTGCGCGTGCGCCCCGGAACGGTGCTGCCGTGGGGAAGCGTCGACGACCGGCCGGACTACGACTGGGCCGACGGCGTCACCCTGCGCTGCTTCGCGCTCCCGGACGGGTACGACGCGGTCACGACCGTCCCAGGTCACGACGGCACGGCCGCCACCACGTTCCGGGTGCGCCGCGAGGGCGAACGGATCGTCGCGTCCAGCACGGATGCCGCGGCATCCTGGTCGCTCTCGGCCGGTGCCGTCTCCGCGACCGCCGACGGCGCAGGAGAACTGACGATCACGATCGAGGAGAACCGCTGATGCTCTTCCGCGACATCTCGGCATCCGTGGCCGACCGCGCCGCCGACCTGCTGTCCCGTCTGACGTCCGACGAGCGACTCGCGCTGCTGCATCAGGCCGCGCCGGCGATCGAGCGGCTCGGCGTCGCCGAGTACCGCACCGGCTGCGAGGCGCTGCACGGCGCCGCCTGGCTGGGCACCGCGACCGTCTTTCCGCAGCCGGTTGGCCTCGCGGCGACCTGGGACACCGAGCTGATCGAACGCGTCGGCGGGGTCGCGTCGACCGAGGTGCGCGCGAAGCGCGCCGAGAACCCGCTCGTGAGTCTGAACGTGTGGGCTCCGGTCGTCAACACGCTGCGTCACCCGGCATGGGGGCGCAACGAGGAGGGCTATTCGGAGGACCCGCACCTGACCGCCGCGTTCGGCACCGCGTATGCCCGCGGGCTCCGCGGATGCCACGAGAGGGTGTGGAAGACGGTCCCCGCGCTCAAGCACTTCCTCGCGTACAGCAACGAGACCGATCGGTCGGTGACGTCGTCGAACATGTCGCTGCGGACGCTGCACGAGGAGGAGCTCCCGGCCTTCCGCGGGCCGATCGAGGCCGAGGCCGCCGGCAGCATCATGCTCGCCTACAACCAGGTCAACGGCTCGCCAGCGCACACCCAACCACAGCTCACCGACGAGGCGCGCAGCTGGGCGCCCGGTTCGCTCGCGATCGTGTCGGATGCCGGCGCGCCCACGTTCGTCGTGTCGATCCAGGGCGCGCAGCCGGACATGACGCACGCTGCGGCCGCACTCGTGCGCAGCGGCATGGACTCGTTCACCGACAACGACGCGGACGCGACGCCCACGCTGACGAACCTCCGCGCCGCCCTCGACGCGGGTCTGCTCGAGGAGGCCGACATCGACCGTGCGGCGCTGCGCCTGCTCGAGATGCGGGTGCGCAGCGGCGAGTTCGACGGCGACGCGGACCCGTATGCCGGAATCGGCATGGATGCGATCGACGCACCCGCGGCACGAGAACTGGCGCGCGAGGCAGCTGCAGCCGGTGTCGTGGTGCTGCGCAACGACGACGGCGTTCTGCCGCTGGCGGCGCCGCGGTCGATCGCGGTGGTCGGTCAGCTCGCCGATCTCGTGCTGACCGACTGGTACTCGGGGACGCCGCCGTACGCGGTCGGCGTCGCTCGGGGACTCGCCGAGCGCTACCCGGATGCCGAGGTGCGCGTCGAGACCGGCGCGGACACGATCGCGCTGCGATCGACGAGCAACGGCTCCTACCTGCGCTCCGATGAGACGGGAGCGCACGTCGCCGCAGTGGCTTCGTCGGCGGGCGACGACGCGCTGTGGGACGTGACCGACTGGGGCGACGGCATCCTCACCTTCCGGTCGCACGCCTCGGGGCGGCTGCTCACCGGCGGTGCCTGGCCGATGCGCGCGGACGCGGACCGGGTCGGCGGCTGGGTCGTGCAGGAGAGCTTCCGCAAGCACGTGCACGCCGACGGCACCTGGTCGCTGCTGCATCTCGGCTCGGGTCGCTGGGTGCGCGTCTCGCGTGAGGTGGGCATCGTACTCGCCGAGGGCGTGACGCCCGATCGCGCCGAACGGTTCGCCGTGCGGACGGTGCGCTCCGGTGCGCAGGCCGTCGCGGATGTCGCGGCATGCGCCGATCTCGCGGTCGTCGTGGTCGGCAACGATCCGCATCTCGCGGGACGGGAGACCGAGGACCGGCCGCACCTGTACCTGCCGGAGGCGGCGACGGGGATCTGGCGCACCGCGCACGAGACCGGAACGCCCACGGTCCTCACGATCGTCTCCAGCTATCCGTATGTCCTCGGTGATGCCGCGGAGGCCGCGACGGTCATCTGGACGAGTCACGCCGGTCAGGAACTGGGACACGGCATCGCCGATGTCTTCAGCGGCGATCGTGAGCCCACGGGACGTCTGGCGCAGTCGTGGCCGGCCGACCCGGCGCAGGCGGGCGACCTCTTCGACTACGACACGCAGCGCCAGCAGGCGACCTATCGGCACCAGCCGGCGCCGTACGCGTTCGCGTTCGGGCACGGCCTGACCTACACGGACATCGCGTACGAGCAGGTCTCGATCTCCGTCTCCACCGTCACTGCGGGGGAGCCGTCGCATCGGCATCCCGCCTTCGGCGAAGCGGGTGAGGTGACCGCGACCGTTCGCGTGACCAACGCCGGCGAGCGGGCGGCGGACGAGCTCGTGCAGGTGTACGGGCTCGCGCCCGACGGCCTGCCGATCCCGCCGGCGCGGCGCCTGCTGCTGGGCTACCGGCGGGTGCGATTGGAGCCTGGAGAGACCCGCGAGGTCGAGATCTCCTTCCAGACCGCGCGGTTCGCGGTGTGGGATGAGAACCTCCGGATCGACGGTGCCCTCGACGACTGGCTGCACACGGGTGCGCTGCGCGTGCAGGCGGGGGAGTACCGGATCGCCGCCGGCCCGTCCGCGGACGCACTGGAGGTCGCCGCGCCGCTGCGCATCGTCGACTGAGCGCGCCGGTCCGGCGCGCGGATACGATGGATGCCGTGACCACCGCCGAGCCGACGCTGCCGCTGTCCCCCTATCGGGAGATCGGCCGCGCGGAGTGGGCGCGGCTCGCGGCCGACCTCGATCAGCCGCTGAGCGAGACCGAGGTCGTCGAGATCCGCGGCATCGGGGACCGGCTCGATCTCACAGAGGTGCGCGAGGTGTACCTGCCGCTGAGCCGGCTGCTCAGCCTGTACGCCACGTCGACGAAGCGTCTGGGAGCGGCGACGAGCGACTTCCTCCAGGAGGAGGACACCACGACCCCGTTCGTCGTGGGAGTCGCCGGATCGGTCGCCGTCGGCAAGTCGACCATCGCGCGTCTGCTGCGCGAGCTGATGAGCCGCTGGCCCGGCACGCCGCGCGTGGAGCTGGTGACCACCGACGGGTTCCTGTATCCGAACGCGGAGCTCGAGCGTCGAGGGCTCATGGAGCGCAAGGGCTTCCCGGAGTCGTACGACCGCCGCGCGCTGCTCTCGTTCCTCACCGAGGTGAAGTCCGGCGCCCCTGAGGTGCGGGCACCGTTCTACTCGCACATGCGGTACGACATCGTGCCTGATGCGCACGTCGTCGTCCGCCGCCCCGACGTCGTGATCGTCGAGGGGCTCAACGTCCTGCAGCCGCCGCCCGTGCCGAACGACGTCGCCGTCAGCGACCTGTTCGACTTCTCGATCTTCGTCGACGCCGACACGGCGCACATCGAGAGCTGGTACGTCGACCGCTTCCTCGCGCTGCGTCAGGGTGCATTCAGCAACCCGTCGTCGTACTTCAACGTCTTCGCGCACCTCACGGACGACGAGGCGGTGCAGACGGCGCTGGGCTACTGGAACGACATCAATATGCCGAACCTCGTCGAGAACGTCATGCCAACCAAGCACCGCGCGACCCTCGTGCTGAACAAGGGCGCCGATCACGCCGTGGAGAGCGTGCTGCTGCGCAAGCTGTGAGACGCGATGCCCCGAATATTGTTCGGAACCCTCGCAAAAAACGCCGCTTACCCTTGTGAGCATGTGTGGAATCGTCGGATACGTGGGCCCGCGGCCCAGCCAGGACATCCTTCTCGCCGGGCTCGCCCGTCTCGAGTACCGCGGTTACGACTCCGCGGGCATCGCCGTGATCGATGAGAGCGGTGAGCTCGGGATGCGCAAGAAGGCCGGCAAGCTCGGCATGCTGCGTGACTCCCTGAGCGAGAGCCCGCTCCCGGCAGGGACGACGGGCATCGGTCACACGCGCTGGGCGACCCACGGCGGCCCGACCGACGTCAACGCGCACCCGCATCTCGCCGACGACGACAAGCTCGCCGTGATCCACAACGGCATCATCGAGAACTTCTCCGCGCTGCGCGACGAACTCCTCGCCGACGGCGTGAGCTTCCGCAGCGAGACCGACACCGAGGTCGCCGCAGCGCTCCTCGGACGCGAGTACGCGAACAACGGCGGCGACCTGCAGCTCGCGTTCCGCAACGTCGTCAACCGCCTCGAGGGCGCGTTCACGCTGCTCGCGATGCACGAGGATCAGCCCGGCCTCGTCGTCGGCGCTCGCCGCAACTCGCCGCTGGTCATCGGTCTCGGCGAGGGGGAGAACTTCCTCGGCTCCGACGTCGCCGCCTTCGTGGAGCACACGCGCAAGGCGCTCGCGATCGGACAGGACCAGATCGTCGCCATCACGCCGTCCGAGGTGACGGTCACGGACTTCGCCGGAACGCCGGTCGAGGCCGAGCCTTTCGACGTCTCCTGGGATGCCGCGGCCGCCGAGAAGGGCGGGTGGCCCTCGTTCATGGCGAAGGAGGTCGCAGAGCAGCCGGAGGCCGTCGCGAAGACGATCCTCGGACGCATCCAGGACGGACAGGTCGTCATCCCCGAACTGGACGGTCTGGACGCGCTGTTCACAGGGATCACGCGCGTCATCATCACGGCGTGCGGCACGGCATCCTACGCAGCCCTCGTCGGCAAGTACGCCATCGAGCAGTGGGCGCGCGTCGCGGTCGACGTCGAGCTCGCACACGAGTTCCGCTACCGCGACCCGGTGATCGGCGAGGACACGCTCGTCGTCTCGATCAGCCAGTCCGGCGAGACCATGGACACGCTCATGGCGGTCAAGTACGCCCGCGAACGCGGCGCGCGCACGCTGTCGATCTGCAACACGCAGGGGGCGACCATCCCGCGCGAGTCGGATGCCGTCGTCTACACGCACGCCGGACCCGAGGTCGCCGTCGCGTCGACCAAGGCGTTCTCGGCGCAGATCACCGCGCTGCTGCTGCTCGGCCTGCACATGGGACGCGTGCGCGGTACCGTCGCGGATGCCTCCGTCGACGTCGCCGAGCTGCAGGCGCTGCCCGAGAAGGTCGCCCGCGTGCTCGCCGAGGAGCAGGACCACGTCGTTCAGCTCGCCGGCTGGATGGCTGACACCCGCTCTGTGCTGTTCCTCGGCCGCCACGTCGGCTACCCGATCGCGCTCGAGGGCGCGCTCAAGCTCAAGGAGATCTCCTACATCCACGCCGAGGGCTTCGCCGCCGGTGAGCTCAAGCACGGCCCGATCGCGCTGATCGAGCCTGGGCAGCCCGTGTTCGTCCTCGTGCCGTCGCCGCGCCACTCCGCGCTGGTGCACGCCAAGGTCGTCTCGAACATCCAGGAGATCCGTGCCCGAGGCGCTCGCGTGATCGTCGTGGCCGAAGAGGGCGACGCCGCCGTGCTGCCGTTCGCCGACGAGGTCATCCGCATCCCGCTCGCCGGCGCGCTTTTCGAGCCGCTGCTCGCGGTCGTCCCGCTGCAGATCTTCGCGATGGCGCTCGCGACGGCCAAGGGCCTCGACGTCGACCAGCCGCGCAACCTGGCCAAGTCCGTCACCGTGGAGTGATTGATCGTGTCGGGGGCCGACACGCCACATGTCGGACGTTCTTCGCCGAAGCGTCCGACAACTGGCGTGTCGGCCTCCCTTCTCGTGCGACGGCGCGGTCGGCATCCGTGCCGCGTGTCGGCGCCCGGGTAGGCTGAATCGGTGATCATCGGCACCGGCATCGACATCGTCGACATCGCGCGCTTCGAGCGCACGGTAACCCGGACACCGCGCCTGATGGAGCGCCTGTTCGCCCCCGCAGAGCGGACGCTGCGTCTGCCGTCGCTCGCCGCGCGGTACGCCGCCAAAGAGGCCCTGATCAAGGCGCTCGGTGGTTCGGACGGCGTGCACTGGATCGACATCGAGATCACATCGGAGGCCTCTGGTCGCCCCCGGTTCGAGCTCAGCGGCACGACGGCCGAGGTCGTGGCCGATCGCGGCATCCTGACCCTCCACCTGTCCCTGAGCCATGACGCCGGCCTCGCCGCCGCGTTCGTCGTGGCGGAAGGAGTTCCGCTGTGACCGTTCCGTTCCGCGAGGCCAGGATCGATCTCGACGCGATCGCCGACAACGTGCGGCACCTGCGCGCCCTCACCGGCGTCGAGGTCATCGCTGTCGTCAAGGCGGATGCCTACGGGCACGGCGCTGCGACCGCCGCCGTCGCCGCGCTCGCGGGCGGAGCGACCCGACTCGGCGTCGCCGAGATCGCCGAGGCGCTGCACCTGCGGCGGCAGGGCATCCGCGCGCCGATCATGGCGTGGCTGCACCAGCCGGGGGAGACGTTCGTCGAGGCGGCCGCCGCCGACGTCGAGGTGGGCATCTCCTCGTTCGACCAGCTCGAAGCCGCCGGCACCGCTGCTGCGGTCGATCGCCCGGTCGGGGTCCATCTCAAACTCGAGACCGGCCTGAGCCGCAACGGGATCGCTCCGCGCGACTGGCGGCGGGTGTTCGCCGAAGCCGCGCGCCTTGAGCGCATCGGCCGGGTGAGGATCGTCGGGCTCTTCAGCCACCTCTCCAACACGTCGCCGCAGGACGATCGCACGGCGCTCGCGCGATTCGAGCAGGGCGTCACCGAGGCGGCATCCTTCGGCATCCATCCGGAGATCCGGCACATCGCCGCCACCGCCGCGGCGATCGACCTGCCGGAGTCCCGCCTCGACGCCGTGCGCATCGGCATCGGGCTGTACGGCCTCTCGCCCTTCGACGACCGATCCTCCGGCGAACTGGGCCTGCGTCCGGCGATGACGCTGCGTGCCGCGGTCGCCGCCGTTCGCCGCGTGCCCGCAGGCACCGGTGTGTCCTACGGCTACGTGCACCGCACGGACCGGGACACGACGCTCGCTCTCGTCCCGCTGGGCTATGCCGACGGCGTGCCGCGGCAGGCGTCCGATCGCGGCCCCGTGACGATCGGCGGACGCCGGTTCACCGTGGCCGGTCGAATCGCGATGGATCAGTTCGTCGTCGACGTCGGCGATACGCCCGTCTCCGTGGGTGACGAGGTCGTGCTGTTCGGCGACCCCACCCTCGGCGTCCCCTCGGCGACCGAGTGGGCGAACGCCGCGGGCACCATCAATTACGAGATCGTGACGCGCATCGGCCCTCGCGTACCGAGGCGGGGCGCATGAGCATCGACCCCGCGTTCCTCGGACGCCGCGAGATCGCGACGGCCGAGGAGATGGAGCAGCTCGGCCTCCGCATCGGCGAGCAGTTGGGAGCCGGCGACCTGCTGGTGCTCACCGGTCCGCTCGGCGCGGGAAAGACGACCTTCACGCGCGGGCTCGCCGAAGGGCTCGGCGTCCGAGGTCCGGTGCAGAGCCCGACCTTCGTGATCGCCCGGACGCACCCGTCGCTCGTCGGACGCGCACCGCTCGTGCACGTCGACGCCTATCGGTTGGGCTCGGCCGCCGAGCTGGACGATCTCGACATCGACTTCGCCCGCTCGGTCGTCGTGATCGAGTGGGGCAGGGGCATGGCGGATGCCGTGGCCGACAGCTGGTGGGACATCGAGCTGTCCCGACCCATCGGCGGAGCCGACGGCATCGCGGACGAGGATCTGGATGCCGACGCTCCGCGCCTCGTGGAGATCACCCGCGTCGAGCGATGAGCGCGGAATCCGGCACGACCCGCGCGGCCTGATCCCGATCGGAGGCGGCTGCGGCGCATCGCCGCGACTACCCTGGGAAGCGTGATCCTCGCTGTCGACACCTCGCTGGGCTCGGCCGTCGCCATCGTCGACGGCGACGGAGCGCACCTCTCGGATGCCTCCAGTCCCGACCCGCTCGGCCACGCCGAGGTGATCGGCGATCTGCTCGTCCGCGCTGTCGAGGAAGCCGGACCCGGCCGCATCGACCACGTCGTCGCCGGTATGGGGCCCGGCCCGTTCACCGGTCTGCGCATCGGCATCGCCACCGCCCGCACGTTCGCCCTCGGTCGCGGCGTCGACGTGATCGCGGTCCCGAGCCACTTCGCGCCGGCGCTCACCGAGCTGGAGAGGGATGCCGCGGCCGGCCGCTTCGCGATCGTGACGGATGCCCGTCGCCGCGAAGTCGCGATCACGGTGTTCGACGGGCTGGATGACCACGGCATCCCGCACGTCGTGGCCGACACGATCCTGGTGCCGCGAGCGGATGCCGAGACGCACCTCGCCGGCATCCGATCCATCGAGACGATCGCGCTGGACGCCGCAGCCCTCGCCCGCGTCGGTCTGCGCGCGTCCCGTGCGGGGCGCGTCCTCGTCGGCCAGGAGCCGCTGTACCTCAGGCAGCCCGACGTGACGCTGCCCGGTGCGCCGAAGAAGGTCGGCTCATGATCCGCCGAGCGACATCGGACGACCTCGAGGCCATCATGGCGATCGAGCACGCGTCTTTCCCGACCGACGCGTGGAGCGCCGAGACGATGGCGGCCGAACTCGCGGGCGAGTACAGCCATTATCTCGTCGACGAGCAGGACGGCCGCGTCGTCGGGTACGCCGGACTGCGCTCGGTGCGCGGCGCGTCGGATGCCGACATCCAGACGATCGCCCTGCTCGACGCGCACCGCGGCGCAGGACGAGGGCGTGCGCTCCTGGTGGCGCTGCTGTCCGAAGCATCCGCCAGGGGCAACCGCGAGGTGTTCCTCGAGGTCCGCGCCGACAACCCGGGCGCGGAGGGGCTCTACCTCTCGGAGGGGTTCACCGAGCTCGGCCGTCGACCGCGCTACTACCAGCCGGACGGCGTCGACGCGATCGTCATGAAGCTGGATCTGCGGGCGTGGCAGACGGAGCCCCCGAACGGGAGGACATCGCACGATTCGGAGGACCGGAACGGCGCTATCGCTCCTCCGGATCGAGTGATCTCCTCCGGATCGAGCGACGCGCAGACGGCGAAGGAGGCCACGGCATGAGCGAACCCCTGGTGCTCGGCATCGAGACGAGCTGCGACGAGACCGGGATCGGGATCGTCCGCGGGCGGACCCTGCTGTCCAACACGATCGCCTCGAGCATGGACGCGCACGCCCGTTACGGAGGCGTCGTGCCCGAAGTCGCGGCGCGTGCGCACCTCGAGGCGCTGCAGCCGTCGATCGAGGCCGCACTCGCCGAGGCTCGGGTGAGCCTGGCGGATCTGGATGCGGTCGCGGTCACGTCGGGCCCAGGGCTCGCCGGCGCGCTCATGGTGGGCGTCGGCGCGGCGAAGGGCCTCGCCGTCTCACTCGACAAGCCCCTCTATGCGGTCAACCATCTCGTCGGGCACATCGCGGCCGACATCCTGACCCCGGATGCCGAGCCGCTGGAGTATCCGACGATCGCGCTGCTCGTGTCCGGCGGCCACACGTCGCTGCTGCATGTGCGCGATCTGACCACGGACGTCGAGCTGCTCGGCGAGACCATGGACGACGCGGCGGGGGAGGCGTTCGACAAGGTCGCTCGGCTGCTGTCGCTGCCGTACCCCGGCGGACCGGAGATCGACCGGGCGGCAGCGGACGGCGACCCGAACGCCATCCGATTCCCCCGAGGGCTGTCCCGGGCATCCGACATGGCGAAGCACCGGTACGACTTCTCGTTCTCCGGGCTCAAGACCGCGGTCGCACGGTGGGTCGAGCGCTGCGAGGCCGAAGGGTCGCCGGTTCCCGTCGCGGACGTCGCCGCGAGCTTCCGCGAAGCGGTCGTCGACGTGCTCGTGACGAAGGCGCTCGCCGCGTGTCAGGATCTGGGTGTGCCCCGTCTGCTGCTCGGCGGAGGCGTCATCGCCAACAGACGCCTGCGCGAGGTCGCGCTGACACGGGCGCAGGCTGCGGGCGTGACCGTGCGCATCCCGCCGCTGTCGCTGTGCACAGACAACGGTGCCATGATCGCGGCGCTGGCGGCCGAGCTGATCTCGTCCGGGCGACGCCCGTCCACGCTGGCCTTCGGCGCCGACTCGACACTGCCGGTGACCGAGATCCAGATCGCCGAGCGCGCGGAGGCCGCCGCATGAGCGATGAGACACGTCCGCAGCTGGAGGGCGCCAGCCCCGACGTGGAGAGGCCTGCCGGAAGCGCGCGACTGCCGGGTGCGCGGCGCGAGGGCTACACGAAGCTGCCCACGGGACCCGTCGGCATCGAACCCGTGGTGGTGAGCGGTCCGGACGCGGACGCTGTGGGCTCGTGGGAGCCGAGCACGACCGATCCGATCGAGGACAACACGCGACTCGCTCCGTGGGCGCTGCTGGCCGCGGTCGTCGCGCTGATCGCCTCGTTCTTCGTCGGCTGGGGCATCCCGGTGGCGATCGTCGCCGTGATCGCGGCCATCATGTCGCTGCGGCGCCCGTTGGAGAGCCGGCCGATCGCGATCTGGGCGCTCGTGCTGGGAATCATCGCGACACTGTACAGCGGTGGCTGGCTCGTCTGGGCAGCCATGCAACCGGGAACCTTCGGGTAGTCGGATGCTGTCGCCGGGGGAACGCGCAGAGCGGCGCGGGCGTCGACGGTCCGGACGACGCGGACTGATGAGGGGGAGCGGCGATGGCGGAGAGCGTTGACGACGAGCTGCGCGAACTGCGGGAGAAGGCCTACGGACCCGGTGGCGAGCTGACGGCTGCCGAGGCGGAGCGCCTCGAGGAGTTGCAGGCGCGCGCACGCGGGACGGCCCCTGCGCGCGCAGCGAGCACGGAGCTCGAGGCCGGACATCACGACGAAGCGCCGGCGCAGGCCAGCCGCACGATCGACCCGCCGGCTGCGGGCTCCACCGTATTCCGGGAGCCGGAGTCCCTCGACGAGCCTGAGGAAGGCACGGACACCGAGCCGGCCGACACCCGTGCGGCATCCGCCGGTCTGCGCGGCATCTCGAAACGCCGGTGGTTCCCGTTCGCGGCCGTCGCCGTCGCGCTCCTCCTCGGATTCGGTGCGGGCTTCGCCGTGTTCGGACAGAGCGTGGTGCGATCGATCGCGCTCTCGATCGCGGTCGGTGCCGAGCAGGCCGCGCTCGAGGAAGCGGGAGATTACGACCCCGGCTCGATCACGCCCATCGGGCAGTCGCACGGCGCGACGGTCTGGAACGCGACCAGGCAGGACGGCGAGATGCAGTGCGTCGTCATCACTCGCGACACGAGCGAGGCGAACGGGTGCCACCCGACCGATCAGATCGAGGAGAACGGGTTCTGGCTGGGCACCTCGCTGGACATTCCGGAGACCGAAGGCAGCCCGGCCGGAAGCCTGGATGTCAGCCTCGTCCGAGACGTCGACGGCGACATCACGATGGTCAGTCGTTTCTGGACGGCTGACCGGTGGGACTGGCGCGCGCAGTACACCGCGAGCGAGCTCGCCTACATCGATCGGATCGAGAGCGAGACCGGCATCCCCGGAGAGACGCTGCAGATCGTCGGATACGACGACGAGACCCCGATCTGGCTGGAGTACACGGGCATGGGCACGTGCATCCTCGTCGCCGTGATCGACGGCGTCGATCGGGCGTGCACCCAGTACGCCGACGAGGACGTGACCCTGGAGATCGCCGGCCCCGACGGCACCGTCACGCGCTACCAGGTGACCGTCTCCAGCTCGCGCGGCCCGTTGCTCACGATCGAACGCGTGCCCGCTCCCGGTGTCGATACAGGGATCGACGACCGGACCGGAGACGTGGAGCCGTGAGGGAAGCGGATGCTGCGGAGCTCGCTTCTCTGAGAGCGAAGGCCTACGGACCGAACGGCTCGCTCACGGATGCCGAGGCGGAGCGGCTCAGGGAGTTGCAGGACGCGACGCGCACGCCGGACCGAGTCGCCGATCCAGCGCCTGGGGCATCCCAGACGACCGACCCGGTCGAGCCGGTCGAGCCGGAAGAACCCGCCACCGGGCCCGTCGACGACGCGCAGTCACCGCCGCCGCGTCGACGCAGGCTCATTCCGGCGGCCGTCATCGCTCTCGCGGTCGTCGTGGGGACCGGCGTCGGATGGGCGCTGGCGACCGGAGCGTCGTCGTCCACGATCGAGCTGACCTCGCAGCAGCAGGAGTGGCAGGACGCCCTCGCCGCGGCGGGGGAGTACGACGAAGGCTCGTTGCGGGCCATCGCGGTCGACACCGCCACGCAGATCAGTGGCGACGCGAGCCCCGTCGTGTGGGCCGCGACGAAGGATCACGGCGCGGAGCTCTGCGTCATCGTCGGGGATGCGGACGGCGATGCAGCGACGTGCGCGGAGGAGTACGTCGTGCGGCGGGATTCGCTCGTGGCGTCCTACCCGCGTGCCGACGCGGAGCGCGACTCCGTCACGATCACGACGGCGCTGGCGCTGATATCGCCCGACGGTGAGCTCACCGGTCGGCTCTCGACGCACTGGATCGAGTCCTCGGAGGCAGGACCCGTGTCCGCGGATGCTCTCGCGCGGGACACCGCCCTGATCTCACGGGAGTTCGTCGTGGAATCGTTCGAGGTGGTCGGAGCCTTCGAGGAGTACCCGGTGTGGCTCACCACGATCGCCGGAGGGCAGTCGTGCCTGACCTACGTCGGCGAGTCCGGCGGTCCGTTCTTCACTTGCACCTCGACACAGGGCGTGGCGGACGCGCCGCTGCGTCTCGACATCATCTCCCACGACATGGGCGAACCGGACGGCGCCGGAGAACGGACCACGTTCGAGCTCACGTTCCCCGACCCGGCGTCGCGTCAGCTCCTGATCACGCGCACACCAGAGGACGAGATCCAGCCCATCGGCTGAGCAGCCTCAGACCCGATCGGCCAGCACAGCCGTCCGGTGATCGCCGATCCGCGCGAGGATCAGCGTCGCGCTCCGCGACCCGCTCAGCTTCAGCTTGCGGCGGAAGGATGCCGGATCGATGTCCATGCCGCGCTTCTTGATCTCCAGCGTTCCGATGTCGGCTCGGCGCAGGGCGGCGTTGATCGCCTTGATGTTCGCCGGCATCGACTCGCGCACGCGGAACGACTGCACGAACGGGCTGGTGACCGCGGCATCCCCCGTGAGATACGCGATGTGCTCGTCCAGCATCCCGGCGTCGAGGCTCCGTGCGACGTCGCCGATCAGACGGGCACGGATGACAGCGCCGTCCGGTTCGTGGACGAAGGCGCCGAGCGGGCGCACCTCGGCATCCTCGGCATCGGCTCCCGCAGTCAGCTCGTGCGACTCGTCGCCGCGGATCACGAGCGCGGCGCGGCGGACGCCTTCCCGCGCCAGAGCGCCGGTCCAGACGACGAGCTCGACGACGCTGCCCTCAGCGCTCACCCATTGCGCCTCGGCATCCTCGGGGAGCGCGTCCCTGTCGTGCCCCGGACCGAGCTTGATGCCGGTCGGGATGCGGGTGGCCACGTCGAACGCCCAGTCCAGCGAGGGGGAGTAGTCGGATGCCGTCACGCGCAGCGTCTCGCTGTGACCGGAGGTGCGGCGCGCCGGGTCCATCCAGATCGCTGTGCTGTTCCCGCGGAGATGTGCGTCGTCTTCGGACGTTTCGGGGGTGAACCTCCGAAGATGGCGCACATCTCCGAAGATCGTGCTCACCGCATCCTCCGCCGTCCCGTGCGACACGGAGGCATCCTCGCCGAACGCCGCCAGGTTGTACGCCGCGATCGCCGCCGTGACCTCATCGACGTCGACGGCCGTGACGGTCAGCCCGGCGCCCGCGAACGCGAGCGCGTCTCCGCCGATGCCGCAGCCGAGATCCGCCACGTGCGCGATCCCCGCGTTCCGCATGCGCCCGGCGTGCCGAGCCGCGACGCCCAGACGCGTGGCCTGCTCGAGACCTGCCTGCGTGAACAGCATCCGCTGTGCGAACGGGCCGAACTTCGCGGTGGCCTTGGTGCGCAGCCTCGCCTGACCGACGACGGCGGAGACCAGTTCGGGGGAGTGGCCGGCGGCACGCAGACGTGAGACGACTCTCGCCACATCGGTTGTGGACTCGATGCTCCCGACGTCGTCGAGCAGATCCAGTCCGTCCGGGGTGAGCAGGGCGGCGAGCTCGGTCATCTCCACCGGTTCAGCCTACGCGGCACGCGTTCGCCCAGCGCGTTACGCCTCACTGGCACTCGCATTGCGTGAGTGCCAGCCGACGTCATACACTGGCATTAGCACTCTCGGGTTGAGAGTGCGAACGAGTCTTTCGTGTCAGCGTCAAGAAAGAAGAGGTAGACCGTGTCGGTTTCCATCAAGCCGCTCGAGGACCGCATCGTCATCAAGCAGGTCGAGGCCGAGCAGACCACCGCGAGTGGACTGGTCATCCCCGACACCGCCAAGGAGAAGCCCCAGGAGGGCGAGGTCGTGGCCGTGGGCCCCGGCCGCATCGATGACAACGGCAACCGTGTTCCGCTCGACGTCGCCGTCGGCGACCGCGTGCTCTACAGCAAGTACGGCGGCACCGAGGTGAAGTTCGGCGCAGACGAGTTCCTCGTCCTGTCGGCCCGCGACGTCCTCGCGGTCGTCGTGCGCTGATCTGAGCGACCATCGCTTCGAAGGCCCGGATGCATCACGCATCCGGGCCTTCGTGCTTCCCCGGCCAGGGCTGATCCGTTTCCTGCCAACGTGGCAGCTCGTGGCATCCGACGTCCGGGCCCGGTCGTAGGGTGGATCAGTGATCACGAAGACCCCGCCCCGCACGGAGCAGACCACCGGGGCGTTGTACGCCCTCGGCGCGTACCTGCTCTGGGGCGTCCTCCCGCTGTACTTCCTCCTGCTCGCGCCCACCGGCCCCTGGGAGGTCGTCGCCTGGCGGGTGCTCTTCTCGCTCGCGTTCTGCGTCATCCTGCTCGCGATCACGCGGGGGTGGCAGCGGCTCCTGGCCATCGTCCGGCAGCCGCGCCTGCTCGGCCTCACCGCGCTCGCCGGCGTCCTCATCTACGTCAACTGGCAGGCGTTCCTCATCGGCACGCTCGACGACAAGGTGGTCGAAACCGCCCTGGGGTACTTCATCAACCCGATCACGACGGTGCTGCTGGGAGTGTTCGTCCTGCACGAGCGGATGCGCCGGCTGCAGTGGGCAGCGGTCGGCATCGCCGCGCTCGCGGTCGTCGTGATCATCGTGGGGTACGGCACGGTCCCGTGGATCGCGCTGACGCTCACGCTCTCGTTCGGCGTCTACGGTCTGATCAAGAAGAAGATCGGTCCGTCGGTGGATGCCGTCAGCGGGCTGACCGTCGAATCGTTCTGGCTCATCCCCATCGCGGTCGTCCAGTTGATCGCGGTCGGCGCGACCACCGGCATCACGATCGGGAACAACGGCGTCTGGCACACGCTCCTGCTGTCCTTCGCCGGCGTCGCGACCGCGGTTCCCCTGCTGCTGTTCGCCTCCGGTGCACGACGCATCAATCTCACCGTGATCGGGATGATCCAGTTCATCACCCCGATCATGCAGTTCCTCATCGGCGTGGTCCTCCTGCACGAACCGATGCCGACCGAGCGCTGGATCGGCTTCATCCTGGTCTGGGCGGCGGTTGCCGTCTTCGTGGTCGACCTCGTCCTCGCCGCACGGCGGCACCGCCGAATGCCGGCGGCCGAACTCGTCTGATCCGCGGCATCCGCGTCGTCATCTGCGCGAAATCAGATCGTTAGCGCACCGATACCCGCAGGCGCCGGGCCCGGTCATAGTGTTAGAGCACCCGGACGTGGTACCGCCATGTTCGCTGTTGTCGAAGGAGCAATATGAACGGTTTGCAGGGTTCGCGCCCCAAGCTGCTGGCAGGAATCGCACTGCTGGGAGCGTCGGCGCTGGTCATGGCGGGGTGCAGCACACCCACACCCGCCCCCGAGTCGTCTGAGGCGACGAACGAGCGTCCCGAGAACGTCGATCTGTCGCTGACGCTGGGCTCGCTCCTGCCCGCGACGGGAACGCTGGCCTTCCTCGGCGCTCCCATGGAGGCGGGCGTCCAGCTCGCCGTCGAGCAGATCAACGAAGCGGATGCAGGCATCCAGGTGGAGCTCGTCAGCGAAGACGAGGGCGACCTGGACAACAAGGCGTACGAGACCTCGATCACGAACCTCCAGAGCGCGGGCATCACGGCCATGGTCGGTGCCGCGTCCTCGAGCGTGACGAAGCTGATCCTCGACGGCAACGCCGGTGCGGGCATCCTCACGGTCTCGCCGTCGAACACGTCGCCGGACTTCTCGGGCATCAACGACCTCTACTTCCGCACCGCGCCGAGCGACCTGCTCCAGGGCGAGGTCCTGGGCAACCAGATCGCCGAGGACGGGCACAAGACGCTCGGCATCATCTACCAGAACGACCCGTACGGCACGGGCCTGTTCGAGGCCATCAAGACGACGTTCGAGGGCACCGGTGGCGAGGTCGTCGCCGAGGCGTCCTACAACCAGGGCGATGGCCAGTTCAACGCTCAGGTGCAGACGATCGCCGCCGAGAAGCCAGACGCGGTCGCCGTCGTCTCGTACGACCAGTTCGCGACCATCGCGCCGCTGCTGGGCAATGCGGGCATCGACACCGGTGCACTGTACCTGGTCGACGGCAACCTCAAGGACTGGCCGGACCTTCCCGTCAGCCTCGAGGGGTCGAAGGGCACCCGTGCCGGCGCCGAGCTGCCTGACGACTTCATCGACCAGCTCAACGAGGTCTGGACCGCCGGTGGCAACGAGCCCATCGACGCGCTGACCTACTCCGCTGAGGCGTACGACGCCGCGACGCTCATCGCGCTGTCGGCCCTGTACGCGGTTTCCGTCGAAGGCGCCGACATCGCGGGAGCGATGCGCACGGTGTCCGGTGGCGAGGGCGAGGGCGAGCCGTGCACGAGCTTCGCCGACTGCGCCGAGATCATCAACGCCGGCGGCACGCCGGACTACGACGGCTACTCGGGCAAGGTCACGTTCGACGAGAACAACGACCCGAAGGGCGCTGACATCGGCGTCTACGAGTACGACGCCGAGAACGTGCAGACCCGTCTGAAGTAAGACGCATACGAAAAGGGCTCCGGATGCCTCGGCATCCGGAGCCCTTTTCGTGCGCCAAGGTCGGTGTCGCGCGGTGCGGGAGGGGTCGCGTGTGGTCACCTCGCGCGTGGCGAGGCGACGATTTGCGCTACCTGCCCGCCCGGGACGCGGCGCTCGACCTACGCGGCGTCCGTGCCCAGCGTGCCGAGGTAGAGGCCGATGACCTTGGGGTCGTTGAGCAGGTCGCGTCCTGATCCCTCGTACGCGTCGCGCCCCTGGTCGAGCACGTAGCCGCGGTCGCAGATCTGCAGGCAGCGGCGCGCGTTCTGCTCGACCATGATCGTCGTCACGCCTGCCTTGTTGATGTCCGAGACGCGGATGAACGCATCGTCCTGACGAACCGGCGACAGCCCGGCCGACGGCTCGTCGAGCAGCAGCACGGCGGGGTCCATCATGAGCGCGCGGGACATCGCGACCATCTGACGCTCACCGCCGGACAGGGAACCGGCGCGCTGCTTGAGGCGCTTGCCGAGTTCGGCGAAGATTCCGGTGACGAACTCCAGGCGGGCCGCGAAGATCTTGGGGTTCTGGTAGAGCCCCATCTGCAGATTCTCCTCGATCGTCAGCGACGGGAACACGTTGTTCGTCTGTGGCACGAACCCGACGCCCCGGGCGACGAGTTTGTCGGCCTTCAAGCCGACGATGCTCTCGCCGTTGACGGTGACGTCGCCCCCGCGGATCTGCACCATGCCGAAGATCGCCTTGAGCAGCGTCGACTTTCCGGCACCGTTCGGGCCGATGATGCCGATGAGCTCGCCCTTGCGGGCGACGAGATTCGCGCCGTTGAGGATGTTCACGCCGGGAAGGTATCCGGCGTGCACGTCCTTCAGCTCGACGACGACGTCCCCGCGTGCGTGGACGTCGGGCGTCGCCTGTCCCGAGCCGGTCGATGAGACGTCGCGGTTGTCTTCGCCGGTCATGGCTTCTCCTCCTTGGGATCGTCGGATGCGGCGAAATCGGCTTCCAGCTCGGCTTCGGCCTCCGCTTCGATCTGCGCCCGCAGGCGGGTCGCCGCGGCATCCGCCACGACGGGGATGCGGCCGGTGACGGCACCGAGGTCGACATCCTGGTGGGCGCCGAGATAGGCATCCACGACGGCCGGGTCCTCCATGACCTGCTCGGGCGGGCCCTCCGCCACGACGCGGCCCTCGGCCATGACGACCACCCAGTCGGCGATGTGGCGGACCATGTGCATGTCGTGCTCGACGAACAGCACGGTCATGCCGAGGTCCTTCAGGCTGAGGATGTGCTCCAGGAGAGACTGCGTGAGCGCCGGGTTGACGCCGGCCATCGGTTCGTCGAGCATCACCAGGGTCGGATCGCTCATCAGCGCACGAGCCATCTCGAGGAGCTTGCGCTGACCGCCGGACAGCGAAGCGGCGAAGTCCTTCTCCTTGGCGTCCAGCTTGAATCGGGCGAGCAGCTCACGCGCCCGCTCCTCGATCTGCGCCTCCTGATCGCGCCAGAGGAACGGGAACAGGCCGGCCCAGAAGCCCTCGCCGCGCTGATGCGGGGCGCCGAGCTTCATGTTCTCCAGGACGGTCAGCAGCGACAGCGACTTGGTCAGCTGGAACGTGCGCACCTGACCCATCTGGGCGACCTTGAACGAGGGAACACCCGACAGGTTCTTGCCGTCGAACGACCACGTTCCGGAGTTGGGCCTGTCGAACCCGCAGAGCAGGTTGAACAGAGTCGTCTTGCCTGCACCGTTCGGACCGATGAGCGCGGTGATGGCGCCGCGCGGGATCTCGAGGTGGTCGACGTCGACCGCGGTCAGGCCGCCGAAGCGGCGCGTCACGCTGTCCGCGACGAGGATGGGGTCGACCTTGGCGACGCCGGGAGCCGCTGGACCCTTGGCGAGGCCGGTCGTCTTCGCCCGCGGCGCGGCCGGAGCCGGGCCGGTAGGGGTGGATTCACTTGACAAAGGTCATCTCCCTCTTGTTTCCGAGGATGCCCTGCGGCCGGAAGATCACGATCAGCATCAGCACGACGCCGATCAGGATGTAGCGCACCATGTCCGCCTGGGCCGCGGTCATCGGCAGCAGGCCGGCGTCCGCCATCGCGGGCAGCAGGCTGCCGAGGAACGCGAAGACGACCCAGAACAGCACGGCGCCGAGAGTCGGGCCGAGAACGGTCGCAGCTCCCCCGAGGAGCAGGATGGTCCACAGGAAGAACGTCAGCGACGTCGAGTAGCTGCCGGGGATCACGGCCGACGGCAGGACGAACACGATGCCGCCGAGCGCACCGAGCACGCCGCCGACGACGAGCGCCTGCATCTTGTACGCGAACACGTTCTTGCCGAGCGAGCGCACTGCGTCCTCGTCCTCGCGGATGCCCTTGAGCACGCGGCCCCACGGACTGCGCATGAGGGCCCAGACGAAGAGCACGGCGATCGTGAGCATGATGAGTCCGAACACGCGCACCCACAGGTCGTTCGCGTTGTAGGTCCACGGGCCGAAGCCGTAGGTCCCGGGCGGGAACGGGTTGATGTCGCGGAAGCTCTGATGGTAGCCCGACAGGCCACCGGCCGAGTTCGTCCACTTCTTGAACAGCTCGGTGAGGAACAGCAGTCGCACGACCTCCGCCGCCGCGATCGTCGCGATGGCGAGGTAGTCGGCACGAAGGCGCAGTGTCGGGATGCCGAGGATCAACGCGAAGCCCGCGCCGGCGATGAGGCCGATCAGCATGCCGATCCACCACGGGAGGCCGAAGCTGAGCACCGAGATCGCGTAGCCGTAGCCGCCGACCGCCATGAAGGCCGCCATGCCGAAGTTCAGCAGGCCGGTGTAGCCGAAGTGCACGGCCAGACCGGTCGCCGCCAACGCGTAGGCCATCGTGGTCGGGCTGAAGAGATATGCGGCGGTGTTGCCGAGGATGTTGCCGAAGTCCATGCGTCAGCCCAACCTTTCCTTGCGGCCGAGCAGGCCCTGGGGCCGTACCAGCAGGATCACGATCAGCGCGACGAGGGCGCTGGCGTACTTGAGGTCGCTCGGGACGCCGAACAGGGTCGACACCTCGACGGCGAGACCGACGATGATCGAGCCGATCAGCGCGCCGATGGCCGAGCCGAGGCCGCCGAGCGTGATGGCGCAGAAGATGAGCAGCAGCATCTGCATGCCCATGTCCCACTTCACGCCAGGGCGGAAGTACGCCCACAGGATGCCGGAGATCGCGGCGAGGACGCCGGCGAGGATCCACACGATGCGGATGACCTTGTCGACGTCGATGCCGGATGCAGCAGCCAGCTGCGGGTTGTCGGAGATCGCCCGGGTGGCCTTGCCGACCCTCGTGCGCGTCAGGAAGAACGCGACGCCGAGGATGACGAGCAGGCTGACACCCATGCCGATCATGTCGATGTACGACAGCGAGATCGGGCCGAGCTTGATCGGAGTCGGGCTGGACCCCGGCAGCTGATACGTGCCGCCGCCGATCATGAACTGCAGCGCGTAGCGCAACGCCAGGGAGAGGCCGATGCTGACGATCATGAGCTGCACCACGCCGAGTCCACGGCGCCGCAGCGGACGCCAGAGACCGGCATCCAGACCCCACCCGAGCAGGCCGCCGGCGATGATGGCGGCGATGATGCCGAGCCACATCGGCAGCTGCCAGAACGAGCTGACCAGCAGCGCGACGACCGCACCCCAGGTGACCATCTCGCCGTGCGCGAAGTTCGACAGCTTCGTCGTGCCGTAGATGAGCGCGGCGCCCATCGAGGCGAGTCCGAGCAGCAGGCCGAAGTTCAGCCCGCCGACAGTCCTGGACAGCAACTGGTCCAGGAACGACGTCGTCTCGCGGACGCCCTCGCCGAGGAACAGGTTGACGATCTTCGTCCCGGTGAGTCCGAACTCGACCTCGAACGACGCCGTCGTGCCGGAGATCGGCTGCATGCCCTCCGGCAGCTGCGTCGCGTCCACGATCACGCCGTCGGGGAGCGAGTCCTCATCGACGGTGAGCGTGTAAGTCGCGGCCTCGGGGACGTAGAGACGCCATTTGCCCTCGGCATCCGTCTCGGTGTCGGCTTCGAAGCCCTCGCCCTCGACGGACATCGTGACGTCGGCGACGGGATCGTCGTCGAACGTGATGACTCCGGCGAGATAGAAGTCGGTGATCTCCTGGCCGTCGTCGGTCTCCTCTGCTGAGGCGGGTGACGGCGGCTGGAGCGCCAGGAAGGCGAAAGCGAGGAGCGTCCCGACCAGGGCGATCGCCCATCGGATTCCGCTCCGCTTCGCCGAGATCATCGGACTCACAGAACCTCCCGTCCAGTACACAGGCCAAGACGGAGTTGTTCATCGGCCCTGATGTACGACGGTATGAGCGTAGTGTGTCGATTCTGTTTCAGCCAATGCACGATCTGCTCACGATCCGCGCTCGCGCGCGGGAATAGTACGCGAGTCGGCGGCGCTTAGAATTGGTACACCCGCGCCGCTCCCCGCCACCCCCCAGGAGGATCATCCATGGACCAGCACGACCCGTTCGGTTTCGTCGGCCTCACCTATGACGACGTGCTGCTCCTGCCGGGGCACACCGACGTCATCCCGAGCGAGGCGGACACCTCCTCGCGGATCACGCGTCGCATCTCGGTCGCGACGCCGCTGCTGTCGAGCGCCATGGACACCGTCACGGAGTCTCGCATGGCCATCGCGATGGCACGCGAGGGCGGCATCGGCATCCTGCACCGCAACCTCTCGATCGCCGATCAGGCCGCGCACGTCGACCGCGTCAAGCGCAGCGAGTCGGGCATGATCACCGACCCGATCACCACGACCCCGGACGCGACCGTCGAAGAGGTCGACTCCCTCTGTGCGCGCTACCGCATCTCGGGTCTGCCCGTCGTCGACCCCGACGGCAAGCTCGTCGGCATCATCACCAACCGCGACATGCGCTTCGTCTCCGGTTTCGAGCGTCAGACGACGTTCGTGAAGGACGTCATGACCAGCGAGGCGCTCGTCACCGCACCGGTCGGCGTCGCCGCCGGCGAGGTCATCGCGCTGTTCGCGAAGCACCGCGTCGAGAAGCTGCCGCTCATCGATGACGACGGCAAGCTCGCGGGTCTCATCACGATCAAGGACTTCGACAAGAGCGAGAAGTACCCCCTCGCCACCAAGGACGACCAGGGACGGCTGCGCGTCGGCGCAGCGATCGGCTTCTTCGGCGACGCGTGGGAGCGCGCCGAGGCGCTGCGGGATGCCGGGGTCGACCTGCTCGTGGTCGACACCGCGAACGGACAGTCGCAGGGCGTCGTCGATCTGATCCGTCGCCTGAAGGCGGACGCTTCGTTCGAGCACATCGACATCATCGGCGGGAACATCGCGACCCGTGAGGGCGCACAGGCGCTCATCGATGCCGGAGCCGACGCCGTGAAGGTCGGCGTCGGTCCCGGATCCATCTGCACCACCCGCGTCGTCGCCGGCGTCGGCGTTCCGCAGGTCACTGCGGTCTACGAGGCGTCGCTGGCGGCGCGCCCCGCCGGCATCCCGGTGATCGCCGACGGCGGTCTGCAGTACTCCGGCGACATCGCCAAGGCGCTCGTCGCCGGTGCGGATGCGGTCATGCTCGGCTCGCTGCTGGCCGGAACCGACGAGTCACCGGGCGAGATCGTCTTCCAGAGCGGCAAGCAGTTCAAGCAGTACCGGGGGATGGGCTCGCTCGGTGCCATGCAGACCCGCGGCAAGCAGACCTCGTACTCGAAGGACCGCTACTTCCAGGCTGATGTGCCCAGCGACGACAAGCTCATCCCCGAGGGCATCGAGGGCCAGGTCCCGTACCGCGGCCCACTCGGCGCCGTCGCGTACCAGCTCATCGGTGGCCTGCGTCAGTCGATGTTCTACGTCGGCGCGCGCACGATCGAAGAGCTCAAAACCCGCGGCAAGTTCGTCCGCATCACACCGGCGGGGCTCAAGGAATCTCACCCGCACGACGTGCAGATCGTCGTCGAGGCGCCCAACTACAAGCGCTGACCCGAACGGCCGGATGCCTCGGCATCCGGCCGTCCGTCTGTCGAGGTGGTCCGCACGAACGCGTCGCAACGGCGTCGAGCGACCGTCTCACGGGCGCCACTAGAGTGAGCGCATGGATTCACCGGGGAGTTCGGCGCTGACCAGGAGCCAGGTCGCCCGCTACGCGATCGGCTCGCTCGGCACCGGCGGTTTCGCCACGTTGCCGGGGCTCGTCCTCGTCTACTACCTCACCGATTCGCTCGGCGTCACGGCGCTCGCAGCCGGCGCGATCGTCACGGCTGCGAAGGCCTGGGACGTCCTGATCGACCCGGTGATCGGCGGACTCAGCGACCGCTCCTACGCGCAGGCCGGGTCGCGACGTCGATTCATGATCCTCGGGGGTATCGGCCTGCCGATCGCGTTCGTGCTCACGTTCGCGGTCCCCGGCGGGCTCGGGCCGGTCACGTCCGGAGTGTGGGTGCTGATCGCCTTCATGCTCGCGGCGACGTGCTTCAGCCTGTTCCAGGTTCCGTACATCGCCCTGCCGGCCGAACTCACCGACAGCTACCACGAACGCACCAGGCTGCTCACCTGGCGCGTGGTGGTGCTGACCACCGCGATCCTGCTGTTCGGCGCCGGTGGACCAGAGCTGCGCGGTCTGTTCCCGGACGATCCGCTACGCGGGTACCTCGTGATGGCGCTGGTCGCGGGCGTCGTCCTGGCCGTCGGGATGCTGGTGTCGGCATCCGTGGCGCCGCAGCGGCCACCGCTTCCGGTCGTCGCCGGCATGTCGATCGGCGCGCACTATCGCGCCGGCATCCGCGTGCTCCGCGAGAGCCAGCCGTTCCGGGCGCTGCTGTCGGCGTTCATGCTGCAGGGGCTCGCGACCGGTCTGATGCTGGCATCGGCCCAGTACGTCGCGCGGTGGATCCTCCAGGACGAGGGAGCCGTCACGCCGCTGTTCGCGTCGCTGATCGCCCCCGCGCTGCTGATGGCTCCGGTCTGGAAGGGCATCGCCGATCGCGTGGGCAAGGAACGCGCTTTTCGGATGGCGAGTCTGATCTTCCTGCTCTCGACCCTCGCACTCGTGGTGATGATCTGGGTGCCCGGCTGGTGGATCCTCGCCCCGGTGGCGCTCGCCGGCGCGGCGTACGCCGGCATGCAGACGCTGCCGATGGCCATGCTGCCCGACGTCATCGCGCACGATCGCTCCGCGCACTCCGGGACGAATCGGTCAGGCGTGTTCAGCGGGGTCTGGACGGCGGGGGAGACGACGGGGATGGCCCTCGGGGCAGCCGTGCTCTCGGTCGTGCTCGCGACCACCGGCTACCTCGAGTCCACGGCGGGCGTGGCGATGGACCAACCCGCCGCGGCCGTCGATGGCATCGCCGTCGCGTTCAGCATCCTGCCCGCAGCTCTGATGGCGCTGAGCCTCGTCGTGCTCGCGCGCTACCGGCTGCGTGAACGCGACATCGCGGGGACGGCGGCATGAGCGGCGGCATCCTGGGCCGGCTGCGCGACCTCCGGGCGCTCGACGCTCCGACACACGGCGGGCACGTCCTGGCGTATGTCTACGACTCGGGGATGCCGGAGCTGGACGAGCTGGCAGATGCCGCGGCATCCCTCGCCCGTCCGGTGAACGGTCTCGACCCCACCGTCTTCCCGTCCGTCGCGGCGATGGAGCGCGACCTCCTCGGCTTCGTGCGCCGAGCAGTGCACGGAGGACGCGACGTCACAGGTTCCGTGACCAGCGGGGGAACCGAGAGCTGCCTGCTGGCGGTGAAGACGGCGCGCGACCTGTGGCGCACTGAGCATCCGGATGCCGCGGCCCAGGGGACGCGACCACGCCTGCTCGCGCCATCCACGGCCCACGCGGCGTTCCAAAAGGCGGCACGGCTGTTCGACCTGGAGTTCGACCCGGTGCCGTGCGCTCCCGACGGGACCGTTGCGGCGGCGGATCTGATCGCGAGGATGGGCGACGACGTCGCGCTCGTCGTCGTGTCGGCGCCCGCGTATCCGAGCGGTGCACTCGATCCGGTCGGCGCGGTCGCCGCGGCGGCGAAGGTCCGCGGCATCCGGTGCCACGTCGACGCCTGCTTCGGGGGACTCGTGCTGCCATGGTGGCGGGACGCAGCGCCGTGGGACTTCCGCCTTCCCGGTGTGACGAGCCTGTCGGCGGACCTTCACAAGTTCGGGTACGCGCCGAAGGGCGTCTCGGTGCTGCTGCACCGGGGCAGGCGCCAGCACCGGGCCCAGTTCTTCGCCACGACTCGGTGGCCCGGCTACCCCGTCGTGAATGCGACGCTGCTCGGGTCGAGGTCCGCGTCCCCGCTGGCGGCGGCCTGGGCGATCGTGCAGCGGTTGGGCGACGACGGATTCGCGGAGCTGACCGCGTCGATCGAGCGCGTCGCTGCCGGCATCAGAGACGAGGTCGCGCGCATCCCTGGGCTGGTGGTGATGGGGGATCCGGTCGGTCCGGCGATCACCCTCGTCGCGGACGTCGCCGCTCCGATCGACGTCCGCGTGGATCCGCATCGGCTCGCGGACGAGCTGGCCGACCACGGCTGGCGGATCCAGCATCAACCGGGGTTCGTGCAGAGCGACGGCACCCGCCTGCCGCGCAGTGCACATCTCACCCTGACCCCGGTGCTCGAGCGTCGCCTGAAGGATTTCCGGCGTGCGTTGACCCACGCAGCCGACGCCGTGCGAGGGCGCCGTCCGGCGGACGGCCGATGGATGGCCGGGGCGGTGCGCACGCTCGGATACGCTGCCGATCGCGTGCCGGGACCTGCAGCATCCTGGCGTCTGCTGCGACTGGCCGGCGCCGGCCGGGTGACGCAGGGTCAGCCGATGTCGACCCTGATGGCATTGATCGAGGAACTCCCGGCACCCGTCGCCGAGGCGCTGCTCGCCGAGCTGCTGGCGCGGATGTCGGAGCCGCGCTGACCCGGATGGTGATAGCCTGGTCGGCTTGCTGTGCGACGGTCGCGGTGGGCGGAAGGACGACCCACCGTGGGCTACATCGACGTCTCGGCGATCTCACTCACCCTGCCGGATGGCAGACCGCTGCTCGATGAGGCGACGTTCCGCGTCGGCGCCGGCTCGACCAGCGCGCTGATCGGGCCGAACGGCGCAGGCAAGACGACGCTGCTGCGCATCATCCGCGGCGATGCCGCCGCCGACTCCGGCGCCGTCACCATCGACGGCGGCCTCGGCGTCATGGATCAGTTCATCGGTCACGGCGAGGCAGGTCAGACGGTGCAGGATCTGCTGACGCGGGTGGCCCCGCGTCGCATCCGCGCCGCCGCCGAGACACTGGAATCGGCGGAGAACGCGCTCATCGAACGCGACGAGCACGACACCCAGATGGCGTACGCCGCGGCGATCGCCGAGTACGCCGATGCGGGCGGGTACGAGCACGAGACGGTGTGGGACCAGTGCACCATCGCCGCTCTCGGCGTGCCGTACGAACGCGCCAGATACCGCGAGCTCGTCACGCTGTCCGGCGGCGAGCAGAAGCGGCTCGCCCTCGAGGCGCTGCTGCGGGGCCCGGACGACGTGCTGCTGCTGGACGAGCCGGACAACTACCTGGACGTCCCGGCCAAGCGCTGGCTGGAGGAGCAGCTGCGGCAGACCCCGAAGACGGTGCTGCTCGTGTCGCACGACCGGGAGCTGCTCGCGAGAGCGGCCGACCGGATCATCACGCTCGAACCCGGTGGCGCCGGCGCGACCGCATGGGTGCACGGCGGCGGTTTCGCCACGTATCACCAGGCGCGCGAGGACCGGATGGATCGCCTGGACGAGCTGCGGCGTCGCTGGGACGAGCAGCACGAGAAGCTGCGCACCCTCGTCGCGACGCTCAAGGTGAAGGCCGAGGCGAACGACGGCTTCGCATCACGGTATCGGGCGGCGCAGACCCGGCTGCGCAAGTTCGAGGAGGCCGGGCCGCCCGAAGAGCGTCCACCGGCGCAGGACTTCGACATGCGGCTGCGGGGAGCGCGCACCGGCAAGCGCGCCGTGATCGCCGAGCGGCTGGAGCTGACCGGCCTCATGCGACCGTTCGACGCTGAGATCTGGTTCGGGGACCGCATCGGTGTGCTCGGATCGAACGGGTCGGGCAAGTCGCACTTCCTCCGTCTGCTCGCCAGAGGAGGCACCGACCCTGATCCGACGCTCGGGCACGTCACGTCGACGGGCGAGCTGGTGGCGGAGGTGCCGCACACGGGCCGCGCGATCCTCGGCGCCCGAGTGGTGCCAGGGCTGTTCGCGCAGACGCACGCGCATCCTGAGTTCGTCGGCCGCACGCTGCTCGAGATCCTGCACCGCGGCGACGATCGACGCCAGGGTCTGCCTCGGGATGCCGCCAGCAGCGCCCTGGACCGCTACGGACTCGTCCGGCAGGCGCAGCAGAGCTTCGACTCGCTGTCCGGTGGCCAGCAGGCGCGGTTCCAGGTGCTGCTGCTGGAGCTCTCCGGGGCGACGCTGCTGCTGCTCGACGAGCCGACGGACAACCTGGATCTGGAATCCGCCGAGGCGCTGGAGGACGCGCTGACGCGCTTCGACGGGACGGTCCTGGCGGTGACACACGATCGCTGGTTCGCGCGGTCGTTCGATCGATTCCTCGTATTCGGATCGGACGGAGAGGTGTACGCGGCCGACGAGCCGGTGTGGGATGAGCGCCGCGTGGCTCGAACCCGCTGAGCCACTCGGTCAGGCGAGACGGAACGGCCAGGCGGCGCGCGCCGTCTGGTCGAGCGCGAGATCGGCCAGCACGGCGCCGACGCCGGGCGCGAACTTGAAGCCGTGTCCCGAGAAGCCGGCGCCGATCACGAACCGCCCTCGCCGGTCGAGCACGAAATCGCTGTCGTCGGTCGACGTGTACGTGCAGCTCAGATGCACCGCGGAGTCGGCGTCGAGCCCCGGCATCCACTCGCGCACATACGAGCGGAGCGCGTCCGCATGCGTCGTGCGGTGCGGACGGTCGTCGGGGTCGACCTCGTCGCCGACCTGGTGGAAGCCCACTTTGACGCCCTCGCCAGGCGTGGGCATGCCGTAGACCGTGGCGGGGTAGTCGCTCGGTGCGACGTAGTGGTTGAAGGACGGCCACGCGGTATCCGTCACGGGCTGGAAGTGCGCCGGCGTCTCCTCCGTGACACGCAGCCGCGGCAGCCCGATGCCGCCGAGCAGAGTCGAGGTCCATGCACCGGCCGTCACGATCACGGTGTCCGCGCGCAGGGTCGTCCCGTCCGCCAGGGCGAGCAGAGCGCTCGCCGGATCCTGACCAATGCGTTCGACAGGGGTCTCCCATCGGACCGTGCCGCCGCCGGCGACGATCCGCCGCTCCAGCTCGCGGAGGGTGTCGGCGGCGCGGATGACTCCGGCATCCGCCGACCACAGCACGTCCGACGCGAAGCGCATCCCCGGCCACCGCCGCTGCGCCTCCGCCGCCGTGAGCAGGTCGGCCGGGATGCCGCGGCGCGCGAGTCCCGCCTGTACCGCAGCGATGTCGACGTCGCCGTGGGTGACCAGGCCGTGCAGGCGCAGCAGCGGGGCGCCGTCCACGGTGCCGAGCGCCTCCCAGCCGGCGCGCGAACGCTCCAGCAGGTCGAGGTAGTGATCCTCGGTATAGGCGTCGTTGAAGTTGCGGGTGGCGCCGTGGGATGCGCCCTGCGTGTGACCGCGCGCGAAACGCTCCAGGACGACCGGTCGGAGACCGCGGCGCACGAGCTCCCACGCCGTCGCCAGCCCCATGACGCCGCCGCCCACGACGGCGACGTCCACGGCATCCTGCGCCATCCCGAACCTCCCGATCCCGACCAGTCTCTCAGCTGCGGTCGCCCCGGGTAGGCTGGAGGGGTGACCATGGACATCGAACTCGGCCGAGGCAAGCGCGCGCGTCGCGCGTACACGTTCGACGACATCGCGGTGGTGCCGTCGCGGCGCACGCGCAACCCGGAGGACGTCTCGACGGCCTGGACGATCGACGCCTACGGCTTCGACATCCCCGTGCTCGGCGCGCCGATGGACTCCGTCGTGAGCCCGGCGACGGCGATCAAGCTGGGCCAGCTCGGTGGTCTGGGCGTGCTCGACCTCGAGGGTCTGTGGACCCGTTACGAGAACCCCGAGCCTCTGCTCGCCGAGATCGCGGGTCTCGCACCCGCCGAGGCGACGCAGCGCATGCAGCAGCTGTACAGCGAGCCCATCAAGCCCGAGCTGATCAAGGCGCGTCTCGCCGAGATCCGCGCAGGCGGCGTGACGGTGGCCGGTTCCCTGACGCCGCAGCGCACGCAGGAGCTGTACGAGACGGTGGTCGCCGCCGGTGTCGATCTGTTCGTCATCCGCGGCACGACGGTGTCGGCTGAGCACGTCTCGAGTGCCGCCGAACCGCTGAACCTGAAGAAGTTCATCTACGACCTCGACGTCCCCGTGATCGTCGGAGGGGCTGCGACCTACACCGCGGCCCTGCACCTCATGCGCACCGGCGCGGCCGGTGTGCTCGTCGGCTTCGGTGGGGGAGCGGCGTCCACGACGCGCGCGACTCTCGGCATCCACGCGCCGATGGCGACCGCGGTCTCCGATGTCGCCGCCGCTCGGCGCGACTACCTCGACGAGTCGGGCGGGCGTTACGTCCACGTGATCGCCGACGGCGGTGTGGGCACCTCGGGCGACATCGTCAAGGCGCTCGCGATGGGCGCGGATGCCGTGATGCTCGGCGTCGCACTCGCTCGCGCGACGGACGCTCCAGGTCGCGGCTTCCACTGGGGGCCCGAGGCGCACCACCCCAAGCTGCCCCGCGGCCGCCGCGTCGCCGTCGACGGCATCGCGCCGCTCGAGGAGATCCTGTTCGGCCCTGCGCCCGTCGCGGACGGCACCGCGAACCTCATCGGTGCGCTGCGCAAGTCCATGGCCACGACCGGATACTCCGACCTCAAGGAGTTCCAGCGCGTCGAGGTCGTGCTGGCCCCGTACGAGCAGGTCTGAGCATCCGCCTGCCGTGACGACACCAGAGGTCTTCCCGCCGACGCTGCGCGAGGTGATGCTGCGTCCGCGCTGGATCGGCGTCCTCGCGCTGTGCCTGGTCGTCGCCGGTGTCTTCGCGTTCCTCGGCCAGTGGCAGCTCGGCCGCGCGATCGAGACAGATCCGCCCCCCGCCGGCGTGACGGAGCAGGTCCGTGCCCTGGATGACGTCGTCGCGCCGGGCGAGTATCTGCCGGAGCCGTACGTCGGTCAGCGCACCGAGGCGACGGGCAGCTGGATCGGCGGCGACTTCCTCGTCGTCTCGTCCCGCTACAACGACGACGTCGAGGGGTACTGGGTCACCGGCCAGTTGCGCGTGGGCGATCGCGTCTCGATCGCCGTCGCGCTGGGCTGGGCCCAGGAACGTGAAGACGCGGATGCCGCGGTCGCAGCCCTCGAGCAGAGCGCCGCCGGCACCGAGGCCACGATCAGCGGGCGACTCATCTCGGACGAGGGCGTGCAGGTCCCACCGGCCGATGACCCGCAGCGCATGGACCGGATGTCGCCGGCAGCGCTGCTGGGCCACTGGCACGATGCAGAGCAGCTCGCGGTCTACCGGCCCTACCTCGCGAGCTTCGACGCTCCGGACGGGCTCGTGGACATCTCCTCCTCGCCGCCGGACGAGCTGTCGCCGGTGAACTGGCTGAACGTGTTCTACGCGGCCGAGTGGGCGATCTTCGCGGGCTTCGCGTTCTACATCTGGTACCGCCTGGCGAAGGATGCCTGGGAGCGCGAGGTCGAGGATCTCGAGGATGCGGCAGCCGCGGCATCCTGAGCCCGTCGAGCGCGCATCCGAGCAGGCGGTAATGCGCATCTGAGCGTCTTCGCGGCGATTCGATGAGCGAGCGGTGACCATTCGGCGAACACCGTTGCTCCTGTCCCCGGCCCTCCGTATGCTCCCGAATATGTGTGTGCGCTGAGAGCGCACACGGACGGTGGATTCACGAGAGCCGCCGCACCACCCGATCGAGGAGACAGCAACGATGATGCCAGCCCCCGATGCCGGGAACCGAACGGTTCCGGCGTCCTTCCGCAGCAGGGGGCGCGTCAGCGTCCTCGCCGTAACCTGTGTCGCCGCCCTGGGCGCCGGCGCCCTGGTCGCGACACCCGCCTTCGCGAACACGACCGGGACGGGGGTCGTCATCAACGAGGCGTACCTTTCCGGTGGCAGCGCAGGGGCGCTGTTCACGAACAAGTTCGTGGAGCTCTACAACCCCACCTCCGAGCCGGTCTCCCTCGACGGACTCTCCCTGCAGTACCGCTCGGCGACCGGGACCGCGGCCTTCAACGGCGTCGTCCCCCTCACGGGCACGATTCCCGCCGGCGGCCACTACCTCGTGCAGGGCGGCAGCAACGGCGCGAACGGTCAGGCGCTGCCGACCGCGGATGCCGTCGGCAACCTGAACCCGAGCGGCACCAACGGGACGCTCGCACTCGTCGAGGGCACCGCCGCGGTCACCCTCGCGCCCGGGTCGATCACGGGCACGGCGGGAGTCGTCGACCTGCTCGGATACGGCACCTCGAACACATTCGAGACGGCAGCGGCCACCCCGCCGGCCGGCAACACCGACGTCAAGTCGCTGAACCGGACGAACGCCGCCGACACCGACGACAACAGCGCGGACTTCACGCTGTCCGCGACGATCACCCCGCAGAACTCCGGCGGCACAGGGCCCGAAGAGCCCGAGGAACCGGAAGAGCCCACCGCGGTCTCGATCGCCGAGGTGCAGGGTTCCGGCGACGTCTCGCCGTTGGCCGGCCAGAACGTCACGGTCTCCGGCGTCGTGACCGGCGACTACCGCACGGGCGGCTACAAGGGCGTCACGATCCAGACCCAGGGCTCGGGCGGCGACACCGACGCGACCCCCGGAGCTTCGGACGGCGTCTTCGTCTACCTGAACGCCCTCGCACCGACGCTCGCCATCGGCGACCTCGTGTCGGTCACGGGAACGGTCAGTGAGTACTTCGGCCAGAC
Organism: Microbacterium sp. M28; assembly: GCF_025836995.1. Classification (NCBI taxonomy): domain Bacteria; kingdom Bacillati; phylum Actinomycetota; class Actinomycetes; order Micrococcales; family Microbacteriaceae; genus Microbacterium; species Microbacterium triticisoli. The sequence continues at coordinate 2,446,454 of NZ_CP107546.1, read as the reverse complement.
GCAGATCAACCCGGCAGCGGCATCCGACGTCTCGGTCGTCACCGCCGCTGCGGGGGTGCCCGCTCAGACTCCGCTCGCCGACACGGTCACCGGCGCCGATCGCGAGGCCTTCGAGAACATGCTCGTCGCGCCGACCGGGTCGTACCTGGTCGCCTCCAGCCACCAGCTCTACAACTACGGGACCCTGTGGCTGAACCCGGGTGAGCTCAACGTCAAGAGCACCGAGACCACCCGCCCCGGCGACGCGGCGAACGCGATCGCCGCCGAGAACCGCGCCGAGCGCATCCTCCTGGACGACGGATGGTCGTCGCAGGTCACCAGCAACGCCCACCCAGGACAGCAGCCGTACTTCACGGCCGACACCGTGGTGCGCAACGGCGACGCGGTCGACTTCGCGGACGCCGGGTACGTGCTGCAGTACGGCTTCGACGACTGGCGACTGCAGCCGGTCGTGCCGATCGACGACACCAGCGACGCGGGCTACAAGGCCGGATTCACGGCGCAGAACCCGCGCACGGACGCGGCCCCCGAGGTCGGCGGCGACGTGCAGGTCGGCGCGTTCAACGTCTACAACTACTTCACGACGCTCTCCGGCGAGAATCCGGACGCGCGTGGAGCGGAGACGGCAGAGGAGTTCGCGATCCAGAAGTCGAAGATCGTCACGGCGATCAACGCACTGGACGCCGAGGTCGTGTCGCTGATGGAGATCGAGAACTCGATCCACTTCGGCAAGCCGGCCGACGCCGCGCTGAGCGACCTCGTCGACGGTCTCAACGCCGATGCGGGCTCCGAGGTGTGGGCGTTCGTGCCCACCCCCGCCGCTCTGCTGCAGACCGAGACCGACGTCATCACGAACGCGATCATCTACAAGAAGGATGCCGTCACACCGGTGGGCGACAGCGCCACCATCATCGACGAGACGGTGTGGGACAACGCGCGCGAGCCCGTCGCGCAGACCTTCGACGTGGACGGCAAGCTCGTCTCGGTCGTCGCGAACCACTTCAAGTCGAAGTCGCCGCCGTCCGGTGGCGGGGCCGAGCCTGCCGACGGCCAGGGCTTCTTCAACGCCGACCGCATCGCGCAGGCGCAGTCCCTGCTGGCGTTCACCGAGACGCTCGCCGAGACCAGTGGAAGCGACGACATCCTGCTGCTCGGCGACTTCAACGCGTACGGCCAGGAGGACCCGATCGACGTGTTCGCCCAGGCCGGCTGGACCGACCTGGTTCCGGCGCAGGCCGCAGGCCACTACACGTACACGTTCGACGGTGAGCTCGGGTCACTCGACCACGCGATCGCGTCCCCGTCGCTGACCGAGTCCGTCACGGGCACGGGTGTCTGGGCGATCAACTCGCCGGAGTGGAGCGACCGCGGCTACGCGTTCGGCGCCGCCGAGGCGGGGACCCCGTACCGCTCCAGCGACCACGATCCGATCGTCGTGGGCATCTCGAGCGAGATCCCGCCCGTGTCGATCGACATCGTCACGATCAACGACTTCCACGGTCGGATCGAGGCCGACGGCGCCGCAGCGGGTGCGGCCGTGCTCGCCGGGGCCGTGCAGCAGCTGCGCGACGGCAACCCGAACACGCTCTTCACGGCGAACGGCGACCTCGTCGGCGCATCGACGTTCACGTCGTTCATCCAGGACGACAACCCGACGATCGACGCGCTCAACCTGGCGGGACTCCAGGTGAGCTCGACGGGCAACCACGAGTACGACCAGGGTTGGGCCGACCTGTCTGAACGGATCGAGGCGCGCGCCGACTGGCCGTACCTCGCCGCGAACGTCTACCTCGCCGGTACGGACGAGCACGCCCTCGAGCCGTCCTGGGTCACCGAGGTCGACGGCGTGGACGTCGGATTCATCGGCGCCGTCACGGAGGACCTTCCGACGCTCGTGTCGCCGGACGCGATCTCCGAGCTCGAGGTGCGCGACATCGCGGACTCCGTCAACGCGGAAGCCGCGGCGCTGACCGACGGCGACCAGGCCAACGGCGAGGCGGACGTCATCATCCTCCTCGTGCACGAGGGCGCGGCGTCGACGGAGCCGGCGGAGTTCGAGCCCGGCACCCCGCTCGGCGACATCCTCGCCGGCGTCGGCCCGGAGGTCGACGCCATCTCGACCGGCCACACGCACGGCGCGTACAGCGAGGTCATCGATGGCCGGCCCGTGTTCCAGGCCGGGCAGTACGGCGAGAACTTCGCGTTGACGAGCATCGAGGTCGATCCGGAGACCAAGGAGCTCCTCTCGATCGAGAACGAGATCAAGCCGCTCACCGAGGCGGGCAAGGCCCTGTACCCCGCTGACCCCGAGGTCCAGGCGATCGTCGACGCGGCCAAGGCCGAGGCCGACGTGCTCGGCGCCGAGAAGGTCGGGGAGATCACGGCCGACTTCAACCGGGCACGTCAGACCAACGGCTCCGAGAACCGGGGTGGCGAGTCCACGATCGGGAACTTCGTGGCCGACGTCCACAAGTGGGCGACCGGCGCGGACGTGGCGCTGATGAACCCGGGCGGGATCCGCGCGAACCTCGCGTACGCGAGCGCGGGCCAGAACGACCCCGACGGCAACGTGACGTTCCGTGAGGCGGCGACGGTACAGCCGTTCGCCAACACGCTCGTCACGCTCGAGCTCACCGGCGCGCAGCTGGAGAGCGTGCTCGAGGAGCAGTGGCAGCCGGCCGGCGCGAGCCGTCCGTTCCTGAAGCTCGGCGTCTCGGAAGGGCTCGTGTACACCTACGACCCGACCGCCGCGGCCGGTGAGCGGATCACCTCGATCACGCTCGACGGCACGGCGATCGACCCGGACGCGACGTACGTCGTCGCGGCGAACTCCTTCCTCGCGGCCGGCGGAGACAACTTCGCCAGCTTCCGGGAGGGCGTGAACAAGAAGGACACCGGCAAGGTGGACCTCGCCTCGACGGTCGAGTGGTTCGACGCCAACGGCACCGCGACGCCTGATCTCGCGCAGCGCGCGGTCGGCGTGACGCTGAGCCCCGCCGATGCGGACGGCTACACCGCGGGTGACCAGGTGACGATCGCGCTCTCCTCGCTGAACTTCAGCGCCGGCGAGGCGAACGGTGCCGAGGTGGCCGTGTCGCTGGGGGAGACGGTTCTCGCGTCCGGCCAGATCGATCCGACCATCGTCGACACGACCGACGAGGTCGGCCGCGCCAGCCTGTCGTTCACGGTGCCGGATGGGGTGTTCGGCGAGCAGTCGCTCACGGTCGCGGTCACCAGTACGGGCACGACCGTGCAGGTGCCGTTCACGATCGCGGGCTCCGAGCCGGTGGAGTTCACCGGCACCATCGAGGTTCCGAAGAAGGTCGCCGCAGGCAAGAAGCTCAGCATCACGGGTGCCGACTTCGAACCGGGCGAGACGGTCACCGTCCGCCTGCAGCCCAAGAAGGGCTCGGCGATCGAGCTCGGCGAGGTCGTGGTGGGCGAGAACGGCTCATTCCAGGCATCCGTCACGGTGCCGAAGAACACCCACCCCGGCAAGTACAGCGTCGAGGTCGCGCAGGCCGACGGCGACACGGCGTCCGCGACGGTCGGCGTCAACCGCGGCGGCGGAGTGCGAGATGTCCTGGACTGGCTCTGGGATCTGATCACGGGCTGGTTCTGATCCGCTGAAACGGGACGAAGGCCGTCGGGAGCGATCCCGGCGGCCTTCGTCGTGCTCTGATCATGCGGCCCAGACGAAGCCATCCGGGTCTGTGGCCCCGGCGCTGGTCCCGTTGATCACCAGGCGATGCGAACCGCCGCCGTCGCTCGCGATGCCTGCCGACTTCGCGAGAGCGGCACGCTTGTAGAGGCCCAGACCGATCGAGCCTTCCGGTGTGTCGAAATCCACGTAACTGCCGAAGCTCTTCTTCACCGAGAAGCCCTGGTCGGTGTAGAAGTGCTTGCTCTCAGCGACGTTCTCGGTGCCCAGCAGCAGCACGATGTTCTCGATCGCCCGGCCCGCGGGCTTCGTGTCCTTCTTGCTCGACGTCGCGATGTTCCACACGGTGCCGTCCGGAGCCTGCACGGAGCCGCCGAAACCCCAGAGCGATTTCGCGGCCGGCTTGAGGACCATAGCGCCGGCAGTGATCGCTTCGTCCAGCAGCAATCGGGCATCCGCGGGTTGGGCGACGATCAGTGAAACGGTGAATCCGCGGAACCCGGTGGTCGCGGCATCCGATTCACGCAGGCGAAGGCGGTCGCCGAGGCCGAAGACACGGGAGTAGAAGCTCTGAGCCCCCGCGAGGTCGGCGACTTCGAGGGTGAGGGAGTCGATGCTGTTCATGTCCATCACGCTACGAGCGGCGTTCGGGGCGCGCTTCTCGATTCCTGACCGACTCTGCGGTCCGCTGCGCACGCCAGGAGGGCCGTCCGCGCCCGGTAGACTGGACGCCATGCCCGAACCGAAAGCCGCCTCCTTCCCGAAGATCCGTGGGGCGCTGAAGTTCTACCAGGTCGCGTCGATCATCACGGGCGTCATGCTGCTGCTGCTTCTGGGGGAGATGATCCTGAAGTACAGCCCCACCCACGTCGAGCTCTTCGCCGGCGGGTCGGGCGGCTTCCTCTGGTTCGCACCGGTCATCGTCGGCGACGGCTGCCAGTGGTATTCGCTGTTCGTGCCCGGCGGGATGGGCTGCGACCTCGAATCGACCGGGCAGACGGCCGGCGGGCTGAACCTGTCGCTGTTCGTCCTCGTGGCGCACGGCTGGTTCTATGTCGTGTACCTGTTCGCCTGCTTCCGTGTGTGGAGCCTGATGCGCTGGCCGTTCGGTCGCTTCATCATGCTCGCGCTCGGCGGCATCGTGCCGCTGCTGTCGTTCTTCATGGAGGCCAAGGTCTCCCGTGAGGTGAAGACCTATCTCGCTTCCCGCGAGGCCGCGATCGCGGCCGACGCATCCGACCACACCACCCAGGAGGCCGCGCGATGAGCGCTGACACCGCCCAGCGTCCCGTGCTCGTCGTCGACTTCGGCGCCCAGTACGCCCAGCTGATCGCCCGCCGCGTCCGCGAAGCCGGCGTCTACAGCGAGATCGTCCCGCACACCGTCTCCGCCGCAGACATCGCGGCGCAGAATCCCGTTGCGCTGATCCTCTCGGGCGGCCCGTCCTCGGTGTACGAAGAGGGGGCGCCGTCGCTCGACGGCGGGATCTTCGACCTCGGCATCCCGACGCTCGGCATCTGCTACGGCTTCCAGGTCATGGCCCGCGCTCTGGGCGGCGAGGTCGCGAACACAGGCCTGCGCGAGTACGGTGCGACGGATGCCGCGCTCACCGGCGACGGGGGAGTGCTGCTCGGCGGGCAGCCGGACACGCAGAACGTCTGGATGAGCCATGGCGACCAGGTCGCGCGCGCGCCGGAGGGCTTCGAGGTTCTGGCATCCACCGAGGCGACGCCCGTCGCGGCGTTCGGAAGCGCCGAGAAGTGCTTCTACGGCGTGCAGTGGCATCCCGAGGTCAAGCACTCCGATCACGGCCAGGAGGTCATCGAGAACTTCCTGCACAAGGCCGCTGGTCTCGCCGCTGATTGGAACAGCGACAACGTCATCGAGGAGCAGGTCGCGCGCATCCGCGAGCAGGTCGGCTCCGCCCGTGTCATCTCCGCCCTCTCCGGTGGTGTCGACTCGGCCGTCTCGACCGCTCTCGTGCACAAGGCGATCGGCGACCAGCTGACGGCGGTCTTCGTCGACCACGGACTGCTGCGCAAGGGCGAGCGCGAACAGGTCGAGCAGGACTACGTCGCCTCGACCGGCGTGCGTCTGATCACGGTGGATGCGGCGGACACGTTCCTCGGACACCTCGCGGGCGTCACCGACCCGGAGCAGAAGCGCAAGATCATCGGCCGCGAGTTCATCCGCGCGTTCGAGAAGGTGCAGCGCGAGCTCGTCGAGGAGGCCAAGGCCTCCGGCGAACCGGTGAAGTTCCTGGTGCAGGGCACGCTCTACCCGGACGTGGTCGAATCCGGCGGCGGCACCGGCACCGCGAACATCAAGTCGCACCACAACGTCGGCGGGCTTCCGGAAGACCTCGACTTCGAACTCATCGAGCCGCTGCGCACCCTGTTCAAGGACGAGGTCCGCGCGATCGGCCGCGAGCTCGGTCTGCCGGAGGCGATCGTCGGACGACAGCCGTTTCCGGGGCCAGGCCTCGGCATCCGCATCGTGGGCGAGGTCACCGCTGACCGCCTCGAGATCCTGCGTGACGCCGACGCCATCGCCCGCGAGGAGCTGACCAAGGCGGGGCTCGACCAGGAGATCTGGCAGTGCCCCGTCGTGCTGCTCGCCGATGTCCGCTCGGTCGGTGTCCAGGGCGACGGCCGCACCTACGGCCACCCGATCGTGCTGCGTCCGGTCTCCAGCGAGGACGCCATGACGGCCGACTGGACGCGCCTGCCCTATGACGTGCTCTCGAAGATCTCCAACCGCATCACGAACGAGGTGCGCGAGGTCAACCGGGTCGTGCTCGACGTCACGTCCAAGCCCCCGGGGACCATCGAGTGGGAGTGATCTGAGCACAGGAGCGGATGCCTCGGCATCCGCTCCTGTGTCGTTTGCGGGTCTCTCCGATCACGGCGGTCAGGCGGATGCCGCGACGATCAGAACCGGCGCCCGCCGGACCGCCCGGAGGAGCGGCTCCCGCCGGACGACCGGCTGCTGGACGAGCGAGAAGAACCGCCCCACGACGTGCGCGACGAGGAGCGCGAAGAGCCTCCCCACCCGGAAGAGCTGCCGCCGCCACCGTTGCCGCCGAACGCGCCGGACAGCGCGCCGAGCACGACGCCGCCGAGAACGAACATCACGATCAGCCCAGGCGCACCGTCGGAGAGGCCCACGCTGCTGAAGAATCCGACCACGCCACCGCTGATCCCGCCCAGCACCGCCTTGCCTCCGGTGCCCTCATCATCGTCGTAAGCGTATGAACGCCGCCACGCTGACCGCGTGCCGGAGTCGGAGGACGGCGGGTCGTACATGATCGCCCGGTTCTCGGAGGGCGACGCGGAACGGACGAACCGGCGACTCTCCGACGCGACCGGCGAGCCGACGAGGCTCTGCACCTGCTCCGCGGCGGCCAGCGCTGATGCCGCACGCAGCTCGACGTCCTCCGATTCAGTGGCGGCCGTCGCTTCGGCGAGCTGCCGCTGGGCGAAGTACAGACGCGTCAGCGGAAACGAGCTCACCTCACCCGACCGGGCCTGAACGGAGAGCTCGGCGGCGCGCACCGCGGCCTTCGCCCGCTCGAGGGTCGATCCGGTCTCGGCAGCCGGGGCGGCCGCTCGGGCGGCGAGAGCCTCCGCCTCGGCGCCGACCGCATCCTGCAGGTCCTTCGCCTCGGCGAGCAGCCGCTCGATCTCGTGCACGCTCTGCGAGATCGCGTCGGGCTTGCGCGCGTCCACCGCCTTCTGCAGCGCCTCGAGCTGCGCATCGGCCGCCCGCAGGCGACCCGTGATCTCAGCGGGGTTGTCGGCCACGCCGGCGAGCTCGGCCGCAGAGAACGCCGTCGCGAGAGCGGCGAGGCGCTCGGCGGCCACGCCGGCGAAGGCCGAAGCGGCCTCGCGCTCCGATCTCAGGCGCGCCAGTGTTTCCGCTGCCCCGTCCGCCAGAGCCCGGAGCGAGGCCAACGCGCGCTTGCGACCCTCGAGATCGTCATCCACCTGCCCGCACAACCGGATGATCGTGTCGGTCCAGGCGCGCGTCTCGTGCGGCTCGTCCTCATCGGCATCCTGCAGCTTCTCCAGGAGCTGGAACGCCTCCTGCAGGCGGACGCGGCAGGTGGCGAGCACGGCGACGAACTCGGCCGTGGACTCTTCTCCGAACTCCGCGGTCACGAAGCCGAGCTCCTGTTCGCTCGTGCGCACCGCCTCATCGGCCTGGACGAGAAGGCGCGCCGCCCGCTTCTTCTGGCCTTCGAGCGTGCGCAGTTCGGCGGCGCGAGCGGCCCGCCGTCGCAGGAACAGCACGAGCCGCGTGACGAGGAAGATGATCAGCGCCAGTGCGGCGATGCCGAGCACCCACACCCACCATGGCCACGGGACCTTCTCGAACTCATCCGCGACATAGTCGATCCCGCCCGCCCAGTCGTCGTCGGCGAGATGGTCGCTGCCGAGTCCGTCCTCGATCTCGAGCACGCGGCCTTCGGAGAGCGGCCCTGCCGCGGCTCCGCCGTCGCCGTACTCGGCGGAGATCGCGAGGCTGCGGCCGTCGGTCGCGATCGCCAGCAGATACTGATCCGCCGCGAGGTTGTTGCGCAGAGCGGTCTCGTCGGCCCAGGCGAGCGCGTTGACCGGGTCCTCGAAGTCGGGCACCAGGACGACGAAGAGCTCCGGCACGCCTTCGGTGGATGCGAGCTCACGCAGACGTTCTTCCAACCGGGCTTCATCCGCAGCGTCGAGCACGCCGGACACATCGGTGATGTACCCGGAATCGAGCTCCGGCGGCGTCTCGGCGTGCGCGGCGGCCCCGGATCCGATGATGAGAGTGCTGAGCAGCGCGGTCGTTCCCCAGCGCGCGAGTGGTCTCCGCTTCGTCACCCCCAGAGGCTATCGCGTCGGCGATCTCGAAGAATTTCGAAAGAAATCCGGATGCCGTGTCGATCCGGTGTCTTCCCGTTCGACGTCTTCAGTGAGAGGGTCGAGAGGCGGCCCCATCATCAAGGAGAACAACCATGAAGTACATGCTGATCATGCGCGCGGACGACTCGGGCGTCGAGGCGTACCAGGACATCCCCTTCGAGCAGATCATCGAGGCGATGGGCAAGTACAACGAGTCGATGATGAAGGCGGGCGTGCTGCTCGCCGGCGAAGGTCTGACCGACGCGGCCGAAGGCTTCGTCGTCGACTTCTCGGCCGAGGCGCCGCTGGTCACCGACGGCCCCTACGGCGAGACGAAGGAGCTGTTCAACGGCTTCTGGATCATCGAGGTCTCGTCCCGTGAGGAGGCCGCGGAGTGGGCCAAGCGCGCACCGCTCGGACCCGGCGCCTACCTCGAGGTGCGTCGCGTCACCGAGATGAGCGACTTCCCCGAGGACAACGAGTGGATCCAGAAGGAAGAGGGCTGGCGCGAGGAGCAGGCGCAGCGCGCCGAGGGCTGATGGCCGATCGGGAATCCGCGCCGAGGGCGCACTCCACGCAGGACGTGGAGCGCGCCCTCGCCGCCGTCTGGCGCATCGAATCAGCGAAGATCACGGCGACCCTCACTCGCATGGTCGGTGACTTCCCCCTGGCCGAGGACCTCGCGCAGGAGGCGCTCGTCGAGGCGCTGAAGCAGTGGCCGACCGAGGGCGTGCCGCGCAACCCCGCCGCCTGGCTCACGGCCGTCGCGAAACGTCGCGCGATCGACGGCTGGAGACGACAGGAGCGCCTTGACGACCGGGTCGCCGCGATCGCCCACGATCTCGAACGCGAACAGGCGGATGCCGCCGGCGCCGACCCGTGGGACCCCGACGAGATCGACGACGACGTGCTCCGTCTCGTCTTCATCTCGTGCCATCCCGTGCTGTCGCGCGAGGCGCAGGTGGCGCTGACGCTGCGCGTCGTCGCAGGCCTGTCGAGCGAGGAGATCGCGCGCGCGTTCATGGTCCCGACCGCGACGGTGCAGCAGCGCATCGTGCGCGCCAAGAAGACGCTCAGCGCGGCGAACGTTCCGTTCGAGGTGCCGCCGCGGGAGGAGCAGCCGGCGCGGCTCGGCGCCGTGCTCGCAGTGCTCTATCTGATCTTCAACGAAGGCCACGCCGCCTCGAGCGGCGCGGACTGGATGCGTCCGGAACTCAGCGTCGAGGCCATCCGCCTCGCCCGCGTGCTCGTGGCGCTGCTGCCCGGGGAGCGCGACGCGCACAGCATCCTGGCGCTGATGGAGCTCACGGCCGCGCGCTTCCCGGCCCGCGTCGATGCGAACGGGGACCCGGTCCTGCTCGCGGACCAGGACCGGCGTCGCTGGGACCGGGGGCGCATTGCCGCGGGGAGAGCGGCGCTCGCCCGCGCGGATGCGCTCGGGGCCCGCACCGCGTACGGTCTACAGGCGGCGATCGCCGAGTGCCACGCGGTCGCGGCATCCATCGAGGACACCGATTGGGATCGCATCGTCGTACTGTATGAGGCGCTCGGTCGGGTCGCGCCGTCGCCGGTCGTCGATCTCAACCGTGCGGCCGCGATCGCCATGGCCACCGGCCCGGCATCCGCGCTGCGGGAGATCGATCGGCTCGCGGCATCCGGAGCCCTGAAGGGATACCACCTGCTGCCCGCCACTCGGGGGGAGCTGCTGCTGCGGCTGGGGCGAGCGGACGAGGCGCGCACAGAGTTCGCGGCCGCTGCCCGACTGGCGGGCAACGACCGCGAACGTACGATTCTGGAGGCGAAGGCCGCCGACGTCAGTCGTTGACCTTCTGGCCGCGCCCGGCGATGAGGCCGTAGATCAGCAGCACGATGATCGCGCCGCCGATGGCGAGCAGCCAGGTGCCGAGATCCCAGAACTCGGTGAGTGGGCGGTTGAGAAGGAGGCTGCCCAACCAGCCGCCGAGGATCGCGCCGACGACGCCGAGCAGAAGGGTGATGAACCACCCGCCGCCCTGCCGTCCGGGCAGGATCAATTTGGCGATCGCTCCGGCGATCAGGCCGAGGAGAAGGAATCCGAGGAAGCTCATGATGCGCTCCTTTTCTGTAGTCGGTGCACCCCAGGATGGCGGGAGAACCGCCTCACGACAACCCCTTGACAACGACGAAGGCCCGTCTCAGAGGAGACGGGCCTTCGACGGGTCGCAGACGGCGTCGCTGCTCAGCCGCGGCTGAAGCGCATCGTGACGATCTGGAAGGGGCGCAGCTCGAGTCGCACACCATCGCCGCTGACCGAGGAGCCATCGGGAGCCACGTCGCGTTCGAGCAGATCGACCTGTCGCGCGTTCGCGAAGGAGAAGCCGGTCGTCAGCGTCGCGCGCGCCCGGGTGCCGAGCGCCTCATAGAGGCGCACGACCACATCGCCGCTTGCGTCCTCTGCGAGCTTGACCGCCTCGACGACGACGCCCGGGTTGTCGACGAGCACGAGTGGATCGATCGCATCGACCGCGGCGCTCTCGACACGACGAGCGGGGAGGTTGATGTGGTAGCCCTCCGCGACCGTCGTGACGACGTCGGCGCCGATCACGAGACCGACCTGCAACGTGTGGGAGCCCTCATCCTGCGTGGGGTCGGGGAACAGCGCGGAGCGGATGAGCGACAGCCGAGCGATCGTGATCGTGCCGCCGTGCTCATCGCGCTGTTCGCGCGTGATGTCGTGGCCGTAGGTCGAGTCGTTGACGATCGAGGCGCCGAAGTCGGGTTCGGCGACATGGATCCATCGGTGGGCGACGGTCTCGAATCGTGCGGCATCCCACGACGTGTTCGTGTGCGTCGCCCGCTCGATGTGTCCGAACTGGATCTCCGACGCGGCCCGGTCGGTGTGCAGGTCGAGCGGGAAGGCGAACTTGAGCATCTTCTGCTTCTCGTGCCAGTCCAGTTCGAGGTCGAACGACAGCACGCGCGATTCGGCGCGCAGACTGATCCGCTCGATCACCGTCGACGCACCGAACCGGCGCTCGACGACGATGGCCGAGCCGTCGACCTCGATTGATGCGACGTCGGTCAGATCGGTGACGGTGTTGCGATAGTGGACGTCCACGTCCCAGGCATCCCACTGCGTGGGGGTGTCGCGGTGAAGCTGAAGCATCCCAGCGGGGCGCCCTGGGGCGACGACATCGCGTCCCGTACGGAGGTCGACGGCCGAGACGACCAGACCCCGGTCGTCCACCGTCACGCGGACGATGCCGTTGTCGAGCACCCATCCCGCGGCTCCGGCGCGGCTCGGCTCGATGAGCTCGACGTCGTCCGCGGCAGCGGCGCCGAGAGCCGACACTCCCTGACGCGCGTGCGGGGACGCGTTCGCGATGAGCGTCCTTTCCCCTTGCCCCGCAAGGGCTCGCAGGCTGTCGCCGATCAGCTCCTCGAGCTCCCGAGCCACGAACGCGTAGTTGCGCTCGGCGTCCTGGTAGACCCACGCGATCGACGACCCAGGGAGGATGTCGTGGAACTGCTGCAGCAGGACGGTCTCCCAGACGCGCTGCAGTCGCTCCGCAGGGTACGGGATGCCCAGGCGAACGGTCGCCGTCGCGGCCCAGAGCTCCGCCTCACGCAGCAGATGCTCACTGCGTCGGTTTCCCTGCTTCGTGGCGAGTTGGCTCGTATAGGTTCCGCGATGGAACTCCAGGTAGAGCTCTCCAGACCAGACCTCGGGCCGCGGGTACTCGGCCTGGGCGGCTTCGAAGAATCTCCTGGGGGTGCTGTGCACGACGCGCGGTGACCCCTCGAGCGACTCGGCGCGGGCGACGGCTGCGGTCATCTCGCGCGTCGGCCCGCCGCCGCCGTCGCCGTAGCCGTAAGGGAGGAGCGACACGGTGGCGCGCCCCTTGTCGGCGAAGTTGCGCTCGGCGTGAGCGAGTTCATCCGCGGTCACGCGTGAGTTGTACGTGTCGACGGGCGGGAAATGCGTGAAGATCCGGGTGCCGTCGATCCCCTCCCAATCGAACGTGTGGTGGGGGAACTTGTTCGTCTCGTTCCAGGAGATCTTCTGCGTCAGGAACCATCGGACGCCGGCCGACCTGGCGATCTGCGGCAGCGAGCCCGAGTATCCGAACGAGTCGGGGAGCCACGCCTCCGGCGTGTCGATTCCGAACTCGCGCAGGAAGAAGGACTTGCCCGCGATGAACTGGCGAGCCATCGCCTCGGATCCCGGCATGTTCGTGTCCGATTCGACCCACATGCTCCCCACCGGGATGAATCGGCCTTCGGCGACACGGGCTCGGATCCGCTCGAACAGGTCGGGGTAGTACTCCTTGATCCAGGCGTACTGCTGCGCGCTCGAGGCGACGAAGACGAAGTCGGGGTCCTCGTCCATGAGCGACAGGACGTTCGAGAAGGTCCTCGACACCTTGCGGACGGTTTCCCGCACGGGCCACAGCCAGGCGGAATCGATGTGCGCGTGGCCGACGGCGTGCAGCGTGTGAGCGGAGGCGGAGGCCGGCTTCGCCAGCAACGGCGCGAGAACCTCGCGACCTGAGGCCGCGGTCCCGGTCACGTCATCGGGATCGATGACGTCGATCATCCGTTCCAGGGCGATCAGGATGTCGGCGCGTCGAGGGGAGCCGTCGTCGAGCTGCTCGGCGAGGCCGCGCAGCGTCAGCGTGTCGGCGAGCAGGTCGGTGACCTCGAGGTCGCGCAGACGCACCTCGAGGTCGCGGAGCGTGTAGATGGGGTCGGTACCAGCCGTCGCGAGATCGCCCACCGGCGTCGGATCGAACGTGAAGAGGCTGCCGACATCCGGATTGGAGGCGGCCTCGATGTACACGTCGATGTCGCCCGCCTCGTCCACCGCTTCCGAGACGGCGTTGTTGAGTGGCGCGATTCCTCGAAGCGGCCGGCCCGCGACATCCCACACCATGGCTTCGCATTGGAATCCGGGTTGGCCCTGGGTGAAGCCGAGGTCGACGACGACCTCGGCTCGGGTGCGTGACGGGAGCGATCCGTCCGGCCCCCGCCAGGATGCGGGCACGGCGCCGTGCACGCGGAACCAGGTCGTTCCCCACGGGCGCCCCCAGAGATCTCCGGGAGCGATCGGCGTGTACACGCCCGCCGCGGCCTCGGCGAAGGAGACGGGTTCGCCGGCGGCGTTCCAATGCGTTGCGGCAAGCGGTTCCGACGCCCGGTGGATGCGGGGTCGCAGCCGTTCGCGGACGAACCGGTCGACACGGAGGAGAGCAAGGCGAGAACGGTCATGCATGAGAGAGCTTTCGTGTGAGAAGAGGGCTGGGTCAGCCCTTGACGGATCCGGCGAGCGCGAAGGAGGAGCCGGACAGTTTCTGGACGATGACGTACAGGATGACCATCGGCGCCGCATACAGCACCGAGTATGCCGCGAGCTGGCCGTACGCGATCGTGCCGTACTGACCGAAGAAATTGAAGATCGATACGGCGGCGGGAAAACGGTCCGAGGTGAACAGGAGAACGAACGGAACGAAGAAGTTCCCCCAGGCGCCGGTGAACACGAAGATGAACACCACACCGATGCCCGGACGCATGAGGGGCACGACGATGCGCGCGAGTGCCTGCATGGAACTGGCGCCGTCGACCCAGGCCGCCTCCTCCAGTGAGATCGGGACCGAGTCCATGAAGTTCTTCAGCATCCAGATCGCCATCGGCAACGATGTCGCCGACATGAACACGATGACCCCCCACGTGGAGTCGAGGATGCCGAAGGCCACGAACAGCGAGTAGACCGGCACCATCATGGCCGTGATCGGAAGGCCCGTGCCGAACAGGATCGCGTACATGAACGGCTTCTGATATCGGGCCGCATACCGCGAGAGGGGGTAGGCCGCCAGGAGGGAGACGACGACAGTGATGACCGCGGTACCGAGCGATATCAGCACCGAATTGAGCAGGGGGAGCCATGCAAGCTCCCAGGTCATGACGTTCGTGTAGTTCTCGAGCGTCCACGTCTCCGGTATCCGCATCGACACGGTCGCATTCGCGTCGAACGAGGCGAAGACGACCCACAGGAGGGGGACGAGGAACAGCACGCCGATGATGCTCAGGATGATGCTCGTCGTCACCGTCTGAGCGCGCTTGCGCGGAGCGGACACGCTGAGGGATCTGCTCCCCGGGGTGAGGAGCGTGCGCGTCTCCGTCATGGTCTGCGAGGCCATCTCAGTCCACCTCCGGCTTGAGAACTCGAATGTAGATGATCGAGAAGACCGCGCCGATCAGCAGGGTGACGGTGGCGATAGCCGTGCCGTATCCGACCTGCGCGAACTTGAAGGCCTCCTGGTAGGCGAGCACGGGCAACGTCGCGGAGGCGGTGCCTGGACCGCCGCCGGTCATGACCCAGATGAGCGTGAACACACCCAGCGTCTGGAGGGTCGTCAGGAGGAGGTTCGTGGAGATCGAACGGCGGATCACCGGCAGGGTGACCTGGGTGAACCGCTGCCAGGCCGATGCGCCGTCGATGGTCGCCGCCTCGATCAGATCGGGCGGCACCTCGGCGAGTGCCGCGTTGTACACGAGCATCGAGAACGCCGTTCCGCGCCAGATGTTCGCGATGATGACTGACAGCATCGGCAGATGATAGAGCCATGCGGTCGGCTCGAGGCCGAACCACCCCAGGGCAGCGTTGAGCGTGCCGTCCTTCGAGAAGAAGGCGTAGAGGGCGAAGGCCGCGACGATCTCGGGAAGCACCCAGGCGAGGACCACGATTCCGCTGACCATCGTCCGCACGAGCTTGGACGAGCTCTGCATGAGCACGGCCAGGAGCATCCCGAGCACGTTCTGGCCGATGACGGCGGACGCGAGGACGAACACGACCGTGAGGACGAGCGCGTTCCAGAACTCGGCGGAACCCAGCAGCTCGACGTAGTTGTCGATGCCGACGAACTGCGGGTTGGCGGCGCGCGGACCGGTCATGGCCCGGTCGGTGAGCGAGCCGTACAGCGAATAGACGATCGGACCCAGCATGAAGGCGGCCAGCAGCAGCACGGCGGGAACGATCGGCAGCAGGCGGATGAGGGCGCGGCTCGAGCTGTGCCGTGGTCGGGGAACGGATCCCCGACCACGGTGCCCGAGCCCGCCGGCGGTGACGGCGGTCATGCGAAGCTCAGCCCGCGGTGACGTTGTCTTCGCCGACGATGCCGATCAGCGCTTCGTCGTAGGCCTTCTGCGCCTCTTCCGGCGAGGACTGCCCCGTGATGACCGACTCGGTCGCAACAGGGATGTTCGACGAGATCTGCGAATAGTCGGGGGTCGCCGGGCGGAAATGCGTGTACTGGACCAGCGACGAGAAGAACTCGAACGACGGGTTGTAGTCGAGGTACTCCTGGCTGGAGGCGACGTCGGAGCGCACGGCGATCTGCCCTGCCTGCTGGTGGTAGGTCAGTGCGTTCTCGGGCGTCATCGCCTGGGCGATGAAGTCGAACGCGGCCTGCGGGTCGTCGGCATTGGCGCCGACGGCGAGCGTCCAGCCACCGGACATCGACGTGAAGCCGTCTCCGCCGCCATCCTGGGTCGGCATCGCGGCGAGTCCCATCGTCTCCTGCCACTCGGGCCACGCGTTGTCGCCGTCGATCCATCCGCTGGGAAGCCACGAGCCGTCGATCGCGATCGCGAGCTTGCTCTGAGGGATGAGCTCGTTCTGAACCTTGGATCCCCAGCCCGGATCGAGGGCCTCGGCGGGATCGGGCGCGAGTCCTTCTTCGAAGGCGGTCTCGTAGAAGCCGAGTGCATCGCGGAACCCGGCCGATCCGGCCACCCACTTGTTCGACGAGGTGTCCAGGAGCTCGTCACCGGTGCCGTACAGCAGCATCTCGAAGCCCTGCATCGAGGTGGCCTCGCCGAGGGTCTTCGCCGCATAGATGTTGAGGGGTGTCACATCGGGATGGCTCTCCTTGATCGCACGCGCAGCCTCGAGGATCTCATCCCATGAGGTGGGCTGCCAGTCGGTAGGCAGTCCGGCCGCCTCGAAGAGGTCCTTGTTGAAGTAGATCCCGCGTGTGTCGGTGCCGAGTGAAACCCCGTACATCTTGCCGTCGTCGCCGACGCCGGCCTGCTTCGCGCCCTCGTCGTAGAGATCCCAGTCCTCCCACTCGGCCAGGTACTCGTCGATGGGCAGGAGGTAACCGGCGGCCGCATCCGAGCGGATCTGGAAGGTGTCCTCGTAGATGACGTCCGGAGCGGTGTCTGCGGATCCGTTCATGAGGGCGAGCTTGGTGAAGTACTGATCCTGCTCCGCCTCGATGGGCACGAGCTCGACCTCGCGATCCGGATACTGCTTCTCGTACTCCGCCTTGACGGTCTTCATGAGGTCGTCCATCGCGGTGAACGACGACGTCTTCTGGTAGGCGACGCGAAGCACGTCGTCGCCACCGCCCGACGTGCCCCCGGTGCAGCCGCTCAGGGCGACGGTCAGGCCGCCCACGGCGAGGATGCTCAGTCCGGCCAGTGATTTCTTCATCGAAGCTCCTTTGCTCACGCGTGTGGTGCGCAGACGTCGCGCTCGTGTTATTCAAACATGTTTAGATATCAAGTCAAGCCCCAATTTCGATCGGGGCGAGTGCGCTCAGGAGTCGCTGATCATCAGGCCGGAGGCCCGCGCGCTGAACATGTTGTCCAGAACCAGGCACGCAGCGCCGGCTGCCGCGAGATCCGTGCCCAGCCGAGCCTCGACGAGGCGGAGCGGGCGTGTCGTCGTGATCTGCGACACCGTGGGGAGGATGGTACGCAATCGCGGCTCCAGGAGTTCGCTGAGCCGACTCCACGCCGGACCGCCGATCACGACCGTCCCGGCATCGAGCATGTTGTTGATGAGGACGATCGCCCGTGCCAGCGCTTCAGCCGCACGAGCGCACACCGCGAGCGCGCGAGCGTCGCCGTCGTGCGCCCGCGCGCGCAGTTCGTCCAGGCCCGCGGGCACCGCACGCCACGGGAGGTCGAGCGAAGCCGTGACGCCGGCATCGAAGAGCAGGCGCTCCGGTGCGACCGTGAAGCCGAGACAGCCTCGCATCCCGCATTGGCACTGCGGACCATTCGGATCGACGACGAGGTGACCGATGTCACCGGCGTTGCCTGTACGCCCTCGGACGGCTTCCCCATCGTGTGCGATGCCGAGGCCCACCCCCGCGCCGTAGTAGAGGAGCGCGGCATCTCTGAGCGCGTGGTCGGCATCGGCCCACTGCTCGCCGACCATCGCGGCGATGACATCCTTCTCGACCACCACCGGCAGATCCGTCGACTGGATCAGGAGGTCGCGCACACGGGTGTGGTGCCAATTGGGCAGCAGTGGCGGCGCCAGGAGCATGCCTTCGGCATCGTCGATCGGACCTGGCAGCGCCGCGCCGATGCCGAGGACACGGTCCGACGGGACGTCGGCTGATCTCAGGAGTGCGCGAGTGTTGGCGGCGAGCGCTGCGATCAGATCCGGTGTCGAGTCCGTGTCGCCCGGGGGCGCTTCCCTGTGCGCGACGATGCTTCCCGAGAGATCGACCACCACGAAGGTGTCGATCGAAGGATCGAGGTGAATACCGGCGGCGAAGCGGGCACGACGGTTCAGCTGGAGCATGGTCCGCGGCTTGCCCGGGCCTGAGACGACGCGCTCTCCCTCGAGGATGAGGCCAGCGACCGACAGCTTGCGGGCGACGTTGCTGAGCGTCTGTGCGGACAGGCCGGTCAGCTCCGCCAGTTCGATCCGGCTCAGGCCCGTCGGCGACCGGCGGATCATGTCGAGCACCAGGGTCTGATTGTACGTCCCGACGGCGGGCATGTTGGATCCGCGTTTCATGGTTCCTCCCGAGCGCACACTATCGTCCCGCAGACAGTACCGGCATGCGCGCGCATCGAAGAAAGGCCGCCCCCGATGGGACGGCCTTTCTTCGATGCGGAGCGCTGGGTCAGTTGTCGCCGCGGACGATCGCGATGATGCGCAGGATCTCGACGTACAGCCACACCACGGTGACCATGATGCCGAAGGCACCGAGCCAGCCGTACTTGCGGGGGGCGCCATTGCGCACGCCCTGCTGGATCTGGTCGAAGTCCATCACGAGCGAGTAGGCCGCCATGAAAACGACCAGGAGTCCGATGAGCAGGCCCACCGGGATGCCCATGATCTTCATGCTGTAGATGCCGAACGTCAGCTGCGGGTCGACGAGACCGGTCCACATGCCGATGAGGTTCAGAACACCGAAGACGAGGTAGCCGATCATCGCGATCATGACGATCTTCGTCATCTTCTTGGAGGCGCGGACCTTGCCGCTGGCGAACAGCGCGAGGGTGACACCGACGACGGCGACCGTCGCGAGCGTGGCCTGGCCGACGATGCCGGGCCAGATCATCTCGAAGAACGCGGAGATGGCACCGATGAAGAGACCCTCGAAGGCGGCGTACGCGAAGATCAGCGCGGGGCGCACCTTCTTGCGGGAGGTGAAGGTGACGACCATCGCCAGCACGAAGCCGACGAGCGCGCCGACCATCCACGGCACCATCGAGACCGAAGCCGTATCGGCACGGTCAGGGAAGGGTGTCCCACCCAGAGTCCAGACCCAGCCGACGGCGGCGGTGGCGAGCAGAATGACGAAGAGGCCGACGGTCTTCCAGACCGTGTCCTCGACGCTCATCCGGTCGGTCTCGATCGCACCTGCGGCCGGAGCGGCGTACATGCCCTCCAACTGCGCGTTCGTGGCGGCATCCACACCGGCGTGCTGGAACGAGGCGGCCTGAGCACCCTGAGCCGCCTGCGGTCCGCCGGGATACGTCGCGACATTGCGCGGGTCCTGCTGCTGGAAAGCAGGATTGTTGAATGCGAAGTTGCTCATCGTGGCCTCACTCCAAGGGGGTCTTGATATCGCTTGTTCTTACACTACCCGGGCGGCCAGCCGCATGCGCTGTTCTACGCTGAGAGCATGCCCAGGAACGCGCCTCTCGTCATCGGCCATCGCGGCGCTTCCGGGTATCGCCCCGAACACAGCCGCTCGGCCTACGAGCTCGCCCTGGCGATGGGCGTGGACGCCGTCGAACCGGACGTCGTCGCGACGAGCGACGGAGTGCTCGTCGTCCGCCATGAGAACGAGATCTCCGGGACGACGGACGTCGCGGCGCATCCGGAGTTCGCCGATCGCAAGACCACCAAGCGGATCGACGGCCAGGCGCTGACCGGCTGGTTCACGGAGGACTTCACCTGGGCGGAACTCACCACCCTTCGTACACGCGAACGCGTACCGGAGGTGCGCCCGTCGAGTGCCAGCTTCGACGGTGCGCAGCCGATCCTGCGTCTCGTCGACGTCCTCGACCTCGTCCGCGCTGGTTCGGCCGAGCACGGGCGGGAGATCGGGGTCGTGCTGGAGATCAAGCACGCGACCTATTTCGACAGCATCGGACTCGGTCTCGCCCCTCTGATCGCGCGCGATCTGCGGTCCGCCGGCTGGGCGGAGGGCGAGCTGCCGCTGATCATCGAGTCCTTCGAGTCGACCGTGCTCGAGCAGCTGCGCACAGCCGGGATCGCGGCGTCGTACGTGTACCTCATCGAGGCGAAGGGGCGACCGTACGACCTGCTCGTCGCCCAGGGCAAGCAGGCGCTGACCTATCCGGCCACGGTGGAGCCCGCCGGCCTCGACGGGCTCGTCGGACGGTTCGACGGCATCAGCGTGAACAAGCGGATGCTGCTGAAAGGCCCGAATTCCATCGTCGACGACGCGCATGACCGAGGACTGCAGGTGTTCACGTGGACGTGCCGCCCCGAGAACGCCTTCCTCGCACCCGAGTTCCGTGGCGCCGGCGGACGCGAAGCCTTCGGCGACTACGAGGGGGAGTGGAGCGCGATAGCGCGCACGGGAGTGGACGGCGTGTTCGTCGATCACCCGGATCTCGGCGCCGGCTTCTTCCGCGGCTGAGTTCACAGCGTCCGGTGTCACAGCGTCCGGTCGAAGGCCCCGGTCCCTGATTTGACGATCTCCTTGCCGAGCGGCATGAGGGATACCGGCACGAGCTTGAAATCGGCGATGCCCATCGGGATGCCGATGATCGTGATGCACAGGGCGATCCCCGACACGATGTGCCCGATCGCCAACCACCAGCCGGCGAGGATCACCCAGATGACGTTGCCGAGGAAGGACCCGACACCGGCAGTCGGCCTGCTCACGACCTCCCGGCCGAACGGCCAGATGGCGTAGCCGGCGATACGGAACGACGCGATCGCCCACGGGATGGTGATGATCGGGACGCACAGCAGGATGCCCGCGAGCACGTAACCGAGGAACAGTGCCCATCCGGCGAGGATCAGCCAGATGATGTTGAGGATCGTGCGCATGCTCCGATTCTGCCAGCGTGTGCCTGGGGATCGGCCCGGCGCTGAGCGTCACCTGGCAGTTCCGAAGATCGGAAGCCGGTCGATGCCATGATGACCGGATGAGCGGAATCGTCGCCGAGGGCGTCACCAGATCATTCGGCCAGGTACGCGCCGTCCGACACGCGAGCTTCCACGCCAGAGCAGGTCGGGTGACCGGCCTGGTGGGTCCGAACGGCGCAGGCAAGACCACGCTGCTGCTGATGCTCGCCTCACTGCTCGCGCCGGACTCCGGCAGCATCCGCATCGGCGAGATCGATCCGATGGCCGATCCGCTCGCCGCCAGACGGCTCCTCGGTTGGATGCCGGACGCGCTCGGGGCCTGGCCGTCGCTGACCGCCAGGGAGACGATCGTCACGACGGCTCGGCTGTTCGACATGTCTAAGCAGGATGCCGCCGCCCGCGCCGCCGAACTGCTCGCTCTGGTCGGGCTCGGCGACCTCGCCGACGCGCCGGCGAAGGTGCTCTCGCGCGGGCAGAAGCAGAAGCTGGGTCTGGCGCGTGCGCTCGTGCACGACCCGCAGGTGCTGCTGCTCGACGAGCCGGCGTCCGGACTGGATCCGGAGGCGCGCGTGCACCTGCGGGTGCTGCTGCGCGATCTCGCAAGCCAGGGTCGAACCGTGCTGATCTCCAGCCACATCCTCTCCGAGCTGGAGGAGGTCGTCGACGACGCCGTGTTCCTCGTCGCCGGGTCCGTCGTCGATGCCACAGCGGCGCAACCGTCGACCAGGGCGTGGCGTGTCCGTCTCGCCGGCGCGAGCGAGGAGCGCTTCAGTGCCGACGCCTGGCAGGTCGCATCGACGCTCGGCATCCCCACCGAGTCGGTCGGGGCGGACCGCGGTGCCGTCGTCGTTGGTTTCCCTGGTGAGGACGCCGCGGCGCACGCCCTCCGTCTGCTCATCGAGGCACGGCTCGCCGTCGCCGAGTTCGCGCCGGCGCAGAGCGCGTTGGAGCACGCCTTCCTCAACATCCGCGGCGCCGCCCAGACCGCGCCGCCGCCTGCACAACCATCGTCCGGAACGGAGGCGGCGGTATGAGCGCCGCGCACATCGCCACCATCGCCCGCCTCGAACTGACGCAGCGCCTGCGCAGCGTCGGCTGGTACATCCTCCTCGGCGTCTTCGCCCTGGTGCTGATCGGCGTCACCGTCCTCGCGTTCATGGTGTATTCGTGGGGCGATTTCGTCGGTGCCGGCGTGTACTCGATCGTCGTGAACGTCGTGCTCCTGCTCGTCGTGCTCGTCTCACCCACGCTCAGCGGCAACGCGATCAACGGCGACAGGGAAGCGGCGACCCTCGCTGCGGTCCAGGTGACCGCGGCATCCACGGGCGACATCATGCTCGGAAAGCTCCTCGCCGCGGTCGCCACCGGCGGAGCCTTCCTGCTCGTCGCGCTCCCGTTCCTCGCGATCGCCCTGCTCGGCGGGGGAGTGAACGCGCTCGTACTGCTCGTCTCGCTGCTCGTGCTGGCCGTCGAGATCGTCGTCGTCGCCGCGATAGGCGTCGGCCTGAGCGGTCTCATCGCACGCCCGCTGTTCTCCGTCGCAGCGACCTACCTCGTCGTCGCCGGGCTCACGATCGGGACCCTCATCGCGTTCGGACTGGGCGGCGCCGCGATCCGCAGCGAAGCGACCAGCTACAGCCGCCCGTACGACGCGGACGGCCAGCTCGAGTGCGACCGATGGGAGACGTACACGTACGAGGTGCCGCGGTTCGATCGGGTGTGGTGGGTGCTGGCGGCCAACCCGTTCGTCGTCCTCGCTGATGCGACACCCACCGACTTCAACCCGGACGGATACCCGGTGGACATGTTCGGTCAGATCAAGCTCGGCGTCCGGATGGCGCAGCATCCCCCGGTCGAGCAGCGCTGGGATGGCTGCTCCGAGGAGTACGGCGACGCTCACACACCGGAGGAGCTCATGGAGGGCACGGTGCCGAGCTGGTTCGTGGGACTCGGCATCCAGATCCTGATCGCGGGTGGCCTGTTCGCCGGCGCCTGGTCGCGCACGCGGACGCCGGCGCGACGGCTGCCCCCGGGGACGCGCATCGCCTGAACGGCCACCGGCTGTTCACCGTCGATACACCTGCGCGTCGCCACGCGTCCACGCGGGATCGCTGGTCTGAGGGAACACCCGTCCTTCCTGACCCAGGAGTCCTATGTCCCGCCTGCACCGCGGGGTCGCGCTCACGGCGGTCAGCGCTCTGAGCGCTGCCGCCCTGCTCGCCGCACCCGCTGCCGCCATCGGCGCCGAGCCCGGCATCCGATCCACCGAGACCGCCGCCGCACCGACGATCGTCCTCAATGAGATCGTCTACGACGACGCCGCGACCGGTCTCGCCGACCAGGTCGAGCTGTTCAACGCCGGCACCGAGGCCGTCGACCTCGACGGCTGGCGGATCGCCGACGAGAACCGCGACGAGTTCGGCCAGGCGCCGGCGGGCAGTGTGCTCGAGCCGGGCGGTTTCCTGGTGCTCGAGAAGGACGTCGACTTCGGCTTCGGGCTCGGCAAGGGCGACGAGGTCGTCCTGTTCGATCCGACGGATGCCGAGGTGGACGCCTTCGCGTACGAGAACACGGCGCCGCTCGCGGTGTGGGCCCGCTGCCCGGACGGCACGGGGGTGTGGGCGCACGCGACCGCGGCGACTCCTGGTGCTCGGAACGACTGCACGATCGAGCCGGTGGCCGGATCGATCCGCATCAACGAGGTCGATTCGCAGCCCGCCGACTGGGTGGAGTTCCACAACCCCGGTACGGAGCCGCTGGACGTCTCAGGCTACGAGATCCGCGACAACTCCGACGATCATCGCTGGAAGTTCCCGACCGGATCGGTGATCGACGCCGGCGAGTTCCTCGTGGTCGACGAGGGCTCGATCGGGATCGTCGACGGCGTCGAGACCGCATTCCGCGATCCGATCGGGATCGGCAGCGCCGACCGCATCCGCCTGTTCGATGCCGCCGGCTCCCTGCTCGATGACACCCAGCCGTGGAGCGGCCACGCCGCGATCGACGGCGACTTCGCTGCGGCGACGCTCGCCCGCTGCCCTGACGGTGTCGGGGCGTTCGTGCTGGCGCATGCGACGCCAGGGGCGGCGAACACGTGCGTGACACCGGACGTGGCGATCAACGAGATCGAATCGAACGGCGACGCGACCGACTGGGTCGAGATCGTGAACCTCGAGGCGACGTCCGTGGACATCTCGGGGTGGACGCTGATGGATTCGGATCCGGTGGGGCACGCCGGCGAGACCACGCCGGTGCCCGCCGGCACGGTTCTCGAGCCTGGTGCGTACTTCGTGTTCGATCAGCCCCGTGATTTCGTGTTCGGCCTCGGCGGTGGCGACACCGTCACCATCCGCGAAGCGGACGGCAGCACGGTCGCGGAGCACGCCTACGCCGCCCACGCGGCCGGCGTGTGGGCTCGATGCGCGGACGGGACCGGTGACTTCGTCGATCTCGCGTCCGCGACCAAGGGACTGCGCAACGCGTGCGAGGGCGGTGGCGAGGAACCGGGCGAGGGCGAAGAGCCCGGTGAGGTGACCGTCTCGCCGTGGCCGGGTTCGGCAGAGGTGCGGGTGCTCGACACCGCCCCGACATTCCTCGAGGACAGCTCGGGTCTCGATCTGCAGGAGACGGCTGAGGGAGCGTTCCTCTGGGCGGTCGACAACGGCGAGGGGCGGATCTGGAAGCTCGAGGCGAACGCGGACGGCTCGATCGTCATGGCCGACGGCTGGGACAAGGGCAAGCGCGTCCGATTCCAGAAGGACGCGGCGGATGCCGGCGCGGCCGGTCCTGACACCGAGGGCATCACGGTCGACGGAGCCGGTTCCGTCTACGTCGCCTCGGAGCGCGACAACAGCGCGAAGGGCGTGAACCAGAACGTGGTGCTGAAGGTGGATCCGGATGCCGCGGCCGGCGATCTCGTCGCCGAGCAGGAGTGGGACCTCACGGCTCTGCTCCCGGCGGTCGGAGCGAACCTCGGCATCGAGGCCGTCGAGTGGATCTCCGACGATGTCCTCGCCGGAGCCCTCTTCGACGACACGACGGGCGCGGCGTACGATCCGGCCGAGCACCACGGCCACGGTGACGGACTGTTCTTCGTCGCCGTCGAGGACACCGGCCACGTCTACGCCTTTGCGTTCCGCGCGGACGGATCGGCGACGCTCGTGTCCGAGATCGAGCCGGGGCTCGCAGGCGTCATGGCTCTCGACTACGACAGCGCGCTCGATGTGCTGTGGGCCGTGTGCGACGACGGCTGCCAGGGGCGTTCGGCGCAGATCGCGCTCAACGGCACGGTCTCGCCCGACATCGCCCACTTCGCGCGTCCGGCGGGAATGCCCGACATCAACAACGAGGGGTTCGTCACGGCACCCGCGTCTCTCGCCGTCGACGGCGAACGTCCGGTGTGGTGGTTCGCCGACGGTTTCGCGTCCGAAGCGCTGCGCGCCGGGACGCTTCCGATCGCGAACGGCGGTGAGAACCCCGGCGGTGAGAACCCTGGCGGCGAGCCGGACGGTCAGACGCCGCCGGCGGGAACGGAGCTGGTGGACGCGAATCGCAACGGTCTGGTCGTGAACCCCTCGGTCGCGACCCCGGGGCAGGCGGTCAGGGTGATCGCGGGCGCGGCGCACGCCGGTGCCGGCGTGTCCGTCTGGATGTACTCGGAGCCTGTGCGACTCGCGGCGGGAGCCTTCGACGCGACCGGGGAGATCACGGTCACGATCCCGGCGGACGCGGCGGCCGGCCCCCATCGGATCGCGGTGTACGACGCGAACGGCGAGCTCATCGGCTGGGCGGACATCACCGTCTCGCAGAGCGCGGGCCTGGCCGCGACCGGCGCTCAGCTCCCGATCACGGCTGTGGTGTTCGCCGCGCTTCTCGTGGCCGCAGGAGGACTCCTCGTGCGCACCCGCCGGATCCGCGCCGCTGATGCGGGTCCGGCACAGGGCTGACGCTCTTCGCCTCGAGAGATCCCGGATGCCGGAGACTTCACGCCGAAGTCCTCCGCGTCCGGGATCTCTCCGTCCGCGCAGCAGCTGCGGGCGACCGCGCGTGCGTGTCCGTGGCGCCGCCTAGACTCGAAAGGACATGACAGACGCACCCCTCATCGTTCCCGGAACAGCAGGGCCCCAGGCGCAGGACGACCTCCTCGCCGGGCTCAATCCGCAGCAGCTCGAAGCCGTGACCTACCGAGGCCCCGCGCTGCTCATCGTGGCGGGTGCCGGATCGGGCAAGACGAGCGTGCTGACCCGCCGCATCGCCTCGCTGCTGCGGGGACGCGAGGCGTGGCCGAGCCAGATCCTCGCGATCACGTTCACGAACAAAGCCGCGGGCGAGATGCGCGAGCGCGTCGGGTCGCTGGTGGGCGAAGCCTCCCGCGGCATGTGGATCTCCACGTTCCACTCCGCCTGCGTGCGGATCCTCCGGCGCGAGGCCGAGCACTTCGGCTTCACCAAGACATTCACGATCTACGACTCCGGCGACTCGCGCGCGCTGATCAAGCGGCTCGTGAAAGACCACGAGGCCGATGCGTACGGGCTCACCCCGGCATCCGTGCAGTCGCGCATCTCGAAGCTGAAAAACGAGCTGTCGGACGCCGAGTCGTACGCCCGTCAGGCCAACATGTCCGATCCGGCCGAGCGGCTGTTCGTCGAGATCTTCGGCGACTACCAGCGGCAGCTGCAGAAGGCGAACGCGTTCGACTTCGACGATCTCATCGGTCAGACGGTGTTCCTGTTCCGCGCGTTCCCGCAGGTCGCGGACACGTACCGGCGCCGATTCCGGCACATCCTCGTCGACGAGTACCAGGACACCAACCACGCCCAGTACGCACTCATCCACGAACTGACACGACCGGTGTCCTCGACGGCACCGGATCCGTATGCCTCGAACGGCATGATGATCTTCGAGCCGGAGACGACCCCGGCCCTCGAGGGGGCGTCATTGACCGTCGTCGGTGACAGCGACCAGTCGATCTACGCGTTCCGCGGCGCCGACATCCGCAACATCAGCGAGTTCGAGCGCGACTTCCCCGGTGCCAAGGTCGTGCTGCTCGAGCAGAACTACCGATCGACGCAGAACATCCTCTCGGCGGCGAACGCCGTCATCGGCAACAACTTCGACCGCAAGGACAAGAAGCTGTGGACCGACCGCGGCGACGGCGAGAAGATCGTCGGGTTCACCGGCTACTCCCAGCACGATGAGGCGCAGTTCGTCGCCGACGAGGTCGAGGCGCTGCACCGCAAGGGCTTCCCGTACTCCGAGATGGCGGTGTTCTACCGCACGAACTCGCAGTCCCGCGCGCTGGAGGAGATCTTCATCCGCTCGGCCGTTCCGTACAAGATCATGGGCGGCACGAAGTTCTACGAGCGCGCCGAGATCAAGGACGCCCTCGCCTACCTCGTCTCGGTCGCCAACCCCGCGGACGAGATGGCTCTGCGGCGCATCCTGAACCGGCCCCGCCGTGGCATCGGCGACGTCACGGCGACCGCGATCGCCCGGTTCGCCGAGGACCACGGCATCACGTTCCGGGAGGCGCTGTCGCGCCCAGCCGAGCTCGGCGTCGGGCCCAAGCTGCAGGCCGCGATCGGCCGACTGGATGCCGTGCTCGCCGAAGCATCCGAGATCCTGATGCCCTCGTCCGGTGAGGTGCCGCCGGCGACATCGGTCGCGGACGGACTCACCCTGCTGCTCGCCAAGAGCGGCTACCTGGACGCGTTGCGCGCGAGCCGGGATCCGCAGGACGAGGCGCGCGTCGAGAACCTCGACGAGTTCGTGGCCGTCACGCGGGACTTCGCCCGCAACAACCCCGAAGGCACGATCGTCGACTTCCTCACCGACGTCGCCCTGGTGTCGGATGCCGACGACCTGGACGACGAGTCCGGCTCGGTCTCGCTCATGACGATGCACACGGCGAAGGGCCTGGAGTACGACGCGGTGTTCGTCACGGGTGTTGAGGAGGACCTCATCCCGCACCGCATCTCCGCGGGTGAACCGGGGGGTCCGCAGGAGGAGCGCCGGCTGTTCTACGTCGGCATCACGCGTGCCCGCAAGCGCCTGCACCTGTCGCTCGCGATGACCCGCGCCCAGTTCGGCGAGGTGTCCGTGGCCATGCCGAGCCGCTTCCTGCAGGAGATCCCGGCGGGGCTCATCGATTGGCGTCAGTCACCGGGAGACGTGAACTCCCGTGGTGGCACGCAGTCGCGTGCGCTCAACGCACGCAGGCCGACCGGCGGCGACCGATTCGGCGTCAAGCCGCTCGGCGGCTCGCTCAAGCCGCTGTCGACGTCGATGGACCGTTTCCCGAACAAGGTCACCTCGAAGGTGCGCGACAACGGCGACCTCGTCCTCGCCGCGGGCGACCGCATCCGTCACGACGACTTCGGCGAGGGCAGGGTGGATGCCGTGACCGGCGAGGGCGCGAAGCGCATCGCCCACGTGCGCTTCGATTCGGCCGGCCAGAAGAAGCTCCTGATCAAGATCGCCCCGATCGAGAAGCTCTGACCCGCCGCACCGTTCCCGTACGCTCGCTCGGCATCACGGGGCACGTGAGGGCGGCGTGCGGTGCCGGCGACGATTAGGCTGGCTGGCATGGCCCTGTTCTCCCGCCGAAAGAAGTCCGCCGACGACGCCGTCCCGGTTGCGGAGCCGACCACGCTCGACGCCGCCGAGGCCGATCAGAGCGCTGCGCAGGGCGAGAACGATGTCGCAGAGCCGACCGCGGTCGAGCCGGAGGCAGCGGCGCCCACGGTCGGCATCTCGGTGCAGGCCTTCCGAGGTGTGGGCGCGGAAGCGGGACCCGAGGTCGCGCTGCCCGGCGATGAGCCGGCCCCGACGCGTTCCTCTGTCCAGGCCACGCAGTCCTCCCCGGCATCCGCGCCCGCTGCACCGGCGACCCCGGTCAAGCGCGCGCTGCCGCTCGCCGCCGCAGTTCCCCCGGAGCAGACCGAGACCGTGCCCGGCATGAAGGACAACGTCCTGCTGCGCGAGGCGCTCGCCGAGATCGAAGCCGGGGCGACCAACGAGCAGCTGCTCGGCGTCCTCCGGCAGTCGCTGCAGGGGCACCTGTACCTGCGTGTCAACGGCGACGCGAGCACGCAGATCGCGGAGGGCAAGCAGCTGTCGATCGCGGTCGTCCGCGACGAGGACCGTTCGTTCATGCTCGCCTTCAGCAACGCGGCATCCGTTCGCGACTCCGTGCAGCGCGAGACCGACCCCACCGCGACATCCGCGGTCGCGCAGCCGGTGACCTCGGTGATCGAGCAGGTCATCTCCGGCGGCTTCACCGGTCTCATCCTCGACAACGCCTCGGGCGTGCACCGTGCGGTGTTCCCGACCGAGGTGCTGCAGAAGGCGCTCGACCAGGCGGACCCAGGCCTCACGATCAAGACGCTGCTGGCGGCATCACGGCAGGCGGATACTGCAGCGAAGGTCGGCGAGGCGCTGGCGAAGATCAAGGTCTGGGTCGCGGTCAACGACGGCACCTCCAGCGGCCAGGTGGGCATCGCCGAGGCGCAGACGCCGGACGGCAAGCGGTTCCTGCAGGTGTTCTCGCACCCGCTCGAGGTCGTGGCGCTCGGCCGCGGTGATCGTCCCATGCCCTTCACACCGGAGCAGCTCGCGAAGGTGCTCTCCACGCACCCCGAGATGGCTGGCGTGCTCGTGGACCCGGCGGGCCCTTCGATCATCGTGGAACGCGACGCACTCGCGCCCGTTCTGGTCCTCGCGGTCGACTTGGGGGACTGACCGGCCGGGACTCTGGCCCCCGTCGCCCGTTCGGAATAGGGTCGACGCATGGCCTCCGAACGCGTCACCGTGACCGTGTCCGATCCCGACGGGGAGCGCGAACTCGCGCTGTCCAGCCCGAACCGCGTCGTCTGGCCCGAGGTCGGCATCACCAAGGCCGAGCTCGCCGAGTACGCGCAGCTCGTGGCGACGCCGTTCCTGAGCGCGAACGGGAACCGTCCGGTGTCGCTCGAGCGGTTCCGCGAGGGGATCGGCGGAGACAGCTTCTTCTCGAAGAACCCGCCCAAGGGCACCCCCGACTTCGTGGACGCGGTGACGGTCACGTACAACAGCGGGCGTCGCCACCCGCAGATCGTGTTCAACAGGCCGAGCGCGATCGTCTGGGCCGTGCAGATGAACACGATCGTGTTCCACCCGTGGGCGTCGCTCGCCGGGAACGCCGACAATCCGGTGGAGCTCCGCATCGATCTCGACCCTCAACCGGGTACAGACTTCGCGGATGCCGTGGTCGCCGCGCACGGTCTGCGCGAGGTGCTGCGCGAAGGCGGCCTCGAGCCGTTCATCAAGACGAGCGGCAACCGCGGACTGCATGTGTTCTGCCCGATCGTCCCGGAGCACGAGTTCCTCGACGTGCGGCACGCGGTGATCGCCGCCGGGCGCGAACTCGAGCGCCGGATGCCGGATCAGGTCACGATGAGCTGGTGGAAGGAGGAACGGGGCAAGCGCATCTTCGTCGACTTCAACCAGGCCAACCGCGACCGCACGATGGCCGGTGCCTACAGTCCGCGCGCGCTGCCGACCGCGACCGTGTCCACCCCGGTGCACTGGGACGAGCTCGACGATCTGGATCCGAAGAGCTTCACCGTGCGCAGCATCCCGAAGCGCCTGGACGAGCTGGGCGACCCGTGGGCGGACATCCAGGCCTCGCCCGGCCGGATCGACACGCTGCTGCAATGGTGGGAGCGCGACCTGGCCGACGGGCTCGGTGAGCTCTCATTTCCGCCGGAGTTCCCCAAGATGCCCGGGGAGCCGCCGCGCGTGCAGCCGAGCAAGAAGGTCGCCGAGAACTGGGACGAGAACGGCGAACGGGTCGAGGACTGACGGCGCTCAGGCGAGCACGTCGTCGAGGTCGTACCCCGCGACGGTCTCCAGCTGCGCATAGGTGCACGACCGGGCGTCGCGATCGGGACGCCAGCGCTCGAACTGCACGGTGTGCCGGAAGCGCGCCCCTTCCATCTGGTCGTAGCGGACTTCGAGCACGCGCTCGGGACGCAGCCGCACGAAGGACACGTTCGCGGCGGAGAATCGGCTGCGCTCGCCCTCGCCGGTCACAGCTGATCCGTCGGCGTCCCGTTCGACGAGCGGTGCCAGCTCGTCGACGAGCTCCTGCCGCCTGACATCGCTGAACGCCGCGACGCCGCCGACCTGGCGCAGCACGCCATCGCCGTCGTACAACCCCACGAGGAGCGAGCCGACGCCGGATCCGGATTTGTGGACGCGGTAGCCCAGCGCCACGACATCGGCGGTCCGTGCGTGCTTGACCTTGATGAGCGTGCGCTTGCCGGGTGCGTACGGCTGATCCAAGGGCTTCGCGACGATGCCGTCGAGACCCGCGCCCTCGAACTCGGCCAGCCAGCGCTGCGCGACCTCCCGGTCGTGCGTCGTGCGGGTCAGGTGGAACGGATGCGGAACGCCGTCGAGAAGCCGCTCGAGACGGTCGCGCCGCTCCGCGAAGGGGCGGTCCTGGAGGAGTTCGTCCCCGTCGGCGAGGAGGTCGAAAGCGACGAACATGGCCGGCGTCTCGGCCGACAGGCGAGTGATGCGGGAGGCCGCCGGGTGGATGCGCTGGCTGAGCGCCTCCCAGTCCAAGCGCTGCGCACCGGACGGACCTGTCGCGACGACGATCTCACCGTCGAGCAGACACGGGCCGGGGAGCGCCGACGCCGCGGCATCCGCGAGTTCGGGGAAGTAGCGCGTCAGCGGCTTGGCGCCGCGTGATCCGATCTCGAGCGCCTCACCGTCCCACGCGAGTAGGCCGCGGAACCCGTCCCACTTCGGCTCGTACAGCAGTCCTCCGGCGGTCTTCGCTGGATCCGGGACGGTGGTCGCCGCCTTCGCGAGCATCGGGGCGGGGATGTCGTAGCGCATGGCTCCATCCTGGTCGCGTGCGGGCCGCGAGGGAAGACGCCTGCGGCGTTCACAACTCCTCAGAAGTTCTGCGCTCGCGCGGTCATCAGCCCGGATCTCCGCGCCACGGATGAGCGTGTGACGGCATCCGTGAGGAGTTGTGAACGGCAGGCGGTCGCGCTTCTCAGAACAGATCGCTCAGCGACACCTTCGTACCGGCATCCGCGAGCGCGGTTCTGGCGGCATGCCAGCCGGCCATTCCGTTGACGCCGGGGCCTGGCGGCGTTGATGCCGAAGCCAAGTACACCCCGCGCATCGGCGTCCGCCATGGTGCCGTCGAGAGCGTCGGTCTGCGCAGCGCCTGCGCGATCGTGAACGCGCCGCCGAGGATGTCGCCGCCGATCTCGGCTGGGTTGATCGCTTCGCGCGAGGATGCCGGAACGGAGTGGTGCGCGAGGATGCGGTCGCGGAATCCGGGCGCGAAGCGCTCGACCTGACGGGTGATGAGCTCGGTGGCGTCCAGGTGCGAGCCCTGGGGCACGTGGATGTACGCCCACAGCACCGCCTTGCCCTCGGGGGCGCGGGTGTCGTCGAGCACGGAAGGCTGGACGGTGAGCACATAGGGCCGCTCGCTGACGACGCCGTGGGCGACGGCGTTCTCGCTCGCCCAGATCTCTTCGCGCGAGCCGCCGACGTGGACGGTCGGCGCCTGGGCGACATCGGAGTTGGTCCACGGCACGGGGCCGTCGAGGGCGAAATCGACCTTGGCGGCTGCGGGTCCGTAGCGGTACGCGTCGATCGCGCGGGCGTACCGGCGCGGGATGTCGGGGTGCGTGCGCAGCAGCCGCGGCGACGTGTTCAACAGCAGGACGTCGCCGCGGGCGGGGTCGCCCCAGTCGAGGGAACCCAGGTCCGTGACGTGATTCCCAGTCTCGATCGTTCCGCCGTGGGCCGCGAGATCGTCCGCCATGACGTCGGCGATCCGCTGCGCGCCGCCCCGGGGGTACATCCATCCGCCGGCGTGGGCCTGCGCGGCCAGCAGCAGCCCGGCAGCCGCACCAGCGAGCGAGGGGAGCGGTGTGTTGGCGTGCGCGAGCACCCCGGACATCAGCCCGGCGGCCTCCTCGGTCCGGAACGTGCGCGCGGCGAGCGGCGTTCCCTGATCCAGCATCCGCAGTGCGAAGCGGACCGCCGTGATCGGGTCGTGCGGAACACGCAGCATCTGGTTGCCGGTGAAGTCGACGACGCCGGCGATATGAGAGCTGAGCGGACGCAGGCGGGTCAGCCATGCGCGCTCATCGACGCCCAGGCCGGCAGCGGTGCGCTCGATGTCGCGCCAGGCGATTCCGGCCCGTCCGTCGTCCAGCGGATGCGCGTACGAGATCGCGGGACGGAGCCAGTCGATGCGTTCGGCGAGCCCGAAGGCATGGAAGAAGGGCGAGGCCAGCGCCGCGGGGTGCACGGCCGAACAGACGTCGTGGCGGAAGCCGGGGAGCGTCGATTCCAGCGTGCGCACGCCGCCGCCGACCGTGCGCGCGGCTTCGAGCACGCGCACGTCGTAGCCCGCGCGCGCCATCGACACTGCGGCCGCGAGTCCGTTCGGACCGCTGCCGATGATCGTCGCGCGCACCATGGGGCAAGTCTTGCACGCCGGACAATGGTGTGTGCGATACCTCTGCGCGTGAGATCCTGGAGGTAATGAACGAAGTACAGGGGCCGACCCCCGCAGGCACCTCCCGTCCGTACCGCAATCTCCCCGAGGCGTTGCGTGCGCATCGGATCGACCCGGCGAACCATGCATTCATCACGTCCATCACGGATGCCGTCGGCATCTCGTCCTTCATCGACCGCGGCCGCTACATCGAGGCGGTCAGAGTCGGCGAGGGTGCACCGCTGCACATCGGCAAGACGTACACCAACGGCTTCGAGTCGTGGGAGCAGATCGTCGTGGGCTCCACCATGCTGCGACTGCAGCCGAGTGAGGGGCGTGCGCCGTACTTCTTCGTCACGCACCCGAGCGCTTACGCCGAGACGACGCCGCTGAAGGCCTCCACCAAGCGCACGCCCGGCTCGAACAAGCCGTCGGCGCCTCGGGTGGCGACCGCCGCACGGCCGGTGCGCGCGACCAAGCTCGAAGAACGCGACTACGGCGTGTGCGACGTCTGCTTCATGGTGAAGGGTCCCTCGGGCGCCTGCGGCTGCACCGGCTGAGCCGATCAGGGACGCGTGCGTGCGATCAGGAACAGCACGGCGAGGATGATCGATGCGATGGCCTGGAAGACGAACCAGGCGATCGCCGACTCCGCGATTCCGAGGCTTGCCATGAGGAGCGTCACCGCCGAGACCACGACCCAGACGGAGTCGTATGCCGCGAGCAGGAAGACGTGGCGACGCTCGGCGCGACCGCTGATGACGATCTCGACGATGCCGGATGCCGCCACCAGCATCGCCGTGAGGGAGACGATCCACGGGGCGACCCCCAGTGCGCTCGCAAGCGGCGCGTTGAACACGGCGTAGGCGGCCGCGACCACGAGCTTGAAGCTTCCGTCGGCGACGATGCCGATTCGGGTGAGACGGGAGCCGGACGGGTGTCGCTGCTGGTCGCTCACGAGCGTGCCTCCGGTCGGCTGGCGATCCCGTACGAGATCCCGGCGGCATGCGGACGGCCGGCGACGTCCAACAGGGCCCTGGCCAGATCGGCGCGGTGGACGACGCCCATCGCATTCGACTCCTCGACCAGTTCGTACGCGCCGCCTGGCTGGTCGACGAGATAGCCCGGTCGGACGATGGTCCAGGCGACGACACCGTCGGACTGCCGCAGCGAGTGTTCCATGTCCTCCAAGTCCGCGTAGATGTGCCTGCCCGACCACCGGACGATCGGGCGCACCGTCGCCCGGAACCAGAACGGTTCACCGTTGGCACGCCGCAGCACGGGGGACGCGGAGGTGGCGACCAGTCGACCGATTCCGGCTCGTCGCATCGCGGCCATGACGCGTTCGGTCCCGACGGTGCACACAGGCGTGCGGTCACGAGGCGAGTTCTTCCCGAGCGTGGAGATCACCACGTCCGCGCCGGCGGGAAACTCGAAGTCCGCTCCGCCGACGACGTCGGCTCGAATGATCTCGACGCCTGCCGTCAGCTCTGCGGCGCCCGGATCACGGACGACAGCCGTGACCCGGTGGCCGTCGTGCCGTGCCTGCCGAACGACGTGCCGCCCTGTTCTTCCGTTCGCTCCGATGACGACGATATGCATCTGCTCTCCTCCGGTGGTTGCCCGTGCGGTCAGCGCTTGCGTCCATAGTACAGTTTGACTACCGGCCATGATTTCCCGGCCGGCACCACGACAGACAGGATGAGACGGTGACCGCGACTCGACTGCTGCTGCTCGGAGCCGTGCGTGAGCGCGGCCGCGCCCACGGCTATCAGGTGCGCCGCGATCTGGAGTCGTGGGGGGTCCAGCTCTGGGGCAGCGTCCAACAGGGGTCGATCTATCACGGCCTCAAGAAGCTGCATGCGGAGGGTCTGCTCCGCCAGGAGGAGGCGGAAACAGCGGATGCCGGACCGGCGCGGATCACGTATTCGATCACGGAACGCGGCGAAGCGGCATTCCGCAGCCTGCTCGAGAGCGCGCTCAGCTCCGACAGGGCGGACCTCACGATGACGATCGCAGGCATCGGCTTCATGACCGAGCTGACGAGAGAGCGTGCGCTGGAGCTGCTGCACGCGCGAGTGCAGCGGTACCTGGATTGGCGCGCGCGGGTCGTCGGGCCGTACGAGCTCGAACCCGATGCCGACTGGCAGCATCACGTCGAGGCGATCCGCCTCTGGGCTCACACGGCGGACAGTGCCCTCGAATGGACCCGTGCGCTCATCGGACGCCTGGAATCCGGTGAGTACCGGATGGCGGGCGAGCGCTGAGGCGCAGGCTCGCGGCGCTCAGGCGAACGCGCTCATCCCGGTGATGTCGCGGCCGAGCAGCAGCGCCTGCACGCTCTCGGTGCCCTCGTAGGTGTGGATCGCCTCGATGTCGGCCATGTGCTGGATCACGCCGTTCTCGAGCAGGATGCCGTTGCCGCCGAGCAGGTCGCGCGCCGTCGACGCGATCCGCCTCGCGGCACGCGTGTTGTGGAACTTCGCGAGCGACGCCTGGGTCGGCCGCAGCTCACCCGCCGTCTCGAGGTCGGCGAGGCGGCGGCAGTACAGCTGCATCGCGGTGAGGTCCTCGAGCATGTGGGTCAGACGCTCCTGCACCATCTGGAACTTCGCGAGCGGCTTGCCGAACTGCACGCGCTGCATCGCATACGAAAGCGCGGCCTCGTAGCAGGCCGTGGCGTGGCCGAGCGCCGACCACGCCACGCCGGAGCGCGTCGCATACAGCACCGTCGAGGCGTCCTTGAAGCTGCGGGTCCCCGGGAGCACGGCATCCAGCGCAACCCGCACGTCGTCGAGACGGATCAGCGCCTGATGGATGCCGCGCAGCGATCCCTTTCCGGGGATGACCGTACCCGCGTAGCCAGGGGTCTCCTGCTCGACGAGGAAGCAGCGCACGGCGCCGTGCTCGTCGGCGCCGGGGTCGTCGACTCTGGCCCACACGAACGTGATGCCGCCGGACGCTCCGTTGCCGATCCACTTCTTCGCGCCGCGGATGACCCACTCGTCTCCGTCGCGACGCGCCACGGTCTCCAGTGACACCGAGTCCGAGCCGTGATCCGGTTCCGTCAGTGCGAACGAGCCGAGCACCGAGCCGTCCGCCAGCGCGGTCAGCCACCGCGCCTGCTGGCCCTCGCTGCCGAACAGCGCCAGCGTGCGCAGCGCCAGGCCGCCCTGCACGGCGAGCACGGTGCCGAGGGAGCCGTCGCCGCGGGATATCTCCATGTTGACCAGACCGGCGGCCAGCGGCGAGAAGCGCGTCAGCGCCGGATGCTCGATGCCGTCGACGACCAGATCCATCTCGCCCATGCGCCGCGCGATGTCGAGCGGGTACTCGCCGCGATCCCAGGCATCCGTCATCCGAGGGCCGACCTCATCGATGTACGCCTTCGCGCGATCCCACGCCGCGCGGTCGGCGGCGGGGATGTCGGCGAAGACCGCGTAGTAGTCGCTGTCGCGGCGGCTCGTCGTGTCATAGCCGCCTGCGCGCTCGCCGGGGAAGGTGGGGGCTTCGTCGCTCATGCGCGCCACTCTATCGCGCGACGGCACTCGGTTTCACGTCAGAGGGCACCGAGTCTCAGCCGAGCCGGGCTCCCAGACGCCGGGTGACCTCCGCCGTCGGCATCGACCGCGGGAACACGGCCACGACGAGATCGTCCGCGGCGGACTCGGCGGCATCGGCCGCGACCCCGTAGCGACGCCTCACGTCGACGAGGGCCGACTGCAGCGTCGACACCGGAACCTTCTTGGCCTCGCGCAGCAGACGGCGCAGCACATGATTGTGGACGGCCGTGACCAGAGCGGCGAAACCCACCGCATCCAGCGGATCGATGCCGGGCATCGCCTGGCGCAGGTACTCGTCGAACAGCCGCTCGTATCGGAACACCGTGATGATCTCGCGCTCGCGCAGCGCCGGCACCTGCCGCACGATCTGATAGCGCTGCCGCGCCATCTCGGGGTCGTGCGCGAAGTGCGCGTAGACCCGCTCGGATGCCTCGCACACCGCGGCCCAGGGGTCGCCGTGGCCCTCGGCGAGGAATGCGCGCAGCTCCTCCAGAAGAACCTCGTGGTCGGCGAAGACCACATCCTCCTTGCCACCGAACTGGCGGAAGAAGGTCGACCGGCTCACGCCGGCGGCCCTCGCGATCTGCTCCACGGAGGTCTGGTCGTAGCCCTGCGCCTGGAACAGTTCGAGCGCAGCGGCGACGACGGCGGAGCGCGGTTCTGCGGATTCGTGCATAGCGAGAAGCCTAGACCGGCGCGAAAGGCTGATGACAGACGGTAGTAGGCTGGGGGATCGGGTCGATTCATCTATCGGCAACCGACATTCTTGTCGCGTCCCACCCGCCGCAACCAGCGAAGGACTGCACGTGGATCTCTACGAGTACCAGGCACGAGACCTTTTCGAGAAGTACGGAGTGCCGGTTCTCGCCGGCATCGTCGCGGACACTCCTGAGGAGGTGAAAGCGGCAGCCGAGAAGATCGGCGGTGTGGTCGTCGTCAAGGCTCAGGTCAAGACAGGCGGCCGCGGCAAGGCCGGTGGCGTGAAGGTCGCCAAGACTCCCGACGAGGCCTACGAGGCGGCCAAGGCCATCCTCGGACTGGACATCAAGGGTCACGTCGTCAAGCGCGTCATGGTCGCGCAGGGTGCGGCGATCGCCGAGGAGTTCTACTTCTCCGTGCTCCTGGACCGCGCCAACCGCTCCTACCTCTCGCTGTGCTCCGTCGAGGGCGGCATGGAGATCGAGCAGCTCGCCGTCGAGAAGCCCGAGGCGCTCGCGCGCGTCGAGGTCAACCCGCTGACCGGCATCGACAAGGACAAGGCGATCGAGATCGCTCGCGCCGCGAACTTCCCCGAGGACCTCGTCGAGAAGGTCGCCGACGTCTTCGTGAAGCTCTTCGAGGTCTACAAGGGCGAGGACGCCACGCTGGTCGAGGTGAACCCGCTGGTGCGCACCGAGTCGGGTGACATCATCGCGCTCGACGGCAAGGTGACGCTCGACGAGAACGCCTCCGAGATCCGCCACCCCGAGCACGAAGAGCTCGAGGACAAGGATGCAGCGGACCCCCTCGAGGCCAAGGCCAAGAAGAGCGGCCTGAACTACGTCAAGCTCGACGGCCAGGTCGGCATCATCGGCAACGGCGCAGGGCTTGTCATGTCGACGCTCGACGTCGTCGCCTACGCCGGTGAGAACCACGGCGGCGTGAAGCCGGCCAACTTCCTCGACATCGGCGGCGGAGCGTCGGCCGAGGTCATGGCGAACGGTCTGGACGTCATCCTCGGTGACCCGCAGGTCAAGAGCGTGTTCGTGAACGTGTTCGGCGGCATCACGGCGTGCGACGCGGTCGCGAACGGCATCAAGGGCGCCCTCGAGACGCTCGGCACGACGGCGTCCAAGCCGCTGGTCGTCCGCCTCGACGGCAACCGCGTCGAGGAGGGACGCGCGATCCTCGCGGAGTATGCGCACCCGCTCGTGACCCTCGCGGCCACGATGGACGAGGGCGCCGACAAGGCCGCTGAGCTGGCGAACGCCTGAGACGAAGGAATCAGAGAAATGTCGATCTACCTCAACAAGGACTCCAAGGTCATCGTCCAGGGCATCACCGGCGGCGAGGGCACCAAGCACACCGCGCTGATGCTGAAGGCCGGCACGCAGGTCGTGGGCGGCGTCAACGCCCGCAAGGCAGGCACGACGGTCTCGCACACGGACAAGGACGGCAACCCCGTCGAGCTGCCCGTCTTCGGTTCGGTCGAAGAAGCCATCAAGGAGACCGGCGCCGACGTGTCGATCGCCTTCGTCCCCGGCGCCTTCACCAAGGCCGCGATGATCGAGGCCATCGACGCCGAGATCCCGCTGCTGGTCGTCATCACCGAGGGCGTTCCCGTCGGTGACAGCGCCGAGGCCTGGGCGTACGCGCAGTCCAAGGGCAACAAGACCCGCATCATCGGCCCGAACTGCCCCGGCATCATCACGCCCGGTGAGGCGCTGGTCGGCATCACGCCGGCCAACATCACCGGCAAGGGTCCGATCGGCCTCGTCTCGAAGTCGGGCACGCTGACCTACCAGATGATGTTCGAGCTGCGCGACCTGGGCTTCTCCACCGCCATCGGCATCGGCGGCGACCCGGTCATCGGCACGACGCACATCGACGCGCTCGCCGCGTTCGAGGCCGACCCCGAGACCAAGGCGATCGTCATGATCGGTGAGATCGGCGGAGACGCCGAGGAGCGTGCCGCCGATTACATCAAGGCGAACGTCACCAAGCCGGTCGTCGGCTACGTCGCAGGCTTCACCGCACCCGAGGGCAAGACGATGGGCCACGCCGGCGCGATCGTCTCCGGCTCGGCAGGCACGGCGCAGGCGAAGAAGGAGGCCCTCGAGGCCGCCGGTGTGAAGGTCGGCAAGACGCCGAGCGAGACCGCCGCGCTCATGCGTGAGATCGTCGAGTCGCTCTGACGCGCTAAGCTGTAGACGAAGGCCCGGGCTCCACCCCGGGCCTTCGTTGCGTCCGCGTGATGCTCAGGAGCCCTCGGAGGCCGTGGTCGGGCGACGCCGCGTCCGTACCGCGACGAGGGCCACGAGGAAGACGATCAGACCGGCGCCGACCGCCAGCACCCACCACCCCGGCGCAACCGCGAGAGCGGAGAGCGCCACGCGTTCCTGGGCGACGGTCGGCGGGCTGTCGGTGTTCGTGACGAGCACGGTCGGTGACACGGCCACCTCGACCGGGATGATCGGCGACCACGCGGACAGCCCGTCGACGGCGGCGTGGACGTCGACTTCGGCATCCGGGAGCAGCTCCGCGAGGCTCCGGAAGCCGGATGCCGCGTCGGGTGTCGAGTAGAGCTCCACTCCGGGCGCGGTGATGAGCTGGACCGCGGACAGGCGCGTGTTGCCGGTGTTGCGGACGGTGTAATCGACGGCGGCCACGGCCCGGTCCCACGGCCAGAACCCGGTCGAGACCATGACCTGAGGGCGATCGACGGCGAATCCGGCGGTCAGTTCGCCGGCGACGGTCACGGTGACGCGTGTGGCGTAGCGCATGTCGACGGATACGGTGTCGCCGACGCTCTCGCGCACGGTGAGCAGTGCGCCCGCGTGCTCTCCCGGTTGCGCATCCGGCGGCACGGTCACCGTGAACGGCAGTCGCACGACTTCGCCGGGGGCGAGTCGGATGCTCGCCGCCTCTGCCGTGATCCAGCCACCGACGCCGGTGGCTCCGGCCTCGGCCGCGGACACGTCGAGGGCGCCGGCATCATCGGTGTAGGCATCCGATCCGTACACGCCGAGGGTCAGCTCCGCGGCTCCGGAATTGCGCACGAGGACGGCATCCTCGATGGCTGCGCCCGGTTCGAGCGCGTAACTGAAGTTGCTGCGCTCTTCGCCGACGTCGGTGATGACGGGCATCATGCTCCACGCGACGTCGCCCGAGCCGGCGGCAGCGGAGGCAGCGAGGGGAGTGTCGGCGCGGGCACTCAACGCCGACGTCGTGACGGTCGTCAGCAGGACCAGAGCCGCCGCGGCGCCGGCACCGATGACGAGACCGGGACGACGGGGGAGGAATCGAGACATCGTGGGAGCCTTTCGGGGATTCGGTGAGGCATGCGGTGCAGGGCGCAGCCGAGGCGGCTGCGCCCTGCACACGATCACTGGATGACGGTCACGGTGAGGGTCGACGTGTAGTCGCCGGCTGCCTGCGCCAACGGCAGACGAAGGTCGAGGTCGGCTGTGACGACCGCCGTCTCGACGCCCTTGTACTCGTCGCTCGGTGCCGAGACGAGAACGGCGCTGCGGGACAGGCCGCCGTCGACCCCCGGCGAGACGGGGGCCCCTGGCACTGCGCCGGCGCCCTCGGCATTCAGGCGCGGTGTCCACCCCAGGGCACTGGAGTCGAAGGAGTCCGCACCCGAGGCGAACGCCGAGGCCTGACCGGACAGGGTCCAGGGGGCCGCGGGGTTCGCACGGGTGTCGGTGATCTCGATGTCGTTCAGCACGCCGGTGGCGACATATCCGTCGCCGAGCGGAGCCGCCTCGCCGAGCGACACGACGTCCTGCGAGCTGAACCGCCAGGTGAACTCCCCGGACGGCTGGTTCGCCTCGGGCACGCTGACCGCCAGCGACTGCTCGTTCTCGCCCGGGTGCGGCTGTTCGGTCGTCGGCGGCGCCTGGTTGTAGCGCTGCATCCATCCCACGAGGGCGTCAGGACGGTCGGTGATGATGCCGTCCACGCCCATGGCGGTCAGCGACTGCCATGCGGTCGCGCTGTTCTGCGTCCAGACGAACACACCGAGCCCCGCGTCATGCGCGGCCTTGACGGTCTCGGCCGTCGCGTTGCTGGGGTTGACGGCGTCGGCGCCGAGCTGTTCGGCCGTGGCGATGATCGCCGGATCGATCCCTCCGGTGAGCCACGCCAGCGGCAGATCCGGTGCCACCGAGGCGAAGTTGCCGACGGTGGTGGCGCTGAAGCTCTGTGCCAGGACCTTGTTCTCGACACCGGCGGCTTCGATCATGTCGACGGTCATGCGCGTGTCATCGACGTTCCAATCGCCCTTGTATTCGATGACGACGTCCGCACCGCCGCCTGCCACGTAGGTGAGCACCTCGTCGAACGTCGGCACCTTCGTTCCGGCGAACGCGGGCGAGAACCACGACCCCGCGTCGAGCGCGCGGATCTCGTCGAGGGTGAGAGCGCTGACCGCACCGGTGCCGTCGGTGGTGCGGTCGACGGTGCCGTCGTGCATGACCACGGGGATGCCGTCCTTGGTGAGGGCGATGTCGATCTCGAAGTAGTCCGCTCCCGACCGGGTCGTCGAGACGAAAGCCGGCATCGTGTTCTCGGGCGCCACGGACGAGTTGCCCCGGTGCCCGACCACGACGCCGGTCTCGCCGGGTGCGCGGATCGAGATGGGCGGCAGCGGGTCGATCTCGGTGAGCACGAGGTTGTCGAAGCGCACCTGGGAGTTGTTCGCGATGAGTCCCTGCACTCCGTCAGCGGTGCGCACGAGCTGTCGCGTGGTCATGACCTTCTCGCCGTCGATGTACCAGGTGCCGACGTTGTCGTTCACCTCGACGCGCAGATGCGCCCAGGTGCCGAGTCCGATGTCGGCTTCGGTCGAGCCGGTGTCGGTGACGTTCCAGCCGTTCGCCGGCGTGCGCTGCGCGAATTCGACGCCGTTCGCCGCCGATGAGCCGTTGCGCACCGCCGCCTGCTGCCAG
Organism: Microbacterium sp. M28; assembly: GCF_025836995.1. NCBI lineage: Bacteria > Bacillati > Actinomycetota > Actinomycetes > Micrococcales > Microbacteriaceae > Microbacterium > Microbacterium triticisoli. The sequence continues at coordinate 2,403,821 of NZ_CP107546.1, read as the reverse complement.
GGGTGCGAGCCGTCCGACGGAGCATCCAGCAGCAGCGAGAGCCAGCGTGCGCTGTTGGCGGCCGAATCGAAGCGAACGTCGACGTCGATGGCGAAGTCCGTGCGATGCTCACCGAAGGTGAGCTTGGCGTCTTCCGCGCCGCCGACTCCGACGAGTGCGCCGTCCTGGACGCTCCATGACCCGGCGATGGTGTTCCAGCCGGCGGGGATGCTTCCGGATTCGAAGTCCTCGGCGAGGAAGACGCGGTCGCTTGCCGGCGGCGTCTCCGCCGGAACAGGCGAGGCCGCCGCCGCGAGCGGCGACAGCGCACCGGCGAGCACGGCAGTGGCGATGCACGCGGCGCGGACGCGTCTGCGCCGGCGAGGGGAGGTGGTCATGATGCGGGTCCTTCCGTCGAGGAGCGCCAGGCAGTCCCCTGGCGGCTCCACTCAACGGGCGGCATCGTGACGGCCGGTGCACGGTGTCGGGCCGCGCGTTCGACGCGGAGGGAAGACTTCGTGACGTGGCGTGACGAGACGGGCCGACGGTCACAGAACGACAGCGACGGCGCCGGCGGGCGGCCTCAGCTGCGCGTCGGCTGACGCGCCGAGTTCACGATGCTCAGCGACGTCGCGGTCGACAGGTAGCGGTCGTCGCTGTACTCGAACGGGCGCCCGTCGAACGTCCGCGCCGTGCGCTGGATGCGCAGAAGCGGCGTGCTGCGCGGCACGCCGAGCAGTCGCGCGTCCTCGGTGTCGGGAAGAACGGCGGAGATGACGTGCTCGCCGTGCGCGAGCTGAGGACCGTGAACGTGCTCGACGACCTCCATGATCGAGCTGGCATCGGGCGGGACGCGGGCGATCGTGGGGATCAGCCATTGCGGGAAGGTCGTCCGCTTGACCATGACGGGAGCTCCGTCGAGCGACTGCAGCCGTGTGATCCGCAGCACAGGGCGATGCAGGCCGATGCCGAGCGCGTGCGCCTCCTCCTCGGTCGAACGTCCTTCGACGCTGGACACGGTGCGCCCACCGGGGCGATGGCCGATCGCCTTGGCCCATTGGCCGAAGGATCGCAGCTGGGTCACGTCCTGAGCGAGCGTCGTCGGATGCATGATCCACCTGGCGCCGCGCCGCGAGAGCCGATGATGCGTTGTCGCGATGTGTTCGAGTGCCCGGTGGACGGTACCCCTGGCTACGCGGTAGCGAGCTGCCAGGGCCGACTCGCTGGGGAGCACATCATCGGAGGCGAGCAGACCCGATTCGAGTTCCGCAAGGATCTTCTCGGCGACCGCGAGGTGCAGCTTCCGGGTGTTCGTGGAGCGTGCGGGCACGAGGACACGGTGTCACGGGCACGTTAATGGCAGGTGCCCATCCAGCAAACCCGGCTGCCCCGCGTCGGCGTGATCAGAGGATGCCGTCCAGCAGGTGGTCCAGCGCTCGGTGCGCCGCGGCATGCGATTCGGCATCGCCCGGGTGGCGGACGAGCAGGAGCGCCAACTCGTTCATCGCACCGGACAACGCGGCGGTCATGGCGTCGACGAGCGCGGGGGAGAGGCCGACTTCGCTCAGGCCCGTGCGCAGCTCCGACTCGGGGCCGGCGGCGTCCATGCCTCGCCAGTCCTGCCAGCTCAGGACGGCGGGCCCGTCGATGAGGAGGATGCGCGCGACCGCTCCGCGTGTGATCGCATCCAGGAACGCGTGACTGCCGTCGCGCAGAGCTTCCGCCGGTTCCGAGCGCTCGGTCGCCGCCGCGATCGACTCTGCGACCGACCGCTGCTGCGCGGCCGCGACGGCGGAGAACAGTCCGGTCTTGGAGGCGTAGTGGTGATAGACCGCGCCACGCGTGACACCCGCGCTGCGGGCGATGTCCTCCACGGATGCCGCGCCGAACCCGTGCTCGGCGAAGTGCGTGGTCGCGACGTCCAGGATGCGCCGGGCCGTCTCGGCGGCTTCGGCGGCGCTGGCTCTCGGCATGGGGCTTCCTTTACGTGCTTGGTGTATGTATCGTAGCTCCAGTCGTTACAAACAGCGTGTATGTAAAGGGAGAAGATGGACATCACGAGTTTCTATCCGGTGCTCATGGTCGACGAGGTCGCGGCGGCCACGCGGTTCTATCGCGAGGTGCTCGGTTTCGAGACGACCTTCGAGGCCGATTGGTATGTGAGTATGCGCTTCCACGGGGGAGAGCTCGCCGTCCTGGATCACCGGCACGAGACCATCCCCGTCGGGTTCCGGGAACCCGTGCGCGGCCTGCTGCTGAACGTCGAAGTGCCGGACGCTGCCGCGGAGCACGCGCGCATGGTCGGCGAGCTCGGACTTCCCGAGCGCCTGCCGTTGCGGGACGAGGCCTTCGGCCAGCGTCACTTCATCGTCGAGGCGCCGGGCGGCGTCCTTGTCGACGTCATCGAGCCCATCGAGCCCACCGCGGGATTCGCCGCGGCGTACGCCGCCGACTGACCGGCGCAAGACGACGGAGGGGTCGGATGCCGAAGCATCCGACCCCTCCGTCATGATCGTCGATCAGGCGACGCCGAAGGCAGCCTCGATCGGGCCGCGGGCGAAGAACAGGACGAAGCCGACGCCGACGATCCACAGCAGCGGGTGGATCGTCTTCGCCTTGCCGGACAGCGCGTTCACGACGATCCAGCTGACGAAGCCCGCGCCGATGCCGTTGGCGATCGAGTAGGTCATCGGCATGACGGTGATCGTCAGGAACACCGGCAGCAGCACGCGGAAGTCGGCGAAGTCGATGTGCTTGATCTGCGACAGCATCATCGCACCGACGAGCACGAGCGCCGCACCCGCGATCGCGCCGGGGACCAGCGCCGTGAGCGGCGTGAAGAACATCGCGAGCAGGAACAGGCCACCCGTGATGACGGTCGCGAAGCCCGTTCGCGCCCCTTCGCCGATGCCGGCGCCCGACTCGACGAACACCGTCGCGGACGACGACGAGGTGCCACCGCCGACGATCGCACCGACACCCTCGACCACCAGCGCCGACTTGATACGAGGGAAGTCGCCCTTCGCATCGGCGAGGTCGGCCTCCTTGGCGAGACCGGTCATCGTGCCCATGGCGTCGAAGAAGTTCGAGAACACCAGGGTGAAGACGAACATCACGAGAGCGACGAAGCTCACCTTGGCGAAGTCGAAGGAGAAGTCCACGGCGCCGATGAGGCTGAGATCCGGCAGACCGACGATGCCGCCCGAGAAGTCGAACCCGAGCCCCTCGACGTTCCAGATGAGGTTGATGAGCGCGCCGATGACGGTCCCGCCGACGAGCGCGATCAGGATCGCGCCCTTGATGCGCAGTGCGATGAGCACGCCGCCCAGGAGGAGCGTGATGACGAACAGCAGCGTCGGGACGCTCGCGACGGATCCGCCGATGCCGAGATCCACCGGGGGAGAGGGGTTGCCCGTCGCCGTGACGAATCCGGCGTTCACGAAGCCGATGAAGGCGATGAACAGGCCGATGCCGACCGTGATCGCGAGTTTGAGCTGCACGGGCACGGCGTCGAAGATCATCTTCCGCAGGCCGGTCGCAGCCAGCAGCACGATGACGATTCCGTTGATCATCACCAGGGCCATGGCCTCGGCCCACGTGACGGACCCGACGACGGAGAACGCGAGGAACGCGTTGATCCCGAGACCGGCGGCGAAGGCGAACGGCAGTCGGGTGATGACGCCGAACAGCACGGTCATGACACCGGCCGTGAGCGCGGTCGCGGCCGCCACGGCGGGGCCGGGCAGCGTGTCACCGGCCACATCGGGCGTGGACAGGATGATCGGGTTGAGGATCACGATGTAGGCCATCGTCACGAAGGTGACCAGGCCTCCGCGGATCTCGGTGCCGATCGTCGATCCGCGCTTCGAGATCTCGAAGAATCTGTCGAGCGCGTTCTTGGGCTCCGCGGACGTGGTCGGCGCGGGGGCAGGGGCAGTTGTCATCGGGGGACCTCCGCAGAAACGTTACCGTGTGGCGGCCATCGCGCGCGCCCCCGGGGGACTGTCGGCAACTCGTCGTAGTCTCGTTGAGTCATGCAACGCCTCCTCGTCGCGCTCCTCGCCGCCGTCGATGCCGCCATCGCGGCCGCCGTGGGGCTGACGGTGCTGCTCGCACCGCTGACGCTGCTGTGGACATTCGCGTTCGGCGTCGACGCCGACTGGGGAGCGCTGTGGCCGGCGACGGGCATCCTGTGGCAGTTCGGGCATGCGGTCCCGCTCGATGTCGTCCTTCCCGACGAGATGCTCGTCGCGGTCGGCATCGGATCGGATGCCGCGGTGTTCACGCTCTCCGTCGCGCCGATGGCGTTCCTGCTGTTCACGATCTTCGCCGCCGCCCGGTCAGGACGCCGAGCCGCACGCTCGGGTGCATGGGGGACCGGTGTGCTGGCCGGTTCGGCGGCCTTCGCCGCGATCACGACCGGCGTCGTCATGACCTCGCACGTCGCGGGCATCACGGCATCTCCGGTGCTCGGCATCCTGTTCCCGGCCGGCTGCTATCTGGTCGGAGCCGTCGGAGCCGCCGTGGTCGAGGCCTGGCGCGAAGGGGACGACGGACTCGTCGACCGCGTGCACGACGCAGTGGACGGATGGGGCGATTGCGGGCCCGTGCCGGCCGAGGCGCTGCGGGGAACCGCGATCGTGACCGTCATCCTCACCGGGGTCGGCGCCCTGTCGGTCGCCCTCATGGTGCTGCTGCGCGGCAGCGAGGTCGTGACCCTGTTCGAGGCGGCGCGCGTCGATGGTCTCGGTGCCACCGTCATCACTCTGGGACAGCTCGCCTATCTGCCGACCGTCATCGTCTGGGCCGTCTCGTGGCTGGCCGGTCCCGGCTTCGCGGTCGGCGTCGGCACCGCGGTCTCGCCCGCCGGCACCCAGCTCGGCGTCGTCCCCGGCATCCCGATGTTCGGGCTGATGCCGGAGCACAGCTCCATCTGGATGCTGATCGTGGTTCTGATCCCCGTCGCCGCTGGTGCGGTCGCCGGATGGATGGTGCGCTCGCGCCTCGTCTGGGAGCAGACCGCGGTGGGGTGGGCGCCTCGAGCCGTGATCGCCGGCGGCATCGCCGCGCTGTCCGCGCTGGTCGCGGGACTCGCAGCGTCGGCGGCCTCTGGTTCGATCGGGCCCGGACGCCTCGCCGATGTCGGCCCGCACCCCGGCTGGTTCGCGCTGGCCATCGGCGCCGAAGTGCTGGTCGGTGCGGGCATCCTGCTGCTGTCGCCGCGCAACCGCGACGAGCTCGCCGAGGAACGAACCGATCGCTGGACCGCTCAGATGGGCGTCTCCCCGGTCGAGGTCGATGCGCCGATCGCCGCACTGCATGCGCGGGCGGATGCGGTCCTCGGCGACGAGGGCGAGACCGCCCCCATCGACGAGTCCGGCTTCTTCCGTGACGACCGCGGCGACGGCGGCACCTCCGACCGCCGGTAGACTGACCGGGTGCTCACGGTCGCCGTCCTCATCTCGGGCGCGGGCTCCAATCTTCGGGCCCTCCTCGAAGCCGCTCGTCACCCCGATTTCCCCGCTCGGATCGTCGTCGTCGGCGCCGACCGGGAAGCCGACGGTCTCGCGCATGCGGAGGAGTTCGGCATCCCGAGCTTCTCGGTGCCGTTCCGCGCCTTCGCGACGCGCGAGCAGTGGGGGGAGGAACTCGCCCGGCAGCTCGACGTCTGGTCGCCGGATCTCATCGTGCTCTCCGGACTCATGCGTCTGCTTCCCGCGGCGCTCGTTGCCCGGTACGCGCCGCACATCATCAACACGCATCCCGCGTACCTGCCGGAGTTCCCCGGCGCGCACGGCGTCCGCGACGCTCTCGCCGCCGGCGTCACGGAGACCGGGGCGAGTGTGATCGTCGTCGACGACGGCGTGGACTCCGGACCGATCCTCGCGCAGGAGCGCGTGCCCGTGCAGCCCGGCGACACAGAGCACACTCTGCACGACCGCATCAAGCCGGTCGAGCGACGCCTTCTGATCGATGTGGTCCGCGCCATCGCGACCGGCGACATCGATCTGACAACCGCTTCCTGAACACCCGACGCACGAAGGAGCCCTCCATGGCCGGCCCCCGCCACGATCCCACTCTCTACCGTGACCGCGACATCGTGCCGATCCGGCGCGCGCTGGTGTCGGTGAGCGACAAGACCGACCTGCTGGCGCTCGCCGAGGCACTCGCCGCCGCGGGCGTCGAGATCGTCTCGACCGGCTCGACGGCCGCGACGATCCGGGATGCCGGATACGACGTCACCGACGTCGCCGCCGTCACGGGCGTCGCCGAGATGCTCGACGGCCGTGTCAAGACGCTGCACCCCAGCATCCACGGCGGCCTGCTCGCCGACCTGCGCTTGGCCGACCACGAGCGTCAGCTGGCCGACCTGGAGATCGCGCCCTTCGAGCTCGTCGTCGTGAACCTCTATCCGTTCGTGGAGACCGTCACCTCCGGCGCGGTCGGAGACGATGTGGTCGAGCAGATCGACATCGGCGGACCCGCCATGGTGCGCGCTTCGGCGAAGAACCACGCGAACGTCGCCATCGTGGTCTCCCCGGAGTCCTACCCTGCGATCATCGACGCCGTCGCAGCCGGCGGTACCAGCTTCTCGCAGCGCCGCGAACTCGCGGCCCGCGCGTTCGCCCACACGGCGGCATACGACACCGCCGTCGCGGCATGGTTCGCCGAGGGCACGCTGTCGGACGGCGGCGAGCTGCCCGCGCACCTGACGATCAAAGCCGAGCGCCTGACCACGCTCCGCTACGGCGAGAACTCGCACCAGCGCGGCGCGATCTACTCCCGCGTCGGCGGCCACGGCATCGCTCAGGCGGTGCAGTTGCAGGGCAAGGAGATGTCGTACAACAACTACGTCGACGCGGATGCTGCGCTGCGCGCCGCGTTCGACATGGTGCTGCCCGCGGTCGCGATCGTGAAGCACGCCAACCCGTGCGGCATCGCGACGACGGCACCGAACGCCCTCGACCCGATCGCCAGCGCGCACCTGCGTGCGCACGAGTGCGACCCGGTGTCGGCCTACGGCGGCGTGATCGCCGCGAACGGCACCGTGACGCTGAAGATGGCCGAGAACCTCAAGGACATCTTCACCGAGGTCATCGTCGCACCGGCGTTCGAGCCTGCGGCGCTGGAGGTCTTCAAGGCCAAGAAGAACCTGCGCCTGTTGCAGCTGCCCGCCGACTGGCGTCAGGAGCAGATGGACGTGCGGCTCGTCTCAGGCGGACTGCTGCTGCAGGACGCCGACCGGTTCCCCGACGACATCGAATCCGTCGCGAAGAACTGGGAGCTGGTCTCCGGTGAGCGCCCGGCGGACGAGGAGATGCAGAACCTCATCTTCGCGTGGAAGGCCTGCCGTGCGGTGAAGTCGAACGCGATCGTCCTCGCCAAGGGCAACGCGACGGTCGGCATCGGCATGGGCCAGGTCAACCGCGTCGACTCCTGCCGCCTCGCGGTGGAGCGGGCGGGGGACAGGGCGGCCGGTTCGGTCGCCGCATCCGACGCGTTCTTCCCGTTCGCCGACGGACCGCAGGTGCTGCTCGATGCCGGCATCACGACCATCGTGCAGCCCGGCGGCTCGGTCCGTGATGACGAGGTCGTCGCGGCTGCCAAGGCTGCCGGCGTCACGATGTTCTTCACGGGAGAGCGGCACTTCTTCCACTGATCCCCGTGCTTCTGCGGACACCCCTGGCGTGCATTCGCCGGGGTGTCCTGGTTTCTGCGGGTGATGGGGGCGGCATCCCGCACCGACCCGGACACACGGCGCGGTGTGCGGGGACCGAGCCTCGACAGTCATGTCCGATTTCCGCGCGCACGCGGCATCCGGCCATGTCAGAGTTGAGGCATGAGCCTGACGATGTTGACCTTCGATGAGCGATACCGCGCCATCGACGCGCGCGATGTCCGCTTCGACGGGCAGTTCGTCACGGCCGTGCGCTCGACGGGGATCTACTGCCGACCCAGTTGTCCTGCGCGCACGCCCAAGCCCGAGAACGTCACGTTCTTCCCGACCAGTGCTGCGGCGCACGAAGCCGGTTACCGTGCCTGCAAGCGCTGCCTTCCGGAGGCGGCGCCCGGTTCTCCCGAGTGGAATCTCCGCGGAGACGCGACGGCGCGGGCGATGCGCCTGATCGCCGACGGCGTCGTCGAACGCGAGGGGGTGCCGGGTCTCGCCGCTCGCCTGGGCTACTCGAGCCGGCATCTGACCCGACTGCTGACGAACGAGCTCGGTGCCGGACCACTCGCACTGGCCAGGGCGCATCGCGCGCACACCGCCCGGATGCTGCTGGTCGGCACCGACATGCCGATCTCCGATGTCGTCTTCTCGGCCGGCTTCGCCAGCATCCGTCAGGCGGGGGACACGATCCGCGAGGTGTTCGGCATGACCCCGACCGAACTGCGCGCCCGGCGCCACCGCACGAGCGTGTGCGCTCCGGGCGAGATCGACCTGCTGCTGCCGCATCGCGAACCGCTCGACGCCGCGGGCGTGTTCGCCTGGATGTCGATTCGCGCTCTCCCGGGCGTCGAACAGGCCACGGCGACATCCTTCGCGCGTCATCTGCGGATGCCCGGCGGCCCGGCATGGTTCGAGATCCGAGAGCAGGAGGGGCGCCTGCGGCTGCGGGCACGGGTCAGCCGGCTCGGCGACCTGACGCCGCTCGTCGCGACGGCGCGTCGGCTGTTCGATCTCGACGCCGACCCCGTCGCCGTGGATGCCGCCCTCGCGAACCACCCGGAGCTCGCCGACGCGGTGGCCCGCACGCCGGGGATCCGCGTCCCCGGCGCCGCCGACCCGCACGAGATGCTCATCCGCGCGATGGTGGGCCAGCAGATCACGGTCGCCGCGGCGCGCACCGCGCTGACGGCGCTCGCCGACCGGCTGGGCGAACGGGTCGACGACGGCATCCTCTTCCCGACGATGGCGGCCATCGCCGAGCACGGCTCCGAGGTGCTGCGCGGACCCGCCGCACGGATCCGCGCCATCACGCACGCGGCGGCGTCCCTCGCCGACGGGGGTCTTCGTCTCACCGTCGGCGACGATGCGCTGGAGCAGCGCGCCGCGCTGATCGCCATGCCGGGCATCGGCCCCTGGACGGCCGGCTACGTCGGGATGCGCGTGCTCGGCGACCCCGACGTGTTCCTCCCGGGAGACGTCGCCGTCCGCTCGGGCGCCGCGGCGCTCGGCATCCCGTCCGATCCCGCCGCTCTGACGGCCTGGGCGACCCGTACAGCGCCGTGGCGCAGCTATCTCACCGCGCATCTGTGGCGGGCGGCGCCCGTGCGCACCCCGCGAACCCGCTCGAATCGAACCGAGGAGAACTCATGACCGCGATCATCCAGACCATCGACACCCCGGACGGGGCCTTCACGATCCTGGCGGACGAGGAGCAGCGCGTGCTGGCCTCGGGCTGGACGGGGGAGCAGGACGAGATCCTCGCCAGACTCGCGGTGCGCAACCGTCCCACCGCTGTGCGCGAGGGGGCGACGGATGCCGCTGACGCCGTATCGGCCTATTACGGCGGCGACCTCGGCGCGATCGACGAGGTCCGCGTCGCGCAGTTCGGCACCGAGATGCAGCTACGCGGTTGGGCGGCCCTTCGGCGCATCGATGCGGGTGCGCCGTTGACGTACACCGGCTTCGCGGCGGCGCTCGCCCAGCCCAGCGCGGTCAGGGCCGCGGCATCCATCTGCGCGCGCAATGCCCCGGCGCTGTTCGTGCCGTGCCACCGTGTGCTGCGCACCGACGGTTCGCTCGGCGGCTTTGCCTGGGGGCTCGACGTGAAGCAGTCCCTGCTGGCCCGCGAGGCGGCCGCCTGAACCGCTGTTCCGGGTGACACGTGTCAAAACGTCAGGAGAAAGTCTTGCACCCAGCTGGTTCACAGGCATAGGCTGGTGGGCTGTCGCACCGACCGGGCGGCATCACCCCACCCCGAGGAGGACATCATGATCTCGATCGCCGTCGCACAGGTGTCCGCTCCGGGGATTCACGTGGCGACCTGCCGCGGGTAGATCCTCCTCTTCGATCTCCGTTCGCACGCCGTCGCAGCCACGCTGTCGGCGCGCTTTTTCGTCTCCTCTTTCGCCTCGTCACTTCTGAGAGTCATGTCTGCCACCCCTGCTCCGCATATCCCTCCTTCCTCCGTCTCTCTCTCCACTCCGGCCGCTCTGTGGCGGCTGAAGCCGTTCGTCCGTCCGATCGTCTGGCGCCTCGTCGGCGGCGCCGGAAGTGCGCTCGCCGCCGCGATCATCGCGCTGATGGTGCCGATCGTGCTCGAGCAGGTCGTGCGCGGCCTCGAAGCACAGTCCGTCAACCTCGGGCTCATCGTCGGCGGCGCCGCCGTCGTGCTCCTGCTCGGCTTCGGCGAGGCAGCCATGGTGTGGCTGCGCCGCTGGTTCGTCCTCACCCCGGCGACCGAGGTCGAGTTCCGGATGCGCTCCGAGATCTACGCGCGGCTGCAGACGCTGCCGGTCGCCTTCCACGACCGCTGGCAGTCCGGCCAGCTGCTCAGCCGCATGATGCAGGACATCGGCCTGATCCGCCGCTGGATCGCGTTCGGTCTGATCCTCCTCGTCGTCAACGTGCTGACGATCATCATCGGCTCCGTGCTGCTTTTCCAGTGGCACTGGATGCTCGGAGTGATCTTCCTCATCACCGGTGTGCCGATGTGGATCCAGGGCTACCTGTTCGAGAAGCGCTACGGCGCGCTCGCGAGGCAGAGCCAGGACCAGGCCGGCGACCTCGCCACGAGCGTCGAGGAGAGCGTGCACGGCATCCGCGTGCTGAAGGCGTTCGGCCGCGGACAGCACGCCCTCCGTCGCTTCAGCTCGCAGGCCGAGACGCTGCGCGAGACCGAGCTCAACAAGGCCAGGGCCGTCGGCCGGATCTGGTTCTGGTTGGACCTCATGCCGCAGATCGCGTTCGGTCTGAGCCTGATCACCGGCATCTGGCTGGTCTGGCAGGGGCAGATCGACGAGGCGCAGCTGTTCGCGTTCTTCGCGATGGCGACCGTGCTGCGCTGGCCGATCGAGTCGATCGGGTTCCTGTTCTCGTTCATGCTCGACGCCCGCACGGCGACCGACCGCGTGTTCGACATCTTCAACGAGAAGAACTCGATCACCGACCCGGAGAAGCCGGTGCACATCGCCGAGCCCCGAGGCGAACTCGCCTTCGAGAGCGCGCACTTCCGCTACCAGGACGCCGGTGCGTCGGAGCGCGACCTCCTGGACGGCATCGACCTCGTGCTGCGCCCCGGCGAGACCATGGCGCTGGTGGGGCTCACCGGTTCGGGCAAGACGACGCTCACGACCCTGCCTGCACGTCTGTACGACGTGACGGGCGGCCGGGTGACCCTCGACGGCGTCGACGTGCGCGACCTGCCCCTGGCCGAGCTGCGCACGCACATCGCGATGGCGTTCGAGGACGCGACGCTGTTCTCGGCGACCGTGCGCGAGAACGTGCTTCTCGGTCGTGCCGACCTCGACCCGCACAGCGAAGAGGGCGAGCGCGTCATGCGCGAAGCACTCGACGTCGCGCAGGCCGCGTTCGTGGACGCTCTGCCTGAGGGCACCGAGACGATCATCGGCGAGGAGGGGCTGAGCCTGTCCGGTGGACAGCGGCAGCGCCTGGCACTCGCCAGGGCGGTCGCCGCGGCACCGAAGGTCCTCGTGCTGGACGACCCGCTCTCGGCGTTGGACGTCGACACCGAGGCGCTCGTCGAGGAGGCGCTGCGCCACGTGCTCGCCGAGACCACGGCGCTCGTCGTCGCGCACCGCCCGTCGACGGTGGCGCTCGCCGACCGTGTCGCGCTGCTCGAGTCGGGCAGGGTCACGGCCGTCGGCACCCACACCGAGCTGCTGCGGACCAGCTCGCACTACCGGCACGTGATCTCGAGCCTCGAGGCCGAGGAAGCCGCCAGAACCGGGGCGATCCCGATCATCACGGAGGAGATGCTTGCGCACTCCACGGCAGGCGAGGACGAGGAGGTGCAGGCATGACCCTCACCGGAACCCAGGGCGAGGATCGCTCCAACTACACCCGCGAGGAGAGCAGGGCCATCCGGCGTCGCTCGCTGCGCCTGCTCGGCTCGCTGATCACGCCGCTGCGAGCGCGGATCGCGCTGGCCGCCGTCGTGCTCGTCGTGTCGACCGCGCTGCAGGTCTCCGGTCCGATCCTCATCGGGCTGGGAATCGACCGGGCACTGCCCATGCTGCTCGACGAGGCGGACTGGATGCCGGCGATCCTCGTCACCGTCATCTACATCTTCGCGGGGGCGACGGCAGCCGCGCTCATCGGATGGTACGTCGTGATCGCGGCGCGGATCACCCAGGCCGTGCTGCTGGATCTGCGCAAGCGCATCTTCCTGCACACCCAGAAGCTGAGCCTGGAATTCCACGAGTCGTACACGTCCGGGCGCATCATCTCGCGTCAGACGAGCGACCTGGATTCGATCCGTGAGCTGCTGGACGGCGGACTGAACAACCTCGTCTCCGGCGTGCTGTTCGGGATCTTCACGTTCATCGCCCTGATCATCGCTGACTGGCAGTCCGGACTGATCCTGCTGCTCGCCGGCGTTCCGCTGGCGTTCCTGATGCGCTGGTTCTACTCGCGTTCGCAACTCGTGTACCGGGAGTCGCGGGTCATCAGCGCGAAGGTGATCGTGCAGTTCGTCGAGACGATGACCGGCATCCGTGCCGTGAAGTCGTTCCGCAAGGAGCCGCGCAACGACAAGACGTTCCGCAAGCTGGCCGGTGACTACCGCGACGTGAACCGCCGATCGATGGTGCTGTTCGGCACGTTCGAGCCCGGGCTCATGGCCGTCGCCGCGCTGACGACCGCGTTCGTGGTGCTCTGGGGCGGCGTGCGCGTGTCGACCGGCGCGATCGGCATCGGCGTCCTGCTGAGCGCCGTCCTGTACGTGCGGAACTTCTTCGCGCCCATGCAGGAGATCGCCATGTTCCTGAACTCCTACCAATCGGCGACGGCCGCGCTGGAGAAGGTGTCCGGCGTCCTCGACGAGGTCCCGACGGTTCCGGACCCCACGAAACCAGTGGATCTGTGGGAGTCGCGCGGACACGTCTCGTTCGACGAGGTCACCTTCGGGTACAACGGCGAGAAGACGATCCTGCCGAACTTCTCGCTCGACATCCCCGCCGGCCAGACCGTGGCGCTCGTCGGAACGACGGGAGCGGGGAAGTCCACGCTGGCGAAGCTGATCTCGCGGTTCTACGACCCGTCCGAGGGGCGTGTGACGCTGGACGGCGTCGACCTGCGTTCGCTGCACCCGAAGGACCTCCGCCGGGCGATCGTCATGGTGACGCAGGAGGCGTACCTGTTCAGCGGAACCGTCGCGGACAACATCGCCCTCGGAAAGCCGGACGCGACGCTGGATGAGATCCGCGCCGCGGCGAAGGCGGTCGGCGCCGACGAGTTCATCTCATCGCTGCCGGACGGCTACAACACCGACGTGAACAAGCGAGGCGGGCGCGTGTCTGCCGGTCAGCGTCAGCTGATCTCGTTCGCACGCGCGTTCCTGGCCGACCCCGCGGTGCTGATCCTCGACGAGGCGACCGCATCGCTGGACATCCCGTCGGAGCGGCTCATCCAGGACGCCCTGCAGACCCTGCTCGCCGACCGCACGGCGATCATCATCGCGCACCGGCTGTCGACCGTCGCGATCGCCGACCGCGTGCTCGTGATGGAACACGGCCGGGTCATCGAGGACGACAGCCCCGAGGCGCTCATCAGCGGCACGGGCAAGTTCGCCCAGCTGCACGCCGCGTGGCAGGAGACGCTGGTCTGATCCTGACCGGGGCGGATGCCGAGGCATCCGCCCCGGTTAGCATGAAGGGCATGGACCCCCTGCTGCTGGCCGAGTTCTGGTGGGCGGCGCCGGCGGCAGTCGGTGCCGTGGGGGCCGGCGCGTGGGGAGTGCACAGAGTGAACGCCGAACGACGACTGGCATACGATGCCGCCAAGCTCGAGCTGCGTGCCGCGATCGCCGAGGCGATCTCAGCGCAGAACGCCGCACGGGTCGCGAAGACCGATCTCACCAGGGTCTCAGCCGATCGGGCGGCGTCGCGCGCGAGCCTGGACGATGTGAACCGCGCCCGACGGGACCTGCAGACCGCGCAGCGGGAGGCCAAGGCGGCGGCGGCCGCGGTCAAGGCGCTGCGAGCCAGGGTGACCGCGGCGAGGGCTGAGATCCCGCCGAGATCCGAGCCGACGCCGCTGGAACGGCTGCGCGCCCAGCACGACACCGTGCTCGTGCGCTGGATGCAGTACGAGACCGATCCGGCGCGGATGATCGCGTATCCGACCATGAGCGACGGGCACGTGCCGGAGACGGCGGCCTTCCTGTCCGCGCTCGAGCGTGCGCAGGAGAGCCGGCCGGCACCCGGAAAGGTGACGCCTGCTGAGTACACCGCGTACCGGCTCTCCGTGGTGCGCCTCGAGCGCGCCTTCGACGACGCGGAGCAGGCGGCGCACATCGCGGCGGGCGAACGGCCGGCGGTCGGCCCAGGATGGCAGGACGCCGCTCAGCAGGTCATCACCCTGTCGGCCGATGTGCTCGACCGTGCGGCCGCGGCCGCGGCATCCGCCATCGCCGCCTGGCGGGACCGCCCGCGCCCCGGCGACCGACCCTGACGACCGTTCCCGAACGACGTCGTGCCCTTCGACGGCGGCGCGGCGGGCGCGCAGAAGGAGGCGACGGGGTCTCGGTGGGGGAGGGGATCCGAGGCCCCGCCGCCGGTCTTAGGAGTCGATCCGGATCTCGGCGATGACCTCGCCGTACTCCGTCTCACCGACGGGAGAGAATCCGACGCGCGTGAAGAAGGCCTCCGGCCCGTCCTCGCCCGCCTCGTAGATGACATCGACGTGATCGAAACCGCGCTTGCGCGCCTCTTCGACGAGTGCCTCGACGGCGAATCGTCCGACGCCACGGCCCTGGTCATCGGCATCGACGTTGATCCGCCACAGCACCGAGCGGAAGTGCTCCTCCGGCGCATCGGAATCGAAGTTCGCGCTCACGAAGCCGACGACCTCGTTGCGATCGAGGACCACGCGCTGCCACGACGTCTTCGGGTTGATCACCGTGGCGGCGATCCCGTAGGAGACCGGCGCGAGGAACTGCTCCTGTCCGGGCTTCAGGGACAGGTTGTTGACCGCGACGATCGTCGCGGCGGACAGTTCGACCACACGGAGTTCCGACATAAGCCCAGGGTAACCGCTCCCAGTGGTTCTGACACCAGAGGAGGACGAATCCCTCGGATCAACGCGGCGGCGGGGCCTCAGGTATCTTGGTATCGAGACAAATGCCCTCGTGAACGGAGATCTCCCGGTGACCGACGACGCCATCATCTACACCTACACCGACGAGGCACCGGCTCTGGCCACCGCTTCGCTCCTGCCGATCGTGAAGGCGTACGCCGGAAAGGCATCGATCGCGCTCGAGACGCGCGACATCTCGCTCGCCGGCCGTATCCTCGCCGCGTTCCCGCAGCGGCTGAGCGCCGACCAGAACGTCTCCGACGCGCTCGCCGAGCTCGGCGGACTGGCCACGACGCCCGAGGCCAACATCATCAAGCTGCCCAACATCTCGGCATCCATCCCTCAGCTCAAGGCGGCGATCGCCGAGCTGCAGTCCCAGGGCTTCGACGTGCCGGACTTCCCCGACGAGCCGTCCACGCTCGAGGAGAAGGATGTACGCGCCCGCTACGACCGCATCAAGGGCTCCGCCGTGAACCCGGTGCTGCGCGAGGGCAACAGCGACCGTCGTGCTCCACTGGCTGTGAAGAACTACGCCAAGAAGCACCCGCACCGCAACAAGGCGTTCGCAGAGGGGTCGAAGACCCGCGTCGCGACGCTGGGTCACGACGACTTCAAGGCGAACGAGAAGAGCTGGGTCGCCCCCGCCGACGACGTGCTGACGATCCAGCACGTCGCCGAGGACGGAACCACCACGGCGCTGAAGGAGAACCTCAAGGTCCTCCCCGGCGAGATCGTGGACGCCACGTTCCTGTCGGCCGCGGCGCTGGACGCCTTCCTCGCCGAGACCCTCGCGGAGGCCAAGGCCGACGACGTGCTGTACTCGGTGCACCTCAAGGCGACCATGATGAAGGTCTCGGACCCCATCATCTTCGGTCACGTCGTCAAGGCGTACTTCGCGGATGTCTTCGCACAGCACGGCGATGCGCTCGCCGCTGCCGGCCTGAGCGCCAACGACGGTCTCGGCTCGATCCTGACCGGTCTGGCGGACCTGGACGGCGGCGAGGCGATCGCCGAGGCGTTCTTCCGCGCCATCCAGGACGGACCGCGTCTTTCGTACGTGAACTCGGACAAGGGCATCACCAACCTGCACGTGCCGAGCGATGTCATCGTGGACGCCTCGATGCCCGCGCTCATCCGCAACGGCGGCAAGCTCTGGGGAGCCGACGGCGGCGAGGCGGACACGCTCGCGGTCATCCCGGACTCCTCGTACGCCGGCGTCTACCAGGCCACGATCGACGACGTCATCGCCAATGGGCCGCTCGACCCCGCCACGATCGGCACCGTGCCGAACGTGGGGCTGATGGCGCAGGCCGCCGAGGAGTACGGCAGCCACGACAAGACGTTCGAGGTCGCAGCGGCCGGCCGCATCCAGGTCGTCACCTCGTCGGGTGACGTCGTCATCGAGCACACCGTGCAGGCGGGCGACATCTGGCGCGCCACTCAGACCAAGGACATCGCGATCCGCGACTGGGTGAAGCTGGCCGTCTCGCGCGCCCGCGCCACCGGCTCGCCCGCGGTGTTCTGGCTGAACGCCGACCGGTCGCACGACGCGGCGCTGATCGCCAAGGTGAACGAGTACCTCGAGGATCACGACACCGACGGGCTCACGATCGAGATCCTTGCGCCCGAGGACGCCACGCGCTATTCGCTCGAGCGTCTGCGCCGCGGCGAGGACACGATCTCGGTGACCGGCAACGTGCTGCGCGACTACCTCACCGACCTGTTCCCGATCCTCGAGGTCGGCACCAGCGCCAAGATGCTGTCGATCGTCCCGCTGCTCGCCGGCGGTGGACTGTTCGAAACCGGCGCGGGCGGCTCGGCTCCCAAGCACGTGCAGCAGCTCGTCGAGGAGAACTACCTGCGCTGGGACTCGCTGGGCGAGTTCTTCGCGCTGGCCGCCTCGCTGGAGCACTTCGCGGACTTCGCAGGCAATGAGAAGGCGCGGGTGCTGGCCGAGACGCTGGATGCCGCGACCGGCACGTTCCTGGAGGAGGACCGCTCTCCCGGCCGTGCGCTCGGCACGATCGACAACCGAGGCAGCCACTTCTATCTCGCCCTGTACTGGGCGCAGGAGCTGGCGAAGCAGACGAAGGATGCCGACCTCGCGGCAGCGTTCGCGCCGATCGCCGAGAAGCTCACGGCTCAGGAGCAGGACATCGTCGCCGAGCTGAACGCCGTGCAGGGCTCGCCTGCCGACATCGGGGGGTACTACCGCCCGGACGCAGCGAAGGTCGAGGCGATCATGCGTCCGTCCGCGACGCTGAACGCGGTGATCGACGCCCTCTGACCCGGCGGACGCACGAAAAGGGGCGGATGCTTCGGCATCCGCCCTTTTCGTATGCTCTCCGTGGACCGGAGGCGTCGGTCAGTTGTGGACGTGGACCTCGACGCCGTCCGGCGCCCACTCGTAGACCCACTGCGCGGCCGAGATCGGCATGTTCACGCAGCCGTGGCTCATGACGCTTCCGAAGTTGCTGTGCCAGTACGTGCCATGGAAGGCCTGGTCGCCGTTGAAGTAGGTGACCCAGGGGACGTCCTTGGTGAGGTAACCCGCCGACGCGCCGCCCATGTCCTGGATGCGCACGTGCGCGCGGATCTTGAACTTCCCGGTCTCGGTCTCGTGGCCCGGCCTGCCGGAGGAGATCGCCCACGAGTTCACGAGCTGATCGTTCTCGTAGAAGTAGGCGCGCTGCGAGCTCAGATCCACCTCGGCTCGGCGGACGAGCGCCGTCGTCTCGAACGGGGTCTCGGTGACCTGGAGTGCGTACACGGCGTTGCCGTCGGTCAGCTGCGCGGCGAAGTCCTCGGCGATGCCCGAGGTGTCACCCAGCGCACGACCGTTCTGGCCGGCGGTGAGCTCGCGGAGCACGTTGCCGCTTCCGTCCGTGACGTTCTTGGCGTTGACCGGCGCGCGATCGACGGCGGCGGCGAGTCCGTCCACCGTCGTCTGGATGGCTGCGGCGTCGGCCTCGACGACGAGTTCTCCGTCGACGTTCTCGACGCTCAGCCAGGTCGCGGCGACAGCGGGGCCGACCGGAACGGTGCGCTCCTCGCCGACGTAGAAGCCGATGCCGGCGAGCATCGTGTTCAGCTCGGATGCCGTCGCCTCGGCATCCTCGGTCGAGACGTCGGGGAGTGCTTCGGTCGGGTCACCGGTGAACTCGAGGCTCGACTTGCCGTCGCCGATCGCTTCGACGAACGCGCCCGAGAGCGCGTCGACGTCGATGCCGGAACCGGATTCGGCCGGCGTGACCGTGTAGGTGCCGGATGCGCCGTCGAAGACGACGGTGGCGTCGGTGGCATCGGTGAACGACGCAGGTGCGGCGGAACGCAGCGTGCTCTCGGCCGTCTCCGCGTCCAGTGCGATGCTCGCCGAGATCGGGTCGGCACCCCACTGGCTGACGTTCCACAGCGGACGCTCGGCGAAAGCCTGCTCAGCCAGCGCCGTCGCATCGACGGACGCGCCGAGATCGGCACCCGTCACCACGACGTCGCCGCCCATGCCGGTCAGCGTGACCTCGGTCTCGGCCAGGCGGTTGCTGATGGTCTCGGCGGCCATGCCGGGGGTCATGCCGCCGACCTGGATGCCTGCCACGCTCGTACCAGGGGCGATCAGGACCATCGAGGCCGCTGCGGCACCGAGCACGACGACGCCCGCGCCGATGCCGACCCAGAGGCCGATGCGCTTCTTCCTGGGCGCCGACTCGATCGGAGCCCACTCCACGTGCGGGTTCTCCGGGGGCTGCTCCGCGTTGCGGGCCGCGCTCGTCGCATCGCTCTCCGAGATCACCGCGGTCTTCGCGGTGTCGGAGCCGGATGCTGCAACAAGATCGGTCACGATCTCACCCCCCGTGATCGGCATGACACGTATCGCCTCTATCGTACGGGATCCGTTATCACGAAACGGCAACGGTCGGCAACTTCGCGGGTGCGGCCTGGAACGGGCCGGGGCTGTCGATCTCAGGAGGCTCGTCGATCCGACGCGTTTCTTGAGATCGGACTGCGTCGTCACCCGCGCTCCAACAGCTCGCAGAGTCGACGACGAGTGAGCCGCGACGGCCGACGCGCAGATCACCTGCCAGTATGGGGTCGTGCGGATCGTCGGCAGTGTCTCCCTGACGATCGCGGCGACGCTGCTCGGACTTCTCGGCAGTCTCTTCCTCGGCTTAGCCGGCCTCAGCCTCGCGGGCCCGGGCGCCACGGTCATCGAGTACTCCGATTCGGATGACGGCGAGCGGTCGATCGGCATCGGTATGGGCATCGCCGCGCTCGTGGCCTGGCTCGTGCTGCTGCTGTCCGCCGCGCTCGTGGGGCTGCGCGGCCCGCGGCCGACGCGCGCTCGGCGTGCGACGGTATGGATCGCCGTGGGGCTGAGCGCTGTCCTCGTGCTGGGGGTTCTGATCGCGGTGCTGGCTACGCCTCCCGCCAGCGAGTATCCGCTTCCGGAGTGGAACCGCGCGCAGCCTGCGACATGAGCGCGATTGCCAAACGACGGATGCCCCGCGACCAGGAAGGTCGCGGGGCATCCGTCTGAAGAGGTTCGCGGTGGATCAGCCGGCGCAGAGCTCGTAGAACTCGGTCGTCGACGCCTGCAGGTCGCTCGTCACCGTGGTGAGGTCGGCGGCGACGGACATGTCCTGGTCGACCAGGACGGCGGAGAGCAGGTCGCGCATCTTGCCGAAGTCCTCGTAGATGGCGGT
This sequence comes from Microbacterium sp. M28, assembly GCF_025836995.1. NCBI lineage: Bacteria > Bacillati > Actinomycetota > Actinomycetes > Micrococcales > Microbacteriaceae > Microbacterium > Microbacterium triticisoli. The sequence continues at coordinate 2,383,877 of NZ_CP107546.1, read as the reverse complement.
GACGGATTCCTTGACCTCGGCGTTGTTCACCGATGCGGCCACCTCGCCGATGGCGTCGGTCGTCGCGGTGAACGTGTCCAGCGTCGTCTGCGGGTCAGCGGTCGCGGCCTCGATGTCGAGCTCGGACATGGACGTCGTCGCGGCGGTGATGTCCTCGGTCGCGGCCTTGCACGCGTCGGCGACGGACTGCTCCGCCGTGGACTCGGCCGGCGCTTCGCTCGCGGTCGTCTTGTCGGAGTCGTTGGCCTTGTCGGCCGTGCTGGGCGTTCCGCCGCATGCGGTCAGGCCGAGGACGGCGACGGCTGCGATGCTCAGAGCAGCGATCTTACGATTCATGAGTTTCCCCCTGTGATGGCGCACCGCATCGCGGTGCTGATTCTCCGGTCGCCTCAAGTCAATCACAGGAGGCGTTTCGGCCCTGACGGGGAGAAATCCCCATCCTCGCGATGGCTGTCAGGCGTCGACGATGGCGATGCCGTCGATCTCGACGAGCATCTCCTCGCGCGGCAGGCCGGTGAAGACCGTCGTGCGCGAGGGGAGCACGCCGCCGGTCGTGTGCGCCTCGACGAATGCGCCGTACGCCTCGTTCATGATTGGGAAGTCCTCACGCTTGGTGAGGTAGACGCGCAGCATCACGACGTCGTCGAACGTGGCACCGGATGCCTCGACGATCGCCTTGACGTTCTCGAGCGTGCGGGTGGTCTGCGCCGCGACGTCGCCGGGGAAGAGGTACTCGTTCGTCGCCGGGTCGACGGGACCCTGGCCCGAGACCTGCACGAACGGGCCCTTGCGGACGCCCTGCGAGAACGTGTGCGCGGGGGCGGGGGCGGCGTCGGTGGTGACACGGATCTTCGAGCTCATGCCTCCAGCCTAGTAGCCTTGTTAGGTGCCTCTACAAATTCCGGACCCCGTGCTCGGCCCCTGGGCCAAGGCCTTTCCCGCCCGCGCCCACGGGTTGCGGCTCTCCGACGTGGGGGATGCCGGCCTTCGCCTCTCCGAGTTCTCCACGCCCGTGATGACGGTGCATGCGGACGCTCTCACCCACAACGAGACGACGGTGTTCGAGTGGGCCGGCGACCTCGGCATCCTGCTCGCCCCGCACGGCAAGACGACGATGTCGCCGGCGCTCTGGCAGCGCCTGCTGGATGCCGGGGCCTGGGGGATCTCGGTCGCGACGCCCTGGCAGGCCGGTGTGGCCATCGATGCCGGCGTGCGAACCGTGCTCATCGCCAACAGCGTGACCGACGTCGCGGCGGCCGCCGAACTGGGCGCTCAGCTGTCGGGCATCGACGGGTTGCGCATCATCTGCTGGGCGGACTCGGAAGCCACCGTCGCCCTGCTCGCCGGCGCACTCACGGACGACGCGCACCCGCTCGACGTGCTCGTGGAACTCGGCGGCGCGAACGGGCGGACGGGCGCGCGCACGATCGCCGACGGCGAGCGCATCGCCGCCGCCGTCTCCCGCGCGTCCGGTCTTCGCCTGGCCGGCGTCGCCGGATACGAAGGGCCGTTCGGCCCGGACCGCAGCCACGAGTCCGTCGCGGCCGTCGACGCCTATCTTCAGGGCCTCGTCGATCTGCACGAGCGCCTGGAGTACCCCGTGGGGGTGCGCCCGATCCTCTCCGCCGGCGGCAGTTCGTTCCCGGATCGCGCGGCCGCGATGCTCGCGCCGCACGCCGGTGACGTCGACGTCGTGCTCCGCTCCGGTGCCTTCCAGATCCACGATGACGGCTTCTATTCGCGCATGTCGCCCTTCGGCGCGGCGGTGCCGACCGAATCGCTGCGCTCCGCGATGCACGCGTGGTCGCGGATCGTCTCGCATCCGGAACCCGCATTGGCGCTGCTGGATGCCGGGCGCCGTGACGTGCCGTTCGACATCGACCTGCCGATCCCGCAGACCGTCGAGGGCGAGGTCACCGCGCTCAACGACCAGCACGCCTTCTTCCGCCTCTCCGATGGCGCGGAGGTCGCGGTGGGGGACGTCGTGCGCCTCGGCCTGTCGCACCCCTGCACGGCGTTCGACAAGTGGCGCGTGGTGCCGCTCATCGACGACCCGGATGCCGAGGATCCGCGCGTGATCGGGGCGGTGGCGACATGCTTCTGAGCGCCGAACACGCCGCCGCCGGACGCGTACGGGTGTATCGCCGCGCGAGCGTGGTGGACGGAACAGGCGACGAGCGGTTCACCGCGGACGTCGCCGTGGAAGGGACCCGGATCGTCGGCATCCGCCGCGGCGACGATGCGGACTTCGAGCTGCCGGACGGATCCCTCGAGGTCGACGCGACGGGTCTCGTCCTCGCCCCCGGCTTCATCGACATGCACGCCCACAGCGATCTCGCCGTGCTCCGCGGCGCCGAGCACACCGCCAAGATCGCCCAGGGCGTCACGTGCGAGGTCATCGGCCAGGACGGGCTCGGTTACGCTCCGCTGGACGAGCGGTCGGCGGCCGCGATCCCCGCGCAGATCGCCGGCTGGAACGGCCCGGCCGAGGTGCGATGGCGCACGACGGCGGAGTTCCTGGAGGCGATCGATGCAGCCACGGCGGCCAACGTCGCCGTGCTCGTGCCGCAGGGGAACCTGCGCATGATGGTGATCGGCCATGAGGACCGCGCGGCCGAACGGCACGAGCTCGCGCGCATGGCGGAACTGCTGGGTGACGCGTTGGACGCGGGTGCGTTCGGGATGTCGAGCGGCCTCACCTACACACCTGGGATGTACGCGTCGACCGCCGAGCTCGAGGCACTCTGCCGTGTGGTCGCAGAGCGCGGCGGCTACTGGGCCCCGCACACCCGCAGCTATGGCGCGGCTGCCCTTGACGCGTACCGCGAGGTGCTCGACATCGGTCGGCGCACGGGGTGCCCCATCCACCTGACGCACGCCACCATGAACTTCGCGCCGAACCGAGGGCGTGCGGCGGAACTGCTCGCGATCGTCGATGCGGCCGTCGCGGACGGCGTGGACGTCACGCTCGACACCTACCCGTACCTCCCAGGGGCGACGACGCTGGCGGCGCTGCTGCCGAGCCGGCTCGCCGCGGGCGGCGACCTCGTCGGCACGATCGCCGCGCTCGATGCGGACGGCCGAGAGCAGGTGCGCCTCGAACTGGAGGAGATCGGCTGCGACGGCTTCCACGGCGAACGCGCCGACTGGTCCGCGATCGAGGTCTCGGGCGTCGCCCACCCGGCTCTGGCCGGCCTCGTCGGTCGCCGCATCGATGAGATCGCACGGTCCGAGGGCCGGCGGCCGGTCGATGTCGTGCTCGACACCGTGGTGCAGGATGCCGGGGCCACCGGCATCCTCATGCACATCGGCGATGAGCAGAACGTCCGCGAGATCATGCGGCATCCGCGGCACAGCGGCGGCAGCGACGGCATCCTGATCGGAGACAAGCCGCACCCGCGTGGATACGGGACGTTCCCGCACTACCTCGGCCACTACGTGCGCGAGCTCGAAATCCTGACTCTCGAACAGGCGGTGCAGCACCTCTCCGCGACGCCCGCGCGCCGGCTCGGACTCGACCGAGGGGATGCGCCCCGCGGCATCATCCGCGAGGGCGCGACGGCGGATCTCGTACTGTTCGATCCGCTCACGGTCGGCGCAGGCGCCACGTTCGAGACACCACGGGCCGAGGCCCGGGGCATCGTCGACGTGCTCGTCGGGGGAGTGGCGGTGATCGAGAGCGGCCGGCCGACCGGACGCACGCCGGGTGCGGCGCTGCGCATGCCCCCGCCCGCCCACCGCACGGCTGTTCCCCGGCTGGATGCCGAGATCGACGCCGCAGCCGAGCCGTTCGTGCTCCGCCCAGGCACAGTCGTCGAGGCCTCGGACGCCTTCGCCGGCGTCGCGGAGCGGCTGCGAGACGCGCTGCGGATCCAAGAGCCGGAGGATGCCGCGGCAGGCACGATCGCACTCGTCCGCGACCCGCAGCAGAAGCAGTCCGAGTCGTTCCGCATCGACGTCTCGGCCGAGCGCATCGAGGTGCATGCCGCCGAGGCCGTCGGTGCGTTCCGCGGGGTGATGGCGCTGCGTCAGCTCCTGCCGCCGGAGTCCGCCAACGGGGCACGACTGCCGGCAGGGCACTGGCGCGGCGCACCCGCGTTCGGATGGCGAGGCGCGATGCTCGACGTCGCACGCCACTTCCGACCGGCCGCCGACATCCGGCGCCTGATCGATGTGCTCGCGGCGCACCAGCTCAACGTCCTGCACCTGCACTTGACCGACGACCAGGGCTGGCGCTTCGAGGTGCCAGGGTACCCCGCGCTCACCGAGGTCGGCGCACGACGCGACGCCACTCAGCGCGGGCACGGTCCACTCGCGACGGTCGAGCCTGGGCGTCATGAAGGGCACTACACGACTGCGGAGCTGCGCGAACTCGTGCGTTACGCCGCCGAGCGGTTCATCACGCTGGTGCCGGAGGTGGAGCTCCCAGGACACGTGCAGGCCGCGCTCGCCGCGTACCCGGCGCTCGGCAACACCGACGCCTCGGACCCCGTCGATGGCCCCTGGGAGCGCTTCGGCGTGAACGAGCGGACGCTTGCACCGACGGAGGAATCCCTCGCGTTCGGCCGCACCGCCATCGATGCGCTGTGCGACGTGTTCGATTCGCCGTGGATCGGCATCGGCGGTGACGAGGTGCCCGTGACCGAGTGGCAGCGCAGCCCCGCGGCGCAGGAGCGGATGCGTGCCCTCGGTCTGAACTCCGCCAGGGACATCCAGCCGTGGTTCACCGCGCATCTCGTCGCGCACGTCCGTTCGCGCGGGCGGACGGCGCTGGCGTGGGATGAGGTGCTGGAAGGCGACGTCCCCGACGGGGTCGAGATCCTCGCCTGGCGCGCACCCGTCGCGCTCCAGGAGGCGCTGGACCGCGGCATCCCCGTCATCGCGTGCCCAGACCTCGAGGTCTACCTCGACTACCGGCAGTCCGAATCGACCGACGAACCGGTGCCGGTGGGGCCGCCTCTGACCATCGAGCACGCCTACACGCTGCACATCGATGAGCGCGCGCTCGGCGGCCAGGCCAACACGTGGACGGAGCACCTGCCCAGTCGCGATCGGGTGGACTTCGCGATGTTCCCCAGGCTCTCCGCGATCGCGGAGCGCCTGTGGCTCGGAGGCGAGCCGGACGAGTACGCCGGTTTCGCGCGCCGACTGCCGGTTCAGCTTCGGCGTCTGGCTGCGATGGGAGTGCGGTATCGTCCCCTCGACGGTCCGTCTCCCGAGCAACGTCGGCCCGGAGTCCCAGGCAAGCCGATGAGCGTGCAGGATCGCCAGCGGATCGTCGCCGAACTCGTCGCCGGTCTGGGAGCGCACGGGGGAGCGGAGAGCGCGCATCGCTAGGTAACGTTTCGGTAACCCTCCATCGCGTCGACCTCGCAGAGGTTGCGCAACTCTATGTTCGTAAGGTCTACTAACAAACATGTCCGAATCGGATGGGATGCGTGTGCCGGCGGCGGCCCAGTACACCGGCGCGACCGCGCACGGATTCGCGGGTGCCCGGCACCTGCGATCGCGCGCCAAGGTGCTGCCCGAGCACGCGCGCGGGCACAACAGAGCCCTGGTTCTGCAGACGCTCTACCACGCCGGTGCCATGAGTCGCGCCGACCTCTCCCGCGAGACGGGTCTCACGCGCGTGACCATCTCCGACCTCGTCGCCGAGTTCATCGCCGACGGCATCGTCGTCGAGAAGGGCATCCGCGAGACGGCCGGCCCTGGCAAGCCGCCGATCCTCATCGACATCGATCGTGAGGGCCACCAGATCATCGGGTTGGATCTGTCGGGACCGGAGGCGTTCCAGGGCGCCGTTCTCAGTCTGGACGGCGAGGTTCTCGAACGTCGTGAAGTCCCGCGTCCCGCGCAGCCGGACGGCACGGCGACGTACGACGCACTGCTCGACCTCGCCCGCCAACTGGTGCACGCATCCACGACGACCCTTCTCGGCGTCGGGGTCGGAACGCCCGGCATCGTGCGGCCGGACGGCGTCGTCATCGAGTCTCCGAACCTCGGCTGGACGGATTTCCCACTTGAGGCTCGACTCGGTCTCGACCTCGATCTGCCGGTGACGGCCCGCAATGACGCCAACGCGGCAGTCCTCGCCGAGTACACGTTCGGAGAGGCCCGCGCAGACGTCATGCTGATCAAGATCGGGCGAGGCGTTGGTGCTGGCCTGATCACGGGCAGCCAGCCGCTGCTCGGCAGCCGCTTCGCCGCGGGTGAGATCGGCCACGTCGTCGTGGGAACGGACGGCGGTCCCCGGTGCGTGTGCGGCAAGGACGGATGCCTGGAGGCCTGGCTCAGCGGCAGCCGTCTGGCTGCTGCCATCGCCGAGGCGCCGGGGTCCCGTGAGGAGCTCCTGCGCGACGCGGGCACGCGGATGGCCGTGGCGATCGCTCCGATCGTCAGCGCGCTCGACCTGTCCGAGATCGTGCTGTCGGGGCCCGCGGATCTGCTCGACGATGACTTCTTCGACGCCGCGACCGCCACGCTGCGTGCGCGGACGCTCGACGGCGTGTTCGACGATGTCGTGATCCGTCTCACCCGCCAGGAGGACATCGTGCTGCGCGGCACTGCCGTGATGGTGCTCTCCGGTCAGCTGGGCGTCTCATGATGCGCGTTCCGATGACAGGCGAGATCGCCGTCCGGCCGGGCCGCGTCTGCTGATGGGTCGGCGGGTGAGCTCCGACCTGTCCGGTCGGTCGATTCGAGTGGGCCTTGACGTGGGCGGGACGAAGACCGACGCCGTCGCGGTGGACGCCGACGGCGACATCGTCGCGCGTGTGCGTCGCCCCACGGGCTGGGGCGACGAGGCGGTCATCGCCAGCATCCTGGACAGCGTCACCGCACTCGCGGAGGAAGGCGGCTTCGCGTCGTCGGAGCTGCGCTCCGTCGGCGTCGGGATCCCGGGGCTCGTCGAGCCGGCCACCGGGCGGGTGCTGCACGCGGTGAACCTCGGCGTCGAATCGCTCGACATCCCTGGGCGCGCCGGCAGTGTGCTGCGGGTGCCGATCGCGGTCGAGAACGATGTGAAGGCCGCCGCGCTGGGCGCTGCTGCGCTGCGGGGCGACGGCGCGTCGATGGCGTATCTGAACCTCGGAACCGGTGTAGCAGCCGGCATCGTGACGGATGGTCGGATCTGGCGCGGTGTCCACGGCACGGCGGGAGAGGTCGGACACCTCAGCGTGGACCCGGCCGGCCGCCTGTGCGGGTGCGGCCAGCGCGGCTGCGTCGAGACGCTGTGCGGCGGTGGCGCGCTGGCGAAGGCCTGGGGCCGCCCAGGCGCGCTTCCGGTCCGTGACATCTTCGAAGCAGCCGAATCCGGCGACCCTCACGCGCTCGCACTGCGCTCGGACCTCGCCAGAGGCGCCGCAGCCGCGGTGCGCATCCTGGTGCTCTCGGTCGACGTCGAGACCGTGGTGATCGGGGGCGGCCTCACCGCGCTCGGCGACCGCCTGCACACCGACATCGTCGACGCCCTGCGGCGTGAAGCCGAGGGTTCTGCATTCATGCGCTCGCTGCGGCTCGATGAGAGGATCGAGCTGCTGCCGGTCGGCTCGCCCGCTGCGGCGCTGGGCGCGGCGCTCGTCGGAGCATCCGAACACGCGCCCGTGCCCGATAAGGAGATCGTTCCCCATGGCTGAAGTCGTCATCGTCGAGAACAAGGCGGCCGCTGGTGCACTGGTCGCGGAGGAGATCGCCGCGCTGATCGCCGCGCGTCCGGATGCCGTGCTGGGGCTTGCGACGGGGTCCACGCCGCTGCCGGTCTACGAGGCGCTGAAGAGCCGTCTCGCCGGGGTCGACGTCTCGCAGGTTCGGGGCTTCGCACTCGACGAGTACGTCGGTCTCGACCCTGCGCACCCCGAGAGCTACCGGTCGGTCATCACCCGCGAGGTCGTCGAGCCGCTCGGACTCGATCCTCGGCGCATCCACGTGCCCAACGGCGCATCCGACGGAATCGAGCACGCGGGGCCCGACTATGAGGCAGCGATCGCGGCGGCGGGCGGAGTCGACCTGCAGATCCTCGGCATCGGCACCGACGGCCACATCGGCTTCAACGAGCCGGGATCGTCGTTCGCCTCCCGGACGCGGGTCAAGACGCTCACTCAGCAGACGCGCGAGGACAACGCCCGTTTCTTCGACTCGATCGACGACGTCCCGATGCACTGCATCACCCAGGGCCTCGGCACGATCCTCGAGGCGCGGCATCTCGTGCTGCTCGCGTTCGGCGAGAGCAAGGCCCAGGCCGTTGCGGATGCCGTGGAGGGGCCGCTGTCCGCCTTCCTGCCCGGCTCGGCGATCCAGTTGCACGCGCACGCGACGGTCGTGGTCGACGAAGCGGCGGCCTCGAAGCTGAAGCTGGCGGACTACTACCGCTACACGTTCGCGAACAAGCCGGCCTGGCAGGGGATCTGAGCGGCGGTGCCTAGGCCCGACCAGGCCAGGCCAGCGGGAGCAGATGCTCCAGGCTGAGCGGCGCCAGCGGCAGTGTTTCGATGTCGGCCGGGGTGATCCAGCGGAGTTCGGCGAGCTCCGCCTGCACCGTCACCTGATCGGGTTCGGCGCGCATCGCGAACGCTGATGCGACGACGCGGTGCCCCGGCTCGTTCGCCGCCGCCGAGACGAACTCGCCCAGCGGGGTGAGATCGGCCTCCGCGACACGGAGGCCGAGTTCCTCCTCGAGTTCCCTGGCGAGGGTCTCGGCGGGATTCTCGCCCTGTTCCGGCTTGCCACCCGGCTGCATGAACCGCACGGTGCCGTGCTTGCGCACGACCAGGACGCGGTCGTCTGCGTCGCGGATGATCGCCGCGCTCACGTGGATGTCGGTCATGGCGCCGTGAACACCTTTCCGGGGTTGAGGATGCCGGCGGGGTCGAACACGCGCGTGATGTCGCGCTGCAGCCGCCACTGGTCCTCGCCGAGCTCCGCAGCGAGCCAGCGGCTCTTCAGCGTGCCGATGCCGTGTTCTCCCGTGAGGGTGCCGCCGAGGCGGATCGCTGCGCGGAACAGCTCATCGGCCGCCTGCCAGACCTGCGCGGGGACTTCTGGACCGTCGAAGATGAAGTTCGGATGCAGATTGCCGTCGCCGGCGTGCACCACGGTCGGGATCGTCATCCCGTACTCGCGTTCGATGCGTGCGATCTCGTCGAACATGGTCGGGAGCGCACTGCGCGGCACCGACACGTCTTCGATGAGCGTCGTGCCGAGCGCCGCCATCGCGGCGTGCATCGAGCGGCGGATCGCCAGCAGACGCTCGCCCTCGGCCGGGTCGTCGGAGAGAGCGACTGCGCCGCCGTGGGCGGTGAGCACCTGCGCGATGCGGTCGGCCTCGTCCCGCGCGGCGGGGCCGTCGGTCTGGATGGTCAACTGCGAAGACCCGGGTGCCGGAGCGGGGAGTCCGAGCAGGTCGTGCACGGCGGCGAGGGCCGCGGCATCCATCAGCTCCATGATGGCGGGCTGGATGCCGGAGGCGGTGACCGCAGCGGATGCCATCGCCCCGGCACGGGCGTCGGGGAAGACGGCCGCGATCGTGCAGGTCGTGCCGGGGGTGAGTCGGCGAAGCTTCAGCGTGGCGCCGACGACGGCGCCGAGGGTGCCCTCGGAACCGATCACGAGCGACGTGAGATCGAGCCCCGTCACGCCCTTGACGGTGCGGTGACCGAGGCGCAGCAGGCGGCCGTCGGCGAGCACGAGATCGATCCCGAGGACGGCATCCCGCACGACGCCGTACTTCGCGCACAGCAGCCCGCCGGCGCCGGTCGCGATGTTGCCGCCGACGGTCGAGATGTCGCGACTTGCGGGATCCGGTGCCCACCAGACGCCGTACGGCGCGAGCGCCGCGTTGAGGTCGGCGTTGAGGATTCCCGGTTCGACCACGGCGAGCAGATCATCCGCCCTGATCTCGAGGATGCGGGTCATGCGCCGTGTCGAAAGCACGATCTCGCCCTCGCCCGCGTTCGCCGCTCCGGCGAGTCCGGTGCCTGCGCCGCGGATGACCACAGACGTACGGGTCTCCGTCGCGATGCGCATCGTCTGCTGGACGTGCTCGACGGTCTCGGCGTGGACGACGGCGATCGGGCGTCCGGGAGCCGCGTGACCGGATCGGTCGGCGCGGGCAGCCTCCAACGACGCCTCCGACACGTCGACGATCTCGCCGAGAGCCGCGCGAAGCGCCGCGAGAGCGCTCATGCCAGTGATCGCCGCCCTGCGATGACTCCCGCGGCGATCGCGACGACGGCGAAGATCGACCCGATCACCGCCTGACCCATCGACCACCACGCGATCGTGACACCGACGTAGACGAGCAGTTCGACGGCTGCGCGCAGGAACGGGTGCACGCGCAGCACCGGTCGCGGCGAGAGGAACAGTGCCCACACGAGCAGCACCACCACGGGCGCTCCGATGCCGACGATGACGCTCCACGGGAGATCCCACGAGGCGAAGCCCCACAGGGCGAGCGATGCGAGCGCAGCCAGCAGGATGACGACCCGGATGATGTCGAGGGGGGTGACGTTCGGGCGGTTCACGCCCGGTTCGGCCGGTGTCTCCTGGGTCATGCTCCCAGTCTATTCGGCGGGAGCCGCGGCCTCGTCTGTCGAGGCTGGGGCCTCGGTGGCGGGAGCGGATGCCGAGACCGTGGGGGCGGGCGCCGGGACGGGGGTGACCGCCTCCTCGGACGGGGTCGGTTGCTCGACGGGCTCAGACGCCGATGGTGTCACGGGCTCGACCGCGTCCTCGTCTGCCGGTGCCGACGTCTCCGGTGCGGCCGTCCCTGGTGCCGGTGCCGCGGGTGCCGTCGCCTCAGGTGCTGGCGCCTCGACGACGGGCGGGGCATCGACGGGGACCGCCTGCTCGACAGGCGCCTCCGGTTCGACAGCGGCCGCGCCCGCGTCGGCCTCGGCTTCGGCGTCCGGCGTGGTGTCGTCGATGGGCTGTTCGACCGTGGCGGCGTCGCTTCCGTCGCACGCCGGGGCGAGCAGCACGGTGATCAGGTTCACGCCCAGGTCGGAGAGCGTCGTCGTGAGAGGGTGCACGGGGCCGGTCAGCGTGACGTAATGGATCTCGACGTCGGCATCCGACAGGATCTGCGACGCGTTGGGCCGCAGGCTGATGGTCTCGGTCCCGTCGGAGCCGAGGATGGCGTCGTCCGCGCCGGCTGTACTGCCGTCCAGCAGCGCCTGGATCTCGGCGCCGGGCACTCCGAGGACGTCGAGCGAGACGTACGTCTTGCCATCTGCGCCGAAGCACATCGTCGTGCCCGTGAGCGTGACCGGCTCGGTCGGCGGCCCGGGCTCGACCGGATCAACGGGGTCGACCGGATCCACTGGGTCCACCGGATCCACGGGGTCGACTGGGTCCACGGGGTCGACTGGGTCCACGGGGTCGACTGGGTCCACGGGGTCGACCGGGTCCACGGGGTCCACCGGCTCCACTGGATCAGGATCGGGTGCGGGCGCCGGCTTCACCGGCGCCGTGTCGCCTCCGGAACCCGATTCGCCGGAGTCCGATCCGCCGGGAGCGGGAACGACCGGCGCCGCGAGAGGCGCCTCCACCAGGGGTTCGGCTTCGGGCGCCGGGGCGTCATCGACCTTCTCATCGTCGAGAGGTTCCTCGAGCAATGGATCCGGCTCGAGCGCTTCCAGATGCTCGTCGGGGCCGACGTCCGTGGCGATGGACGGAGAATCAGCCACTTGGCCCGCGCTCGGCAGGCTCGTCATCGCGGGCGCGGAGACCAGCCCTGGCACGATGGCGGCGGCCGCCACGACGCCGGCGACGATCAAGGCGGCGGATCCGACGCCGACCAGAGCGCCGATGCCGGACACAGCGCCGGCGACCGCGCCGGTCCCACCGGCGGCGCCCGCACCTCCTGCCGCGCCCGTACTCGCAACCGTGCCGCCGGTCGACCCGGATCCGGCCGAGACACCGGCCACCGCGGCGCCTGACGTTCCCGACACGACGACGGCGCCTTCGACCACGCTGGACGGCATCGCGGCCAGAGCGACGACCGGTGCTCCGCCGCCCTGCAGCATCGCGAGGTAGCCGGCCGAACCCGCGACGCCGAGCACGAGCGGGAGCAGCACGAGCGCGAGACGCTGCGAGACGTCCTTGGCCTCGGCGGCGACGATCATGCAGCGCGCGCAGTCGGAGAGGTGCTCGTCGAGACGCTTGCGGTCGCGGTTGCTGAGGTTGCCGCGTGAATAGGCGCCGAGATGCTCGATGGTCCACTGGCATTCCGAGCCAGGGGCGGCACTGCGCAGATGCGCCTGGATCCAGGCTTCGCGCAGACCCTCGCGAGCGCGGAACGCGAGCTGGGCGACGGCGCCGGCCTTCATGCCCAGCAGGGGAGCGACCTCGGCCGGCTTCATCTGCTCGATCTCGGTGTACCAGAGCACCTCCTGCCAGCGCGAAGGCAGGCTGCGGAACGCCTGAGCGGTCAGGCCGCGATCAAGAGCCTCGTCCGTCGCCTGCTCGGTCGTATCAGGGTCGGCGACGGCATCCATCTCGTCGATCGCGGTCTCGCGACGCGCCTTGCCCCAGGCGGCGGCGGTGTTGCGGATGCTGGTGAACAGATAGGCGCGGAAGGAGCCGTTGGGGCCGCCCCCCTTGAGGATCGCGTTGTAGATGCGGGTGTACGACTCCTGGACGAGATCATCCGGGTCGAGGGACGACGTGATCGATCGCGCGACCGCGATGCCGGACGGGTAGTGCCGACGCCAGAGTTCGCCGAAGGCGTTCCGGTCGCCCGACCGGGTGCGCAGAATGAGATCGGCGTCCGCGATCTGCGCGTTGTCGTTGTTGTCGTTCGGCACTGTCACCCAGCTCTCGTGGCGCCTCGGGTCGGCTCCACACGAAGAGACGCATGAATCGGGTCCCCATCACGCGCCCTGTACATTCTCACCCGGTTTTCCCAGCCTGGCCAGCCCTGTGCACAACTCGGAGCGAACTCTCTGCGAGCCGCCGCGGAGAATCCGCGAAAAGAATTCTTCGAATCGCGTGATGATTCCGTCCGGTCGCCGTCTCATCAATCAGAGCACGCTGTGCGATCACCACCGGGGGGCGGAGATCGCACGGTGCCGACGCGGGGGCAATCGCGTCGGACCAGGGCAGGCTCGGGATCCTCGGGGGAGGAGTTCCCGAGCCGCCCGCTCGCCCTGGAGGGAGCAGGGCCGTCGCTGACTGGGGCGCGGCGGCCCCCTCTCCGACCGGCCGCAGAGCGGCGCGTGAGGTCACTGCACCGACCGGCCGTCCACCCAGACGCGCCGCACCTGCAGCCCGGCATTCAGCAGGACGGCATCCGCGACCAGGCCCTCGTCGAGCCGCCCGAGTCTGGCAGCCTCGCCGATGACGGATGCCGGGGTCGCCGTCACGGCTCGAACGGCTGCACTCAGCGGCACGCCGGCCTCCACGGCGCGGCGCAGCGCGACGTCCAGCGTCAGCGTCGAACCGGCGATCGAGCCCGTGGCGTCGGTGCGGGCGATTCCGTTCGTCACCGTCACCTTCACCGCCCCCAGGTCGTAGTGGCCGTCGGCGCTGCCGGCGGCAGCCATGGCGTCGGTCACGAGTGCGACTCGGTCCGGCGCCGCATCGAACACGAGCTTGATGACGTGCGGGTCGAGGTGGACGTTGTCGGCGATCGCTTCCAGCACCACGCGAGGATCGGCCGCCGCCGCAAGCACGGGACCCGGCGCACGGTGGTGGATGCCGCGCATCGCGTTGAACGCGTGCGTGAGCAATGTCGCTCCGGCGTCGAAAGCCGCTGCGGCGGTCTCGGCATCCGCGTCGGTGTGACCGACCGCCGCGACCGACCCGGCGGCGACGATCAGCCGGATCGCCTCGATGCCGCCGGGCAGCTCCGGCGCGATCGTGACCTGGCGGACGGTGCCGCGGCCGGCGTCGAGCAGACGCTGGACGTCCGCGCCGACGGGTGCCCGCAGCAGGGTCGGTTCATGCGCACCCTGATGACCGGGGTCCAGAAAAGGGCCCTCGAGGTGGGAGCCGAGGATCTCGGCATCCGACTCGGTGAGCTCGGCGATCTCACCCACACGGCGGGCGAGATCGTCGATCGATGCCGTCACCAGCGAGATGACCGCGCGCGTCGTCCCGTGCGCGCGGTGCAGGTTGCGGGCGGTGCGGATCGCCTCGATCCCGTCGTCGTAGGATGCGCCGGCTCCGCCGTGCCCGTGGATGTCGATGAAGCCGGGCGTGAGGACGGCACCGGGGCCGGCGACCTCCGTCGCGTCGACGATCGAGTCGGCGTCATCCCAGGTGCTTCCGACGCCGGTCGCCGCGACGATGCCGTTCTCGAACCGGACCCAGCCTTCAGCCGTCTCCCGTCCACCCGATACCAGGCGGGCGGAATGGATCACGGTTGCGGTCATGGCGTGCTCCAGTCGATCTCGGCGGGGCGATGTCCTCCCCATCCTTCGGCATCCCACACCGATCCGAGTCCGCCGACGCGCTCGCGGAAAGCATTCCAGTCCTTGGCGGAAGCCGGAGCCCAGGCGATCTCGGCCAATGCGGCGGCGCGGGGGAAGAAGAGGTGGTCCACGTCGTCGAGGGTGGTGAGAGTCTCGGCCCAGAGCGGCCCCTCGATCCCGATGATCGCGTGCGGGTCGAGGCCGGGGACGATCGCCGTCGGCTCCCAGGAGTACGCGGCTTCGAGGTCGATGACGGCGGCCCAGCTCAGTCCGAGCGGGTCCTCCGGCGAGTACTTCATGTCGAGATACGCCCTCGTGGACGGCGAGAGGATGACCGAGCCGCCGCGTTCCGCGAACCGGAGCGTGTGCTCGATGTGCTCGGGCGAGGGGGTGTCGCTGCCCCAGAACTGGCCGACGGTTCCCTCGGCCACGGCGGCGGACCCCGCTTCGTGCCACGCCACCGGCGTCTTGCCGAGCTCGATGGTGAGCGCGGTGACGCGCTCGACGAAGGCGTCGAAGTCCGCCTGAGGCGTGCCGAGGCATTCGTCGCCGCCGACGTGCAGGTACGGGCCGGGCGTGAGCTCTGCGACCTCGCCGAGCACGTCGCGCAGGAAGTCCCACGTCGCCTCCTCATGGATGCGCACCGACGAATGGCCGACGCCCCAGCCCTGGTACGGCTCGCCCGCGACGGGCAGCGGCTGACCGAGCGACTCCGACTGCGCCAGGAGCATGTCGTTCATCACGGGGGCCTCGACGGTCTCCGGGTACGCGAGCCCGATCGCATGCGTGTGGCCGGGGAGGTCGATCTCGGGAACCACGACCATGTGATGCGCGGCCGCGTACGCGATGATCTCGCGGAAGTCGTCCTTCGTGTAGAAGCCTCCCGGTCGGCCGAGAGCCGAGGTGCCGGCCGCCTTCTCGGTCAGCAGCGGCCGGCTGTCGATCTGCAGCCGCCAGCCCTGGTCATCCGTGAGGTGCAGGTGCAGTCGATTGAACTTGAGCGACGATGCACGGTCGATGAACGCCTTCACGGTGGCGACGTCGAAGAACGTGCGGGCGACGTCGAGCATGACGCCTCGGTACGCGAACCGCGGCACATCGACGATCGAGACCTGTGGGATCGACCAGGCGCCTGCGTCCTCGCGCAGCAGCTGCCGCAGGGTCTGGATGCCGTAGAACAGGCCGGCGGCCGAGCCCGTGAGCTCGACCCGGTCGGTGACATCGAGGCGGTAGGCCTCGTCGTCCGAGTCGGTGGAGCGCAGGACGATGTCACCGGCGACCGCCGGGTCCGTCGTCACTTCCGAACGGAGACCGGGACGGTGGGCGAGCAGATCGGACAGGGCGGATGCCGCGGCATCCGCACCGTCGACGATGACGATGCGCGTGGCGGGGGAGAGGGCGAAGCTTCCGGAACCCGCCGTCACGGACGAGGGCAGCGGCACAAGAGTAAGGACCATGAACAAAACGTACCGGTGGTGGTGACGACATCCAAGCGTTCCGGACGATCTGATCCGCTATGCTCGAAACCGTCGCGACTGGCGTCTGGGTGGACTACCACCGGGGAGCGACTTCTCATGGGAATCGACCGCGCGCCTGGGCCGATCAGGAACCACCCCCTTCCACCGTGAGATCAGGAGCACGTCATGACCGACCCGTACTTCAACGCACCGCTTTCCGAGGTCGACCCGGAGATCGCCGAGGTCCTCGAGCGGGAGCTGAACCGCCAGCGGGGCTTCCTCGAGATGATCGCATCCGAGAACTTCGTCCCCGTCTCCGTTCTGCAGTCGCAGGGCTCCGTGCTCACGAACAAGTACGCCGAGGGCTACCCCGGTCGCCGCTACTACGGCGGTTGCGAAGAAGTGGACGTCGCGGAGTCGCTGGCCATCGAGCGGGCGAAGTCGCTGTTCGGGTCCGAGTTCGCCAACGTGCAGCCTCACTCCGGCGCCACGGCCAACGCGGCCGTGCTGCACGCGATCGCCCGCCCCGGTGACACGCTGCTCGGCCTCTCGCTCGACCACGGCGGCCACCTCACCCACGGCATGAAGATCAACTTCTCGGGCCGCCTGTACGACATCGTCGCGTACGGCGTCGACCCGGAGACCTCGCTCGTCGACATGGACGAGGTCCGTCGCCTCGCCATCGAGCACAAGCCGAAGGTCATCATCGCCGGCTGGTCGGCGTACCCGCGTCAGCTGGACTTCGCGAAGTTCCGCGAGATCGCAGATGAGGTCGGCGCCTACCTGTGGGTCGACATGGCGCACTTCGCCGGACTCGTGGCCGCTGGTGTGCACCCGAACCCCGTCCCGCACGCGCACGTCGTGTCGTCGACCGTGCACAAGACGATCGGCGGCCCTCGCTCCGGCTTCATCCTCACCAACGACGCGGACCTCGCCAAGAAGATCAACTCGGCCGTCTTCCCCGGCCAGCAGGGCGGTCCGCTCATGCACGTGATCGCCGCGAAGGCGACCGCGTTCAAGATCGCCGCGACGCCGGAGTTCAAGGAGCGTCAGGAGCGTACGGTTCGCGGCGCCGCTCTCCTCGCCGAGCGCCTCGGACGTCAGGACGTCAAGGATGCCGGCATCGCGGTCCGCTCCGGCGGGACCGAGGTGCACCTCGTGCTCGTCGACCTGCGCGACGCCGAGATCGACGGCAAGCAGGCCGAGGATCTGCTGCACGACATCCACATCACAGTCAACCGCAACGCGGTTCCGAACGACCCTCGTCCGCCGATGGTCACCTCGGGTCTGCGCATCGGCACGCCGGCGCTCGCCACGCGCGGGTTCGGGGATGCCGAGTTCACCGAGGTCGCCGACATCATCGCCCTCGCGCTCCTGCCCGGCGCCGACGTCGCGGCGCTCAAGGCGCGCGTGGACGCGCTCGCCGCTGCCTTCCCGCTCTACCCGGGGCTGACCCAGTGACCGCTGTCGTCCTGGACGGCAAGGCGGCATCCGCCGAGATCAAGGCGGAGCTGGCCGAGCGGGTCGCGGCGCTGCGGGAGAAGGGCATCGTCCCCGGCATCGCCACGGTGCTGGTCGGGGCGGACCCGGCGTCCCAGCTGTACGTCGGGATGAAGCACCGGCAGTCCGAGGCGATCGGGATGAACTCGATCCAGTGCGAGCTTCCCGCCGACGCCACGCAGGAGCAGGTCGAGGCGCTGATCGACGAGCTCAACGCCGATCCGTCCTGCCACGGGTACATCGTGCAGCTGCCGCTGCCGAAGCACCTCGACACCGACGCGATCCTCGAGCGGATCGACCCGGCCAAGGACGCGGACGGTCTGCACCCGACGAATCTCGGTCGGCTGGTGCTCAACGTCAACGCGCCGATCCACACGCCGCTGCCCTGTACGCCGCGCGGTGTCATCGAGCTGCTGCTGCGCAATGACTACGACCTCAAGGGCAAGCACGTCGTCGTCGTGGGCCGCGGTGTGACGATCGGTCGTCCGATGGGGTTGCTCCTCACGCGTCGCGACATCAACGCGACCGTGACCCAGGTGCACACCGGCACCCCGGACATGGCGCCGTACCTGCGTCAGGCCGACGTGATCGTGGCGGGGGCGGGCGTCAAGCACCTGATCCGCGCCGAGGACGTGAAGCCGGGTGCCGCCGTGCTGGACGTCGGCGTCACGCGCGAGACCGATCCGGAGACCGGCAAGAACAAGGTCCACGGCGACGTGCACCCGGATGTGGCGGAGGTCGCCGGCTGGATCTCTCCGAATCCGGGCGGCGTTGGTCCGATGACGGTGGCGCTGCTCATGACGAACGTCGTGGAGGCCGCCGAGCGTCTCGCCGGCTGAGTGTGTCCGCGCGCCTCGGCATCGTTCGTCGGGCGAGTGGGCGCGCGGTCACCTCCACCTCGCTTCTCCCGTCGCTCGACGAGCGACGGGAGGGCGCCGAAGTCGAGGGCTACAGCTCGTCGAGCATTCTGCGCTGCTCGGGCGTCAGGCCGTCATCAGGCTCGAGGTCGGTGCGAGCCGCCGGCGCGGCCCCGTTGGCGGGCGCCGCGGCCTCCGTCGGCGTACGTCGCGATCCGGCGACCCGGTCGTACACGTCGCCGGCCTTGCGGCGCAGGACATCGTCGACCTGGTCGTAGATCACCCAGCCGAGCAGCAGGAGCAGCGGTGGGAGGGCGAAGCCCCAGAAGCCATCGATCGACACCGGGCTGAGCCACACGGTGATGACCCAGATGATCAGTTCGACGACGTAGACGAGCGCGTACTGGACGACCTTCTCGCCTGTCTTGGTGCGGTCGGCGGCCGACCGGGCCGCCGACTTGCGGAACACGCTCTTCAGCAGCGGCTTGATGAACAGGGCGGCGAGCGTCAGGATCACAGATGCCCACAGGGCATGCCATCCCACGCTCACGCTGGGCAGCACCAGCCCGATGATGAGCAGGACCGCGACGTTGAAGACGTAGAGCGCGCCGAAGCGGATGATGCCGTTCCTCATATTCCCAGGTTCGCATACTCCGGAGCCGAGCGGCGACGACATTCATCGCCGCCATGGCGCGGGCTCGGATATACCGATAGCCTGACGCCGAATCCGCGCCGAAGGAGCGACCGATGGAAGCCGTCCTGTTCATCCTCCAGTTGCTCGTCGTGCTGGGCTGCATCGTCATGGGAACCCGCTCGAGCGGAGTCGGACTCGGCCTCTGGGGTGGCGCTGGTGTCGCGATCCTCGTGTTCGTCTTCCAACTCTCGCCCGGCTCTCCACCCGTCGACGCGCTGCTCATCGTGCTGTCGGTGGTGCTCGCGGCATCCATGATGCAGGTCGCCGGCGGCATCGACTGGATGGTCTCGGTCGCCGCGAAGCTGATCGCACGCAACCCCAAGCAGATCACGCTCGTGGCGCCGCTCGTGTCGTTCCTGTTCGCCGCCGGAGCGGGCACGTCGAACATCCTCTACCCGTTGCTGCCCGTCATCCAGGACCTGTCGTACCGCAACGGGATCCGCCCGTCCCGGCCGCTGTCGCTCTCCGTCGTCGCGACCGGTGTCGCGCTCGCCTGCAGTCCCGTGTCGGCTGCGATGGCGGCCATGGTCACGCTCACCGACGTGCCGCCGTACGACTTCGAGCTCATCGACATCCTGAAGGTGACGATCCCCGCCGCGATCGTCGGGATCGTGCTCAGCTCGCTCGTCGTGAACCGGCTCGGCAAGGATCTCGCCGACGATCAGGAGGTGCAGGCGAAGATCGCCAGCGGTGAGCTGGCACCTCCCCGCGCCGGGGCCGCCGAGGTCAAGGCCGACGTCACGGTGACGAAGGCCGGCCGGAACGCCGCGATCATCTTCCTCACCGGCGTGCTGGCGATCGTCGTGTTCGGACTCTTCAAGGGCATCCGCCCGTTGGATGCCGAAGGCGACCCCGTCGGCATGACCCCGATCATCGAGATCGTCATGTTCCTCGTCGGAACCGTCATCCTCATCGTCTCGCGGCCGAACGTGGCCGACGTGCCGACCGCCACGGTGTTCAAGGCCGGTATGGTCTCGGCGATCGCCCTCTTCGGACTCGCCTGGCTGACCGACACGTTCCTCTCGGCGCACGTCGAGTTCATCTCGGAGAGCATCGGTGCGCTGGTCGGCGCGGCGCCGTGGATCTTCGCGCTCGGCGTCTTCCTCGTCTGCGTGCTCACGACGAGCCAGTCCACGGCGACCCGCACGATCGTGCCGATCGGGCTCGCGGCCGGCATTCCGCTGGGAGTGCTCAGCGGAATGTGGGCCGGTGCATTCGCGGGGATCTACCTGCTGCCGACCAACGGATCCCAGATCGCCGCGGCGAACTTCGACACGTCGGGCACGACGAAGCTGGGCACCAAGCTCGTCGACCACGCGTTCTTCCTGCCGACGCTGATCCTCGCCGTGACGACGATCGGCGCGGGCGCGCTGTTCGGCGCCCTCTGGGGCGGATGAGCGGCGGCGGTCGCCGTCAGAACTCGCGGTAGAGGTCCCAGGCGCGACGGCACGCGAAGGCGACCTCGTCGATGTGAGCGGGGTCCTCGGCGATCCAGTCGGTTCCCGGTTCATGCAGCTCGGCCACGGCGGCGTCGCCGAGCAGGAACTCGCGGCGGAACTCGGCCTGGATGGCATCGAAGTGCGCGCCGGCGCGCCGTGCTTCGTCGTCGAGTTCGCGGAACCGGACGCCCGCGGCCAGGATCTCCTGGCTGCCCAGGTACGGCTTGTTCAGCGCGACGTCGGCGGGGTCGCCGGTCGCGAACCCCGCCCGGTGGGCCTCGGCGAGGATCCGAAGGCGGGCGGCGTCCATGGTCGGCGGGTCGGCGGGGTCGCGCTGTTCGCCTCTGGCATCGCCGCGGTTCGACAGGGCGACGACATCGGGAAGCCGGTCTTTCGGATCCCGCGGCACGTTCACGGCGCCGTCCTTCGTGGTGGTGGTGTTCATGGTGTCGTGGAACGACAGGCGCGTGAAGCGGTCTCCTGAGCGAAGCTTCTCGGCGATGAACCGCTCGGTCAGCTCGTCCCGGATGTGCTCGTACACGCCGAGACCGCGCTCCGCGACCTCGACGAACGCATCGACGAGGCGGTGGAGTCCGGCATCCGTGTCGGGGACCTCGAGGATGGGGAAGAACGAGAACGTGACGGGGCGGATCGCATCGACGCCGGTGAGATCCACCTTCTGCCAGGCGCCGGCGGCTCTGGTCCGCTCGATGGCCTCTGTGAGGTCTGCGGCGACGTCGGCCGGCTTGGCCCGATTCGGATCCCGCACCAGGCGCGGGTGCGGATTCAGCACCGCGACCACGCGGGGATCCTGCGACGCCCAGCGGCGGACGATCGCATTGGTCGCCACGTCCGTGAAGTCGAACTGCAGCCGACGCGTCACCGCGGGAGAGAGGAACTCCGCGATCTCGGCGGGGATCGCCGCACCGGCGTGCGGACAGCTGATGAGGACGTCGGCATCGCGGATCGCCTCGTCCAGCGATCTGGCGTCGGCGTCCGCGTAGACGACGATCTCGGCTTCGGTGAAGGTGGTGCCTGCGGGGATCAGCTCGAGGGCGGACATGCGCTCATGCTATCGAGCAGGCCTCCCGCCGCCCAGGGGTCAGGCCGAAGTCGCGCCGCTCATCGAGCCCTCGATACCGGTGATGCGGGCCTGCTCGTCGAAGCGGAAGGTCGCCGAGCCGGACGCGTCGCTGACCACAGCGCCGGAGAAGGCCTCGTCGGTCCACTCCAGGTTCCAGCCGGCCAGGCGGGCGGCGTCCCAGACGGAGGACCGGGCATCAGGAAGGGTCAGGGTCGAGAGCATGCGGGGTGCGGCGATGACGGCATCCGCGACGGTCAGCGGAGCGAGCGGCGCGTCCAGCAGGAAGACGGCGCGCGTGCCGCCGCCGACCGGAGCGGAGTAGTACGGCGAACGCCCGGTGATCTCCACCGCGACCGAGCCGATGACATGCGTCGCCTGGGCGATCCACGAATCGACGTCCTCGCCGGCATCCTCGGGGAACGGCAGCTCGGCCTGGGTCAGCTCCGCGATGCCGTACTGCTGGCCGTAGTCGCGCAGTTGCGCGGCGACGCCCTGCGCATCGCCCTGTGGGTGAGCCCACGCCCACAGCAGCGACCGAGGGCCCGGCGCGAGCGTCGCGATCAGGTGCGGACGTGCGATGAACTGCCGCGTCGCATCGTCGTTCGCCGTGAAGGTCAGGGTGCCCGCGTTCAGGTCGGCATCCCAGCGGTGCTCGCCCAGGGCGTCGGTCGCCGTGACGAGTGCATCCTGGCGGAGCGCGGTGAACAGGGCGGCCCGATCGGCCAGGGGCTGGAGTGCGGCGAAGCTCATGGCACCAGTCTGGCCTGGGACGCTATGAATCCGCCAGTTGCGTCTGCGCCGTGAGCGGCCTGCCCATCCGCCACACGCTCGGGACGGCCAGAGTCGCGAGTGCGATGGCGGCGTAGAGGATGCCGGACACCACGAGCACGGTCGTCACGTCGGCGTGGGTGATGAGCCATCCGTACGCCAGGGTGCCGATCGGCATGACCACGAAACTGCCGAGCATGTCGTAGCTCGACACGCGCGACAGCCGGTCGATCGGGATGTTCTCCATCATGGCGACGTTCCAGCCGGTGCTGAACACCTCGTGTCCGAGGCCGGCGAGCAGGGCGGCGATCGCGAGCAGCACGACCGCCGGGTGCAGGCCGAGCATCGTGAGCGGGATGGCGAACACCGCCATGCCGATCATGCCGAGCCGCAGGGGCCGCTTCAGCGGAACCCACATGAGCACGAGCGTCATCAGGAGGATGCCGACGCCCTCGGCGCTGAGGACCCAGCCCCAGCCGGCGATGCCGAGCCGATCGTCGTTCTTGGCGATGTACGGACCTGCGACGCTCCACGCGCCGACATGGATCGCGTTCATGACCATGAAGGCCAGCACGATCGTCCACAGCCAGGTGCGGCCCCAGAACTCGTTCCAGCCGAGCCGGAGATCGTGGAACAGCGTCGAACCGCCCGTGCCGGCAGGCGGCGGCAGCTTCACGAGGGCGAGGATCGGGATCGCCGCGATCCACCCGACGGTCTGGACGATCATGGCCCACGCGGGGCCGGCCGCCGTGACCAGGATCCCGGCGATGATCGGGCCGCCGATCGTCACCGCCGATCGGACGAACGAGAGCATCGCGTTCGCCTGCTGCAGGTGCTCCGGCGTGGTCAGCTGCGGGATGATGCCCTGCATCGCGGGCATGACGAACGCCGTCGATGCGCCGGTCACGATCGACAGGAGCATGAGCAGGGGAACGGTGGCGGTGCCGGTGAACAGCAGGGTCGCCATCGCGCCGACGGACAGGATGTCGATGACGTAGCAGGTCTGGATGACGAGCGCCCGTGGCATCCGATCGGCGACGACGCCGCCGAACAGGATGAACACGATGTTGCTCACCGTGAACGCTGCGAGCACGAGCGACAGCGACCGTGCGTCGTTGTCGATCTCCAGGACCGCGAAGGCGAGGGCGATCGACGACATCGACCCGGTGATCATCGTGATCGCCCTGGCGATGAAGAACCACCGGAAACTGCGGTCCTGCATCGCGGCGAGCCCGCGGATCATCGGAGGGCTCTCGTCGGCATCCTCCCATCCTGGCATCCCGCGCCGGACGTTCGAATCGCTCTGTTCGCTCGAAATCCGACGGATCCGAGCGAACAGAGCGATTCGAAGCCCGTGGGGCGGGTCACCAGGAGGGGCGGGAGCCGGTCAGGGCCCAGGCCGCCTGCACGGCGGCGCCGAATGCGACGTACTCGCCCGGTTCCGGAACCACGACGGGAGCGTCGAAGATCTCGGCGGCGATGGCCGAGACGGCAGGGCTCTGCGCCGCACCGCCGATCAGGAGCACGCGCTCCGCGGTGACGCCGTGCTCGCGCATGGCGTCCAGCCCGAAGGCCAGGCCCTTGAGAACGCCTTCGATCGCCGCGCGTGCGAGATTCTCGCGCGTCGTCGAGGCGAGCGTCATGCCCGAAAGCGTGGCGGTGGCGTCGGGCCGGTTCGGCGTCCGCTCGCCCTCGAACCACGGCTGCAGCGAGAGGCCGTCGGCACCGGCATCCGCCGCCAGCGCCAGTCGGGAGAACTCGTCGTGATCCACGCCGAGCAGAGCAGCGGTGACGTCGAACACCCGCGCGGCGTTCAGGGTCGTGACGATCGGCAGGCGAGCGCCTGACGCGTCCGCGAACCCGGCGACCGTGCCGGTGGGGTCGACCACCGGCGCGTCGGTGACGGCGAACACCGTTCCGCTCGTGCCGATCGACACACCGACATCACCGGAGCGCGCGCCGAGCCCGAGGGCTGCCGCCGCGTTGTCTCCGGCACCCGCCGAGACGAGGAGCCCATCGGGGCCGGCGACGTGCTCGGACGGACCGAGAACGCGGGGGAGGACGACCTCGGCGGCATCGCGTCGCAGGGCGAGCGAGAGCAGCTCCCGGTCGTACTCGTCTCGCGCCGGATCGAAGTACCCCGTGCCGCTGGCATCCGAGCGATCGGTGACCAGCTCCGACAGATCGGGCCCCAGCGGCGCCTCGCCCGCGGGGCCGTAACCGCGCAGGCGCCACGTCAGCCAGTCGTGCGGGAGGGCGACGGCCGCGACGCGCGCGGCGTTGTCCGGCTCGGCATCCGCGAGCCAGCGCAGCTTCGTCACGGTGAACGACGCCACCGGCACCAGGCCGGTGCGCCGCGCGAACTCCGCGGCGCCCACCTCATCGGTGAGCGCCGCGGCGGCGTCAGCCGAGCGCGTGTCGTTCCACAGCAGGGCGTCGCGGATCACGCTGCCGTCGGCGTCGAGCGCCACGAGGCCGTGCTGCTGGCCGCCGATGCCGATAGCCGCGACATCCGTCAGCCCTCCGGCATCCGAAAGCGCAGTCTGCAGAGCCTCCCACCATGCCGATGGGGCGACCTCGGTGCCGTCGGGATGCGAAGCGCGTCCCGACCGCACCACGGCACCCGTCGAGGCATCGCGGATGACGACCTTGCAGCTCTGCGTCGAAGAATCGACTCCGGCGACCAGCGTCATCTCAGCGGGCTCCGAGCAGGTGCTCGGTGGCGAGCTGCTGCAGGCGCACGAAGCCGAAGCCCTTGCCGCCCAGGTAGGCGTTCGCGTCGAAGTCCTCGTACGCCGAGCGGTCGGCGAGGAAGTCGTCGTAGGACTCGCCCTCGTTCAGCGTCGGAGTCGACAGCTCGTCGACCTTGGCGGCTGCGAGCGCCTCCTGCACCTCGGGGTCGGCGCGGAAGGCCGCGGCACGCTCCTTGAGCAGCAGGTAGGTGCGCATGTTGGCCGCTGCCGACTCCCACACGCCCTTCTCGTCCTCGGTACGGCTCGGCTTGTAGTCGAAGTGACGGGGGCCGTCGTACGCGGGGACTCCGCCGGGGCCGCCGTTCTCGAGCAGGTCGACGAGCGAGAACGCGTTGTGCAGATCGCCGTGACCGAACACGAGGTCCTGGTCGTACTTGATGCCGCGCTGACCGTTGAGGTCGATGTGGAACAGCTTGCCGTGGAACAGCGCCTGCGCGATGCCCGCCGTGAAGTTCAGGCCGGCCATCTGCTCGTGCCCGACCTCGGGGTTGACGCCGACGAGCTCGGGACGCTCGAGGGAGTCGATGAAGGCGATCGCGTGACCCAGCGTCGGCAGGAGGATGTCGCCGCGCGGCTCGTTCGGCTTCGGCTCGATCGCGAAGCGGATGTCGTAGCCCTTGTCGGTGACGTAGTCGCCGAGGAGGTTGACGGCCTCGCGGTAGCGCTCCAGTGCCGCGCGCACGTCCTTGGCGGAGTCGTACTCGGCGCCCTCGCGGCCGCCCCACATGACGAACGTCTTGGCGCCGAGTTCGGCACCGAGGTCCAGCTGACGGAAGACCTTGCGCAGCGCGTACCGGCGAACGTCGCGGTCGTTGGAGGTGAAGCCGCCGTCCTTGAACACGGGGGCGCTGAAGAGGTTCGTGGTCACCATCGGAACGATCAGGCCGGTGTCGGCCAGTGCACCCTTCAGGCGGTCGATCTGCGTCTGGCGCTCCGCGTCGGTGGAGCCGAACGCGAACAGATCGTCATCGTGGAACGTGAGGCCGTACGCGCCGAGCTCGGCGAGCTTCTCCACGGCGTGCACGACGTCGAGGGAGGGGCGGGTCGGGCCGCCGAACGGGTCGGTTCCGTTGTAGCCGATCGTCCAGAGACCGAACGAGAACTTGTCTTCGCGGGTGGGTGTGAGTGCCATGGCGCATCGCTTTCAACGTCGGTGGTGAATTGTTGTGAGCTAGAACATATCAACCCGAAGCGCTCAGCGCAACGCGTCAGGCGGATGCCGATGCCGTCGAGCCGCGGACGATCAGCTCCGCAGGCATCCGGATGTGCTCGGCTTCACCCCCGCTGAGCATCTCCAGCAGCACGTTGACCGCCGTCGATCCCATCTCGGCGAGGGGCTGGCGGACCGTCGTGAGCTGGGGTGTGTGCGACGCGGCCTCGGGGATGTCGTCGAAGCCCACGACCGACAGATCCGCCGGGATGCGCAGCCCGCGTTCGGTCGCGACGCGCATCATCTCGATCGCAGAGAGGTCGTTCGCCGCGAAGACCGCCGTCGGACGGTCCGCCAGGTCGAGCAGCGCGCGCGCACCGGCGGTCGATGCGGCCGTGCGGTATCCGCCGTCGACGACGAGTGCGGGGTCGTAGGCGATCCCGGCCGCCGTGAGCGCCTCGCGGTACCCCCGCTCGCGCTGGTGCGCGGATTCCAGGTCCGTTCGGCCGCGGAGATGGGCGATACGTCGATGGCCCAGCGAGAGCAGGTACTCCATGGCGGCACGTGCACCCGTGACGTTCTCGACCGACACGGTCGCGGGTCCGTCCGGGCCGGTGTGCGGATCGACGGCGACCAGGGGGATCGACGACTGGGTCGGCATCGCGGTCGGCGTGACGAGGATGGCGCCGTCGATCAGGGTGCCGCCCAGGCGCGAGAGCGAGCGGCGCTCCCACCCCAGGTGGTCACCGGCCGACACGCTTCCGGCATAGGCGAGCACGTCGTAGGGGGTGTCCTGCAGGGCTGCCGAGACGCCGCGCAGCAGCTGCAGGGCGAACGGTTCGAACTCGGCGACCAGTACGCCGATCACGTTCGTCTGCCCTCGTCGCATCGACGTGGCGACCAGTGAGCTCTCGTAGCCGAGCTCGGCCACCACGCCGAGCACGTGGGCGAGCGTCGCGGCCGAGACGCCGTCGCGGCCGTTGATCGCCTTGGAGACCGTCGCGACGGAGACGCCCGCGGCGAGCGCGACGTCGGTGATGGTGGGCCGTCGGTTCATGTGGTCAGCCTAACGAATGCATCGAAAACGTTATCGATATCGTTTGACATCAGCGTGTCGACGATGTCAGAGTGGCCTCACAACACATTGGTGTGGCTGGCAACAAATAGGTTCCGCTCGCCGCACGACTCGATGAAGAGGAGAACACAGCATGAAGATGCGCAAGGCATGGGCCGCCGGTGCGGCCGTCGCAGCGCTGGGAATGCTCGGCCTGACCGGTTGCACCACCGGTGGCGGTGACGCGGGCGACAGCAGCGGCGGCGAGCTCACGATGTGGCACAACTCCACGACCGGCGACGGCAAGCAGTACTGGGAGGACGCAGCCGCGGCCTTCCACGAGGAGAACCCCGACGTCACGATCAAGGTCACCTCGATCCAGAACGAGGACATGGACGGCAAGCTGCAGACCGCCGTCAACTCCGGCGACATGCCGGACATCTTCATGGCGCGCGGCGGCGGCAAGCTCGCCGACATCGTCTCGGCCGGCAAAGTCAAGGACCTCACCGACCTCATCTCGGACGACGTGAAGTCGGCGTTCGGCGATGCATCGTTCAGCGCGTTCACCGTCGACGACAAGATCTACGGGATGCCCAGCGCCGTGCTCCCCGGTGGCATCTTCTACAGCAAGGACCTGTTCGCTCAGGCCGGCATCGAAGGCACCCCGACCACGATCGACGAGCTCGGCGACGCGGTCGACAAGCTGAAGGCCGCCGGCATCCAGCCCATCGCGCTCGGCGCCAAGGACGCGTGGCCCGCCGCGCACTGGTACTACTTCTTCGCGCTGCGCGCCTGCGGTCAGGACGTCGTCCAGAACCTCGCCACCGACCCGGACTTCACGGACGGATGCTGGCTCGAGGCCGCCGAGAACCTCGACGAGTTCGCCTCGACCGAGCCGTTCAACGAGGGCTTCCTCACCACGTCCGCCCAGGAGGGCGCCAACTCGTCCGCGGGCCTCGTGGCGAACCACCAGGCCGCCATGGAACTCATGGGTGCCTGGAACGTGGGCGTCATCGCCAGCCTCACGCCCGACCAGAAGCCGCTCGCGGATCTGGACTGGTTCCCGTTCCCCGAGGTCGAAGGCGACGGCGAGCCCGGCGCGATGATGGGTGGCGCGGACGGCTACTCGTGCTCCGCCGATTCCCCGGCTGCCTGCGAGGAATTCCTCAACTTCGTCTCGTCGAAGCAATGGCAGGAGAAGTACGCGGTCGCGTTCCAGACGATCCCGGCTTCGCAGGAGGCCACCGGTGCCGTCACCGACCCGTCGCTGGCACCGCTCATGGAGGCGTACAGCAAGGCGCCGTACGTGTCGCTGTGGCTGGACACCTCGCTCGGTCAGAACGTCGGCAACGCGCTGAACACCGGCGTCGTCGAGATGCTGGCCGGTCAGGGCGACCCGCAGAAGCTGGTCGACGGCGTCGAAGCCGCCGCGGCGAGGGGCTGATCCGAGACATGACCCATTCACAGGCGCTGACGGAGACCCCAGCGCCTGCGAGAAGCACCCGTGCCGGGACCGACCAGGTCCCGGCACGGCGATCCCCGCGGCCGGACTGGCGCAAGCGCGGCGAGATCGTGCTTCTGGCAGGCCCCGCTCTCCTGGTCTTCCTCGGCTTCGTCATCTTCCCGGTGCTGATGGCGGGGTTCTACGGCTTCTTCCGGTGGAACGGCTTCGGCTGGCCGACCGAGTTCGTCGGACTCGACAACTACGTGCTCATGCTGCAGGACGAGACGTTCCGCGAGGCCGTGCTGCACAACTTCATCATCGTGATCCTCTCGCTGGTCATGCAGGGCCCGATCGCGATCCTGTTCGCCCTGCTGCTGAATCAGAAGATCCGCGGTCGCTCCGTGATCCGCGTGCTGATCTTCGCCCCCTACGTCATCGCGGAGGTCGTGGTCGGCACGGGCTGGAGCCTGATGCTGCAGGACGCAGGCGCCCTCAACTCCCTGTTGGAGAAGATGGGCCTCGAGGCGCTGCAGCAGTCATGGATCGCCGACCCGTCCATCGCGATGTGGTCGCTGATGGTCATCATCACCTGGAAGTACATCGGCTTCGCCGTCATCCTCATGCTCGCCGGCATGCAGTCGATCCCGGAGGAGCTCTACGAGGCGGCTGCCATCGACGGCGCCGGATTCTGGCGCGCGCAGTGGAGCATCACCCTGCCGCTGCTCGGTCCGACCATCCGCATCTGGGCGTTCCTGTCGATCATCGGATCCCTGCAGCTGTTCGACCTCGTCAACATCATCTGGGGGCAGTACATCGCCGCCACGGCCGGAACCTCGACCATGGCCACGTACATGTACCAGAACGGCCATCTGGCCGGGAACTACGGCTTCGGCAACGCGGTCGCCGTGATGCTGTTCCTCATCTCGCTGGTGGTCGCCCTCGTCTATCAGCGGTTCGTGCTGCGACGCGACACCGAGGGCGCACTGACCGGAGACAGCCGAAAGGGTCGCAGGCGATGACCGACACACTCAAGACCTCCGTGGCCATCCAGGCCGTCGGCCCCCGTCGGCGACGCAGCGAGTCCGGTGTGCGCTGGGGGAGCCCCGGCGTCTACCTGCTCGCCCTCGTGCTGATCACGATCTGCGTCACCCCGCTGCTGTACATCATCATCGGCGGCTTCCGCACGAACTCGCAGATCACGAACGATCCGGCCGCCTGGCCGAGTCCGTGGGAGATCGGCAACTACACCGACGTGCTCGCCAGTAGCGAGTTCTGGACGGCGATGCTGAACTCGACGATCTCCGCGGTCGGCACCACCCTCGGCGCCGTGGTGCTGGGCGTCATGGCCAGCTACGTGATCGCGCGGTACGACTTCTCCGGCAAGGCCGTGATGTACTCCGTGTTCGCCGCCGGACTCATGTTCCCGGTGACGGTCGCGATCACGCCGCTGTATCTGCTGATCCGCAACCTCGGCCTCGTGAACAGCCTCGCGGGCATCATCCTGCCGCAGATCGCCTTCGCGCTTCCGACGACCATCATCATCCTGGTGCCGTTCCTGCGGGCGATCCCGAAGGAGCTCGAAGAGGCCGCCTCGATCGATGGCGCGTCCCGGCTGGGCTTCTTCTGGCGCATGGTGGTGCCGCTCAGCCTTCCCGGTGTGATCACCGTCGGCATCCTCGCGTTCATCGGCGCCTGGAACGGCTACATGCTCCCGCTGTTCATCCTCAACGATTCCAGCCTGTTCACCCTGCCGCTCGGCGTGCAGAACTTCGCGTCGCAGTACTCCGTCGACACGGCTCGAGTGCTCGCGTACACGTCGCTGTCGATGCTGCCGGCGCTGATCTTCTTTAGCATGTTCGAGCGGCGCATCGTCGGTGGACTGACCGGCGCGGTCAAGGGCTGAGAGACACGCACGACCCATGGAGACACCTATGACCGCGGACATCCCTGCATTCCCGACGCCGTCGGCGCGCGTCGCCGACCTGATCGGGCGGATGACGCTCGAGGAGAAGGCCGCGCAGATCGTCGGCTACTGGCTCGATCGGGGCGGCGACGTGGTCGCCCCGATGCAGAACGAGATGGCGGGGGATGCCGCAGGCGACACCCTCGCCGAGATCACCAGGCACGGGATCGGCCACTACACCAGGGTCTACGGCACCCGGCCGGTGGATGCGGCGGAGCGCGCCGCATGGCTGTGGCAGGAGCAGCGTCGACTGAAGCGCGAGACGCGCCTCGGCATCCCGGCGCTGGTGCACGAGGAGTGCCTGACCGGGCTCGCCGCGTGGAAGGCCGCCACGTTCCCGACGCCGCTGGCGTGGGGGGCCTCGTTCGACGCCGAGCTCGTCGGCGAGATGGGGGCGCTCATCGGGGAGTCGATGCGCAGTCTCGGCATCCATCAGGGTCTGGCACCGGTGCTCGACGTCGTGCGCGATCCTCGGTGGGGGCGCGTCGACGAGTGCATCGGGGAGGACCCGTACCTCGTGGGCACCGTCGGGACGGCGTTCGTGCGCGGGCTCCAGTCGTCGGGCGTGCACGCCACGCTCAAGCACTTCCTGGGGTACTCGGGCTCGCGCGCCGGCCGCAACCACGCTCCGGTCGCCGCCGGTTCGCGCGAGGTCGCCGACGTCTTCCTGCCGCCGTTCGAGATGGCGATCCGCGACGGCGGCGTCCGCAGCGTCATGAACAGTTACGCCGAGATCGACGGGATGCCGGTGGCCGCGGATGCCGATCTGCTCACCGGACTCCTGCGCGAACGGCTCGGATTCGACGGCGTCGTGGTCGCCGACTACTTCGCCGTCGCCTTCCTGGAGGTCATGCACGCCGTCGCCGCCGACCGAGCCGAGGCGGCCGAGCTCGCCCTGACCGCGGGCATCGACGTCGAGCTGCCCTCCGGCGACGCGTACCTCGAACCGCTCATCGAGCGGGTGCGGTCCGGACAGCTCGACGAGCGCTACGTCGATCGCGCGGTGATCCGCGTCCTGGCGCAGAAGGAGGAACTCGGGCTGCTGGAGCCGGATGCCTTCGAGGGCGAACCGCCGAGCGTGATCGATCTGGACACGCCGCGGCATCGGGAGGTCGCACGACGTCTCGCCGCGGAGTCCCTCGTCCTGCTGTCGAACGACGGCGCCCTCCCACTCGCACGCGGCGCGGGGCGGATCGCGCTGATCGGCCCGAACGCGGACCGAGCCGACGCGCTGCAGGGCTGCTATTCGTTCGCGAACCACGTGCTCGCGCACCACCCGGAGTACGAGATCGGCTTCGAAATCCCGACCGTGCGCGAGGCGCTCGCCGCTGCACTGCCATCGACCGAGATCATCCACGTGCACGGCGCTGATGTCGAGGGCGACGACCGGTCGGGCTTCACGGAGGCCGCGCAGGCCGCGGCGTCGGCCGACGTCGCGATCGTCGTCGTCGGCGACCAGGCCGGGTTGTTCGGCCGCGGCACCGTCGGCGAGGGCAACGACGTCGACTCCCTGGACCTCCCCGGCGTGCAGCGTGAGCTCGTGGAGACCCTCGTCGCGACGGGGACGCCGGTCGTGGTCGTGCTGATCACGGGGCGGCCGTACGCGATCGACTGGGCGCTCGACGGTGAAGGGGAGCGGCCCGCTGCGGTACTGCAGGCGTTCTTCCCCGGCGAGGCAGGCGGCACCGCGATAGCCGATGTGCTTCTCGGCGACGTGTCGCCGTCCGGGCGCCTTCCGGTGAGCCTGCCCCGGTCGTCCGGTGCGCAGCCGTACAGCTATCTTCGGCCCATCCTCGGCGGCCCGTCGGCGGTGACCGCGCTGGATTCGACGCCGCTGCGACCGTTCGGCTTCGGGCTGTCGTACACGAGCTTCGCCTACGACGCGTTCGCGGTGTCGGGCGAAGCCCGCACGGACGGCGCCTTCACGGCATCCGTCGTCGTGACGAACACGGGCCACACGGACGGAGCGGATGTCGTCCAGCTGTACGGCCGCGATGTCGCGGCGTCCCTCACCCGCCCTGTCGCGCAGCTGCTCGCCTATGCGAGGGTCGAGCTTGCGGCCGGTGAGAGCCGTACCGTGCGGTTCGAGGTGCCGGCGGCCCGCTTCGCGTTCACGAACCGGGCCATGACCCGCGTCGTCGAACCCGGTGACGTGCGCGTGTGGGTCGCGTCCCACGCCGAAGCCTCCTCCGGTGGCGAGATCGCCGACGCGACGGGGGGAGCGATCTCCAACGAGCGGGCCGCATCGCGACGCGAGATCGGGGGCATCGCGACCGAGGCGCTGCCCGTCGCGCTCGTCGGCGAGGTGCACGCGGTGACGGCGGAGGACGCGCGAATCGTGTCGGTCGAGGTCGAAGACGCGGGTGTCGT
Source organism: Microbacterium sp. M28 (assembly GCF_025836995.1). Classification (NCBI taxonomy): domain Bacteria; kingdom Bacillati; phylum Actinomycetota; class Actinomycetes; order Micrococcales; family Microbacteriaceae; genus Microbacterium; species Microbacterium triticisoli. The sequence goes on along the minus strand of NZ_CP107546.1, from coordinate 2,350,936 downwards.
GGCCGAGCCTCGATAACCTGGGCGGATGAACGAACGAGCGACGACTGTGGAAGGCGTGCGCCGGACCAATCTCGGCGAGGTGCTGCGCCTGGTGCATCACCATGGTGCGCGCTCGCGCGCGACGATCACGGCGGACACCGGGCTGAACCGTTCGACGGTCGCCGATCTCGTGTCCGAACTCGCGACACGCGGTCTCGTCATCGAGCAGGAGCCGGACGCCACTCGGCGTGTCGGCCGGCCGTCGCCGATCGTCGCCCCGAGCCCTGATGTCGTCGCGATCGCGGTGAACCCGGAGGTCGACGCGATCGAGATCGGCGTGATCTCGCTCGGCGGGACGGTGCAGGAGCGCACGCGCGTCGCATGCGCGCAACCGCCGACGACGGCGGACGTGATCGCGGCTGTCTCACGCTTCGTGCAGGACTGGCGAGCCGGTTCTCCCGGCGCCCACATCGTCGGCGTCGGGCTCGCCGTTCCCGCGCTCGTGCGCGCCGACGACGGGATCGTGCGCCTGGCTCCGCATCTCGGCTGGCACGACGAGCCGATCGCCGAGCAGCTCGGCTCCGTGCTGGAGCTGCCCGTGCTCATCGACAACGACGCGTCCCTCGGCGCGCGCGCGGAGCGACTGTTCGGCGCCGCGCGCGAGCACCGCGACGTCGTCTACCTCAACGGCGGCGCGAGCGGCATCGGCGGCGGTCTCATCCTGGACGGTCAGCTCATCTCGGGCGCCGGGGGATACGCCGGCGAATGGGGACAGACGCGGCCGGGCATCCTGAGCGATGAGGACCGGCGCACGAAGAACGGCGTGCTCGAGGACGAGGTCAACCGTGCGCGGCTGCTGCAGGCCGCGCGGCTGGGAGCGGTCGATGACGCGGCGCTCGCGGCGGTTCTGGCCGCGACCAGCGATGCCGGAGTCGTCGCCGAGATCGACCGGCAGCGACGGATCCTGATCGCCTCGCTGGCGAACGCGGTGAACGTGCTGAACCCGTCGATCGTCGTGCTCGGCGGGTTCCTCGCGATGCTCAGGGATCGCGACACCGATGCCTTCGACGCGGATGTGCGGGCGGGGGCCCTGCAGGCGCCGGCCGAACAGGTCGAGCTGCGTGCGGCTGCGCTCGGTGCGGACCGGCTGCTGATCGGAGCCGCAGAGGCCGCGTTCGCACCGCTCCTGTCGGACCCGCTCAGCACCTCGGCTCGCTAGCTGTCCTTCCTCGTTCGTCGAGCGAGCGGAGCGAGTCGAAAACGCGGTGGATGCTGAGGGCGGTGACTGCGATTCGTCTCGGTCGGCGTCGCCGTCCGCGCTCAACGAACGAGGGTTTCGCTCAACCGAGGGAGGCGCCGAACCGCTCCGCGAGGGACTCCGAGCTTCGGGCGAGCATCGCGACATCCGCGCCAACGGCGACGAAGTCGGCGCCCTGCGCGATGTACGCGTCGGCGGTCACCGGGTCGAACGCGTTGACGCCGACCGCGGTCCCCGCCGATCTCACCGCGGAGAGCGTGCGGTTCACGGCATCCACGACATCCGGATGCGTCTGCTGGCCGAGCCTGCCGAGTGAGGCCGCGAGATCCGAGGGTCCGACGAACACGGCGTCCACGCCGTCGACCGCCGCGATCTCGGCCGCGTTCTCGACCCCGGCCGCCGTCTCGATCTGCACGGTGAGGGAGACGTGCGTCGCGGCATCCTGCAGGTAGCCGTCCACGCGGTTCCAGCGGGCGCTGCGGGAAAGGGCGCTGCCGACGCCGCGGACGCCGTGCGGGGGATACCGCGTCGCCGCGACCGCCGCCTCGGCCTCCGCAGCGGACGACACCATCGGCACGATGATGTTCTGCGCGCCGAGGTCGAGCACCTGTTTGATGATGACGGCGTCGTTCCACGGCACGCGCACGAGCGGCACGGCAGGATACGGCGCGACGGCCTGCAGCTGGTGCAGGACGCTCTCGAGCGAGTTCGCCGAGTGCTCCATGTCGATCAGGAGCCAGTCCACGCCGGAGCCGGCAGCGATCTCGGCGATCACAGGGCTGCCGGAGCAGACCCACATGCCGATCTGCGCGCGGTCGGCTTCCGTGAGATGTGAACGGAAGGAGGGGGCTAGATGAAGCGGCATTCGATCGTTCCCATCTCGCGGTAGTCGCACAGCACGGTGTCGCCCTCGGCCACCCACATCGGGCGCGTGAACGATCCTGCCAGGATGATCTCCCCTGCCTCCAGCCGCGCGCCGTGCTGGTGGAACTTGTTCGCCAGCCACGCGACGCCGGTCGCGGGGTGTCCGAGGACACCAGCGGCGACGCCGGTCTCCTCGATCTCGCCGTTACGGCTGAGCACGCCGGGCACCCAGCGCAGGTCGATCTCGTCCGGCCGCTTGCGGACCGTCCCGAGCACCATGGCACCGTACGCGGCGTTGTCGCTGATGGTGTCGACGATCGTGCGGCCCTCCAGCTCGATGTGCGAGTTCAGCACCTCGAGCGCGGGTACGGCGTAGTCGATCGCCGCGAGGGCGTCCTCCAGCGTGCAGTCCGGGCCTTCGAGCGGATGCCCCAGCACGAACGCCAGCTCGACCTCGATGCGGACATTGGAGAAGTCGTCGAAGCGGATGTCGGCGCCGGAGGCGTGGACCGTGTCGTCGAACATCACGCCGTAGTCCGGTTCGGTGATGCCGGTGGCGTGCTGCATCGCCTTCGAGGTCAGTCCGATCTTCCGGCCGACCAGGCGGCGCCCTGCGGCGATCTGCGCATCGCGCCACACGCCCTGGATGGCGTACGAGTCCTCAATCGTCGCTTCGGGGAAGCGGGCGGTGATCCGGGGGATCACCCCGTGGGTGCGGTCGGCCTCCGCCAGCTCGGCGGCGATCTCTTCGATCTGCGTAGGTGTCAGCATCCGTCGGCCCTCACAGCTGGTGGCCGAGCTTGTACTCGCCCTGCTTCCATTCCGGCATCGCTTCGTCCTCGGGGCGGGTGTAGCTGAAGCCGTCCGCGCCGATCGTCACCGCCATCTCGCTGTCGTCAGTGCGGGCGACGACGGGCTGCGGGTTTCCGTCGAGGTCGAGCACGAGCGAGGCATCCGTGTACCAGGACGGCACGACCGGGTTGCCCCACCAGTCCCGGCGCTGGTTGTCGTGGACGTCCCAGGTGATGACGGGGTTGTCCGGGTCGCCCGTGTAGTAGTCCTGCGTGTAGACCTCGACGCGGTGTCCGTCCGGGTCTCGCAGGTACAGGTAGAAGGCGTTCGAGACGCCGTGACGGCCGGGTCCGCGCTCGATCGCGTCGGAGCGGCGCAGCGCGCCGAGCTTGTCGCAGATGGCGAGGATGTTGTGCTTCTCGTGCGTCGCGAAGCACACGTGGTGCATGCGAGGACCGTCACCGCCGGTCATGGCCGTGTCGTGCACGGTCGGCTTGCGGCGCATCCAGGCGGCGTAGACGGTGCCCTCCTCGTCCTGGATGTCCTCCGTGACGCGGAAGCCGAGATCCTGCATGAACTTCACGGCCCGCGGCACGTCGGGGGTGACCTGGTTGAAGTGGTCCAGGCGCACGAGCTCGCCCGGCGTGTGCAAGTCGTAGCGCCACGACATCCGCTCGACGTGATCGGTCTGGTGGAAGAACTCGTACGGGAAGCCCAGCGGGTCGACGACCCGCACCGAGTCGCCGATTCCCTTGACGAACCCGTCGGGATTGCGGCGCACGTCGCATCCGAGTTCGGTGTAGAACTCGACGGCGCGGTCGAGGTCCTCCGGGGTGCGGACACGGTACGAGAAGGCGGAGACGGCCGCGATCGGTCCCTTTCGCAGTACGAGGTTGTGGTGGATGAACTCCTCGGTGGAGCGGAGGTAGATCGCCTCCTCATCCTCCTCGGTGACGTAGAGTCCGAGCACGTCGACGTAGAAGACGCGTGAAGCGGCGAGGTCCGTCACCACGAGCTCCATGTACGCGCAGCGCAGCACGTCCGGCGGCGTGCTGATCGGCGTGGGCGTCGGGTTGCTCGTGCGGATCGGCGCCTCCTGGCTCACGTAGAAGCCCGACGAGGTCAGAGTCATGTCGTCGCGATTGGTCATGTCAGCGTCCTTGCTGGTCTCGGGGTCAGTTCTTGCCGAAGGTCGGGTTGTGCACCGCGCCGAGCGTGATGTGCACGGCCTGCTGGTCGGTGTAGAAGTCGATCGAGCGGTAGCCGCCCTCGTGGCCGAGGCCCGAGGCCTTCACGCCGCCGAACGGCGTGCGGAGGTCCCGCACGTTGTTGCTGTTCAGCCACACCATGCCCGCCTCGACGGCACCGGCGAAGTTGTGCGCGCGCTTGAGATCGTTGGTCCAGATGTACGCGGCCAGGCCGTACCTGACGCCGTTCGCGAGGGCGAGCGCCTCCTCCTCGGTGTCGAACGGGGTGATCGCGACGACGGGGCCGAAGATCTCCTCCTGGAAGATGCGCGCGTCGGGGGAGACGTCGGCGAACACCGTCGGGGCGACGAAGTTGCCGGTCTCGAATCCTTCCGGCCGGCCGCCGCCGGCGACCAGGCGGCCCTCGCTCTTGCCGATCTCGACGTAGGACATGACCTTGTCGTAGTGCTCCGGATGCACGAGTGCGCCGACCTCGGTCGTGGGGTCGTGCGGATAGCCGACCTTGACGCGCTCGGCCTGGGCGGCGTAGCGCTCGACGAACTCGTCGTAGACGCTGCGCTCCACGAGGATGCGGGACCCGGCCGTGCAGCGCTCGCCGTTGAGCGAGAACACCCCGAAGATCGTGGCGTCGATCGCGGCATCCAGATCCGCGTCGGCGAACACGACAGCGGGGGACTTGCCGCCCAGCTCCATCGAGAGCCCCTTGAGATACGGTGCCGCGTTGCCGAAGATGATCTGCCCCGTGCGGCTCTCGCCCGTGAAGGAGATCAGCGGCACGTCCGGATGCTTGACGAGCGCGTCTCCGGCATCCTCGCCGAGGCCGTTGACGAGGTTGAAGACGCCCTGGGGGAGTCCCGCCTCCTCGAAGATGCCGGCCCACAGCGACGCCGACAGCGGCGTGAACTCGGCCGGTTTCAGCACGACCGTGTTGCCCGTGGCGAGTGCGGGGCCGAGCTTCCACGACTCCAGCATGAACGGCGTGTTCCACGGCGTGATGAGCCCGGCGACGCCGATCGGCTTGCGGTTGACGTAGTTGATCTGGCGGCCGGGGACCTTGAAGGTGTCATCCGCCTGGGCCACGATCAGGTCCGCGAAGAAGCGGAAGTTCTCGGCCGCGCGCCGCGCCTGGCCGAGCGCCTGCGTGATCGGCAGCCCGGAGTCGTAGCTCTCCAGCTCCGCGAGGCGCTGATCGCGGGACTCCACGATGTCGGCGATGCGGTGCAGCACGCGGCTGCGTTCGCGCGGGAGCATCCGCGGCCACGGGCCGTCGTCGAACGCGCGCTTCGCGGCCGCGACGGCGCGGTCGATGTCGGCCTTCTTGCCTGCCGCGGCCGTGGTGTAGTTCTCGTTGGTCACGGGGTCGAGCACGTCGAACGTGTCGCCGTCGGACGAATCGACGAAGGCGCCGTCGATGTAGTGCTGGATGTGGTCGGGGAGATCTGCGGGAATGCGGGAGTCGGTCATGTCTTCTCCTGTGCTTCAGAGGATGTGCATTCCGACGGCTTCGTCGGGATGCTCGTGGTCGAGGTAGGCGTCGAGGGTCGCGGCGTGATGCCGCCGGGCGGCGTGTTCGATCTCGTTCAGCGGTGCGCCGTTCTCGATGAGTGCGACGATCTGCTCGTGCTCCCGGACGGACTCGTGCGCGCGGCCGGGGACGAAGCTGAAGGTCGAGTCGCGCAGGCGGCTCAGCCGCGCCCATTCCGCGGTCACGAGCTCGTGCAGGCGGGGGTTGGGGCACGGGGCGATGAGGGCCGAGTGGAAGCGCTGGTTGAGTGCTGTGAACGCCGACGGGTTGAAGTGGTCCAGCGTCCTGACCATCTCGTCGTTGATCGCGCGGGCCGCGCGCAGGTCGTCCGCGGTGAGTGCACGGGCCGCCATGGCGGTCGCCGTGCCCTCCAGGATGCTGAGGGCTTCCATGCTGTGCCGGTACTGGGCGTCGTCGACCATGGCGACGCGCGCGCCCACGTTGTGCTCGAACTGCACGAGGCCCTCGGCTTCGAGCTGGCGGATCGCCTCGCGGACCGGTACGACGCTCATGTCGAGTTCGCCGGCGATAGACCCGAGGACGAGCCGGTAACCGGGGGTGTAGGTCTGCGTCGCGATGCGCTCCTTGATCCAGTGATAGGCGCGTTGCGACTTGCTGAGCGTCTGGGTCATGAGCGCCCTTCCGTCCGGGACTCGTAGCGTGCACGCCATTGCGCGTTCATCGGGAACAGCCCATCGACGGGGTGTCCGGCGGCGACCTGCTCGGCGATCCAAGCATCCTCGTCCTCCTGGGCGAGCGCGGCGTCGGCCACCTCCTCGGCGAGGGCGGGAGGGATCACGATCACGCCGTCTCCGTCGCCGACGATGATGTCGCCGGGCTGCACGACGGCACCGCCGCACGCGATCGTGACGTCGACGTCCCACGGGACGTGCCGGCGTCCGAGGACCGACGGGTGCGCACCGCGGGAGAACACCGGAAGCCCGATCTCGGCGACCGCGTCGAAGTCGCGGACTCCGCCGTCGGTGACGACGCCCGCGGCACCGCGGGTCTTCGCCCGAAGCGCGAGGATGTCGCCGAGGGTGCCGGTGCTGCCGTCGCCGCGCGCCTCGATCACGATGACCTCGCCGTCGTCGACGGCGTCGAAGGCGCGCTTCTGCGCGTTGTAGCCGCCGCCGTGCGCGGCGAACAGATCCTCGCGGAACGGCACGAAACGCAGGGTCTTCGCCGTCCCGACGATCTTGGCTCCGGCGATGTTCGCCGCGACGCCGTCGATGAAACAGGCGGTGATGCCGCGCTGGCGCAACTGCGTCGAGAGCCCTGCGGTCGGCGCCGCCTCGAGCTTGGCCCGGAGCTCTGCGCTCAGGCCGGGCGCGACATCGGCGAGGCCCGCCGCCTCCCGCGAGCCCCACGCCTCCGCGCGCTGCAGGTCGTCGACCGAGGGAAGGGAGCCGATCGCCGGGTCGAAGGGCACGTCGCCCTGCACCACGGTCGTCACGAGTCGTCCTGATGTGACGCCCGCGGCATCCACTTCGATCTCGACGACGTCGCCCGGCACGATGACACTCGATCCGGCAGGCGTCCCGGTGAGAATGACGTCGCCGGTTTCGAGCGTGAAGTGCTGCGACAGGTCGGCGACGAGCTGGGCGAGGGGGAACAGGAGGCCGGCGGTGGTGTCGTCCTGGCGGAGCTCGCCGTTCACCCACGCGCGGACGCGCACAGCGTACGGGTCGACGGTGCGGGCGTCGATGAGCTGCGGGCCGAGCGGCGTGTAGCCGTCGCCGCCCTTCGAGCGCACGTTGGAGCCCTTGTCGTTCGCGCGCAGGTCGTACAGGCCGAGGTCGTTGGCGGCCGTGATCGAGGCGACGTGCGCCCAGGCATCCTCGATGCGCACGCGACGGGCGGGCGTCCCGATGATCAGGGCGATCTCGCCCTCGAACGCGAGCAGCTCGGTTCCTGCCGGGCGTTCGACGGTGCCGCCGGATGCCGAGACGGAGCTGGCCGGCTTGAAGAAGTACGAGGGGTGAGCGGGGCGGCGCCCGCGCTGCTCGGCGCGGGAGGCATAGCTGAGGTGGATCGCGATGATCTTGCCGGGGCGGGCGATCTGGTCCGTCACGGGGCGCCTCCTTGCGTCGTTGCGGCCGCTCTTGTGCGACATATTCGAAATCGTATATCATCGCCGTACCGGGTGGCAAGCAATCATCCACCCGCCCTGCAGACGACGACGTCGACCAAGGAGCATCAATGACTGATCACCCGGGCTTCACGCCGACCGGCACCATCGCCACCTCGACCGATCGACGGCGCGTGGTCTTCGCGACCGTGGTCGGCACCACCGTCGAGTGGTACGACTACTTCATCTACGCGACCGCCGTCGCGCTGGTCTTCAACGAGCTGTTCTTCTCCGCGCTCGGCGCCAACAGCGTCCTGCTCGGGTTCGCGACCGTCGGGATCAGCTTCCTGTTCCGCCCGCTCGGGGCATTCCTGGCCGGCCACTTCGGCGACAAGTACGGCCGCAAGACCGTGCTGATGTGGACGCTCATCCTGATGGGGGCCGCGACGGCGCTCATCGGTCTGCTGCCCACCGCCGCGGCCATCGGGGTGACCGCCCCGATCCTGCTCGTGCTGCTGCGCATCCTCCAGGGGCTGTCGGCCGGCGGCGAGTGGGGAGGAGCCGTGCTCATGGCCGTGGAGCATGCGCCCAAGAAGCGCCGAGGGATCTTCGGGGCGTCGCCCCAGATCGGCGTCCCGCTCGGACTGCTGCTCGCCTCGGGCGTCATGGCGATCATGACGGCGATCGCACCGGGCGAGCAGTTCCTCGTGTGGGGCTGGCGCATCCCGTTCCTGCTCAGCGTCGTGCTGATCCTGGTCGGCTACTACGTGCGGCGCCGGGTGGAGGAGAGCCCGGTGTTCACCGAGCTGGCCGAGCGCAAGGAGAAGGCGCAGATGCCGATCGTGCAGCTGTTCCGCAAGCACCTGCTGCTCGTGATCATCGCCGCCCTCGTGTTCGCCGGCAACAACGCGGTCGGCTACATGACCACCGGCGGATACATCCAGAACTACTCGACCAACCCGGAGGGGCCTGTCGCGCTCGACCGCGGTCCGGTGCTCTGGGCCGTCACCGGGTCGGCGGTCACCTGGCTGCTCACGACCCTGCTCGCCGGCTGGATCTCCGACCGGATCGGTCGACGCAGCACGTACATCATCGGCTGGATCCTGCAGCTCGGCGGTGTGATCCTGCTCTTCCCGCTCGTGAACACCGGCAGTATCTGGCTGCTGTTCGTCGCGCTCGCCGTCCTGACGATCGGGCTCGGCTTCACGTACGGCCCGCAGGCCGCGCTGTACACCGAGCTGTTCCCCGCCAGCATCCGCTTCTCGGGGGTCTCGATCTCGTACGCGATCGGTGCGATCGCCGGAGGCGCGTTCGCGCCGATGATCGCCGCATGGCTCGTCGAGAAGACCGGCTCGACGGATGCGGTCACCTGGTACCTCGCCGGCATGACCCTGATCGGTCTCGTCGCGACCCTGCTGCTGCGCGATCGCAGCGGCATCCCCCTCGGACCGGACCACGAGGCCGAGCAGACGGTCAGTCCGATCCGCGGGATGGCCAAGGCCTGAGACGCACCCGTCCGCCTCGCATTCGATCAGGAGCAACGCACGATGCAATTCCACCACCACGGCTACGTCTCGCAGGACCCGCGGGTGCTGCCGGCATCCGGCACGGGGATCGACCGACCGGGTGATCTGCCGGCCGAGGTCGACGTGCTCATCGTCGGATCGGGGCCTGCCGGGATGCTGCTGGCCGCGCAGATGTCGCAGTTCCCGGACGTCACCACGCGGATCATCGAGAAGCGCGCCGGGCGGCTGGCGCTCGGTCAGGCCGACGGCATCCAGCCGCGCAGCGTCGAGACGTTCCAGGCGTTCGGGTTCGCCGAACGGATCACCGCCGAGGCGTACAACATCGGGTGGATGAACTTCTGGGGGCCCGACCCCGAGCATCCCGAGAACATCCGGCGAACCACGCGTACGGCGGACTACGCGTACGACATCTGCGAGTTCCCGCACCTCATCGTCAACCAGGCGCGCGTGCTGGACTACTTCGCCGAGGCGGCCGCGCACGGGCCGGGCCGGATCGCCCCGGATTACGGCGTGGAGTTCCTGGGGCTGTCGGTGCACGACGACGGCGCGTTCCCCGTGGAGGTCCGGGTGCGGGATGCCGGTGGCGAGCGGACCGTGCATGCGAAGTACGTGGTGGGTTGCGACGGCGCGCGCAGCGGTGTGCGCGAGGCGATCGGCCGCAAGCATGTGGGCGGCGTGGCCGCGCACGCCTGGGGTGTGATGGACGTGCTCGTGAACACGGACTTCCCCGACTGGCGCACGAAGTGCGCGATCAACGCCGAGGCGGGCAACATCCTGCACATCCCTCGTGAGGGCGGATATCTCAGCCGGATGTACATCGACCTCGGCGAGGTCGCCGCCGACGATGATCACCGGGTGCGGCAGACGCCCATCGAATCGATCATCGCGAAGGCGAATGCGATCCTGCATCCGTACTCGATCGATGTGAAGCAGGTGGCGTGGCACAGTGTCTACGAGGTCGGACACCGGGTCACGGACGGGTTCGACGACGTGATCGACGGCTCGGGGCGGACTCCGCGGGTGTTCCTGACCGGCGACGCGTGCCACACGCACAGCGCCAAGGCCGGGCAGGGCATGAACGTGTCGATGCAGGACGGGTTCAACCTCGGGTGGAAGCTCGGGGCCGTCCTGACCGGGCGCTCCCCGGAGACGCTGCTGGCGACGTACGGCGCGGAGCGGCGACCCGTCGCGCAGCAGCTGATCGATTTCGATCGGGAGTGGTCGGCGCTGATGGCGCGCAAGCCCGAGGAGATCTCCGACCCGACTGATCTGGCCACGTACTATCTCGCGACGGCCGAGTTCCCGTCAGGTTTCATGACGCAGTACACGCCGTCGATGATCACCGGGTCCGATGCGCATCAGTCGCTCGCCGGCGGATTCCCGCTGGGCAAGCGGTTCAAGTCCGCCGAGGTCGTCCGGGTGTGCGACGGCAACGTCGTGCATCTGGGTCATCACGCGAGGGCAGACGGACGCTGGCGCATCTACGCGTTCGGCGATCAGGACGGGACGGCTTTGGCGGCGTGGGCTTCTGCCGCGTCGGAGGTGCTCGCCCGCTTCACCCCGTCGGATGCCGATGAGGATGCCGTCTTCGACGTGAAGGCGGTGTATCAGCAGTCGTTCGAGGAGGTCGACTTCCCCTCGGTGCCGGCGCTGTTCCAGCCGAAGTCCGGGCCGTTCGGATTGACCGACTGGGAGAAGGTGTACGCCGCGGGTCCGTCGAAGTGGACTCCGGCCGACATCTTCGCGGAGCGGGAGCTGTCGCGGGACGGTGTCGTCGTGGTGGTGCGCCCGGATCAGTACGTCGCGGCGATCCTGCCGCTGGACGGGACGGCCGAGCTGGCGGAGTTCCTGGAGGGCGCGTTCCTTCCGGCCCACTGAGCGGGCGAGGCGGTGCGCGGGTGTCGGGCGGATCCGGGCGGAGGGTGGTGCATGTCGGAGGCCGGCTCTAGCTTGGACTCGGGCGGGACGGTCTCGCCGTGGAGGTGTGCGCTATGGATTGGAAGATCGAGCTGATCTTCGTGCCGGTGACCGACGTCGACCGCGCGAAGGACTTCTACGTCAAGATCGGCTTCAACGCCGACCACGATCAGCAGGTGAACGAGGAGCTGCGTTTCGTCCAGATGACCCCGCCAGGGTCGGCATGCTCGATCGCGTTCGGCACGGGGCTCGGGGGATCGCTCGCACCGGGACAGCAGGACTCGATCCAGGTCGTCGTCCCGGATGCGGATGCCGCGCTCGTGCAGCTGCGCGATGCCGGTGTCGAGGCGAATGGCGTCGATGAGCAGGCGTGGGGCCGCTTCGTCACGTTCGACGACCCGGACGGCAACACCTGGACGCTGCAGGAGCTGCCCGACTACTCGGCCGCGGCGCAGAGCTGACGCGGAGCAGACGAGCGCGATGGCGCCGGAGCAGGCTGCGGTGAGCGAACGTCCCCGCAGCCTGCTTGCGGGTGCGTGTGGGCCGCGCCACGTCGCCGACCGGCCGGTGCTAGAGATCTCCTACCCAGTCGTGAGAGCGCGAGTTGTCTCCGACGTGCGTCGCACCCCTTGGGGCAACGACTACGACGCGAGCTCCCCAGGCGATCCCACCCCGGACACGATGGCCACGAGCATGGCTCCGGCGCCCTCTGCCCCGGCGCTGCTGATGCTCACGGCGTTGACTTCCTCGAACGGCTCATCGAGGTCGATCGCATGGCCGTCGCCATCGCATTCGATCTCCGCAGACTCGACGCCCAACCACGACGAACCCACCCGAACAGCGAAACCGAGTCGCGCTGTTCCGTCACCGAAACAGGCAATCGTCACGCCCTCAACGAGCACATCGCTCGCGTACGAGAGCACAACCTCGAGCTCTTCTGGCGACTGCGCCCCTTCTCGGTCAGATCGAAAGCTGGCGGAGCCGAGAAATCCATCTTGACTCGAGGCGACATCCTCGAACTCTTGGGCAGCCGCTTCCGCCGCTGGCCAGTCTGGCTCGGCCTGCGGTGCGCATCCGGCCAAGCCGGTGACGAGCAAGCCGAGAACCGTGAGGACGGCATAGCGGATACGCATGCGCCAACGTTACCGAACCACCGGTTCGCCGCACTGCCGACACCATGCCTCGTGCGTCCTATCCGCCGATCCACTCGGGAAGGAGAGGTCGTGGTGCACGCCATTCCTGCGTCGGGTCCCACCAGGCGGGGCCGCGGATCTGAGGTCTGCCGCGGACCACGCGGATCTCCCATCCGGAGTGGTCGATGGTGCGGTGATGCCACCAGCACAACGGCACGCCGTTGTCGGTGTGCGTCGGCCCGCCTCGGGAGTGCTCCTCAACGTGGTGGATCTCGCACCAGGATGCCGGGACGTGGCAGCCGGGGATGAGGCATTCCTTGTCGCGCAGCACGATCGCCCGGCGCTGGTGGGCGTTGAAGAGGCGGTCGGTGGTGCTGATCGCGACGATGCGTCCCTCGTGGAACAGCACGCGCTGGATCATCGCCGAGCAGGCGGCGTGCGCGGCGACCGACACGGGAACGGGGGCGTCGACGCCGGCGACGCGTGCCCATCCGGTTCCGCGGACGAAGTCTTCGGCTTCGACCTGCACCACCAGGGTGGGGGCGGCCCCACCGAGCGAGGGCATGTCTTCGTGGCGGGCGGCGAGGCCGAGTGCGAACGCGAGCGCGTCGTGCCGCTTCTGCGCCAGGGTGCGCGGGTCGATCACGGCCCGCGGGTCGGAGTTGAACGGGTCACCATCGCCATCGAGCAGGTCCTCGTCGCTGTCGCGGAAGGTGACGCCGAGGTCGGGGGCGCCGCCGACCTTCGGGTTGTTCTGGGCGTCGAGGATGAGGGTGAGCTGCCCGTAGGTCTCGGGGAGCAGCGCTCCCCGGATCGGGTATACGCCGTCGCGCAGACGACCGATGGTCAGTGACCGGTTCTGCGCGGCCTGCGCTTCGGTGGGCGCTGCGCCGTCCGGGTCGAGATAGGTGGCGATGAGCTGGGCGAACTGGCGCAGATCGTCCGGGGTGGCCGGCGGAGCCGGCTGCGCCGGTTCTTCGGACGTCTCCGGATCGGAGGAACCGAGACCTCGTGCGCACGCGGCGAGCTCGGCATCCGCGCGCAGCCGATCCTGGCCGCCGATGCGGTCACGGGTCCGTTCGATCGGATCCGTCGCCGCCAGCATCCCGGCGACGCCGATTGCACCGTCGAGCATGGCCTCGCGCAGCGCAGGCCAGCGCGCCGGCAACCGGGCACCGGTGGTCAGCTCGACATCGCGGTGCACGACGCCCGCGGCCTTCGTGACCCGTCCGGCGCCTGTCGCGTCGACCCGCAGCACCCGCTGCAGCAGCTCGTTCATGTTCCGGCATCCGAACACCGCCGCAAACGTCGGCACCCCCGAACCCGCGGGGCGACCATCGACCGACGCGACCGTCTCGACCACCAGAGCATCCAGCCGCCGCTGCGCCTCACCCGCGAGCCGGAGGAATTCCATCTTCTCGGCATCCGACAGCACACCGAGCCCGCCAGAACGCACCGCGGACTCGATCGAGAGATCGAGGTCGGAGACGACCCTCTCGAGAACTGCTGCGATGCCGTTCATATCTCCTATTAAACACCGGGTTACCGACATTCAGATCTCGAATATCTCTTCTGGGGATAACTTCCGGACTTCGGGCGTGTGCGGTAACGTTCTGTGCCATGTCGAGTCCCGAATCAGACAGGTCAGGGGCTGCCGGTCGCACCGCCAGCCCCGTGAACCGCTGAACCGACGCCCGCCTCCTGCGCGGGCGTCACCTGGCGTACTCCAGCCGCTGGCCGTGGTGACCGGAAGAACCCTCTTCTGACCTCTCACCTCGGAGTACTCGATGCCTTTTCCCCTCTATCTGCTCGCCCTGGCGGTCTTCGTCATGGGCACCTCGGAGTTCATGCTCGCGGGGCTCGCCCCGGACATGGCCGCCGATCTCGACGTGACGATCGGCGCCGCAGGACTCCTCACGTCCGCCTTCGCCGTCGGCATGGTCGTCGGAGCGCCGCTGATGGCGGCGTTCGCCCGCCGCTGGCCTCCTCGGCTCACACTGCTCGCATGCCTGGTCGCGTTCGCAGGATGCCACGTGCTCGGTGCCCTGACGTCCGCGTTCCCCGTTCTGCTCACCACCCGCGCGCTCAGCGCCGTGGCGACCGCAGGCTTCCTGGCGGTGGCCTTGAGCACCGCCACGGCCCTGGTCGCACCCGACCGGAAAGGGCGCGCTCTGTCGATCCTGCTCTCAGGGACGACCGTGGCGGTGGTCGCCGGCGTCCCGGCGGGAGCGCTGCTCGGCGAAGCCCTGGGTTGGCGGGCGACGTTCTGGACGCTCGCGCTGCTGTGCGTTCCCGCCGCGCTCGGTGTCGCCGTCGGCATCCCGAACCAGCGCCGAGCCACAAGCGACGACACCCCGAGCCTTCGTGCCGAGCTCGGCGTGCTGGCCTCGCCGCCGCTCGTCCTCGCGATGCTGCTCGGCGCGTTGATCAACGGCGGCACGTTCGCGGTGCTGACCTTCCTCGCGCCCATCGTCACCGGGACCGCAGGACTCGCTGCGGCTTGGGTGCCGGTCGTCCTCGTGCTGTTCGGCGTCGGATCATTCCTCGGCGTCGTGATCGCCGGCCGCCTGTCCGACACCAGGTCCGCACTCGTGCTCTCGATCGGAGGCCCGCTGCTCCTCGTCGGCTGGGTCGTCCTGGCGCTCGTCGCAGCTCATCCTGTGCTGCTGTTCGCGCTGGTGCTCGTCCAGGGCGTCCTGGCCTTCGGCGTCGGCAGCACCGTGATCACCCGCGTGCTGTACGCGGCATCGGATGCCCCCACGATGGGCGGGTCGTACGCCACGGCGGCGCTCAACGTCGGCGCGGCCATCGGACCGATGCTCGGTGCGCTCGCCCTCTCCGGCGGACGAGCCGCGACCGCCCCGGTCTGGGTCGCCGGGATGCTGGTGGCGATCGCCGTCGCCGTCATGAGCGCGACGAGCCGCACGTCCGCACGCGTCGCCCCTCCGCGTGTGCGCTGACGTGCAGCCCGCGGCGGCCTCATGGCCGTCGCGGGCCGGCCACCCGTTCAGAACGGCAGCACCCCGCGGACACGAGCCCCGGGCGCCTACAGGCCGTCGCGAGCCGCCGCCCACTCCTCCAGGACCTGCAGCAGCACGCGCGACGTGCCCTCCGGTGCATCCCAGGTCACGATGTGCCCGGCATCCGGGACGACATGTTCGTCGATCCCCTCCGCTCGCGCCCAGCGCGGCATCGCGTCGGCGATGTTGCCGGTGCGATCGAGCGCGCCGCGCATCAGCGCCAGCGGCACCGGTGTCCGGTACGCCGGGTCAGGATCGACGAACGACACCGTGGCGCGCCAGACGTCCAGGAACACCCTCTTGGGCATCCGTGCGAAGACGGCTTCGGTCCGTGCGATCGCGTCCTCCGTGACAGCCGATGCTCTGGCCATGATGCCGGGCAGCCGACGCGCCGGGACCAGTGCCAGCGATGGGGCGGCGAGGCGAAGCGCGAGGCGCTCCCACCACGCGAGCGGACCCGCGTTCCAGGTCGAATCCATCACGATCAGGCCGGCGGCCCTGTGCGGGTGCGCACGCGCGAACGCCTGCACCAGATTGCCTCCGAGTGAGTGCCCCACGAGCGCCGGCCGGTCCACTCGGCATTCCGTCAGCAGGGCGCTCAGGTCGTCGAGCGCAGCGGATGCCGTGAACCGCGCCGTCGCGGACAGCGCCGACTCGCCGTGACCGGCCAGATCCCAGGTGATGACGCGGAACCCGGCGCCGACGAGTGCGGCGGCCTGAGCCTCGAACATGGTCCGGTCCATGCCGGCGCCGTGGCAGAGCACGACGGCCTGCCCTGCGCCGCCGAAGTCCTCGAAGGCGATCTCCGCGTGCGGACGGGCGAGTGTCCGGACGGTCACGCGTCCGCGCCGATCAGTGCGCACAGCGCCTCGAGGGCGCCGGCGGGGTACAACGGACGCACGCCATCGCGCAGGTCGTCGATGGGCACCCAGCGCACTGGCGACCCTTCGTCCAGGACATGCAGCTCGGCATCCAGCGGCACAGCATCCAGCTCGGCGCAGACGACCGCGAAGATGTGCGCGATCTCGTGGCCCGGCTCGCCCTCGTACGTGAAGATGTTCTCGCACACGGCCAGCAACCCGGACCCGACCAGCGAGACGCCGAGCTCCTCCATGAACTCGCGCCGCAGCGCGTCATCCGCACGCTCTCCGAACTCGATGCCGCCGCCGATCGCGCGATGGAAATCGGCACCGACGGAGTGATCGCGGCCCGCCAGGACGAGGACGTGGCCGTCCTTCACGGGCAGGCCGACGCTGATGTTCCGGATCGCGGGCATACCACGAGCCTACGGTCCGCCCGCAGCAGCAGGACATGACACACGTCACGTCCATCCGATGACATCGCCCTCCGGCATCCGCGGCGTCGCGCGGCCACGCTGGAAGCATGCACACCATCACTCAGGGGCAGGTCTCGCCCACCGCCGTCACGGATGACGCGGTCATCGCCCTCACCGGCGTCCGCCGCCATTTCGGTCACGGCGACCGCCGCGTCCAGGCGGTCGACGATGTCTCCCTTACGATCACGCGCGGCGAGGTCGTCGCGCTGCTCGGACCGAACGGCGCGGGCAAGACGACCACGCTCGACATGCTGCTCGGACTCTCCGAACCCAGCGAGGGCACCGTCCGCGTGTTCGGGCAGCGCCCGGATCAGGCGACGGCGCGCGGCGCCATCGCGGCGGTGCTCCAGACCGGCGGCCTGCTCTCCGACCTCACCGTCCGCGAGACCGTCAGCCTGGTCGCCTCCCTTCATGGACGCGCGGCGCTCGCCCGCGTCCCAGAGGTGCTCGAGCGCGCGGATCTGACCGGCCTCGCCCGCCGACGAGTGGCCAAGTGCTCCGGGGGTGAGCAGCAGCGCATCAAGTTCGCGCTCGCGCTGGTCGCCGACCCCGACATCCTCGTCCTCGACGAGCCCACCGCGGGCATGGACGTGACCGCCCGCCGTCACTTCTGGGACGTCATGCGCGCGGATGCCGCGGCAGGACGCACCATCGTGTTCGCCACGCACTACCTCGAGGAGGCGGAGCAGTTCGCGCACCGGACGGTCGTCATGCACCGCGGCACGGTCGTCGCCGACGCCCCGACCGCACAGCTGCGCGCCGGCCTGGGGGCCCGGCTGGTCTCGGCGACGCTTCCGACCGAGGCGGATGCCGCGGACACCGTCCTCACGACGCTGCGTGGGCAGGACGGCGTCTCGGACGTGCGCCGTGACGCGGATCGCATCAGCCTCCATGCCGTCGACTCTGATGCCGCGGCCCTGACGCTGCTCACGGCCGGCGCGCACGACCTCGAAGTCGCAGCTCCCACCCTGGAAACCGCCTTCACCGCCCTGACGGAGGACTGATCATGCTCGTTTCGCCCACCATGCTGCGCATCGAAGGCGTTCGTCAGCTGCGCAACCCCTACACGCTCGCGTTCACCCTCACGATGCCCGTCGTCATGTACCTGCTGTTCGGCGGGGCCGCCGCATACGGCGGTCAGTCCGCCGGGCACGGCAACGTCTCGTTCTACGTCATGGTGTCCATGGCGGCGTACGGAACAGCCGTCGCGATGAGCTCGCTCACCTCGCTCGCCGCGGCGGAGGCGAAGCAGGGTTGGGGGCGTCAGCTCGCGATGACCCCGCTCAGCACCGCGGGATACGCGGCCACCAAACTGATCACGGCCGTGGCGTTCGCCGCGCTCGCCCTGATCGCGGTCTTCACCGCCGGTCTGCTCACGGGCGCCGAAGTGGATGCCCTCTGGCGGTGGGCGGCATCCGCCGGGATCATCCTCGGCCTCGGTCTGATCTACGGCCTCTACGGGCTGGGCGTCGGTCTGTTCTTCAACTCCGATTCGGCCGCGGCGCTGGCCTCGATCTCGATGACGTTCTTCGCCTTCTTCGGAAATGTGTTCATGCCGCTGGACGGCATCATGCTCGACATCGCCCGCTTCACGCCGCTGTACGGCTACGTGGCCCTCAGCCGCTGGCCGCTGACCGACGGCGCGCTGACGACCGGTCAGAGCGACCCGCTGTGGGCCGTGCTGCTGAACATCGCGGTGTGGCTGGCGCTGTTCGTGCTGCTGGTCCTCGCCGGGGTGCGCCGCGCGCGTTCGCGTCGCTGACGTGGCAAGGTGTCAACCGTGACCAGTGCGAGACCAGACACGGCGAAGAATCCGTGGGAGCGCTTCTCTGTCGTGATGGCCCTCATCTGGCTGGTCTTCCTGATCTACCCGGTGGTGGCGCTGCTGCGATCCGAGGCGGCGGCGGGATGGATCACGGTCGCGTGGGTCGCGCTCGCACTGTTCATCGTGCTGTACGTCGTCGGCGCCGTCCGCGGCGTGCGCAGCGATACCCCGATCGGCTCACCGGTCGGAGCAGCACCATGGCTGTTCTACGCGGGACTGATCGTGTGCGCCCTGCTGTCGGTTCCGGCCGAAGGCGGCGCCGTGCTGAGTTTCCTGCCATTCATCATGTCCTTCGCCGCATTCGGCCTGACCCGCACCTGGCACTGGATCACGTCCGGCGCGTCGCTGATCATCGCCGCCCTGTTCGTCTTCCTCAGTCCCGGCGGCATCGGCTTCGTCACCATCCTCATCATCATCGCGCTGCTCGCCGTGGTGAACACCGTGTCGACGACCTTGATCATGCGGTCAGCGGACGCGGAGCGGCTCGGGCTCGAACTGGCCACGAGCGAGGGACGCGAAGCCGTCGCGCGAGACGTCCACGACCTCATCGGCCATTCGCTGACCGTCGTCGGCCTGAAGTCGCAGCTCGCCAGGCGCCTGATCGATTCCGATCCGGAGCGGGCCAAAGCGGAACTCGCCGACATCGAGGCGCTCACCGCCGAGGCGATCGCGGGGGTCAGAGCAACCGTCTCGGGCGTCAGAACCGTCACCCTGGACGAACAGCTCGCCGCGAGCGGAGAAGCCCTGCGCTCCGCCGGCATCGCCTTCACGGTCGACGGCGACCCCGGCTCCCTGTCACCCGCCCAGGCGCTCACCGCGACCTGGATCCTGCGGGAGGCGACGACGAACGTGCTGCGTCACGCCGAGGCATCCCGGGTGCAGGTGCACGTGTCGACCGGCCGGCTGTCCGTCGTGGACGACGGCCGCGGCTGCGACGATCGCGACGGCGGCCCGGCCGGAAGCGGCGAGGGCAACGGCATCCGCGGCATGCGCGAGCGCGCCGCGATGGCAGGAGCGCAGTTCCGGCTCGACGACGAGCCCACCGGCGGCACGATCGTGGAGGTGATGTGGTGAGCGACAGCATCCGACTGGTGATCGCCGACGATCAGGCGCTCGTGCGCGGTGCACTGGCCGCACTGCTGGAGCTCGAGGGCGACCTCGTGGTGGTGGGCGCGGCCGCCGACGGCGAGGAGGCGGTGCGCCTGGTGCGCGAACATGCGCCGGACGTCTGCCTGATGGACATCCAGATGCCGGGTACCGACGGGATTGACGCGACCAGACGCATCCGGGAGGCCAGCGCGGCGACGCGGGTGCTGATCGTGACGACCTTCGCCCGGCCGGGCTACCTCCGCCAGGCTCTGGATGCCGGCGCCAGCGGGTTCGTCGTGAAGGACACCCCGGCCGAGCAGCTCGCCGACGCGGTGCGCCGGGTGCACGCCGGACAGCGCGTCCTCGACCCCGCGCTCGCCGAGGAGAGCCTGTTCACCGGTGCGAACCCGCTCAGCGACCGCGAACGCGAGGTACTGCGGCTCGCCGCCGACGGCCGATCGGCCGCCGCGGTGGCCTCCGAGGTCTTCCTGTCCGCCGGGACGGTGCGCAATCACCTGTCATCCGCGATCGGCAAGACCGGGGCGGCGAACCGCGCGCAGGCCGTGCGGATCGCGCAGGACAGAGGCTGGATCTGAGCGGACCCGGCCGTCGCCGGCTCAGGAGTTCACGCGGATGATCTCCTGCTGATAGGGCGCGATGACGTCGCCCGAGATGCGCAGGTCCAGCAACAGGAAGCGCCGCGTTCCGGCATCCTCGGCGGCCCAGGTCCCGAGCCGGTCCAGATCGGCGAGCGTCCGAACGACGACGCCCTCTGCTCCGACCGCCGATGCGAATGCGGCGAAGTCGACCTCGGGGATGCGCATGGGCTCCTCGGCGAGGCCCTTCAGCCCGTACAGGTTCACCTCGGCGCCGTAGGCCGCGTCGTTCCAGATCACCGCGCACCCGCGCCCGCCTGCTGCGCGCACCGCGGATTCGAGGTCCGCGATCGCCATGAGACCGCCGCCGTCTCCGGAGGTGAGCACGATCGTCGTCTCCGGCCGGGCGCGTGCCGCGCCGACGACGCTCGGCCAGCCCTGACCGATCGCCTGGAACGCGGTGCCGATCATCATCATCCGGTCGGGTGAGGCCACCGGCCAGTACATGTTCGCCCAGCCGATGAAGTGGCCGCCGTCGGACACGACGACGCGGTCCTCCGGCAGCAGCTCGGCGATCCGGCGTGCGGCGGACCGGGGGTCGAGTCGGCCGTCGGCGGCGAGATCGTCGCCCGGCTCGTAGGCGCGCGCGGCGGCGACGTCGACGGTCTCGCGCCACGGAATCGCCGACACGGGAATCGCCGAATCGCGCTCATCTCGCAGGGATTCCTCGGAATCGTGCGAGATGCGTGCGGTGCTGCGGGATGCGTGCGCCGCCGCATGCAGGCTCCGCACCCGCTCGACCAGGTCCTCGGCCACGATCCGGGCGTCGCCTCGGACGAAGCCGCTCACGTGCGCATGCGTCGCGGCGGTCGCGACGTCGACCTGATAGACCCTGGTGCCGGGGGAGAACAGCGATCCGAAGCGCATCGTGAACTGGTTCAGCGACGCGCCGAAGACCACCGCGACGTCGGCCTCGGCGATCAGCCGCATCGCCCCTTCGGCGCCGAAACCGCCCGTCACGCCGAGGTCGTACTCGCTGCGCGGGAAGACGCCGCGGCCCAGGGCGGTGGATGCCGTGAGAGCACCGACCTCGTCCGCGAGCCGGCCGAGCGCATCGCCCGCGCCCGCGAGCCATGCTCCGCGCCCGGCGAGCAGCAGCGGCCGGTGTGCGCCCTGCAGCGCCGCGGCGATATCGTCCAGCATCCCGTCGGCGAACGCTCCGGCAGGGGCGAGCGGAGCCGGCAGTCGCAGGTCTCCGGCATCCGACGAATCCGAGACATCCAACGCCGCCACGTCGTAGGGGATCGCGAGCACCACAGGGACCCGATAGGTCAGCGCGTGCTCGATCGCGATGACCGTGGTGGCCGCGGCATCCGTGCGTCCGACCGTGTACGTCCTCGCACCGACCGCCGAGGCGAGTGCGATCTGGTCGACGTCCCAGGGGCGAGGACCCGATGTCGGCTCGTCGCCGACGACGAGCACGAGCGGCACCCGCGCCTGCACGGATTCGGCCAGCGCGGTCAGCGTGTTCGTGAAGCCGGCGCCGTAGGTGGCTGTTCCGGCGGCGATGCGGCCGGAGGCGCGATAGTGCGCATCAGCGGCGACGACGGCGCCCTGTTCGTGTCGCACGGCCGTGAAGGCGGCGGCGGTCTGCGTCTCGATCGCGTCGAGGAAATAGGCGTTGCCGTTGCCCATCACGCCGAAGACGGCGTCGATGTGCCGGGCGAGGGTGCGGGCGACGTGGGCGGAGACGGTGGGCATGCGAAGACCTTTCGACACGGACGGAGAGTGTTTCCGTATGTGTCTCGCCCCGAGGCGTCTTCACCGCGGGCTTCGTGCCCCTTTTTCGGGCACCGGCGTCAGAGGCCGGACGACTCCCATCTTAGAGTGGACCCCGTGACTGATGCATTGATCGAGCGCGAGACGCTCACCTGGGACGGGTTCGGCGAGGCGACGCGTGAACTCGCCCGCCGCATCGTGGACAGCGAGTTCGAGCCGGAAGTCGTCGTCGCGATCGCCCGCGGGGGACTGCTCCCGGCCGGGGCGATCGCCTACGGGCTCGGCGCGAAGAACTGCGGCGCGATCAATGTCGAGTTCTACACCGGCATCGGCACCGTGCTGGATGCACCGGAGGTGCTCCCGCCGGAGCTGGACATGGCCTACCTCGACGGTCGCCGCGTGCTGCTCGTCGACGACGTCGCCGACTCCGGCCGCACGCTCGCGCTCGCCGCTCACCTGCTCGAGGACATCGGTGCCGAGGTACGCTCGGTCACCATCTACACCAAGCCCTCGACCATCATCCAGCCCGACTACGCCTGGAAGGACACCGACCTCTGGATCGACTTCCCGTGGTCGTACAAGGGCACGGTGCGCGAAGAGGACCAGGGGCTCGCGCCGACGGCGTGACATCGCACCGCCGCGCAGGCTCTATCGTGATGGCATGCACACTGCCGACACGAGCCGCGTGAGCGACTGGGTGAACCGATTCGTCCGACGACCGGGGGAGACCACGATCTCGCTCGAAGCCGTCGCTCTGCTCGTCGGCGCCGGATTCTTCATCGTCGCCTTCCCGATCTCGTTCGTGGTGTTCTGGGGCCGCACGCTCGATATCACGGGCCCAGGATCGATCGGCACCTACGCGGCGATCGGGGGCGCCGTCGTCGCCATCCTCGCGGTCGCGCTGGCACGCATCGGGGTCCGCTCCCGCGGGGAACGACTCCTCGTGCGCTCGGACGGCCTCGCCCTTCCCGACGTCCGTGTGCGCTGGTACGAGAGTGCCGCGATCGCGCTCGCCTATGCGGTGACGGCGCTGCTCGGTTGGGAGGGCATCGCCGTGCTGCTGTCCGACAGCTTCACGGGAGCTCCGGTGTTCGCGTTCCCCGGTGCGATCCTCGTCGCTGTCGCCTTCGCGCTGACCGCCTACATCTGCTACCTCAGCGCGGCCACGCTCACGCCGATGTCGCTGTCGCTCGTGCTGGCCGTGTTCCTCGTGGTCGGTGCCTTCGCGAGCATGCTGACCGCGACGGACCCGCTCTGGTGGCAGGACAACCTGTCGGCCCTGGGGATGTCGACCAACAGCTCGGCCTGGATCTTCAACGGCACGCTCATCGTCGCGGGCATCATCGTCACCACGATCGGCCGGTACGCGACGGCGCAGCTGCCCGTCGAGACGCCGGAGCAGCAGCGGGGACGACGGTTCGTGCGCATCGCGATGGCGCTGATCGGCGTGTTCCTCGCCTGCGTCGGGATCTTCCCGGTGGACGAGTTCTTCCTCCTGCACAACACGGTCGCCACCGGCATGGCCGTCGCCTTCGCCGCCGTGGTGATCGCGCTGCCCTGGCTGCTGCCGACGATCGCCCGGGTCTTCGTCGTGCTCGGGTACGTCTATGTCGCCGTGATCGCCCTGCTCGGCGTGTTCTTCGCGACGGGGTACTACAACCTGACCGCCGTCGAACTGATCGCGGCCGTTCTCATCTTCAGCTGGATCATCGTCTTCCTCCGGACGGCGAGCGTCGGAATGCCGGTGGCGGATGACATCGCCGCATCGCAGGCCGTGACCGCGTGACCCCGACGCCGGTCGCGGTTCAGCGCAGGCCGCGGGTTGCGTCGTGCGTGCGACGCAGAGCGTCGACCGTGTCGGCGTAGCGGCGCTGGGCCACCCCGAGGAACAGGCAGTCGACCAGTGCGAGCTGCGCGATCCTGCTCACCATGGCGCCCGCGCGGAAGGCCGGTTCCCGCACAGCCGTGTAGAGCGCGAATTCGACGGCCTTCGCGAACCGGGAGTCCCGCGCCGAGGTTACTCCGACGGTGGTCGCGCCCGCGGCTCCGGCCGTCTCGATGAACCGCAGCGTCTCCACCGTCGTTCCCAGATGGGAGAATCCGATCGCGACGGTGCGGGGGCTGGAGAGGGTGGCGGAGCTCACGGCCTCGTGGGCGTCCGAGAGCACGAGGGCGTTGCGGCCGACGCGCAGGAGCTTGTGCCCGAGATCCGCGGCCGTGAACTGGCTCGCTCCGATGCCGAACAGCAGGATGCGATCGGCCGCGTCGATCGCATCCACGACGGCGCCGAGCGTGGTGAAGTCGAGCCCCGCGATGGTCTCCTCGATCGCCAGCGCCTCCAGCGACGCCATGGTCGCGGCGATCTCGGACAGCGAGTCGTCGACGCCGATCTCGGAGCCGAAACCGCCGCGCTGCGAGAACTGCGCCGATTCGCGGCCGATCTCCGACGCCAGCGAGATGCGCAACTGGGCGTAGCCGGAGACGCCGACGGCACGGCAGAAGCGCACGACGGAGGCGACGGAGGTCTCGCAGCGCTGGGCGAGCTCGGTGATCGACAGGCGCGTGACGAGTGCGGGGTCGCGGCGGATCTCCTCGGCGATGCGCTGCAGCGCGGGGGACAGCGAGGGCGACGCCTGATCGATGCGGGTCTGGATGCTCATGCGTCTCCTCTGCGACGTTCCGGCCGTGGTCGGAATTTCGTTACAGCTGTCAGGTAGGAAATGTAGACTATTTTCATGCGTGCAGCGGCCATCGATCTCGGCAAGACGCGGTGCCGACTCCTCGTCACCGAAGCGTCGTCGCCGGTGAAGCTCGTCGGCGATGGTTCCCCAGGTCTCGCCGCCCCGGCGGGGACGGAAGCCGCGTTGGAAGCCATTCTGCCCCTGATGGACGCTGCGGGGGGTGAGGTCGACGCGCTCGGCGTCGGAGCAGCCGGTGCCTGGGCCGCGCCGGATGCGGCTCGACGTCTCGCCGCCGAGCTCTCCGCGCGGCTCTCCGCACCCGTGGTGGTCGCCTCCGACGTCGTCACCGCCCACGCCGGAGCACTCGGCGGCGACACAGGAGTGCTGCTGATCGCCGGCACCGGAGCATCCGCTCTCGGTGTCGATCAGGCAGGCGTTCGCCTCGTCGACGGCTGGGGTCCCGACCTCGGCGATCTCGGCAGTGGATCCTGGCTCGGACGCGAGGGCATCCGGGCGGTGCTGCGGGCGGATGCCGCGCTCGGACCCGCCACCTCACTGACCACCGCGCTGAGCGCCCATATCGCCCCTGATGCCGACGTGCACGGCTGGCTCGCCGGACCCGTGCCGGCCGCGCGGCGGTTGGCGACCTTCGCTCCCGCGGTCCTGGACGCCGCATCCGTCGGCGATCCCGTCGCCCGCGGCATCGCCGGGGAAGCGGTCGCGCTGCTCGTGGCATCCGCCGTCGCGGCATCCGCGGCCTCGTCGGATGTCGCCGTCCACGGCGGACTCACCGATCACGCATGGTTCCGCGCTGCTCTCGAATCCGCCCTCGTCGCTCAGGGGCGCACGGTCGTGCCCGCGCGCGGCGACGCTCTCGACGGTGCGCTGCTGCTCGCGGCGCGCACCGATCTGCCCCACGAAAGGTATCTGCACCGTGTCGGATGACTCCTCCCGCTTCGCCGCCCTGCTCGCCGAGCTGTCTGGCCTCACGACCGAGGCGCAGACCGCCGACCGCGGAGATCTCGATCTGCTCGACACGGCCGACCTCGTGCGGGCCATGAACGCCGAGGACCGACGCGTTCCGGAAGCCGTCGCCGCGCAGGCCGACCAGATCGCCCGCGCCGTCGACGGCATCACCGAACGATTCCGACGCGGCGGACGCCTCATCTACATCGGCGCGGGGACCGCCGGGCGCATCGGAGTGCTGGACGCCAGCGAATGCCCGCCGACCTTCGGCACCGACCCGTCGATGGTCGTCGGCGTCATCGCCGGCGGGGAGCGGGCGATCCGCTCGGCTGTGGAGGATGCCGAGGACGACGAGGATGCGGCGATCGCCGACCTCGAGCGCTTGTCGCTCGCACCGGAGGACACGGTCGTGGGCATCTCGGCATCCGGTCGCACGCCCTACGTCGTGAGCGGTCTCGTGCACGCGGGAGAAGCAGGCGCGTTGACCGTCGCGATCGCGTCCAACGCGGGGTCGGCGACCGGCGCCGCCGCGGAGATCGCGATCGAGGTTGTCACCGGGCCGGAGTTCGTCTCCGGATCGACCAGGTTGAAGTCCGGCACCGCGCAGAAGCTCGTGGTGAACATGCTCTCGACGCTGTCGATGATCAAGCTCGGCAAGACGTACCGCGGGGTCATGGTCGATCTGCTCGCGACGAACGAGAAGCTGCGCGTGCGCAGCGTCCGGACGGTGTCGCAGCTGGCGGGAGTGGACGTCGATGCGGCATCCGATGCGCTCCGAAGGGCCGACGGATCCGTCAAGCTCGCGCTGCTGATGCTCGCCACCGGAGCGGATGCCGTGACGGCCGCGCGTGCGCTGGGCGACGCGGACGGGATCCTGCGCGAGGCGATCGCCCGCCTCGGCTGAGGAGCGCTCCGACGCGCGGAGCGTGCGTGGGACAAGCGGTTGTCCGCAGCATCCGCCAAGATGTCACCGTGACCACGACAGCACAGCGGCGGGGCGAGCGGCTGCGCTCGCACCTTCTCACGGCGCCGGCGCCGAGTCTCGCGGACGCGGCGAGCCACATGCTCGCGGTGCAGAGTCAGGAGTTCTGGGGCGGACGCTGGGCGCTCGCCTCGCGCACGCGGGGTGCGCCGACGCTGCGCCAGGTCGACGCGCTGTTCGACGACGGCACTCTGGTGCGCGCATGGACGCAGCGCGGCACCCTGCACATCGTCCCGGCCCGTGACTTCGCCTGGATGCTCGGTGTGACCGGGGCGCGACAGCTGCAGGCTGGGGCGCCGCGCTACCGCGAACTCGGCCTCGATGCCGAGGCGTTCGCGAGGATCGAGCGTGCCGTGCGCGCGGCGCTCCGAGGAGGCAACGCCCTGACCCGCGCCGAGGTCTTCGAGGTCCTGTCCGGCATCGGCATCGACCCCACCGGTCAACGCGGTGTTCATGCCATCGGGAACCTCGCGATGCGCGGCATCATCTGCCAGGGTCCCGTCGTCGCGCGAGCCGACGGCGTGAGCCGCGAGCAGCGCTTCGTGCTGGTCGAGGAGCACATCACGGATGTGCATGCCCCCGCCGACCCCGCGGCCGAGATGTTCTCGCGGTACATCGACGGACACGGACCGGCGACGGTCGCGGACTTCGCCTGGTGGTCGGGGCTCACGCTCACCGCGTCGCGCGCGGCGGCGGCCGCCGCGGTCGATCGCGTGGACGAGGTCGACGACGGCGTGTTCCAGGCGCGGACCCGCCCCCGGCGCCGCGCGGTCCCCGATGTGCAGGCGCTCGCCTCCTTCGAGGAGTACTACATCTCCTACGCCGACCGATCGATCGCCGGCCCCGTCGAGCGCTTCGCCGCCGTCGGCCCTGGGAAGAACGGCATGGTCAGGCCCATCCTGCTCGCCGGGGGCGAGATCGTGGGCACGTGGCGTCAGTCGACGGCGCTCGGTCGTCACACCGAGCATCCCACCGTCGAACGGCTGGCCGATGTGTCGGAGGCCGACGTGGTGGCGGCGCTGGACCGCTATGCGGCGTTCGTCACCGGTTGAGCCGTGGCGCGGTCAGCCGATCGTCACGTCGAAGCCGTCACCGGCAGCCGTGATCCGCACCGCGGTCAGGTCGTCGACGTGGTGCGACGGATCGAACGACGGCGCGTGCGGTCCGACGCCGATCACGGTCATCCCGGCATCCAGACCCGCGCGGATGCCCGCAGCGGAGTCCTCGAACACGACGCAGTCCGCCGGGTCGACGCCCAGCTTCGCCGCGCCGAGCAGGAAGCCCTCCGGGTCCGGCTTGCTCCGGGAGACGCTCTCCGCCGTCACGGCGAGAGCGGGAACGTCGAGGCCCGATGCGCCCATCCGCGCGGTCATCAGGCGCACGTCGGCGGAGGTCACGATCGCGTGCGGGAACGGTGCGAGAGCGCGCAGGAACGCCGCGGCCCCCGGGATCTCGACCACGCCGTCGACGTCTGCGCTCTCGCGCAGCAGCATCTCCTGATTCTCGACCAGGTTCACGGCATGATCGCGCTTCGGCAGCAGCAGGGCCATGCTCTGGTGCCCCTGCCGTCCGTGCACCGTGCGCAGCACCGTCTCGGGGTCGAGGCCGTGCGGGCGCGCCCAATCCAGCCACAGCCGCTCGACCACGGCGGTCGAGTCGACGAGCGTGCCGTCCATGTCGAGCAGGGCGGCGCGGGCATGCAGCGTGATCGTCATGCTTCCAGCGTACGGGCGGCTCACTCCGCCGCGTGACGGGCGAGGAAGTCGTACACCTCGTTGTCGTCGACGCCGGGGAACGCGCCGCGGGGGAGCGGTGAGAACATGTGCGTGTGCACGCGCGCGCTCGGCCACGCCTTGCCGCTCCAGCGGTCCGCGACGTCGGCGGCCGGTCGGCGACAGCACGCCTCATCGGGGCAGGTCGAGACGGCGCGGTCCGGCGTCTCCCTGCCACGCCACCACCGGGCGTCGTCGAAGGGGACGCCCACGGTGATCGAGAACTCCCCGTCGCTGGACGAACCCGTCTGGGTCGAGCACCAGAACGTGCCGGACGGGGTGTCGGTGTACTGGTGGTGCTCGGTGGTGCGGTTCTGCTGCGAGAACGCCGCCCTCGCCTGGAACTTGCGGCACACGCGCTGCCCCTCGACCGCGCCGGTCACATCCATCGGCAGGGGCAGATCGTCGTTCTCGTATACGCGGGTGATCGCGCCGGTCTCGTCGACGCGCAGGAAGTGCAGCGCCATCCCCAGGTGCTCGGTGAGCAGGTTCGTCATGCGCATTCCGGCGGCCTCGTGCGTGACGCCGAACGCGTCGCGGAAGTCCTCGACGGCGAGATTGCGATCCTTGCGCGCCTGCTGGAGGAACGCCACACCCGCGGTCTCGGGGATCAGGCAGCAGGCGGCGAAGTAGTTGATCTCGAGCCGCTGCTGCAGGAAGTCGGCGTAGTCGGTCGGGGGAGTGTGGCCGAGCAGCCGGTGCGCCATCGCCTGCAGCGCCATCGACCGCAGGCCGTGACCACCGGGGATCGAGGCAGGCGGGAGATAGATGCGGCCGTTCTCGAGATCGGTCACCGAGCGGGTCGAGTGCGGCAGGTCTCCGACGTAGATGAGTTCGAAACCGAGCTTCTCGGCCATGATGCTCACCGTGCGATGCGTCAGTGCTCCGGCGACGTGACCTGCGGCGCGCAGCTGCTTCTCGGCGAGCTTCTCGATGTCGCCGATGTAGTTGTTCTGCGCGCGCATGCGCAGTCGCAGCTCGGTGTTCGCCCGGCGCGCCTCCTCCGGTGTCGCGATGGCCTCGCGCTCGCGGCGCTGCAGCTCCCGATGCAGGCCCAGCAGCGACTCGATCGTCTCGTCGGACATGCCCTTGGTCACGCGCACCGGTGCGATGCCCAGCTGGCGGAACACGGGGCTCGCCTGGGCGTTCTCGAGCTCGATCTCGAGGGCCGCTCTGCGGTTCGGCGGTTCACCCGAGATCAGGTCGGCCACCTCGGTGCCCGTGGCCTGGGCGATCGCCTGCAGCAGCGACAGCTTCGGTTCGCGCTTGCCGTTCTCGATCAGGCTGAGCTGCGAGCCGGCGACGCCGACCATGGCACCCAGTTCGTCGAGCGTGAAGCCGCGCGCGGTGCGGTGATGACGGATGCGATGGCCGAGAGTCGTCAGATGGATGCCGGAGCCGCTCATTCCTTGAGCATACCGAAAGAACTGAGATTCTTAAACGCAAACTCGTCCGTAAATCGTGTCCGCAACGACCCAGAATTGCCATAACGACCTACTCTTCAAAGGAGCAGACATGGCCATCGCCGAGACCTTCACCCTTCGAGCAGCCTCCGTCGCACCCGCGCGCACGCTGGGGGCGGAGCCGGTGTACGACACCCCGGGGATGGCGGAACTGCGCGCGTGGGTGGAGGAGATCCGTGCCCTCACCCAACCGGACGCCGTGCACTGGGTGGACGGGTCGCGCGCCGAGAACGACGCACTGCTGCGGGGTCTCGTCGACGAGGGCAAGCTCATCAAGCTGAATCCGGAATGGCGTCCCGGTTCCTACCTCGCACGATCGCACCCCAGCGACGTCGCGCGTACCGAGGGCCGCACCTTCATCGCGTCCGAGCGCGAGGAGGACGCAGGCCCTACCAACAACTGGGCCGAACCCGGCGCCATGCGCACCAAGATGGACGTCCTGTTCGCCGGCTCCATGCGCGGGCGCACGATGTACGTCGTCCCGTTCTCGATGGGCGCGGTCGGCGGCCCGCTGTCGCACATCGGCGTGCAGATCACGGACAGTGCGTACGCCGTGGCATCCATCGGCATCATGACCAGGGTCGGCGACGCCGTGACCCGTGAGATCGCCGGGGGAGCACCGTGGGTGCGCACCGTGCACACCGTTGGTGCGCCGCTGGCACCAGGCGAGCAGGATGCCGAGTGGCCGTGCAACGACGAGAAGTACGTCGTGCACTTCCCCGAGACGCTCGAGGTGTACTCCTACGGCTCCGGCTACGGCGGAAATGCGATCCTCGCGAAGAAGTGCTTCGCGCTGCGGATCGCCTCGGTCATCGCCCGTGACGAGGGCTGGCTCGCCGAGCACATGCTGCTCATCCGGATCGTCGATCCGAACGGCCGCCGGTACCACGTCGCCGCGGCGTTCCCCTCCGCGTGCGGCAAGACGAACCTCGCGATGCTCCGTCCGACGATCCCCGGCTGGCGCGTGGAGACGATCGGCGACGACATCGCCTGGATCCGCCCCGGCGAGGACGGACGGATGTGGGCGATCAACCCTGAGGCCGGATTCTTCGGCGTGGCCCCCGGGACGGGGGAGTCGACGAACGTGACGGCCGTCGAGACGCTCTGGGGCAACACGATCTTCACGAACGTCGCGCTGCGCCCCGACGGCGACGTGTGGTGGGAGGGTCTCACCGACACCCCGCCGAGCGACCTGATCGACTGGGAGGGCAACCCCTGGACGCCGCAGTCCGGCCGTCCGGCAGCGCATCCGAACTCGCGCTTCACGGTCTCGGCCGCGCAGTGCCCGCAGCTCTCCGAGGACTGGGAGGCGGCCGTCCCACTGGATGTCATCCTGTTCGGCGGTCGGCGCGCGTCCAACGTCCCGCTCGTCGTGGAGGCGACGGACTGGGCGCACGGCGTCTTCCTCGGCTCGACGATCTCGTCCGAACGGACCGCGGCGGCGGAGGGCACGGTCGGGGAGCTGCGTCGCGACCCGTTCGCGATGCTGCCGTTCTGCGGCTACAACATGGGGGACTACTTCGCGCACTGGCTCGATGTCGGGCGCAAGCTGCGCTTCGACCGTGCCCCTCGGATCTTCCAGGTCAACTGGTTCCGACGCGGCGAGGACGGCCGGTTCCTGTGGCCCGGCTTCGGAGACAACTCCCGCGTGATCGACTGGATCATCCGCCGCATCGACGGTCAGGTGCCCGCCGTGGACAGCCCCGTCGGTCGCCTCCCGCAGGCATCCGATCTGAACCTGGACGGCCTGGAGATCCCGGATGCCGATCTCGAGGAGCTCTTCCGAGTGGATGCCGCGGCCTGGCAGGCCGAGGCCGACGGCATCGAGGAGTTCTACGACACCTTCGGCGACAAGCTGCCGGCGGCGCTGCGCGCCGAGCTCGCATCGCTGCGCTACCGGCTCGCCCGCGCGAGCTGACCGCGGCGCACAGACCCGCGACGGCTGGATGACGAGGACGAACCCATGGCTGAGTGGTCCTCGGCATCCCGCCGTCGCGTCATCCCGCCTTCCGCCCCGCCGAGACCTCTCGCACCTGCGACGGGGTCTCGATGGTGCGGATGCTGAGGCGGGGGCGCTCCCGCTCAGGCGAGGAGCTGGTGACGGGCGAGGTCGCGGTACAGCGGCGTGGACTCGATCAGCTCGGCGTGCGTGCCCTGACCGACGACCTGACCGTCCTGCAGCACGACGATGACGTCGCTGTCGACCACGGTGGACAGCCGATGAGCGATCACGACGAGAGTCCGATCGGTCGCGACGGCGTCGATGGCCTCCCGCATCCGCTGCTCGTTCACCCCGTCCAGCGATGACGTCGACTCGTCGAGCAGCAGGATCGGTGCCTCGGTGAGCAGCGCCCTGGCGATCGCGAGGCGCTGACGCTCCCCGCCGGACAGCATCACGCCGTCCTCACCGACCGGAGTGGCGAGGCCCTGCGTGCCGCGTTCGAGGACGTCGCCGAGGTTGACGGCGCGCAGCACGCGCTCGCAGTCGGCATCGGTGGCGTCAGGCGACGCCAGGCGGAGGTTGTCGGCGAGCGTCCCGGCGAGGGTCGGCGCGTCCTGCTCGACGTAGCCGAAGTGCGCCCGCAGCTCGGCGCGGGGATACGTGCGGATGTCGTGGCCGTCGAGTCGGATCGAGCCGCCGGTGGGGTCGTAGAAGCGCTCGATCAGAGCGAGGATCGTGCTCTTGCCGGCTCCGCTGGGACCCACCAGTGCCACGCGGGCGCCGCGCGGCACCGAGAACGAGATGCCCCGCAGCACGTCGCGGGCCGCGTCGCTCGCGGTGGGCGCGGGGTCGTCGCCGTCGCGTTCCAGGTGCGCGTCGACGAGCAGGCTGTGCGCCTCGGTCGCTGCGGCCCTGCGTGCGGCGACGACGTCGTCCGGATACCGGAAGCGCACGTCGTCGAACTCGAGCGCCGGCGCATCGGACACGTCGACGGCACGACCGATGCGCGCCGCCGTCTCGACGTCGGCATCCGATTCCTGCGGCAGGTCGAGGACCTCCTGGATGCGGCCGAGCGCGCCGAGCGCCTGGTTGACGGAGGTGATCGCGCCGAACGTCGATGCCAGCGGCATCACCAGCATGAACAGGAACATGACGAACGTGATCAGCGCCGCGATCGAGATCGAGCCGGCCGCGACGCGGAATCCGCCGACGCCGAGCACGACCAGAAGCGACAACTGCAGGGCGATGCCGGCGATCGGCACGACGAGCGCGGAGACCTTCGCGATGCGCACGCCGAGGCCGTACGCTTCGTGCGCCAGCTCCGACACGGCTGCCGTCTCGCGCTCGGTCGCGCCGGAGGCCCGCACGGTCCGGATCGAGCCGACGGCCCGCTCGACGCCGGAGGCGAGCTCGCCCACCTTGACCTGCTGCGCGGTCGACGCCTCACGGATGCGGCCGCTGAGCGCGACGACCACCGCGACGGATGCTCCGATCACGACCACGATCAGCAGCAGCAGGATCGGGTCGATGACGAGCATCGCGATGAGGGCTCCGAGGAACAGGATCGCGTTGCCGACGGCATCCGCGAGGCCCTGTGTGAGCACGGCGTACAGCAGCGTCGTGTCGGTGCCGACCCGGGAGACCAGGTCGCCGGTGCGGCGCGCGTCGAACTCGCTGATCGGCAGATGCAGGATCCGCGCGATCAGCTGACGTCGGGACGAGTGCACGACGGCGGTGCCGGTGCGCTGGAGCAGGTAGTGCTGGTAGCCGGAGATGATCGACGACACGATCACGAAGCCGACCAGGAGCCAGATGAGCACGCCGAGCGCCTGCTCGTTCTGCACGGCGGTGATGACCTGACCGACCAGCAGCGGCTGCACGAGCGAGGTCGCCGCGCCGAACACGCTGAGCACCGCGACGACGATCAGGGTGCGCTTGTGCTCGAACAGGAAGGGGAGCAGCTGGCGGAACGTGGCGCGCGGACCATCCTGCGGCGCGTCGCGTCCGCGGCGGCGTGCGGGCGCCGTGCGGGACATGCGGGGACCTCGTTCTGAGAGAAGGGAGTACTACGACCGTACTTCCTGTCGGGCGGTCGGCTGTGATCGGGAGCGCAGGTTCACGGGGGACAATCGCACGGTTCACGCTCCCAGGAGTCTTGTAGGCAGAGTCGGAGGCCGTCGCTAATGTGTGGAGTACGGGGAAAGCACGCCGGGCGCCGCCCGCGTACGGGTGGAGGCACGCGATGACATCAGCGGTTCACGCGACTGCACGACCGTCATCGCGGGCGGGCGGGGCATCCCCGATCCCGCTGGCGATCGGGCTCGGCGCGCTCGCGGTGAGCCTGATCATCGCGGTCGTCGTGATCGCCGGCTTCAGCGCCCCCGTCGAACTGTTCGCCGGTGTTCCGCTTCCGCTCGTCCTCGCCGAGCACTGGTGGCTCAGCCTCATCGGCTATCTGCTCACGCCCCTCGTCGTGATCGCCTGCTATGGGTGGGACGTGATCGGCCAGCGCGGAGGCGTCCGCCGCAACGCCAACTTCGCGCTGAACGCGCGGTACACGTCGCTGCTCCGGTGGGCGCTCTGGCCTGCCGTCGCGATCGGCATCTGGCACATCCTGAATCTCAGCGTGCCGCTGTCCGAGGCCTGGGGGCTCTCATGACCAGGGGTGCACGGATCAGAGCGGGGGTCGTGGCGACGGTCGTCGCCCTGCTGACGTCGTTCGGCGCCGCGGGCTCGGCGGCGGCCGCCCCCGCGCCGGCCGTCGTGCCCGTCACCGCGGCGGCCGCAGGCGGCGAGCTGTCCGACTCCGGCAGCGAAGCGATCGCGGACCTGCGCGCCTGCCTGGCCTCGCAGAGCACCCTGAACGTCTACTACCTGATCGACTCGTCGACGTCGCTGCGCCGGGCGGACGGCGGCGGGCCAGGATCGGATCCGGACGTCGTCAGAGCCCAGATCCTGGGCAACAGCCTGGCGCAACTGGGCGCGCTCGACGACGGGATCACGCTGAACTGGGCGGCCGGCTTCTTCGCGAGCGACTACGCCGAGGCGATCCGCTGGCAGAGCTACGACGACAGCAGCCCGGATGAGCTCGCCGCCGCGATCGAGAGCAAGCGCCCGGAGGGCTACACGAACTGGCCGGACGCCCTCGCGGGGGCTCAGCGGCAGCTCGCCGATCAGCAGAGTGCTGCCCCCGGGTGCCAGATGCTCATCTGGCTCACCGACGGTGCCCTCGACATCAAGGCCCCAGACGGCCAGCAGGCGGAGGACTTCGACGCCCTCAACGCGATGTGCGGTGCCGTCCTCGACGAGCGCGGCGCGCAGCCGTCCGGGTATGGCGTCTTCAATTCGTTCCGCCAGTCGGGCGTCGTCGTCGTCGGGGCGCTGCTCGCCGTCGGATCGGATGCCGCGGATGCCGCCCCGACGATGCAGACGCTCGTCGAGGGCGGAGTGCCGGGCGCCGATCCCGCGTGTGGACAGCAGCCGATGCCCGACAGCTTCGTGCACGGCGCGTTCGTGAACGCGGACGGTCCCGATGCGCTGTCGCTGGTGTTCCTGCAGCTCGGCGCGCAGGTCGCCGGCGGGTTCCCGCAACCGTTCGACGAAGACGGCGGGTTCTGGATTGACGAGGGCGTCTCGCGGTTCCGTGTGATCGTGTCCGGTGAGTGGATGCTGACCCCGCCCGAAGGATCCGACCGCCCGACCTTCTCCGCCGACACCGCCGAGGACGCGGACGGCATGACGGTGGACACGAGCGACGGCGCGAGCATCATCGAGGTCGCCGTGGACTCCGACGCCGAGGGGCGGTGGCGCCTGGAGGCCGACGATCAGACGACGGCTTCGCTCTACCTGTTCAGCGACCTGGCGATCGAGTTCGACGACGTCAACGAGATCGAGATGTCCGCCGACGGCTCGTTCGCGGCGGCCCTGAGCGCGACGGTGCGGGATGCGGACGGCGAGCCCGCGGATCTCGGCGAGTTCGGAGAGGCCGCGTTCAGCGCGTCCTATCTCTCGGAGGGCGCGCGCACCGCGCTGCCGGATGCGACCGTCGACCAGAGCACCGGACGCATCACGATCCCGCTGCCCGCCGATGTGAATCTGGCGTCGATCGACGTCTCGGCCTCGATCGATCCGCTGCGCACGGCGGAGCACGATCTCCCGCTCGCCCCCGTGACGACGCAGAAGACGATCACGCTCACGCTCGGGGCCGACTTCCCGCATGCCGTCACAGACCCGCCCACACGCCTGAGCGACCTCGAGGGCGCGGACGGCACGGCGGAGGGCACCATCACGATCGTGGGCCCGACCCAGAACGGCGCAGGCACCGCCTGCATCGCGGACGACCGGACGTCCATCACGAGCGACGCGGGTGAGCGCGGTGAGACCTGGCGGTGGAGCTTCGGCGACCTGGACGAGAACGGATGCGTCACCGTCCCCGAGAACGGCGAGGTGAAGATCCCCGTCTCCGTCATGAACGAGATCGCGGCGGACGCCGACGTCGCGGCCGCGGTGCCGATCACCTTCGTGTCCGCTGCGGGCGAGTCCGTCGAGCAGAGCGTCCCGGTGCAGTTCCGCTCCACCCACCCCGTGAACACCGCGGCCGTGCTGCTGCTGGCGCTCGCGCTGCTGGCCATCGGCCTGCTGCTCCCGCTGATCGTGCTGTGGGTGCTGAACTGGCTGACCACGCGCATCGACGTGCCCAAGAGCACGCAGCGGGCGGCGTTCCCGATCCGGATCGATCCGCAAGGCGTGCAGATCACCGCCCCCGCGCAGGGCAGCGCGCTCTCGGACGCGTTCGCTTACCGGTCGCCGTCCGACGGGGAGCGGTCGATCTCCGACCCGGTGCTCGGCACCCTGCGGGCGCGCGTGCCGTGGTTCCCGCTCCGTGCGCCGTGGTACGAGGTGACGGCGCCGGCGGGGATGGCCCTCATCACGGCGCGAGCGGGACGCATGGCGACGGCGTCCAAGGACTCCCAGCGCCGTCTGCGCTTCGCGAAGCTGCCGCTCGACCGGTTCTTCGGCGTCGTCGTACCGGAGGCCGAACTGCGCCGCACCGCACGCGGTGAGCCCGTGACCGGCACGGTCGTCGTCTACCACCGCGCATCGCCGAGCGACCAGGGGCAGCACGCGCAGCGTCTGGCCGAGATCGCCGTGGACACCACACTCGCCGAGGCGGTGAACCGCGCGCGAGCCGATCTCGTCGAGCGAGATCGGGCCAAGGCATCGACGGGCGCCGACGGATCAGGTGCCGCGCGAGCGCAGGCCCCTTCGGCTGCGGCGCCCTCGGCATCCGCTCCGGCACGGGCGACCTCGACCGATCCGGCCGCACCGCCGCCGCTCCCGGGTCGCGCACCGGGTGCGACCGCACCACCCGCCCGCGGCACTGGCTCAGCTCCCCCACCACGCACGGGCGGACCCGGTACTCCGCCACCGCCGCGGCCAGGCACCCCGCCGCGTTCCTGACACCCGAACCGATCGCGAAAGACAGAGAGACATCATGCTTCGTCCCTTCCTCATCATCGGCGTCGGAGGCTCCGGCGGAAAGACGCTGCGCGGCCTGAAGTACCAGCTCGAACTCAAACTGCAGCAGGCCGGCTGGAACGGCGGGCTCCCAGCAGCCTGGCAGTTCCTCCACTTCGACACCCCGACCGTGCAGGACGGCGTCGACTACCCTGCACCCTTCCTCCCGGCGCAGGAGTACAAGGGTCTCGTCTCCGCCGGCGCCAACTACGACACGGTCTACAAGACGATCGAGGGCGCTCACGCCACGAACCAGAGCGTGCACTCCGACATCGAGCGTCAGCTGCCCGATCCGCGGCGGGTCAGGGTCGACGTGACCAAGGGGGCAGGGCAGTTCCGCGCGGTCGGTCGCGCGGTCGCACTGTCGTCGACCAAGGACATCGCTGTCGCCGCGCGCAATGCGATCGCCCGGCTGGGGGATGCCGCAGCCCTCGCCGAGCTGCAGACCCTGGGCCGCGCCCTGCGCGCCAGGGACGAGTCGGCCAACAGCAGCCCGACGGTCATCGTCGTCTCCTCCGTCGCGGGCGGTTCCGGCGCCGGACAGTTCCTCGACATCATCGAGATCGTCAAGTCCACCGCGAAACAGTATCCGTGGTCGAACGAGGTCTTCAGCATCCTGTACGCCCCGGATGTCTTCGACCAACTGGGCGTCACGGCCGGCACCCCGGGCAACGCGCTCGCCGCGATCGCTGAGACGATGAACGGCTTCTGGACCGACACTCCCTCCAGCTCCACGATCGAGCTGCTGCAGACGCAGGGCGTCGCGCCGTCCTACGGCGGCGCGCGCGACCGCGTCGGCGCCGCGTATCCGTTCATCGTCGGCCGCAGCAACTCCAAGGTGACCTTCGCCGACCAGAGCGAGGTCTACAACGCCGTCTCCGCCAGCCTCGCGGCCTGGATCACGGACGACCGCGTGCAGGACAGCATCACCGCGTACGCCTCCGGCAACTGGCAGGCCCGCGTCGGCGCGAACGTGCTCCCCGACGCGACCGGTCTCATCAACTCGGCCCACCACTCGCCGGCGTTCTCCTCGATGGGCTTCGGACGCGTGACGCTCGGGCGCGAGAAGTTCTTCGAGTACTCCGCCGAGCGCCTGGCCCGATCCGTCATCGATCGGATGCTGTACGCGCACACCGAGGCCGACCCGCTGTTCGCGCAGCGCACCGAGGCCGAGTGGATCTCGGTCAGGGCCGACCAGGACTATCAGCTGTTCATCCGCGAACTGCGCCTGAACGAGGACACCGAGGATCACAACGACGTCACCGATCGGCTCCGGCCGGCCGCGGAGCGCGCGGCGCTGGCGACCAAGCTCGGCCAGGACATCCAGCTGCGCCTGAACGACCCCGCGCAGCTCGACAAGAACGGCGGACTGGACCTCACGACCTGGAGTCAGCGGCTGCTGGCCGAATGGTCGGTGCGCAAGCCCGAACTGCTGCGGGTGGAGCAGAACCACCGTCAGGTGCTGCTGGACACGTGGGAACGGGAGGCGCCGGCGGAGATGCTCCGCGTCATCGCCGAGCACGTCGCGACCAACGGGCTCCCGGTCGTCGTCGAGCTACTCACCCGCGTCGACCGGACTCTCAAGAGCACGGTCGACGGACTCGAGTCCGAGGCGCAGATGCACGAGGAGTGG
Source organism: Microbacterium sp. M28 (assembly GCF_025836995.1). Taxonomy (NCBI): domain Bacteria; kingdom Bacillati; phylum Actinomycetota; class Actinomycetes; order Micrococcales; family Microbacteriaceae; genus Microbacterium; species Microbacterium triticisoli. Next base: position 2,312,062 of record NZ_CP107546.1, on the reverse strand, counting down.
GTGCAGTCGTTGCCCTCGCTGGTCAGCGAGCAGCTGCAGAGCGCGCCGAACCAGCAATCGATCCGCCCGGATCAGGATGCCGTGATCGGCGCTGTCGAACGCATCCAGCAGGCGTTCGACTGGGCGGCGGAGGCGCCGTTGCGCCGCAGCGCGGCGCAGTTGCTGAACGAGCTGCGCCGTGAGTTCCTGACCCCGCTTCGCGTGCACCTCGAGGGCGCGTACAAGGAGCTGGCGCTGCGCGTGAAGGCGCGCAAGACCGCGGACGACCGCGACAACGACTACGATTTCTGGCCCAAGCGCGAGGACTCGACCGTGCCGCGCAAGTACACCCCCGCGCCGAACGAGCGCCTGCTCGTCGAGCAGGACGAGTACCCGCGCGAGTTCGAGAGCCTCGTCCGGTCGACCTTCTCGGAGGGCACGGGTCGGTTCGCCGACGCGATCCTCGACGCCGTCCGCGAGCTCATCGTCGGCGTGGCCGCCGTCTCACGCAGCGAGGAGGACGCGGGCACCTGGTCCATGATCGACCAGGCCCGTACCTGGAAGCCGTCCGTGACGGCCGATCCGGAGGCCTCGCGGTCTCCGCAGAATCCGCGGTTCACGATGGCCACGACGCCGGATGCCTACGTCGACCGCGCCAGGAAGTGGATGCGCCGGGAGGGCACCGCCTTCAACGCCTACGTCACCGAGGACCTGCGGAGCTTCTTCGACGAGTCAGAGCTCGCCCCCGACGTGTTCGGACGGCGGCGCGAGAAGTTCCGTGAGCAGCTGCAGTCCGCGCTCGGCGCGAGCGAGCCGCTCGTCAAACTCAATCCGACGCTGCTGCGCCTCGTCCACGACAAGGCCATCAACGAGGCGACCAGCCTGGTGTTCAGTTCGATCCCGTTCAAGGCGGGCACCGAGATGCACGCCGTCACCAAGCAGGTGCTCGGCGCGATGGGGTTCTGGAACGACGCGGTCTCGGACAGCTGGTTCCAGGACGCGCGTGTCGAGGGCATCGAGGTGTTCGCGATGAGCGGGTTCCCGTATCAGCCCATCGTCATGGACTCGGTCATGGAGCCGATCGCACGCGATTGGCTGCGCCAGTCGAACACGCAGGAGAGCCGCGAGGCGTTCTGGCGGTTCAAGCGATCGCGCCTGCTCGGCGAGGCGATCCCGGCCGACCCGACCGTGATCAACGCGATGATCCGCGGCTGGTACGTCGCCAAGGCGCTGGGGTGGCTCAAGGTCGAGGGCGACGGCGGTGAGCGAGGACCCGGGTTGTCGCTGTGGGATCCGGAGTCGCGGCGCCACGCCGGCTTCCCCCGGCCGCTGCTGGACACCAGGCGCACCCAGCCGTACGACTATCCCGGCGTGGTCATGCAGTCGCTCACGATCGCCCTGGCGCTGTGCAACACGCAGGAGTCGCTGGAACCGCTGCGCCCGTACCAGATCCTCGCGTTCCTCGGCGGAGACGATCTCGAGATGTCGGACACGCTGGTGCGCTGGGTCCAGGAGGGCCGCCTCGCCGCCGACGCGCCGACTCCCGACTCGTCGCGTGCCGGCGACGCAGCGGGTACGCTGACCCAGCGCCAGCAGGCGCTGCGGGACTACTTCGGTGAGGAGTACGCCAAGTTCCGTTCGCAGGTCGCCGAGCACGACTTCTCGGTGTCGGTGTACGACTATCCGGTCAGCTGGGAGATCCGTCACCAGGTCGCGGCCGCGCTGCAGAGCCTGTCGTCGGCGGTCATGGCGACACGCGCCGTGGACACCGGAGTCTGACATGGTCCGATCGTCCTGGCCCGATCGCAAGGTGAGCGTCATCCTGCTGCCCAGTGGGGAGCAGGGAGAGGCGCTGCTCGCGCTCGCCGGGGAGTGGACCAGGATGGGGCTGCTGGGGCCTGCGCTCTGGGTGCGGCCGGAGCGCGTGCAGCGCGCGCGGTCCGGCCCGCCGCGCATCGGCGCGACGATCCTGCTGCTGGATCGGGAGCACCGGCTGACGGCTGTGGACGTCGACCTCTTCGAGTCCCTGGCACGCGAGAGTCTCGCTCTCGTCCGCCTGGTCAAGCTCCGGTCGGCTGTACCGTCTCGTGAGGTCGACGCCGAACAGGACGACATCGCCGAGCAGGTGGGGGAGTACCTCGTCAAGGCGATGCCGATGGCCGTGCCGTCGGTGAGCATCGCCGACCAGCCGACGGATCTGTCCCGGCTGACGCTCATCTGCGCGCCGACGGAGTTCCAGTTGCAGCAGCGCGTGGACTGGGCGGCATCCGAGTACGGCACCGTCGTGGTCGCCTCGCCGGAGGATCGGTCGACGCCGTGGTCGGGAGACGCGTTCGTCCGCGACAACGACCGCTTCGTCGGGTTCGCGCTAATGCATCTCGCCAGCGTCGCCGGACTGTGGAACGGGGCGGGTGTCGGAAGCTTCGAGCTCGTGCAGCGCGAGGCGTCCAGCCACCAGAGCGTCTGGGTGTCGCGGGTGTTCGTCAACGCCGTGATCACCGAAGCGCTCGGGCGCAGGACCGCCGCGCAGGTGCTCGACCTGGCCAGCAGAGCCGATTCGCTGCTCATCGACCCGAGTGCCGGGTCGCCGCCGACCGGCACGGCGTTCATCGACGACAGCCTCGTCCCTGGTTACGTCGACCAGATGGTCGCCGCGTCGATGTCGCTCGATCAGGGGGCGCTGAGCTTCCACCCGATCGAGGAGGAGCGTCAGCCCGATCGTGCTCGCATCGGCATCGTCGAGCAGCTGCGGCGCTTCGGGTCCTTCAGCGCCGACAAGCTGGTCTCGATGCCGCGCTGGACCTGGCGGTGGATCACATCGAGGACCGGCCGGGCACTGACCAGGCAACTGCAGTCCGATGACGGCACGCACATCGTCGGGCAGGACTTCGATTCGGTGCTCGACGCGCGCGACGCGCGGCTCATCGCCCGTCGTGACGAGATCTTCGACGCGGAGAAGGCCGCGAGGGCGGCGATGTCCGCTCCCGTCGGCGTCGGCGGCATCCGGACGACGCCGCGGCTGTGGGCGCGTCTGCGCGAGCTCGTGTTCGGTTCGCTGGACGGCAGCTCAGACCTCACAGACCTCGGCTTCGTCAAGATCGAGGAGAAGGTCCCGGTCTTCGGGCGCGTATCGGACGTCTTCCCCGATCCGGATGCCGCGTGGACGATCGAGGACGGTCCCGCGAATCTTCCGGTCCCGGTGGACTGGTACGTCCTGGCCGCCGGTGAGCCCCGCACGCATCTGGCAGCATGGGCCAGTGCCGGGCTCGGTGAGGCGCAGCAGGCGGCGAACGAGATGGCCGCCGCGGAGCACGCCTTCCGGCTCCTTCCGGAGCCCGTCGCCGCGCCGGAGCAGCCGATGTCGAGCGGAGGCGTCGCCACGTCGCCCGCCGGGCCCGCAGCGGAAAGCGCTGCGTCTGCGCCGCCCGCGCAGGCGGCTCGGGCCGCCGAGGCCGCAGACGGAGACATCGAGGACAAGCCGGAATCCGAGGCGCCGGCATCCGAGGATCCGGCATCCGAGGAGCCGGATGCCGCGGCTCCGACGTCCCGCCGTGCGCTGGCGGCCGCCGCAGCCGCGCGGTCCGGCGAAGTCGGGGAGCCGGTCGTCGACCCGGCCGAGGCGACGGAAGCGGATCGCGCCACCGACCCGACGACAGCAGACGACACCGCTGCGCACACCCACACAGCCACCGACAGCGATGCGCCCTCCGATCGGACGCCCGGTCCCGACGTCGTGTTCGCGGCCCCGTCGTCGGAGCAGGACGCGTCGTCCGATCGCCCGTCGAGCCCGGACGCTCCCGCCCCTGCTGCTCCCGCGCCGCCGGCACCCGCTCCTGCTCCGCCCGCCCCGGTCATCCCGTCAGCGCCGGAGACTCCGGAGCAGGCCGCGAACCGCGAGCACCGCGAGCAGATGCAGCGCGAGATGCGCGTGCAGTGGGAGGACGCCAAGGCGCGTCGTGATGCGGCGGCGGCGCGTGCGCAGGCGGCAGAAGCGGAGCGGCGCCGACGCGACGAGGCACTGGCCTCGTACGACGACTGGGCGGTGGGGCGCGATCGCTCGTTCACCTGGCGCCTGCTCGCGGCGCTCAACGCCGATCGGACCGCCGCGCAGACCGCCGTGGCGCGCTACGCCCGCGAGATCGATCGTCTTCGGGCACCGATGCCGGGGGAGCTCCTCCGGCTGCGCAAGGCGTTCCACCAGCGGATGCTCGTCGCCTGGCTCGTGATCATCGGCGTCGTCGCTCTCGTCGAGCTGCTGCCGATCCTCCTGCCCGAGCTGCGCGACACCGTGCGGAGGGTGGGTTTCTGGTATCCGGAGACCTGGGTGACGATCACGGTCGGTCTCGTGATCGGTCTGCTGCTGACGCTCGGCTTCCTCGCGGCCTATCACCGCGGCTGGTCGACGTTCCAGCGGCATGTGGATCTCACGCACGCGCATCTCGAGCACATCTCGGATGCGTCCCGGCATGCCCGCCGCGAACTCGCCCGGCTGTCGTCGCTGCATCGGCAGATGGTCGACTGGCTCGACCTCCTGGCACGGGCAGTCCACCACCCGTGGGCCATCCGTCCGGAGTGGGAATCGAAGCCTGACTACGAGCTCGCTCGCGAGTCCCTGCCGTTCGCGATGAACATCGGAACCGTGGTCGAGACGGACTATGCGGCGGCCACGCGACTGCGTCGGATGACCACGGAGCACCTGTTGCGCCGCGGGTGGCGCGCCGACGCGTTCCGCGATCTCGTGCGCGAGGTCGGAGCCGAGCTCGGGCAGGACGGTGCCGCCTTCGGTGTCGGCGCGCTGGACGACGACCTCCCGCACTCATCGAACAACGCCAGACGGATGCTGCGCGACGCGATGTCGCAGGAGAGCGTCCTGACCCGCGTGGCGGCACCGCGCCTGCGGGAGCTGATGGGCGAGATCCAACGGCACTCCCTGCACGGCAGCAAGCCGCGGGTCACGGCCATCGAGGAGAACCCGTTGGATGCGGTGGCCAGGATGACCGACCCGATCGGCATCGACGCCGGCATCGCGTGGGACGACTTCCTGCTGGATTCGCTCGCCGGCCGACGTGAGCCGGTGACGCCGTTGAGCGCCACCTGGCTCGCCCAGCGTCAGGTGCAGGAGGGGCATCACGAGAACGTCACCAGCTACCTCGTCATGCCGGAACGGCTGGAGCGGCAGCTCGGATTCCACGAGGACGCTCGAGTGGTGACCGCGCCGTTCCGCGGCTCCGGCCGCGCCGGCATCGACCTGGTCTGGCGCGTGGACGTCGCAGGCCCTCTGCCCATCGGTGCGATCGGTCTGTGGGACGCGCCGCAGCGCACCGTGGCGGTCGAGATCGACCCCGACACGTACGACAGCGGGATCTGACGTGGCACCGACACCGCCCCCGCGTCCGTCGGGGGAAGCCGATAGCGCGCCCGCACGCAGCGCCTCGCCACCTCATCCGCGGACGCGAAGGCCGACGCACGGTGCACGCCGCGGTCGCCTTCGGCCCCGAACGCGTCGCGGGTCGTGGGGGATCGGCGTCGTCGCCCTGATCGTCGTCGTCGCTGTCGGCATCGGCGTCGCGAACCTCGGCTCCGCTCCAGCGGCCGGAGGCCCCGCACCCGCGCAGACGATCGCGACGCCGACCGTCACGGCTCCGCCACCGGATGCCGTCGTGTCACCGTCGCCCGGAGCATCCGATCCTCAGCGCCCGAGTGATCCGACCGACCCCGCGGCACAGGCGCTCGATGCCCTGGCCGGACTGGACGCCGTCTCCGGCCGGGCGCCGTACGACTACGTCCGCGACCTGTTCGGCCAGCGCTGGGCGGATGTGGATCGCAACGGATGCGACACCCGCAACGACATCCTGGGACGCGATCTGCGCAACCCCGTGTTCAAGCCGGGAACCCGCGAGTGCAAGGTGCTCGCCGGTGATCTCGTCGATCCGTACGACGGCACCGCCGTGTCGTTCGTGTCCGGCCGGAACACGTCGGTGCTGGTGCAGATCGACCACGTCGTCGCCCTCGCCTGGGCCTGGGAGCACGGAGCGTACGCCTGGACGGACGAGCAGCGCACGGCCTTCGCCAACGACCCGCAGAACCTCGTCGCCGCGTCGCAGGACACGAATCAGTCCAAGAGCGCGTCCGGGCCGGCACAGTGGCTGCCTCCCGAGCCCGTGCTGCGCTGCTCGTATGTCGAGCAGTGGGTGGGCGTGCTCGATGCCTACGACCTCGGCATCGACGACCCTGATCGTGCCGCAGCCGAGGCGGTCCTTCGGACCTGCTGATCTGCGGACAGCCGGGGCTAGGCGCGTCCGAATCGGCGGTGCGCGGCCTGCTTGCTGACGCCGAGGGCGCTGGCGATCGCCTGCCAGGAGTATCCCGCGGTGCGCGCTCGACGCACCTGAGCCTCCTCGGACCGCGCGATCTCGCGCCGCAGATCGGCGAGCCGATGCAGCTCTGCGAGCGGCTCGCCGGCCGGGTCCGTGGCATTCGCGGTGCGGGTGTTCATGATGACCTCCGTACGTCAATCTATATTGACGTACGTGAGGCTGTCAATGGACGTTGACGACTGCGCGCCGCCGCTCGTGATGAGATGGAGCCATGCGCATCCCGCCCAAACTCCATGCAGGGGACCGAGTCGCCATCCTGTCACCCGCCTTCGCCGCACCGGCGGAGGCGCCGGAGCTGCACGAGCAGGCGATGCGGCGCCTCGTGGAGAAGACCGGTCTCGTGCCGGTCGAGTATCCGACGACGCGGATGCGGGACGCTACCCCGCAGCAGCGGGCGGTGGATGTCGACGCGGCGTTCGCCGACCCGTCGATCCGTGGCATCCTCGCCACCATCGGCGGCGACGACCAGATGCTCGTGGTGCCGCACCTGGATCCGGCGCTCGCCCTGGCCGACCCGAAGCCGTTCGTCGGCTACAGCGACAACACGAACATCCTGAACTGGTTGTGGGGTCTGGGCATCGCGGGCTATCACGGCGGCTCGACCGCGGTCCATCTCGGGCCGGGGCCCGCGGTCGACGACGTGCATCTGCTGTCTCTTCGGGCCGCGCTGATCGACGGTGGCGAGATCGAGATCATCGAGCCGGGCGAGTCCGAGGATGTCGGACGCCGCTGGACAGATCCTCGTGCGCTCACCGAATACGGCGACCGGACGCCGACCGGACCGTGGGCGTGGAGCGGTCCGGAGCGTCGAGTCGAAGGACGCACGTGGGGCGGATGCCTGGAGGTGCTCGACGGCCTCGCATGGGCCGACCGACTGCCTGCGGCATCCGATCTGGAGGGAGCGGTCCTGCTCCTGGAGACGAGCGAGGAGCGTCCGAGCGCAGGCTGGGTCGCGCGGTGGCTGCGCGGCCTCGGCGAACGCGGCATCCTGCAGGCCGTCGCGGGTGTTCTCATCGCACGACCGCTCGTGAGCGATTTCGAGTTCCACCCGACAGGTTCCGAGGCGCAGGCGCTGCGCGACGAGCAGCGGGATGCCGCGATCGAGGTCATCTCGCGCTACAACCGCGAGGCCGTCGTGTGCATCGGCGTGCCGTTCGGCCACACGCGGCCGCAGTGGATCCTTCCCTACGGCGGCCGCGTGGTGCTCGACGGTTCGACCCAGCGGGTCTTCGCGCGCTACTGACGCCCGCTACAGCGTTGCACCGACACCGAGGTCGGACTCGTAGTCGTGATCCTTGGTCTCGGGGGTGAAGATCAGCGCGATGAACGTCAGCACGCCCATCGATGACAGGTACACGCCGACGAGCCACGGCTGTCCGTCGACCGCTGCCCACAGCGCGACGGCGATGAACGGGGCGACCGCCGCACCGAGAATGGACGACACGTTGTAGGCGATCGCGGATCCCGAGTAGCGGACGTTCGTCGGGAACAGCTCGGGCAGCAGGGCTCCCATGGGACCGAACGTCGTGCCCATCAGCACGAAGCCGAAGATCAGGAACGCCTGCGTGAGCGCACCCGTGAACTTCGGATCGGCCTGCGGCAGCAGGAACACGTTGAAGAGGAGACCGAAGAGGATGATCGCGCCCGTGGTCCACAGCAGCAGCTTGCGGCGGCCGATGGCGTCGGCGATCGGCCCCGACAGCAGCGTGAAGATGCCGAAGAACACCACTCCGATGATCTGCATGAGCACGAAGTCGGTGTAGCCGAAGCCGAGACCGGGGTAGAACTGCGCGGCGAACGCGGACGGATCGAACGACTTGCCCGTCGCCTCCGCCGCCGCCGCGGCCGCGGCCGATGCCGTTTCGAGATCGGCCGCCTTCGTGCCGTACGTGAGCGTGAAGTTCGTCATCAGGTAGAACAGCACGTAGGTCGCGAGCATGATGAACGTGCCCAGGATCAGCTGCTTCCAGTGGAAGCGGAACACGGTCGCCAGCGGCAGCTTGCGGATCGTGCCCTTCTGCTCCGCCTTCTTGAACGTGTCGGATTCGACGAGCTTCAGACGTACCCACAGCCCGATGATGACCATGACGGCCGAGAACAGGAACGGGATCCGCCATCCCCAGGCCAGGAACGCCTCGGACTTCAGCGCCGGGTTCTCGGCGTGCGGCAGCATCCAGTTGATCGCGAGGAACAGGACGTTCGCGATGATGAAGCCCAGCGGGGCTCCCAGCTGCGGGAACGAGCCGTACCAGGCGCGCTTGCCGGCCGGCGCATTCTCGGTCGCGACGAGCGCCGCGCCGGACCATTCACCGCCCAGCGCGAAGCCCTGCGCGAGACGCAGGATCAGCAGCAGCAGGGGAGCGACCCAGCCGATCTGCTGGAACGTGGGCAGCAGTCCGATCACGAACGTCGCGATGCCCATGGTCAGAAGCGATGCCACGAGGGTGGCCTTGCGTCCGAACTTGTCGCCGAAGTGACCGAACACCACAGCGCCGATCGGGCGGGCGACCATCGCCGCCCCGAATACGGCGAACGACGCCAGCAACGAGGCGGTGTCGTTGTCGCTCGGGAAGAACAGCACCGGGAACACGAGCACGGCCGCGGTCGCGTACGCATAGAAGTCGTAGAACTCGATGGTCGTGCCGACCAGGCTCGCGGTGATGACGCGCGAACGGGGGTTCGCCGGCTTGGTGACGGAACTCATGGGGCCTCCGGGGCGCTCGAGTGCGGAAAGAGCACACCGGAGTTTACGCCCGGCTGTGCGTTCCCTGTGGGATTACGACGAGTCGCGTCACTCGCTGAGGTCGCCGAGGGCAGCCTCGGCGACGAAGGACGCGATCGGCTCGAGCAGGTTCTCGAGCTCGAGCACGACGAGCCGGTTCGCTCCGGTGCGCGTCGCCGGCTCCGGGACGAAGAGGGTCCGCTGCGGTCCGTTGCGCCAGTAGCGGCCGAGGAAGAATCCGTTGACGAACGCGTAGCCCTTGCTCCACAGCGCCGTATCGAGGAACAGGTCGGATGCGGCATCCAACCTGAATTCTGCCGTGTAGGCGACGGGTCCTTCTCCGGCCGGGGCAGGACCTGTGGCGACTCGTTCGGCGATCTCCGCCACATCCAGCGGCGTGGAGGTCCAGCCGCGCAGCGACGCGCCGTCCAGCAGGGGAGCGACGATCATGCCCTTGTGCTCGCCGAGCCGGTGGTCGTAGTTCACCCGCCCCTGATCCTCGACGAGGATGCTGACCCGTCGTCCGGCCGGGAGGGTGACCGCGCGATCGTGACGCGTGCGCGAGAGCGTTCCGACGTGCTGCCCGTCGACGCTGACCCACGCGAGGTCGCGGATCTCCTCCTCCCATCGGAGGATGCCGCCGCCGAAGCCCTCCGGCAGCTCGGCGTCGTAGCGCACGAGTGCGCTCAGGTGGCCGAGGTCGTCGAACGAGGTCGGCTCATCGGCCGGCATGCCGTTCGCCTCGACATCCGTCCATGTGCCTGCCGCAGTCAGCTGCGCTGTGAACGCGGGGGCGGGCCGAGCAGGAGGCGGAACCTCGGCGGGGACGGGGGCGTACTTCGCGATGACGTCGCGCAGCGCGAAGTACTTCGCCGTCGGGTTGCCCGCTTCGTCGAGCGGTGCGTCGTAGTCGTACGAGGTGACCAGCGGGAGGTAGCGGCCCTTGTGGTTGGCGCCGTTCGTGAGGCCGAAGTTGGTGCCGCCGTGGAACATGTAGATGTTGACCGAGGCACCAGCCGCGAGCAGGGTGTCGAGTTCGGCGGCCGTGGCTGCGACGTCGGTGGTGTGGTGCACGCCGCCCCACCAGTCGAACCAGCCGTCCCAGAACTCCGAGCACATCAGCGGGCCGGTCTGCTGGTGCCGCCGCAGCGTCTCCAGGCGCTCAGCGCTGCGGGAGCCGAACGAGCCGGTCCTGTGCAGCTCGGGGAGACTGCCGTCGGCGAGCATGCGGTCGGTCGGCTGATCCACGGTGGTGAGCGGCACCTCGATTCCGGCGCCGCGGGTCACGCGGACGAGTTCTTCGAGGTACGCCTTGTCCGACCCGTAGGCCCCGTACTCGTTCTCGATCTGCACGAGCACGACCGATCCGCCGCGGTGGATCTGGCGAGGAGCGACGATCTCGTACACGCGCCGGAGGAACCCGGTGACGTCGGCAAGGTACGCCGGATCAGAGGATCGAAGCGTGCGCTCGTCCGCGTCGACCCAGGTCGGCAGGCCGCCATTGCGCCACTCGGCGCAGATGTACGGACCGGGGCGCACGATCGCGTCCATGCCCTCGGCAGTGATCAGGTCGAGGAAGCGGCCGAGGTCGTTCCATCCCGTGGCGTCCCACTCGCCCCGGCGCGGCTCGTGGGCGTTCCAGGCGACGTACGTCTCGATCGTGTTCAGCCCCATCAGCCGGGCCTTGCGGATGCGGTCCTGCCACTGGTCGGGGTGCACACGGAAGTAGTGCAGCGCCCCGGACAGGATGCGGTGGGGTGCGCCGTCGCGGACGAAGTCGGTGTCGCCGATGGAGAAGGTGGTCACGTGCCGTGCTTTCGGAGAGAGGTTTCGTATGCGGGCACCGAGACGTGTCCGCACCCCGCAACCTGGATATCACTGGTTGACGGAGAAGCCTTGTTCATCGCGGCACGACACGAGCGCGTCGTCAGGGAGAGCACGGCGCGGCTCTGCGCTGGTGGTCAGGCGAACGATCGGGAAGCCGTCGCCCGGTGTTTCGACTCGCTCCGCTCGCTCGACGAACGAAGGAGGGGCGAACGGGTGAAGCGTCAGCGCCAGAGCACCGCGATGGCGGCGTTCGTGGCGGTGAGGATTCCGACGAGCCAGAACAGCGCGGGCGGAACCGCGGCTCCGCGCTTCTGCCGCGACAGCCCGGCGCCGACCAGTCCGCCGATCGCGATCAGGATGACGAGCTTGGTGCCGATCTTCACGTAGTTCATCTCGGCGCCTTCCGGCAGCCCCCAGGGCGCCGCGAGGGCGAGCCCGGCGACACCGGCGATCAGCAGCCCGTACTCCATGATCTTGCCGAACTGGCGCTTGCCGCCGAACGCCTGCGCCGCCCAGGCGCCGAACAGCGTTGCGAAACCGATCAGGTGGATGAACAGGACGATGTGCCGCAGGGTCTCCATGACGCTCACGTTAGGGCTCCACGCGCTGATGCGCTAGGTAGGCAGCCCTGACTTCGACGCAGCTGGTCTCAGCCGCGCAGCTGCTTCACGAGCAGGGCGGTGCGGATGGCGGCATCCGCGGCCTCGGCGCCCTTGTCCTCCTTGGACCCGGGAAGCCCCGCCCGATCCAGGCCCTGCTTCTCGTCGTCCAGGGTGAGGACGCCGAAACCGACCGGCTTTCCGGCATCCAGTGATACGCGGGTCAGCCCGTCGGTCGTCGCGGCGGACACGTACTCGAAGTGCGGCGTACCGCCGCGGATGATGACGCCCAGGGCCACGACGGCATCGGCTCCACCGGCGAAGGCGGCCTGTGCGGCGAGGGCCAGCTCGAACGACCCTGGCACGCGGACGAGTCGATGCGTCGCGTGCGCTGCCGTGAGGGTGCGCTCGGCGCCGGCGATCAGCCCGTCGGTGATCGTGTCGTGCCAGGTTCCGGCGATGATCACGACGTCCAGGCCGGTCGCGTCGAGCGGCTCCTGCGGGGTGGGGGCTCCTGCGCCGCTCATGCCTTGTCCTTTCCGTTGGCGAGAGCCTCTGCGAGCTCCGCCTCTCCGATGATGTGACCCATCCGGTCGCGCTTGGTCTCGAGGTACTGGTGGTTGTTCGGTCCGACGCCCACGATCAGCGGCACCTGCTCGACGACGTCCAGTCCGAGCTCGCGGAGCTGCTTGACCTTGTCGGTGTTGTTGGTGAGCAGGCGAACCTTGGTGACGCCGAGGTCGCTGAGGATGCCGGCGGCCGCCGCGTACTCGCGGGCGTCGGCTGGGAGGCCGAGCGCGAGGTTGGCGTCGACGGTGTCGAGCCCCTCCTCCTGCAGGCTGTAGGCGCGCAGCTTGTTGATGAGCCCGATGCCCCGACCCTCGTGACCGCGCATGTAGATGACGACGCCGCCGTCCTGCTCGATCGCGTCGAGTGCGGCATCCAGCTGCGGACCGCACTCGCACTTCAGCGAGCCGAACGCCTCACCGGTCAGGCACTCGGAGTGCACGCGCACGAGTGCGGTCTCGCCCACCTCTCCCTTGACGACTGCGATGTGGTCGGTGCCCGTGACGCGGTCCTTGTACGCGAGGAAGCGGAACGTGCCGTGCTCGGTCGGGACGGTCGCGTCCGCACGGAGGCTCACCCGGCGCTTGCCCGTGCCGGATGCGGGAGCCGCGGCATCGCGCGGATCGACCTCGTTCAGGTGGGCGATGAGCTGCTCGATCGTGATCACCGGAACATCATCGCGTTCGCCCAGCTCGATGAGGCCGGGCAGGCGCATCATGCTGCCGTCCTCGGCGACGACCTCCGCGATCGCGCCCACCGGCCGGAGCCCGGCCAGCTTCATGAGCTCGACGGCCGCCTCGGTATGACCGCTGCGTTCACGCACGCCGCCGTCGACGGCGCGCAGCGGCAGGATGTGTCCTGGACGGATGATGCTCGTGGAGGTCGAGTCGGGGTTCGCCAGGACGTTGAGCGTGTGCGCGCGGTCGTGCGCGCTGATGCCGGTGGTCACGCCCTCCGCGGCATCCACGCTGACCGTGTACGCGGTTGAGCGGGCGTCCTCGTTGGCCTCGACCATCGGCGGAAGGTTCAGCTGGTCGGCGAGGTCGGTGGGCATCGGGGCGCAGATGAACCCGGAGGACCAGCGAACCGTCCACGCCACCCACTCGGGCGTCGCGAGCTCGGCGGACAGGATGACGTCGCCCTCGTTCTCGCGGTTCTCGTCGTCCGCGACGATCACGGGACGGCCGGCGCGCAGGGCGTCCAGGGCCGCGGGGATGGTGGCAAGGCTCATCGCGAGCCTCCTTCCGGAGCAGGGCGGAATGCGAGCAGGCGCTCGACATGACGGGCCAGGATGTCGGTTTCGAGATTGACGACGTCGCCGACGATCCGGCCGCCGAGAGTGGTGGCGGTGAGCGTCTCGGGGATCAGCGAGACCTCGAGCCAGTGCTCGGTCGCGCCGGCGTCGCTCACGGCGCTGACGGTGAGCGACGTGCCGTCGATCGAGATGGATCCCTTGTCGACCACGAGAGGGGCGAGTTCTGCCGGCAGCGCGATGCGGAGCACGCTCCACTGATCGCCGGGGCGGACCTCGGCGATGCGGCCGATGCCGTCCACATGCCCCTGGACGATGTGTCCACCGAGGCGGGCGCCGACCGGCATCGCCTTCTCGATGTTGACGCGAGAGCCGACGGCTGCCGCGGCCAGCGCGGAGACGTCGAGCGTCTGCTTCATGACATCCGCGTCGAAGGTCTCCGGCGTCGAGTCGACGACCGTGAGGCAGACGCCCGAGACCGCGATGGACTCGCCGTGCACGGCGTCGGAGGCCGCGCCCGGCGCCCGGACGGTCAGGCGCCAGCCGTCTCCGGACGGTGCGATGGCGGTGATCTCGCCGATCTCGGTGATGATTCCGGTGAACATCAGCTTCCTTCTTCCCTCGCGGTGTCCGCGTCTTCCGGGTGTGCGATGACGAGCAGGTCGGCGCCGAGCTGCAGACGCTCGTCGACGAGGAGGCGTCTGGCCTGCGCGATCGACTCCACGCCGATGTCGGTGAGCGCGAGACGGCTGCCGCCGAGCAGGACCGGCGCGATGTAGGTGAGGATCTCGTCGGCCAGCCCGGCCCTGATGAACGCGCTCGCGAGTGTCGGGCCGCCCTCGACGAACAGGCGCTGGACGCCTCGTTCGTGCAGGTCGCGCACCACCGCCTCGAGATCATGTGTCTCGAACCTCAGCAGCTCGTGCGGGTGGCGGTGCAGGGCGGCGGTCTCGGGGATCTCGCGCGCACCGATCACGACGGGGACGGGCTGATGAGGCAACAGCGCGTCGCCGTCCCGTGCCGTGAGAGACGGGTCGTCGGCGAGCACGGTGCCGGTGCCGACGGCGATCGCATCGGATGCCGCGCGCCGCCGGTGCACATCGGCGCGGGCCTCAGGACCGGTGATCCACTGACTGCTGCCGTCGTCCGCGGCGGCGCGGCCGTCGAGGCTCTGCGCCCACTTCACGGTCACGTGCGGACGACCGAGGCGCTGTGCAGTCAGCCAGTCGGCGATGACGGTGCGCGCGGCATCCGCCTGCTCGCCGGATTCGACCTCGATGCCGGCGGCGCGCAGGCGCTCGGCGCCGCCTCCGGACGTGTCGCCCGGGTCATCGAGCGCGTATACGACGCGGCTGACTCCGGCCTCGATCAGTGCCAGGGCGCAGGGGCCGGTGCGGCCGGTGTGGTTGCAGGGCTCGAGTGTGACGACGGCGGTGGTACCGCGGCTCGCGCCTGAAGTGAGATGCGAGAGCGCGTCGACCTCCGCGTGCGCGGTTCCCGCTCCACGGTGCCACCCTTCGGCGATCACGTCGCCATCGGGGGAGAGCAGCACGGCCCCGACCTGCGGGTTCGCGCCCCGAGGTCCGCGGACGGCGAGCTCGAGGGCGCGGGTCATCGCCCGGCGCTCCGCCTCGGTCACTGCCATCCGTCGTCCTTCGTGAAGGCTCCGGGGGTGGCCGAATGCGCGCGTACCCGCATCGTGCTGCCTCCCATCCGGACTAGCGAGGTCTCCCTCGCATCACCGTCGGTTCCGGATTTCCACCGGATCGGCGTCCTGGAAGAACCAGGACGTTCGCGGACTGTCACCGCCGGTTCGGATTCTCACCGACCCCGGAGCACGTTGATGCTCTGAGTGTACTCAACGCACCTGAGGGGATTTCATTCCGTGACCCCTCGGTCATTTCAGCAGCCGAGACAGCCGGCGATCGGCGAGGACCTTGCCCCCGGTCTGACAGGTCGGGCAGTACTCCAGCGAACGGTCGGCGAAGAACACACTGCGCACCTCGTCGCCGCACACCGGGCACGCCTCGCCGCGGCGCGCGTGCACCTGCATGCCGCGTCGTTTGGCGTCCTTGAGATCGGCCGGTGGTTTGCCGGACGCGGCGGTGACGGCCTCGCGCAGCGTCTCCTGCAGCGCGGTGAACAGCCTGTCGATCTCGTCGTCGCCGAGCGTGCCGGCGATCGCGTACGGGGACATGCGTGCCGCGTGCAGGATCTCATCGGAGTAGGCGTTCCCGATGCCCGCGATCACGCCCTGATCGCGAAGGAGCCCCTTGATCTGCATGCGCCGACCGTCCAGCATCCCGGCGAACACATCCCGCGTGAACGACGGATCGAGCGGGTCGGGCCCGAGGCGCGCGATGCCGGGGACCTCCCGGGGGTCGCGCACCACGTACACCGCGAGGGACTTCTTGGTGCCGGCCTCGGTCAGATCGAATCCGCTGCCGTCGTCGAGTGCGACGCGCAACGCGATCGTGCTCTTGCCCGGCCTGATCAGCGTGGTCGGAAGAGCCTCGTACCAGCGCAGCCACCCCGCCTTGGCGAGGTGGAAGACGAGATGCAGATCGCTCCCGCACGTCAGATCGATGAACTTGCCGTGTCGCGCCGCTGCGGAGATGGTCGCACCGTGCAGCGCCGTGTTCGGCGGATCGAACGTCTTCAGTGCGGCGATCGCGCCGACGCTCGTCTTCGTGATCGTCCGACCTGCGGCGCGCTCGCCGAGGAAGTCGACGAGTCCCTGGACCTCCGGCATCTCAGGCATGGTGCCATCCTGTCACCGGCATCCGACATCGTCACCCCCTCGAGCCGGCTCAGCTCAGCACCGGCCAGTCGACGGGTGTGCGGTCGTCGCTCGCCAGCAGACCGGCGAACCAGCCGTCGTCGCGACCACGTGGTCCTGTGAGCGCCTGGCGCTGCAGTCCCTCGTAGTGGAAGCCGAGCGTCCTCGCGGTGCGAGCCGACGGGATGTTCCCCGCGACCGCCCTCCACCCGAGCCGCACCATGCCGCGGTCGGTGAACGCCCAGTCGATGACCGTGCGCGCCGCCTCCGTGAGATAGCCCTTCCCCCGGGCATCGGAGACCACCCAGAATCCGATCTCGGCGTCCGTTCCGGCCGGGTCCGGGTTCACGTGGTGCAGACCGATCATCCCCACGAGGCGGCCGTCGGCGCGGATCGCCCACACGAAGTCCTTCTCCTCCGCCCACCCACCGGCGACGGAGCCGACGAAATCCTCGGCGTGCTCGCGCGTGTAGGGGCTCGGGACCGTCGTCCACCGCGGGATCTCCGGGTCCTGGCAGGCCTCGTTGATGGCATCGACATCGGATGCCGTCGGAACGCGCAGCTCGAGGCGGTCGGTGGTCAGAACGACGGTTTCCATCCCGGCATCCTATGAGGTCACAGCGGGGCGTCCGATCCGTGCCGCACCCCATCGCGCCGGTGTCGGAGGGGCGGCATAAGCTGGTGCGGTGACTGTTCCGGGGATTCTGCGCGCCTTGGAAGAGGCGTCTCTGTATCGCGACGCCTTGACCTGGGCGCAGACCGACGCCGACCTCGGCCTGGTCGACGGTCTCGACGCGCCCGCGCTCGCCGGGCTGCTCGATCGACGGGCGCAGAGCGGGAAGCCCGCTTCGCTGCTCGTCGTGGCACCCACCGGGCGCCGTGCCGAGTCGCTCGCGCAGGCGCTGGAGGCCTACCTCCCGGATGCCGAGATCCTCGGCTTCCCCGCATGGGAGACCCTCCCGCACGAGCGGCTGAGCCCGAGCCCCGACACGGTCGGTCGACGGCTCGAGACCCTGCGCCGCATCACGCAATGGTCCGGAGAGCGTCCGCTCGTCGTGGTGGCATCCGTGCGGGCGGCCCTGCAGCCCATCGCCGGCAACCTCGGCGACGCCGCACCGCTCGAACTCACCCTCGGCGGACGCGGCATCGAACTCGAGCACGCCGTCGAGCAGCTCGTCGAGCGCGCCTACACCCGCGTCGACATGGTGTCGCGGCGCGGCGAGTTCGCCGTCCGAGGCGGCATCCTCGACGTCTTCCCCGCCGCGTCGGAGCATCCCTACCGCGTGGAGTTCTTCGGCGACGAGGTCGACCAGATCCGCGCGTTCTCGGTCGCCGATCAGCGTTCGCTCCCGGGTGACGTCGATCGGGTCGAGCTGCCCGCGAGCCGCGAGCTGCTGCTCACCGCCGACGTGCGCGAGCGGGCCCGAGCACTCGTGGGCGCTTTCCCCGCCATCGCGGGGATGCTGGAGAAGATGGCCGAGGGCATCCCGGTCGAGGGCATGGAGTCGCTGCTGCCGGCGGTCGCCGGTCCGCTCGTGTCGCTCGTGGAATACTTCCCCGAGGGTTCGGCCACCGCACTGGTCGATCCAGAGCGCTCGACGAACAGGGCGCAGAGCCTCGGCGACACGAACCGCGAGTTCCTGGACGCGGCGTGGAGCGCCGCCACCTCGGGCGCATCGGCACCGATCGACCTGGGCGCCGGCGACTTCCTCACGGTCGCGCAGCTGCGCGAGGTCGTCGCCGAGCGCGATGGAGTCTTCTGGCGCCTGAGCCCGTTCGCGACGGACGACACGGATGCCGAGAACATCGACGCTTCGATCATCCCGTCCTTCCACGGCAACGTCGACGGGGCGATCGCGTTCGTCGACGCGCGCGTCGCCGACGGCTGGCGGGTCGTGGTCATCGCCTCCGGTGCCGGGCTTGTCGAACGCGCACGCGACGTGCTCAGCGACCGCGGTGTCGCGGCGCGCATCGTGGAGAGCCTGGACGACGCGCCGGCGGCGGGGGTCGCGACGCTCGTCACCGGATCGGTCGAGAGCGGCTTCCAGGTACCGGAGGCGAAGCTCGCCGTCCTCACCGACAACGAGTTCTACGGTCGGACGATCGGCGGCGACCAGCGCGTCGTCAAGAAGCTCGCGTCGCGGCGCAAGAACGTCGTCGACCCGCTGCAGCTGAAGCCGGGCGATCACGTGGTGCACTCCACGCACGGCATCGCCAGATTCGTGGAGATGACCCAGCGCGAGGTCTCCACCGGCGGCCGCAACGCCACCAAGACCACGCGCGACTACCTCGTCCTCGAGTACGCGCCATCCAAGCGCGGCTACCCCGGCGACAAGCTCTACGTGCCCACCGATCAGCTCGACCTGCTGTCGAAGTACGTCGGCGGCGAGGCCCCTGTGCTGTCCAAGATGGGCGGCAGCGACTGGTCGGCGGCGAAGGGCAAGGCGCGTAAGGCGGTCCGCGACATCGCGGTCGAGCTCGTGAAGCTGTACTCGGCGCGGATGTCGGCAAAGGGACACGCGTTCGGACCCGACACGCCGTGGCAGCGCGAGCTGGAGGAGGCGTTCCCGTTCGCCGAGACGCCCGACCAGCTGCAGACGATCGACGAGATCAAGGCCGACATGGAACGGCCCATCCCGATGGACCGCCTGCTGTCGGGGGATGTCGGCTTCGGCAAGACCGAGGTCGCCGTCCGCGCCGCGTTCAAGGCGATCCAGGACGGCAAGCAGGTGGCGATGCTCGTCCCGACGACGCTGCTGGTGAAGCAGCACCTCGAGACGTTCACCGAGCGCTTCGCCGGGTTCCCGGTCAAGGTGCGTCCGCTGTCGCGCTTCCAGAGCGACAAGGAGGTCCGCCTGACGCTGCAGGGCCTGATCGACGGTTCGGTCGACATGGTCATCGGCACGCACCGCATCCTCACCGACCAGGTGATGTTCAAGGATCTCGGCCTCATGATCATCGACGAGGAGCAGCGCTTCGGCGTCGAGCACAAGGATGCGCTCAAGAAGATGAAGACGAACGTCGACATCCTCGCGATGAGCGCGACGCCGATCCCGCGGACGCTCGAGATGGCTGTCACCGGCATCCGCGAGATGTCGACCCTGCAGACGCCGCCGGAGGACCGGCATCCGATCCTCTCCTTCGTCGGTGCGCGCAGCGACAAGCAGATCGCCGCGGCGATCCGGCGCGAGATCCTCCGCGAGGGCCAGGTCTTCTTCGTCCACAACCGCGTGCAGTCCATCCAGCGGATCGCGAGCGAGCTCGCCGAACTCGTCCCGGAGGCCCGGATCGCCGTCGCACACGGCAAGATGGGCGAGCACCAGCTGGAGCAGGTCGTCGACGACTTCTGGGAGCGCAAGTACGACGTGCTCGTGTGCACGACGATCGTCGAGACGGGCCTCGACATCTCCAACGCGAACACGATCATCATCGACCGTGCGGACAAGTACGGTCTCAGTCAGCTGCACCAGCTCCGCGGCCGCGTCGGCCGAGGCCGTGAGCGCGCATACGCCTACTTCCTCTACGACGACGGCAAAGAGCTGTCCGAGACGGCGGCCGATCGGCTGCAGACCATCGCGATCAACAATGACCTCGGCTCCGGCATGCAGGTCGCCCTGAAGGATCTCGAGCTGCGCGGTGCGGGCAATCTGCTCGGCGCCGAGCAGGCCGGTCACATCGCCGGGGTCGGATTCGACCTCTACCTGCGCATGATCGGCGAGGCGGTGGCGACGTTCCGCGGAGAGGAGACGGAGACCGGCACCGAGCTGCGTATGGAGCTGCCGGTGGACGCCCGCATCCCCGAGACGTACATCGACAGCGAGCGGCTGCGCCTGGAGGCCTATCAGAAGCTCTCCGCGGCGTCGGCCGCGACGGCCAAGGACGATGCCATCGACCTCGTGCGCGAGGAGCTCGTCGACCGCTACGGGACGCCGCCGGACGAGGTCGAAGGACTGTTCGCTATCGCGCGCCTGCGCCGACGCGCCGCCAAGGCCGGCCTCGCGGACGTCGTGGCGATGGGCTCGAACCTCCGCGTCGCGCCAGCGCGCCTCGAGGACTCGATGAAGGTGCGCCTGCAGCGCCTGTATCCGAACGCCAAGCTGGTCGGCGGGGGAGAAGCGCTCGTCGTGCCGCTGCCGCGCCCCGGTGGCGAGGCGCCGACGGATGCCGGACTGCTGGAGTGGGTCGCTCAGCTCTTCACGGCACTGTTCCCCGAGCCGGTGCCCGCGGCATCCTGATCCCGGCGATCGGGGCGGTACGGCACGTTCCGCCGAACCGGACGGATGCCGGAGTACGCTGACGGCATGCTGTACGAGCACCTCGGGGCTCGCCCCCGTATCGACGACACCGCCGTCATCGCGCCCACCGCCGTCATCTCCGGCGACGTGACGATCGGAGCGGACTGCCAGGTGCTGCACGGCGCCGTGATCACGGCGGAGGGCGGACCCATCACGCTCGGCGAGAACGTGATCGTGATGGAGAACGCGATCGTCCGCGCCAGTTCAGCCAACCCGGTGCACATCGGCGATCA
The DNA here is from genome assembly GCF_025836995.1 of Microbacterium sp. M28. Classification (NCBI taxonomy): domain Bacteria; kingdom Bacillati; phylum Actinomycetota; class Actinomycetes; order Micrococcales; family Microbacteriaceae; genus Microbacterium; species Microbacterium triticisoli. Next base: position 2,291,432 of record NZ_CP107546.1, on the reverse strand, counting down.
CGTGCTGATCGGACCCGGTGCGTCGGTCTCCGGCGCGATCGTCGGCGACGAGGTGTTCCTGGCCACCGGAACGCGGGTCTTCAACGGCGCCCACATCGGCGACCGTGCGGAGGTCCGCATCAACGCGGTCGTGCATCTGCGCACGATTCTGCCGGAGGATGCGGTGGTGCCGATCGGCTGGGTGGCCGTCGGCGACCCGCTTCTGGTGCTGCCGCCCGATCGGCACGAGGAGATCGCCGCGGCCCAGCAGGAACTCGACTTCCCGGGGTACGTCTTCGGCGTGGACCGGGAGACCCCGGATGTCATGGTCCAGCTGACCGAGCGCTATGCCCGCTCGCTGGCCAGGCACGCGGACGACTCACCGGCATAGCGCGACGTCACGCCGTCGGCACCGCCGACCACGCGATCATCACGCACGCGAACAGTCCGGCGAGGGCCACCGCTGCCATCGCGAGCATGAGCACCGCCAGCACGCGCAGGCGACGCGTGCGGTCCTCGATGAGGAACCGCGTCGCCACCAGGCCCGCATACGACAGCGCCACCAGGACGAGCGTCATCCACGCGACCGGTCCCGCGCCACCGGGATTCGCGAGGATCAGGACGAGCGGGATCGCGCACGCGATCGCGAAGGCGCCGGCCACGAGGACCCAGATCGTGCCGTCCGAGGTGCGCAGAGCCGGCTGGTTGCGCACCAGCGTCTCATCCGTGGATCCGCGCCGGCGCGCGTGGTGCGGCGTCCCGCCGGTGCGATCGTCCATGTGTGCTCCCGTCAGACCCGATCGACGAGCTGGGGCTCGCCCTGCAGGCGCGCGCAGTGCGCGCAGCAGAAGATCTGCGCTTCCGCCTCGACACCGTGCCCGATGATGCGGCATCCGCAGTGCGCGCACGTGGGAGCCATCGCCTGGATGGCGCACTCGAAGCTGTCGAACGTGCCGACGTGGTCTCCGCGTGCGACCGTGAACACCTTGTCGTAGACGTTTCCGCACGTGTCGCACGTGGCGGTCATCGTGCCGCCTTGGGCGGTGCCGGTCATGCTCATGATCCTGCCTCGTCCTCCTCCTCGAGCCGAGCGAGCAGCATCCGCTTGCCCTGCTCACCGGCCTTGAGGCTGTTGTGCTGGATCTTGCGGAACCACTCCGCGAGTTCCGTGTCGCCCGCGCGGTCGGCGTCCTCGGCGTACGTCTGCATCGTCCATGCGTTGCGCAGGCTGGATTCCAGGACGGCGACGAGGTTGTAGTTCTTGTCCTTCATCGCCGATGCAGGTGCGGCGGTCATGATGCTCTCCTTCGTCTCGATGAGGACTCAGGATGCCTCGGCAGACCGCCCTCGTCGAAGGGGGTGGCTTCGACGGCAGGACAGGCGTACGCTCAGCGGGAGGCGAGTCCTGCCAGGAGTTCGAGCACGCACAGCGCCGCCAGACGGACGGTCCGCCCATCAGGCGCATCGGCGGTGGCATCGACCTCGGCGATGTCGGCGCTCACCACCCGTCGATCGGACGCGACGCCGCGCGCGAGTGCCCTCAGCTCCCACGCGGCGAGCCCGCCGGGGACGCTCGCCGGGCATCCGGGGGCGACCGAGCGGTCGCACACATCGACGTCGATGTCGAGATGGATCCGCGCCGCGGCATCCGCTCCGGCGACGTCGAGGGCTTCCGTGACGACGTCCGCGATGCCGCGTCGGCGCACGTCATCCAGAGTGATGACGTGGATGCCCCAGTCGGCCGCTCGCCGGGCGTAGGCCGCCGAGTTGGCGAAGTCCGCGATGCCGATCTGCACGATGCGCGAGCCGTCGATGCGTTCGCCGTCCGGTGCGTCCTGGACGAGACGGCGCACGGGGGAGCCGTTGGAGACCCCGTCGCGCAGGTCGAAGTGCGCGTCGAACGTGATGAGCCCGGTCGCACCCGCGCCTCTGGCAACCGGATACGTGACGGAGTTGTCCCCGCCGAGCGCGATCGCGAACGCCGGTCGCAGCGCGCGAACACGTGCCACGACGCCCTCGACGTCGGTGTCCGCATCCGCGACGTCTCCGGCATCCACGATCCGCAGCGCCTCGTTCAGATCGACCACAGGCGGACCGATGAGCGTCGTGCTGTAGCGTCGCAGCGCCTCGCGGATCGCCGCGGGGGTCGCATGCGCGCCGGTCGGAGAGAGCGATGTGCGCCAGGCGGGGACGCCGATGATCGCGGCGTCAGCGGCACCGTCTGGTGCGGGCCAGGCGCCGGCACGGGGCCAGAGCGGATCGTGGGAGAGGGCCATGTCAGACTCCGGGGATCAGATTGTGGGCGACGGTGAAGATGGCGAGTCCCGCGAGCGCACCGACGACGGTGCCGTTGAGCCGGATGTACTGCAGGTCCCGGCCGACCATGAGTTCGATCTTCTCGGTGGTCTCCGCGGGGTCCCAGCGCTCGACGGTGTCGGTGATGATCGAGGCGATGTCGTGTCGATAGCGATCGACGAGGAACACGGCCGCATCCGTGATCCACGTGTCGACACGGCGCTGCAGGGACTCCTCGGTCGTCAGGCGCTCACCGATCTCGCGGACCGCCTGAGCCGCTCGCTGACGCAGCCCGCTCGCGGGGTCGGCGAGCGACGTGAGCAGGCCTGTCTTGGCGGTGTGCCAGGCCTCGGCGGCCAAGGCCGCGACGCGCGGGCTGTCGAACAGGGCGGACTTCGCGTTCTCGAGCTTCGCCCTCGTCACCGGGTCGTGCTGCAGGCCGTCCGCCAGGCGGCCGAGGTATCCGTCGATCGCGATGCGGGCCGGATGCTGCGGATCGGACTGCACGGCGCTGACGAACGTCACGGCCTCGCGGTACACGGTGTCGTCGACGAAGCGGTGCGCGAGCTTCGGCACCCACGTCGGGAGCCGACGCGAGACGAGCCCTGTGAAGGCCTCGGCGTTGGCGTCGAGCCAGTTCGCGATGCTGTCCACCGCGAGATCGACGGCGCCGTGGTGGGCGTCGGTCTCGATGATGCGCTGCAGCCACACACCGGCCGGTGTCCCCCAGTCGGGGTCGATCAGGTGCTCGCGGGCCAGGTCTCCGATGAGGTCGCGGACGTCGTCGTCGCTGAGCGCGTTGAGCACGGCCGTGGCCACGGTCGCCCCTTCGGCGGCGACGCGATCCGCGTGCGCAGGGACGCGCAGCCACTCGCCGGCACGCTCGGCGATACGGGTCCGCGAGAGCTTCTCGCGGACGACGTCTGCTGCGAGGAAGTTCGTCTCGACGAACTCGCCGAGTGTGCGCCCGATCTCATCCTTGCGGTTCGGGATGATCGCGGTGTGCGGGATCGGCAGACCCAGGGGACGGCGGAACAGCGCGGTGACCGCGAACCAGTCGGCCAGTGCGCCGACCATGCCGCCCTCGGCCGCGGCACGCACGTACTGCAACCAGGTGTGGCGCTCCTGCAACCAGAACGCGATCACGAACGCGACCGCCATGGCGATCAGGGCACCGAGGGCGACGGCCTTCATCCGCCGCAGCGCCCTGGCGCGTTCCTGATCGGCAGGGGAGAGCAGAGCCATCGGTGTGCGCGCCATGTCGTCATCCTCGCACGCGAGCACGCGCTCGCACGCGAGTACCCTCGGAAGGGTGATCGAAGACATCAAGAAGCGCGCCATGCACCGCACCAGCATCCTCGAGGGTCAGTTGCGCGGCGTCGCGCGGATGATCGAGAACGAGGAGTACTGCATGGACATCATCACGCAGTCCCGCGCGATCCAGAAGTCCCTGGAGTCTCTGAACCGGCTGCTGCTCGAGAACCACCTGCGCACGCACGTCACGCACATGTTCGAGCAGGGCGGAGACGAGCGCGATCAGGCGGTCACGGAACTGCTCAAGGCGTTCGACTTCGATCGCAAGTAGGCCGTCAGCTCTTCAGCGGACCCAACCACGCGCTCGCCGCGGTGGAATGCGCCGACTCCGGGTCCGAGGGGTGGAACATGCCGGCCAGCACATCGCGGTAGAGCCGGGACAGCTCGTTCGAGGAGAAGTAGGAGCCGCCGCCTGCGGTGAGGATCGCGTCGTCGACGACGCTCTTGGCCATCGTCACGGCTCGGTGCTTGACCCCGGACAGCAGCGTGAACCAGCGACCGCCGTGGTCGGCGAGAGAATCGACATCGCGCGCGAGCGCCGCGATCTGCGGGGGCAGCGCGTCGTAGGCGAGGCCCATGTCGGCGATGCGCCAGCGGATGTCCGGGTCCTGGCTGTACGTCGCCCCTGTCTTCTTGGATCGACGCTTCTGCACGGTCTCGACCGCGAGGTCGAGTGCACGCCTGGCGATCCCGGTGTACACCGAGGCGAGCAGGATCTCGAACACGCTGAAGATGCCGAACACGATCGGATCCGGGTTCGGCCCAGGGTCGATCCGGCGGACGACGTGCTCCGGGCGGGCCGCCGCGCCGTCCAGCCGCGTGGTCCGGCTCTGCGTCGCACGCATTCCGAGCGTGTCCCAGTCGTCGCTCGTCGACACGGCATCCGTGCGATCGACGAAGGCGAACACGAGTTTCGGTGCGTCAGCGGAGGTCGTGTCCAGTCCGTGCAGCCCGAGCTTCGTCCACACGGGAGCGAGCGAGGTGAAGATCTTCGTACCGGTGAAGGCGTAGCCGCCGTCCGGTTGCGGTGCGGCATCCGTGTCGCTGCCGAACAGCACCAGGTCGTTGCCGCCCTCGCTGATTCCGAAGGCGAACACGTCGCCTGCCACGGCGCCGTCCTGGAGGAACTCGAGCCCGGCGACGCCGCGGTCGCTGAAGACCTTCGCCACGCCGGTCCACACCAGGTGCATGTTGATCGCCAGGGCCGTCGCAGGCGCGGCCGTCGCGAGACGCTGCTGCAGCACGGCGGCCTGTTCGAGGCCGAGCCCCGCGCCGCCGCGCTCCTTCGGCACCAGGATGCTGAGGTAGCCGGCGTCGCGCAGTTCGTCCAGATCCTGCTGCGGGAACGTGTTCTCCCGGTCATGGATCGGCGCGCGCTCGCGGACGCGCTCGAGCAGGTCGTCCGGCAGGTGGACCAGCGGGTCGAAGCTCACGAGAGCGCCTCCAGGATCTGCTGCATCGTCTCGTCCGGCTTGTCGCGGTGCGGGGAGTGGCCTGCGCCCGCGACGATCGACATCGAGATGTGCGGATTCGCGGCGAGGACGCCGTCGGCGACGTCGCCGGTGAACAGGCTGTAGACCGCCGGGTCGGCGCCGATCACGTGCGTGGGGACGGTGAGCCTGGCCGCCGCATCGCGGACATCCCAGGGCTTGTTCTGCGCACTGGTCTGCTCGATCGCCCATCCGCTCGCGCGCGTCACGGCGTCGATCTTGAGTTCGAGGTCCTGCTCGTGCCAGTGCGGATGCTCCTCGCGGACCACCTCGATGCGATTGTCCGCGAAGGCGCGCTCCTGACTGCGCCGGACGATCGTCGCATCCCTGCCGTCGACCAGAATGGCCGGGTCGATCAGGAGCAAGCGCCTCGTCCAGGACGGGTCGGATGCCGCGGCCACCGTGCTCGCGGCGCCGCCGAGGGAGTGACCGATCACGGCATCCCACGACTCGCGATGCTGCGGGCGGGTCGATCCGAGGTCTTCCGCATACGCGCCGACCGTGTAGTCGAGAGCGCGCGGCGCATCGCCGTGCCCGCGCAGATCGACGGCGACGGCGCGCCAGCCCGCGTTCGCGAGGGCGTCGCCGATGCGCCACATCAGGGCACCGGACGAGCCGAGGCCGTGCACGAGAAGGGCGGTCTTCGCAGAATCCGGTGCGCCCCAGGAGAGGCGGGGGAGAGTCACAGCAGCCACGACCCTCAGCCTACTGATCGGCGTCGACGTCGCCTCAGGGGTGCGGCGGCATGTCCGCCGCGATCGTCAGCACACGGGCCGCCGCCTCGTGTCCGGCCGACAGCCGCTCCGCCAGCGGAACGCCCTCGAGCGCGGCAGCCAGGAACCCGGACGCGAACGCGTCTCCGGCCCCCACCGGCTCGACGACGTCGACCACGGGCGCGGGGACGAACACCGGTTCGTCGTCACCGGCGTAGGCGGTGGCCCCGACGTCGCCGTCCTTGACGACGAGCAGGGCGCAGTTCGGCAGGAAGGCCCGGATCTCGGACGCGGTCGCCGTGCCCCAGATCCGCTCGGCCTCGTCGCGTCCCACGAAGGCGATGTCCGCGGCATCCGCCAGCCGGGCGAGAGTCGCGGCTGCGTCCTCGAGCGACCAGAGCGCGCGCCGGTCGTTCACGTCGAACGACACCAGGGCGCCGGCGGTGCGGGCGTCTTCGAAGAGCCGGTCGATCATGTCCCGGCACGAGGCGGACAGAGCGGGGGTGATGCCGGTGGTGTGCACGATGCGCACCCCGGTCAGACGCTCGGCGGCAAGGAAGCCCGAAGCCATCCGTGACGCTGCAGAGCCGCGTCGGTAGTAGTGCACCGACGATCCTTCGACGCTTGGGTCCTTGAACATGACGCCCGTCGGAGCCTCGGCATCCCGCTCGACCCACAGTTCGACGCCGCGGCGGGCGAGCTCGTCCGTGATGCGGATGCCGAGCGGGTCGTCTCCGACCCGCGACGCCCAGGCGACGCGGTGACCCGCAGCGGCGATGCCGGCCGTCACGTTCGACTCGGCGCCGGCGAGCCCGATCGATGCCTCGGATGCCGACGCGAGCGCGGCGTCGGTCGGGGTGACGAGGATCATCGTCTCGCCGATGCAGACGATCTCGGGGGATGCAGTGCTCATGAAGGGGTGACCGCCACAGGTTCGGTATCGGGGAAGGGGCTCGGATCGCGGTGCCGGAGGTCGGGGAAGGCCCGGACGAAGACGATCGCGACGACCACACCGACGATAGCGAACAGTGTCGCAGCCAGGTACGCGCCCTGCGGACCGCCGGTGCTGTCGACGAGGAAGCCGGCGATGGCCGAACCCGCGGCTGCGCCGATCAGCTGCCCCGTGCCGGCCCAGCCGAACGCCTCGGCCGTCTCGCTGAACTTCACGCTGGCGGTGGTGATCGCGAACAGTACGGCCAGCGCTGGGGCGATGCCGATGCCGGCGATCAGGAGGGTTCCGCCGAGCCAGAACACGTTCAACGAGACCATCGTGAGCGCGAGACCGATCGTCACGATCACGAGTCGACGGGCCATGGCCCACTGGCCGATCGGGATGTGCCCCATCGACAGGCCGCCGACGAGACTGCCGACCGCGAACACCGCCAGCACGAGTCCTGCTTCCAGGCTGCCGTGCTCGAACGTCGCGACGACGCCGACCTCGACCGCCGAGCATGCGCCGATCAGCAGGAATCCGATCACGGTCGCCAGCAGCACCGGCGGCTTCAGTACGACACGACCGAATGCGCGGCGGCTGCGGGGGATGCGCACCCGTCCGACCTCGGGGGAGAGGATGAACCATCCGCAGCCCGCGACGAGGAACGCTGCCACGAGCAGGAGCCCCTGCGTCGTTCCGATCTGGGTGGACACGAGAGTGATGACCACCGGCGCGAGGATCCAGATGATCTCCTGCAGGGAAGCGTCCAGCGAGAACAGCGGCGTCAGCTGGGAGGAGTTGACGAGCTTGGGGTAGATGGTGCGCACGGCGGACTGGATCGGCGGAGTGGAGAGGCCGGCGATCAGACCGAAGAACATGTAGCCCGGCAGCGTCAGCGGCAGCAGCGCGAGGCAGAGCATCGCTCCGATGCACACGGCCGCGGTGAGCGTGAGGACGCGCCGCATCCCCCAGGCGCCCATCCACCGACTGGTCACCGGGCCGGCGACTGCCTGGCCGACGGAAGTCGCGGCGAGGACGAGCCCCGCGGCGCCGTACGAGCCGGTCTGCTGCTCGACATGCAGCAGGATCGCCAACGACGCCATCCCGTTGGGGAATCGCGCCGTCAGCTGCGCCGCGATCATGCGCGCCACACCAGGCGTGCGAAGAAGGTCCCGATATCCCGCCACCAGACAACGGTACCGGGGTGCCTCGCAGGGGTCGGCACGGGGCCTCCGCGCGACACGCCGAAGACCCCTCTCCACAGGAAATCCGATGTCCGAGGCCCCGGGTAGCGTCCGGCCTGTGGATAGATTCCGGACCGACGTCCGCGAGGCGCGATCTGACGCGGTTCGCGGGCCTTCGAGAAAGGTCGCCGGTTGTGGATGAAACGGTGGACAACCTGTGTTGTATCAGTGGAGAGCGGTGGAAAACTACACGGATGTAACTACTATCCCTTGTGGTCGGTCCGAATGTCCGTCCCTATATGTAGTATTGAAGTCCCGGCGGGGGGCCTGCCGGAAAACCAGGATTTGAGGGGAAGCGATATGTCGATCACGGTCTACACCAAGCCTTCGTGCGTGCAGTGCAATGCCACCTACCGCGCACTGGATGCCAAGGGCATCGAGTACGAGATCCACGACCTCTCCGAAGACGCCGCGGCGCTCGAGCAGGTCAAGGCGCTCGGCTACATGCAGGCTCCGGTCGTCGTGACCGACGAAGGCCACTGGTCGGGCTTCCGTCCCGACAAGATCGACGAGCTCGCGGCTCGCCTGGCGTAAGGAGAAGAAGTCATGAGCGCCGTCGCGACAGCAGCGCCGCTCCTGGTCTACTTCTCCAGCGTCTCCGGGAACACGGCGCGCTTCGTCGAGAAGCTGGGCCTTCCCTCCCGCCGCATCCCGTTGCACCGCACGGACGAGGATCTCGTCGTGGACGAGCCGTTCGTGCTCGTCACCCCGACGTACGGGGGCGGGCAGGGGCGCGGCGAGGAGAAGGGCGCCGTACCCAAGCAGGTGATCCGGTTCCTCAACGACGAGCGCAACCGGCGTCACCTTCGGGGAGTCATCTCCGCAGGTAACACCAACTTCGGCGACGCCTTCTGCCTCGCCGGTGACATCATCAGCCGCAAGTGCCACGTGCCTCACTTGTATCGGCTGGAAATCTTCGGCACACAGGACGATGTCGATCGGGTGACCGACGGATTGGAACGACGGTGGGAACTTCAGTGACCGAGACAGTGGCATTCAAGGCGAACCCTGCATACGAGGGTCTCGACTACCACGCTCTCAACGCGATGCTGAACCTGTACGACGCGAACGGGAAGATCCAGTTCGACGCCGACAAGCGCGCCGCTCGGGAGTACTTCCTGCAGCACGTGAACCAGAACACGGTGTTCTTCCACTCGCTCAAGGAGCGCCTGGACTACCTCGTGGAGAAGGAGTACTACGAGGGCGCCGTCATCGAGAAGTACTCGTTCGACTTCGTCCAGCGCCTGAACGACCTGGCCTACTCGAAGAAGTTCCGCTTCGAGACCTTCCTCGGCGCGTTCAAGTACTACACCAGCTACACGCTGAAGACCTTTGACGGCAAGCGCTACCTCGAGCGCTTCGAGGACCGCGTCGTCATGACCGCCCTCGCCTTGGCCGACGGCGACGAGCAGGTCGCGATCGACCTGGTCGAGGAGATCATCTCCGGCCGGTTCCAGCCGGCGACGCCGACGTTCCTCAACGCGGGCAAGGCACAGCGCGGCGAGCTCGTCAGCTGCTTCCTGCTGCGCATCGAGGACAACATGGAGTCGATCGCCCGCGGCATCAACTCCGCCCTCCAGCTGAGCAAGCGCGGCGGCGGCGTCGCGCTGCTGCTGTCGAACATCCGCGAGTCCGGAGCGCCGATCAAGCAGATCGAGAACCAGTCGTCGGGCATCATCCCCGTGATGAAGCTCCTCGAAGACAGCTTCAGCTACGCCAACCAGCTCGGTGCCCGCCAGGGCGCCGGCGCGGTGTACCTCAACGCGCACCACCCCGACATCATGCGCTTCCTCGACACCAAGCGCGAGAACGCCGACGAGAAGATCCGCATCAAGACCCTCTCGTTGGGCGTCGTCGTGCCGGACATCACCTTCGAGCTGGCCAAGAACGACGAGGACATGTACCTGTTCTCGCCGTACGACGTCGAGAAGGTCTACGGCGTGCCGTTCGGCGACATCTCGGTCACCGAGAAGTACCGCGAGATGGTCGATGACCCCCGCATCAAGAAGACCAAGATCAACGCGCGCGAGTTCTTCCAGACCATCGCCGAGATCCAGTTCGAGTCTGGCTACCCGTACATCATGTTCGAGGACACGGTGAACAAGGCCAACCCGATCAAGGGCCGCATCAACATGTCCAACCTCTGCAGCGAGATCCTGCAGGTGAACACGCCGACGACCTACAACGAGGACCTCTCGTACAAGGAGATCGGCAAGGACATCTCCTGCAACCTCGGCTCGATGAACATCGCCCTGGCGATGGACGGCGGCAACCTCGCCGCCACCGTCGAGACCGCGATCCGCGGTCTCACCGCGGTGAGCAACCAGAGCCACATCGCCTCGGTCCGCTCGATCGAGGACGGCAACGACCGTTCGCACGCGATCGGTCTGGGTCAGATGAACCTGCACGGCTACCTCGCTCGCGAGCACGTGTTCTACGGCTCCGAAGAGGGCATCGACTTCACGAACATCTACTTCTACACGGTGCTGTTCCACGCGCTGCGCGCGTCGAACAAGCTCGCCATCGAGCGCAACCAGGCCTTCGACGGCTTCGAGGACTCGACGTACGCGTCTGGAACGTTCTTCGACAAGTACATCGATCAGGCCTGGGTTCCGGCGACCGAGAAGGTCAAGGAGATGTTCGCGGGTCACTTCATCCCGACGCAGGCCGACTGGGTCGAGCTGAAGGAGAGCATCCAGAAGCACGGCATCTACAACCAGAACCTGCAGGCGGTGCCCCCGACCGGCTCGATCTCGTACATCAACAACTCGACGTCGTCGATCCACCCGATCGCGTCGAAGGTCGAGATCCGCAAGGAAGGCAAGCTCGGTCGCGTCTACTACCCGGCTGCGTTCATGACGAACGACAACCTGGAGTACTACCAGGACGCGTACGAGATCGGCTACGAGAAGGTCATCGACACCTACGCCGCTGCCACCCAGCACGTCGACCAGGGTCTGTCGCTGACGCTGTTCTTCAAGGACACCGCCACCACGCGCGACATCAACCGGGCCCAGATCTACGCATGGCGCAAGGGCATCAAGACGATCTACTACATCCGTCTGCGTCAGCTGGCGCTCGAGGGCACCGACATGACCGAGTGCGTCTCGTGCATGCTCTGAACCCGACCAGGAACCCGAGAGACGACGAAGAATGACCCCTCACGAACCGCTCAAGCTGGTCGACAGCGTTCAGGCGATCAACTGGAACCGCATCCAGGACGATAAGGATGTCGAGGTGTGGAACCGCCTCGTCAACAACTTCTGGTTGCCCGAGAAGATCCCGCTGTCCAACGACATCCAGTCGTGGAACACCCTCACCGCCGACGAGCAGTTGCTCACCATGCGCGTCTTCACCGGACTCACGCTGCTCGACACGGTGCAGGCCACGGTCGGGGCCGTCTCGCTGATCCCCGATGCGATCACCCCGCACGAGGAGGCCGTCTACACGAACATCGCGTTCATGGAGTCGGTGCACGCGAAGAGCTACTCGTCGATCTTCTCGACGCTGTGCTCGACGAAGGAGATCGACGAGGCGTTCCGCTGGTCAGTGGAGAACCCGAACCTTCAGAAGAAGGCGCAGATCGTCACCGACTACTACCGCGGTGACGACCCGCTCAAGCGCAAGGTCGCCTCGACCCTGCTCGAGAGCTTCCTGTTCTACTCGGGGTTCTACCTGCCGATGCACTGGTCCAGCCGTGCGAAGCTCACCAACACGGCCGATCTGATCCGTCTCATCATCCGCGATGAGGCCGTGCACGGCTACTACATCGGCTACAAGTTCCAGCGCGGCCTGGAGACGGTCGATCAGGCCAAGCGGGACGAACTGAAGGACTACACGTTCTCGCTGCTGTACGAGCTCTACGACAACGAGGTGCAGTACACGCAGGACCTCTACGACGGCGTCGGCCTGACCGAGGACGTCAAGAAGTTCCTGCACTACAACGCCAACAAGGCGCTGATGAACCTCGGCTACGAGGCGATGTTCCCCTCCAGCGTCACCAACGTGAACCCGGCGATCCTGTCGGCGCTTTCGCCGAACGCCGATGAGAACCACGACTTCTTCTCGGGGTCGGGCTCGTCGTACGTGATCGGCAAGGCCGAGGCGACGGAAGACGACGACTGGGACTTCTAGAAAACGCTGGTCAGAGGCTGATTCTCTGACAACGGAAGGCCCTCGGCCGGCTGCTCATCACGAGCTGCTGACCGAGGGCCTTTTCACGTCTGCCCACGTTTAGCCCACGCGTCCACGCGACGGCCGCCTCGCGTGCGCCGCTCCTCGCTTTGGCCGCGACCCTGGGACTCTGGGGGACCCGACGGTGTCGCTCTACGCGGGGGCTCTTGCCTCGTGGTCCATATGATGCCCGCTAAGCGAGAGCCCTTCAGCCGTTCACGTTGGTGTCCAGGTGCGTCCGTCGTCCTACGGGACCCACAGCCCCCGGCGGGCGCACCGTTGATCGGGGGCCGCGCGTCACGCGCGACGCTTCGTTCGCAGGAGCAGGGCTGCGGATGCCCGGGTCGATCGCACGAAGGCCGCTCGGCGCGCAGCAGCGGCCTGCCTCTGCGCCGCGCGCTCCTCAAGCCGCTCCCAGCGCATCTCGCGGATGCGGTCGCTGTACTCGCGGGCCTCGGCCGCGCTCATGATGTCGCCGCGCATGGCGGATCCTCTCCTCGTGGCGGCGCTCCTCGACCGCCCTCGTGAGGACCACGAACGGCTCGACCGTCTTTCGACACCCTGCGCTGAAGAAAATGTTGCAACTTCTTTTCCGACTCCTGTCGAATCGACGTGAACGTGTTCGTGGTGATGATGAGGATCGCCGCACGTGCGATCGAGAGGAGCGTCATGACCGCGCGACAGAAGTTCCTGGTCATCCACATGAGCGACCCCGCAGGTGCCGAATGGGATCCGGACGTCGACGGTGCCCGGCTCCAGCGCTGGCTGGAGCTCCGCGAAGGCCCGAACGGGTGGGAGCCCAACGGCGAGACCGTCGCAGGTCCCGACCAGGCGCGCCGCATCACCGCGCACGGCGGAGACGTCGTCGTGACCGACGGTCCCTTCCCGGAGTTCACCGAGTGGTTCCTCGGTGTCGAGTGGATCGAAGCGGCCGACATGGACGAGGCGACGCGGATGCTCGCCGAGCATTCAACGGCGCGCATCGGGCGGATGTACGTCATCCCGGCTCGCGGCGACCAGTGACCGACAGGAGCGGGGCGATCGACGTCGACGCCGAGCTCGCCCGAACGCATCGCGAGGAGTGGACCAGGATCGTGGCCGGCCTCGTGCGTCGTTACGCCGACCTCGACATCGCGGAGGAGACGGCTGCTGAGGCGTTCGCCACCGCCGTCGAGCGCTGGCCGATCGACGGGGTGCCGCCCAGTCCGGGCGCGTGGATCACCACGACAGCCCACCGCAAGGCCATCGACCGACTGCGCCGCGAGGCCAGGCGGGACGACAAGCAGAGGGAGGCGTTCATGCTGCAGGACGACTCGCCCGCGGAGCCGACGGGATACATCGAGGACGATCGGCTGCGGTTGATCTTCACGTGCTGTCACCCGGTGCTCTCCATCCAGGACCGCATCGCGCTCACACTGCGGATGGTCGGCGGACTCACCGTCGCGGAGATCGCCAGGGCGTTCCTGGTGCCGCAGACGACGATGGGTCAGCGGATCAGCCGAGCCAAGGCCAGGATCAAGGCCGCCCGGGTGCCGTACGTCGTGCCGCGACGCGAAGATATAGCGCCGCGCGTGTCCGACGTGCTCGCGGTGCTGTATCTGATCTTCAACGAGGGCTACTTCGCATCCGGCGAGAACGTCGACCCGATTCGCCGCGACCTCGCCGAGGAGGCGATCCGGTTGGCACGGCTCGTCCGGGAACTGCTCCCTTCGGGTTCCGACGAGGATGCCGAGGCGACCGGTCTGCTCGCGCTGATGCTCCTCACTCAGGCGCGCGCCGACGCCCGGCTGTCCGCCGGCGGCGAGCTGGTCCGGCTGGACGAGCAGGAGCGCAACGCCTGGGATCGCACGTTGATCCGGGAGGGCATCGCGCTTGTGGATGAACGGCTCGAAGCCGGCGGGCATGATGTCGGCGCGCTGGGGCGCTACCAGCTGCTGGCGGCGATCAACGCCGTGCACGTGTCCGCACCTCGGGCGCAGGACACCGATTGGTCCCGGATCGTCGCACTGTACGACGCACTCGAGCGCATCGACCCGAGTCCGATCGTGAGGCTCAACAGGGCGATCGCGATCTCCGAGTACGACTCGCCCGACGTCGCGCTCGCGCTCGTCGACGAGCTCGGCGATGACCTGGCCGAGCATCACGCCTTCCACACGACGCGCGCAGAACTGCTGCGCCTGACCGGGCGATCGGATGCCGCTCGCGGCGCCTACGATCGCGCGATCGACCTGGCGGTCAACGCCGCCGAGATCACGCATCTCACCCGTCGCCGGGATCAGGTCGCGGCGGCATCCCAAACCGATGGAACCACCGATGAAGGAGAACTCTCATGACCAGCCCGTACCTCGTCATCCACATGACCGATGCGCAGGGAACAGCCCTGCCGGAGTCGGAGGATCGGCAGAAGCTCGACGCGTGGGCGGAACGCGGCAACCAGGCCGGCATGCTCGGCCCCGGCGCGCCCGTCGCGGGCCCTGAGCAGGCCAAGTCCGTCGCGATCCGCGACGGCGCACTGCTCATCACAGACGGACCGTTCCCCGAGTTCAAGGAGTGGTTCGCCGGCTACGACCTGATCGAGGCTGACTCGATCGACCAGGCTGCCGCGTACATGGCCGTTCACCCGACGGCGGTGGCCGGGCGGATGTACATCCTTCCGATCGTGACGCTGCCGTGGGAGCAGCCGCAGGAGGCGTGATGACCGCGTCGCGGGCGTAGTGTGCTGTCCATGGGAACTCTCGAATACAACAGCACGCGCCCCGCGATCGGCGTGGATGACGAAACTTTGGCGCATCTGAAGATCGTGATCGGGACGAAGCTGCGCCGGCAGGAGAGCTTCATGATGACCTGGCTGCCCGAGGATCAGGACAAGGCGCCCGGCCGGCTCACGATCTGGATGAACCCGAGCATCCCGCTGATCATCGCGTTCGACAACCCGACCATGCCGGCGATCGACCCCGCACGGATCGAGCGCATGATGGAGAACCTGAACGTGCGAGGCGAACTGGTTCTGGATCAGCTCGGCTGATAGCGCACGCGGCGCCGACAAAGCAACCCCCTGCGGCTTATCACCGATCCTGCGTAACGTGATCCTCGGAGTCGTTCGGGCGCTCTCGCGGGGGCGGGAGCACTTTCGGGTCTGAACTTCCGCGCGCCGGTGGCTCATCCATCCCTGCCGATGGGTGGGCCGCCGGTCATCCGACCGGGTACTTCTGCCCGCGCAGGAGCCCCGCCAGATGCGCCGCGTCGGCCGCCGCCGTCGCCGTCGCCTGTGCGACCTTCTCCGGCGTCGAGGGCAGATCCTTGTAGTCGGTCTGCTGCATCGCCTCGCCGTTCCAGTACACCGAGCCCTGCGCCGGGATGCTGAAGCCGACGTCGTTGAGCGACTGGAACAGGATGGCGGCGATGTGATGCGCGCCGTCCTCGTTGCCGACGATGCCCGCGATCGCGACCTTGTCGAACAGTGTCGGGCGTCCTGATGCATCCGTTTCGCTGAGCTCGGCATCCAAACGCTCGAGCACGCGCTGGGCGACACTGGAGTGCTGGCCGAGCCACGTCGGCGTCAGGAACACGAGGACATCTGCGGCGAGGACCTGCTCGCGAAGTGCGGGCCACTGGTCGCCTTCGCCCATGTCCTTCCCCACGCCGGGAAGCAGCGTATGGTCGACCGCGCGCACCATCGTGCCGATCACGCCGTGCTCGGCGAGG
Organism: Microbacterium sp. M28; assembly: GCF_025836995.1. Classification (NCBI taxonomy): domain Bacteria; kingdom Bacillati; phylum Actinomycetota; class Actinomycetes; order Micrococcales; family Microbacteriaceae; genus Microbacterium; species Microbacterium triticisoli. The sequence continues at coordinate 2,275,585 of NZ_CP107546.1, read as the reverse complement.
GCGGCGAGGATCTGCCTGCCCAGCAGTTCCGAACTGGAATCACCGGGGGAGGGCTTGAGCGTGCAGTTGATCGCGAGTGCCGTCAGTTGTGCGTCCATGCGGCCAGGCTAGGTGCGGACCTCCGCGGCGTGGAGGGGGTTTCGTGCGCCGATCCTCTGCGCTATGCGGCGGCGGGCCCGCGCACGGGTATCCTGGACCGAGCGAGATTTCCCGACGTCAGGAGCGCCCGATGATCCTCAGCTTCATCTTCTTCATGATCCTCTTCCTCGGAGGGTTCTGGGTGATGGGCATCTCGTTCGGGCTGCCGGATTTCCAGGCGCTGGTGTTCATCGGCGGACTCCTGCTGATCTGCATCTCCCTCGCGTTCATGATGCGCGAGGGCCGCAGCGGCGCGACCCGGCGCTCGAAGAACTGGGACGGCGGACCGGCGGCGAGCTGATCCCGCTCAGCTGCGCTTCGCCAGCCGCATCTCCAGGTTGGCCTTCACCGCGGGCCATTCGGGTTCGATGATCGAGTACTCGACGCTGTCGCGCAGCGCGCCGTTGCGGTAGCGCATGACGGCGCGCATCACGCCATCCTGCTTGGCACCGAGGCGTTCGATCGCCGTGCGCGACTGGAAGTTCACCCACTGCGTCGTGAGCCCGACGCGGTAGACCCCGAGTTCTTCGAACGCGTGCCGCATGAGCAGGTACTTGGACTCCGCGTTCGTCCCCGTGCCGTGGGCGGATGGACGATTCCACGTGTAGCCGATGTGCAGCCGCGGGACGTCGGCGACCAGGTCGTAGAACGACGTCACTCCGATGATGCGCCCCGTCGCGTCGAACGCGGTGAAAGGGATCATCTCGCCCTTCTCCGCCATCGCCAGACGCTGGTCGATCGCTGCGGCGACCCCGCCGGGCTCGGGAACCGACGTGTACCAGGCGGTCTTCCACAGTTCGCCCTCCGACGCGGCCTCCACCAGGCCGTCGTGGTGCGCCCGTTCGAGCGGTCGCAGCTCGACGAGTCGGCCTGTGAGAGTCAGCGGAGCGGGGTCGATGAGGAAGGCCATACGGTAATTCAACCAGTGGTGTGTCCCCGTTCCGCGCTAGCGTGGCTGGCATGAAGACAGTGCCGTTCGCCACCGCATCCGCTGCCGCCGTCGTCGCCGGAATGATGCGCATCCACGACAAGGACGATGCCGAGATCCGTGCGCTCTACGACGCGGCACGTGGAGCGGGGGTCGATTTCTTCGACCATGCCGACATCTACGGCGGCGGGATGCACGTGTGCGAGGCGCGCTTCGCCGAGGCGCTGCAGCTGACCCCGGCCGAACGCGACGAGATCACGCTGCAGACCAAATGCGGCATCGTGCCGGCCGACGGCGCATACGACTTCTCGTACGAGCACATCATGCATCAGGTGGACGGATCGCTCGCGGCGCTGCGGACCGACCGGATCGACGTCCTGCTGCTGCACCGGCCGGATGCCCTGGTCGAGCCGGATGAGGTCGCCCGCGCGTTCGACGAGCTCGCCGCCGCAGGCAAGGTCCGTGCCTTCGGCGTCTCCAACCACACTCCGCGGCAGATCGATCTGCTGCGTACGGCTGTGAAGCAGCCCTTCGTCGCGAACCAGCTGCAGCTCTCCCTCACCCACGCGTCGATGATCGCCGGACCGATCGCCGCCAACCGCGAGGAAACCGATCAGAGCATCACCCGTGACGGCGGCGGAATCCTCGAGTACTGCCGGACCAACGGCATCACGATCCAGGCCTGGTCGCCCATGCAGGCCGGCGCAGGACGGGGTCCGATCGTCGGCAACCCCGCCCTCCCCGAGTTGAACATCGCACTCGAGCGCATCGCCGACGCGCACGGCAGCACGCCCACCGGAATCGCCGTCGCGTGGATCACGCGGCATCCCGCCCGCATGCAGGTCGTCATGGGGACGACGAGTCCGGAGCGCATCGTGGCGGCGGCCGAGGGAGCGGAGGTCGAGCTCACCCGGACCGAATGGTACGAGCTGTATCGGGCTGCAGGCCACACGCTGCCCTGACCCCCGCCTGCCAGCGTCCTCTACTCTGTAGCCATGCCGTTCATCTTCTCGTTGCTGGTCATCGCCCTGATGATCGGTGCCCTGATCGACATCATCACCCGCGACGATTCGCGCGTGCGGTTCCTGCCGAAGATGGTGTGGATCATCATCGTCATCCTGCTGCCGCTGATCGGCAGCATCCTGTGGTTCGCGCTCGGCCGGGAGTACTCGTCCGACGGGGTCTCGATGCCGAGGATTCCGCGTCGAGCGCGCTCAGCCGGGCCTGCATCCGCGCCGCCCCAGGCTCCGCCGAGGCCGGTCGACACTCGCACCACCGAGCAGCAGATCGCGGATCTCGATCGGGAGATCGAGGAGTGGCGGCTGCGGCAGGAGATCGAGAAGCGCCGGCAGGAGCGCGGCGAAGACTGAGCCCGGTCAGCGGGTGACGGACTCGGCGTCGAAGGATTCCCGGAGCGCCGGCTCGAGCACCGGGTAGCGGAACGCGTAGCCGGCCGCGGTGAGCTTCTCGGGCAGCACCCAGCGGCTCTTGAGGATGAGTTCGGTTTCGGTGCGGATGCCGATGGCGCCGATCTCCAGCATCCATCGCGGCATGGGTGGGCCGAACCGCACGCCGAGGACGTCGCGAACGGTCGCCATGAACGTCGTGTTGTCGACCGGATTCGGGGATGCGGCGTTCACGGGACCGCTGATCTCGGGGTGATCCTCGAGGAAATCGATGATGCCCGCGATGTCGTCGATGTGCACCCAGCTGAACCGCTGCCGACCGCGCCGCGCCCCGGGGAAGTGAGCGGTTCCGGCCTCTCTGCGCCGTCTGCCGACCGGCCACCAGCCGTCGTGCTGCGCGCCGCCGAGGCCGAGCCGGGCCAGCGAACGCAGGGGTCCGAGCACACCGCCGTGGCCCAGGACGATCGTGCTGCGCAGCGCCACTCGCCTGGTCAGCGGGAGATCGTCGGCGAACAGCGCCCGCTCCCACGCCTTCGCGACCTCGACGGAGAAACCCGTGCCGATCTCGCCGGTCGACTCGGTCATCGGGCGGTCGTCGGCGTGCCGGTAGATCGTGGCGGTGGAGGAGTTGATCCAGAGCGGGGGCGGATTCTCGGCCCGCAGGATCGCGCCGCCGAGCGCGGCGGTCGTCTCCTCCCGTGAGGCGAAGATCTCAGCTCTGTTCTCCGGCGTGTACCGGCAGTTCACACTCTTGCCGGCGAGGCCGATCACGAGTGCCGCGCCGTCGACGGCGGCGTCGATCTCCTTCTGATCCGCCCAGCCGAAGTCGGCGCCGGAACGCGAGATGGTCACGACCTCGCGCCCTGCGTTCCGATACTTCCGCACCAGATGGCGCCCCATGAATCCCGAGGAGCCGCCGATCACGACGCGTCCAGCGGTCATGATTCCTGCTCGATCCGGTAGGTGAAGGTGCCGCCGTACTCGTAGACGCGGCCGAGCAGGGGCATGTCGATCGTGAGCTCGATGCACTGGCGATCCGAGTCCGCTTCGAGTCCCTCGCGCAGGCGGACCCGCGGCGCGAGCCACCCGGAAAGCCGCGGGCGCAGGCGACCCAGCCGCATTCCCACCGCGCGGCTGGTCAGGCGCATCGCGCCTGCCTCCACGTCGACGTCGAAGCTCACCGCCAGCAGCGGAGGCTCGCCGAGTTCGTCGACCAGACGCCCGTGCGGCTTCAGCGCGACGGCATCGCGCATGACCCACTCGCCCTGGGGCAGGGTGAGGGTCCGCTCCGCGATCGCCCGACCGGCGACCGTGCGGTTCTCGATCCGGAAGGGGACGTCCGTGTGCCAGCCGGCGACGAGGATGCCGCGCCGCTGCAACGGACGGAGCAGGCGTGCGAGCCACCGGCGCCGCGTGCCGACCCGGTCGAACACGCCCTCTCCGATGCCGACGTGACCGTCGGGGATCGCGGCGAAGTAGCTCTGCGTCGGCGGATCGAGCAGACGGATCCTGGCCCCCAGCGCTCGTGCGTACGGGGACGTGGAGGGATGCCGCATGCTTCGAGCGTACTCGTGCGGACGGCTCGCTCCTGGCCGGGGCTCCGCGGTGCGTCCTAGAGTGAGAGCGCCGCGCCGTCCGCGCGGCGAGGACGGGAGCACTGATGCGCAGACACGACCACGATCTCCGCCCGGCAGAGGGGTCGTCGTGCTGACGCTGCCCGAGCCGTCCGTCACGCCGCTGCGCGGTGGACCGACGCTGCGCTGGGGCGTCCTCGGCCCCGGAGGCATCGCTCAGGACTGGGTCAGCACGGTGCACCGGCACACCGACCAGCGCGTCGTCGCCGTCGCATCGCGCTCGAGTGACCGCTCGCAGGCGTTCGCCGTGCGTCACGGCATCCCGCACGCGTTCGAAGGTCATGAGGCGCTGCTCGCGTCGCCCGACGTCGACGTCGTCTACGTCGCGGCTCCGCACGCGCAGCACCGTCCGCTGGCACTCGCCGCGATCGCCGCGGGCAAGCACGTGCTGATCGAGAAGCCGATGGCGCTCGACGCGCAGGAGGCCGAGGAGATCTCTCAGGCGGCGAAGGCGGCGGGGGTCTTCGCGATGGAGGCGATGTGGACGCGGTACCTCCCGCAGTCCGACCTCGTCTCCCGGCTGCTCGCGGACGGAGCCGTGGGGGAGGTGCGCACGGTCACTGCGGATCTGGGATGGCGGTGGGAGTATTCGGCAGGCGACCCGCGCTTCGACCCGACGATCGGCGGTGGCGTGATGATCGACGCCGGCGTCTACCCGCTCTGGTTCGCGCACTCCGTTCTCGGACCGATCGACAGCGTGCACGCGATCGGAAGCGTCGCACCGACCACCGCGGAGATCGAAGCGGTCATCGCACTGCGCAGCGCCTCAGGAGCCCTGGCCTCGCTCTCGGCATCCGCCACGACGACGACCCCGGGGCTGGCGTCCGTGTACGGCACGACGGGAAGCATCCTGTTCGACTCGAGCTTCGTCTTCCCGGCACGCCTGAGGATCCTCAGCGACGGTGGCGAGCACGAATGGGCCGACGAGAGCGGCCTGGCCGGTCGCGACGGCCTGGCCTGGCAGGCGACGGCGCTCGCCGCCTACGTGGCGGAGGGGCGTACGCAGTCGCCGCTGCACTCGCTCGACGACTCGATCGCCGTGCTGCGCGTGCTCGATGACGTCCGTCGGCAGATTCGTCGTCACGCCGAGTGATCGCCGCGCGGCGCGTCAGCGCTCGCGCAGGCGGACCAGCCGCTCGTGTCCGGTCTCCTCCAGCTCCGCGATGTCGTCGCGGGACTTCAGGAAGTCGGAGAACGACCGGTGCCCGAGCGCCTTCTCGCTGAAGGAGGGATCCATGCGTCGCATGTGCGTCTTGACGGCTGAGCTGTGCAACCACTCGTCGGCATCCGCCTTGTCGTGCCCCAGGCGCAGAGCGCGCTCCAGCAACTGGGTCGCCTCCTCCTGCTCGGTCAGCGCCGGCGCCTCCGGCTCGACGACCTTGGGTGCAGCCTTCTTCGCGCGTGATCGAGGGGCCTTCGCCTTGACGGGCGCCTCCGCGGCGGCATCCGGTTCCGCCGGAGTCTCCGGCTCGGGGACCGGAGCGGGCGCCGCCGGAGCCTTGGCTGCCGGGCGCACCACGCCGGGGAGCGAATCGTACGCTTCGAACTCGTCGCATGCCGCGGCCAACGACTTCGCGGTGGAGCCGGCGACGCCGACGCCGATCACGTAGCGTCCGAGGCGCTTGCACCGCTGCGCGAGCGGCACGTAGTCGCTGTCGCCCGCCACGATCACGACATGCGTGAGATCGGGGAGGCGGAACATGTCCTCCACGGCGTCGACCGCGAGGCGGATGTCCGCGCCGTTCTTCGCATACGCCGCCGCGGGGAACAGCTGCACGAGGTCGACGGCCCGTGCCACGAGCTGCGACCGGTAGACCGCGTTCACCGGGGAGGACCAGTCCGCGTACGCCCGCGTGAGCACGAGCGTGCCGAACGAGGCCGCGTAGTCGATGATGGCGCCGACTTCGATCGTGGCCCGCTTCAGCCGCTCGGCGACCTCGGGGTCGTTCGGGTTCTCCGTGATGCGCTGTCGGTCCTTGCCGTAGGCGTTGCGCCCGTGGACGCGGTCGTACCAGGAGATGACGATGTTGTCGAAGTCCAGGTAGACGGCGACGCGGGTGTCCTGTGTCTCGGCCATAAGGTCATCCCTCGTTCGGGTACCGCACGCCGATCTGGGCGCGGATCTCATCCAGTGTGGCCATGATGGCGACGCTCTCGGCGATCGGGAGAATGTCGCCTTCTGGTGTGCCGGTGGCCACGAGTCGTTCTGCTGCCAGCGCCTGATACTGCATGCCGCGTCCGTCGATCGCCGACTCGTAGCTCTCGCGGACCGTGCCGTCCGGGGCGACCAGGCGGAACGAGGTCGGCGCGTACCAGACCCGATCGATGTCGATGCGTCCCTCGGTGCCGATGACGGATGCCGTGTTCGGCCCGACGGCTCTCGCGGAGGAGACGCTCGTGGACACGGCGCCGCCGGCGTGCGTCATCACGGTGGCGATCTCGGTGTCCGCTCCGGTCTCGCCCAGGCGTGCGACCGCCTTGATCGTCTCCGGTTCGCCGAGGATGTCCCAGATGAACGAGATCGGGTAGATGCCGAGGTCCAGAAGGGCGCCGCCGCCGAGTTCGAGGGCGTTCAGCCGGTGCGCGGGGTCGGCCGTGATCTTCTGGGTGTGATCGGCGGTGACGGCTCGGATCTCGCCGAGAGCGCCGTCGGCGATCAACTCCCTGATGCGGACCATGTGCGGCAGGTAACGCGTCCACATCGCCTCCATCACGAGCAGGCCCTTCTCCGCCGCGAGCCGCTGCAGGTCCGCGGCCTCGGCGCGGGTCACCGTGAACGACTTCTCGACGAGGGCGTGCTTGCCGTTCTCCAGCGCGAGGCGGGCATCGGCGTGATGCATCGGGTGCGGCGTGGCCACATAGATGATGTCGACGTCCGGATCGGTCGCCAGCGCTTCGTACGAGCCGTGCGCGCGGGCGATGTCGAACCGGGCGGCGAACGCGTCGGCGGATTCCTGGGAACGCGAGCCGACGGCGACGAGATCGAGACCGGCGGTGCGCAGATCGGAGGCGAACGCGGCGGCGATGCCGCCGGTGGCGAGGATTCCCCAGCGCAGTGCAGTCATGCACTCAGCGTACCGGCCGCACCGCGTCCGGATTCCGTCAGAGCCGGGCCAGCGCCTGGTTCAGGTCAGCGACGAGGTCGGTCGGGTCCTCGAGACCCGCCGAGAAGCGGATCGTGTTCAGTGAGATGCCGGCGGCCGCACGCTGCGTCGGGCTCAGGTGCGAGTGGGTCATGGATGCCGGATGCGCGACCATGCTGCGCGCGTCGCCGATGTTCGCGATCAGCCGGACCACGGCGAGGTTGTCGATCACCAGAGCCGCGCGCGCGTGGGCTGCGGGGTCCTCGTCTCCGTCGATGTCGCCCGCGAGATCGAACGAGAACACCGAGGGTACGCCGCGCGGGAGGTATTGCTGTGCGAGGGCGTTCCACGGGTTTCCCGACAGTCCTGGATGGTGGACCGCGGCGACCTTCGGGTGCTGCGCGAGGTGCTCCGCGATCGTCAGTGCCGTCGCGCTCTGGCGGGACACCCGCAGATCCAGCGTCTCGATGCCCTGCAGGATCTGCCAGGCGTTGAAGGGCGACAGCGACGGTCCGAGGTCGTGCACGTACTTGGATTTCACGAGGGCGCCGAAGGCCTGGCCGATTCCGAAGCGCTCCCAGAGCACGAGCTCCCCGAAGCGCGCGTAGGGGGCGGTGAACTGCGGCCAGCGCTGCGGCTCGGCTCCGAAGTCGAACGTGCCTTGATCGACGACGACACCGCCGAGCGAGGTGCCGTGCCCGGAGAGGAACTTGGTCGCCGAGTGGACGACGAAGTCGGCCCCGTGCTCGCCTGGCCGCACGAGGTACGGGGTGCCGACCGTGTTGTCGATCACGAGCGGCACGCCGGCCTCGTGCGCGATGTCGGCCACGAGGCGGATGTCGAGCACCTGGGCGATCGGATTCGCGACGGATTCGGCGAACAGCGCGCGGGTCTCGGGGCGGATCGCGGCGCGCCAGGCGGCCGCGTCATCCTGGTCGACGAAGGTCACCGGGATGCCGAAGTCGTCGAACGTCTCCTGCAGCAGGTCGACCGTGCCGCCGTAGAGCTGGTCGGCGGCGACGATGTGGCCGCCGCGGCCGGCGAGCGCGAGGAGCGTGACCGCGACAGCGGCCTGCCCGGAGGCCACGGCGACCGCGGAGGCACCGCCCTCGAGCGCGGCGACACGGTCCTCGAGCACCTGCTGCGTCGGGCTCGCGTTACGGCTGTACAGATTGCCCGCCTTGCGGAGCGCGAACAGGTCCGCGGCATCCGCCAGCGAGGCGAACTGGAAGGCTGCGGTCTGGTAGATCGGCGGAACGGCGCTGTTCTGCGGGGCGCCGGGCACATACCCGGCCTGGATCTGCCGGGTGGCGAATGCGGTCGAGCCTGGCTCGGCGGAAGCGGTCATCCGTCCATTGTCCTGGCGCGCCTCACGCGCACGCGTGCGTGTGTCGAAGTGTTGCGGCAGGCCCGCGGGCTTACGGCACCAGGACGATCTTGCCCCTTGCCGCATGCGCCTCGATCAGCTCGTGGGCGTGGGAGGCCTCGGACAGCGGAAGCTCGGGACCGAGCTCGATCTGGAAGTCGCCGTCGGCGAGCAGGCCGATCGCGATGGGAACCGCCTCGGCGCGCCAGGCGAGCTCCTCGGCGGTCAGCGGCTGCGGAGCGCCACCGCTGAAGGCGCGGATGCCGAGCTCGGCGGCGTCGGGGCCTCGGACGATCGTCACGATGCGATCGTGATCGGCGACCAGCTGCTTGGACACCTCGATCGCCTCATCCGTGCCGATGCAGTCCAGCGCCACGGTGACACCGGTCGGCGCGGCTTCGCGAACGCGATCGGCGAGCCCGTCCCCGTAGGCGACGGGGATGGCGCCGAGGTCGCGCAGCTGCTCGTGGCGCGAAGGGCTGCCGGTCGCGATGACGGTCGCGCCCCAGGACACCGCGAACTGGATGGCGGCCTGCCCGACCGCACCGGAACCCGCGTGCACGAGCAGCGTGTCGCCGTCACCGACCCCCAGCGAACGCAGGCACTGGTACGCCGTTCCGATCGGGATGCCCAGGCTCGCGCCCTCGGCGGCGGTCACGGCATCCGGGAGCGCCGACAGGCGCTCGGCGGGGACGGCCAGATGCGTGGCGTAGGTGCCGACGGCGTCGCGGACGGCGACCCGGTCGCCGACGGCGACGCCGGTGACGCCGTCGCCGAGGCTCTCGACGACACCCGCACCATCGAATCCGACGCGCCGGGGCTCGGCGATCGGCGGAGAGGGGCGCGCACCGCGGCGCAGCTTCGCGTCGAGCGGGTTCACACCTGCCGCTTCGATCCGCACGACGGCTTCGCCGGGGCCGGCGACGGGGTCGGGGACCTCCACGAGATGCAGGACGTCGGGGGTGCCGATTTCGGTGTAGACGATCGCGCGTGCCATGCAGCCAGGCTAGCGCGCGCCGGCGAGCACCTTCTGGATCCGCTGCGGAGAGACGGGCTGCGCGGTGCCCAGCCGCTGCGCGAAGACGCTGATGCGGTACTCCTCGAGCAGCCAGCGCGTCTCGACGAGAGATGGCGGCGCGTCCTGGTGCAGGGGGATGGTTCCGCCGGCGTCCTCGAATACCCGGGCCATCCGCTCGTACTCGGTCATGCGCGAGCGATCCTTGCCCGGATCGTTCGCGAGGGTGTTCAGGCGTTCGAGCATCCCGTCGAGATAGCGGGGCAGGTGCGCCAGCCGCTCCGTCCCCGTCGCCGAGATGAAACCGGGGCGCACGAGGCCGGCGAGCTGCGAGCGCACGTCGTTGAGAGGCCCGAGCAGTGCGAGCGAGTTCTGGGACTTGAGGGCGCGTTCGACGTCACGCGCCTTGGTGAGGATCTTCGCCACGAGCGACACGCAGGTGAACAGCCGATCGACGAGCCCGGCGTTGACCGCGTCGCGCACGCGGGTGAACTCGGCTTCGGTCCGGACGATGCCGCCCGGCGCCTCGGCCTCGATCATGGCGCGGACGACGGCGGCGCGGGCATCCTCGATCAGCGCGGCGACGTTCTGGTAGGGCGAAGCCGCGAGCGCCAGCTTCTCCTGGCTGGTCAGATGCCCCTGAATGTACGACGACGGCGAAGGGACATTGAGCAACACGAGACGCAGGATGCCGTCGCGGGTCGCCTTCGCGGCTGCATCCGCCGTGGCCTCCACCCGGACCGACACGGTCTTGCCCGCGTCCACGACGGCGGGGTAGCCGCGCACCACACCACCGGCGACCCGGGTGTCGAGGACCTCGGGAAGCTCGCCGAACGTCCACGCGGTCAGGCCGTCCTGCTCGCGCACGGTCGGTGCGTTCGACGATCCGGTCGGCGATACGCCGGCCACCTGCGCCTGCCGGAGGGCATCGGCCATCGCCGTCTCGGGACGCCGTCCCCGTTCGGTCGTCGGTCGTGCGATGGAACGGGCGACACTCGCGCGCGCCCGATCGGCCAGCTCCTGCTGCAGACGGGTGAGGTCGCGCGCGGAGCCGGCGACGCGACCGCGCTCGTCGACGGCGCGGAAGTTCATCCGCAGATGCCCGGCGACCCGGTCGTCGTCGAAATCGGCTGCGGAGACGGGCTGATTGGCGAGCGGCTGGATGAGCCGTGCCAGCGATTCCTTCAGCGAACGCGGCGGCAGCCCGTTGTGATGCTCCGGTCCATCGGCGGCGAGCTGTTCCCCGAACTTCTCCGCCCAGTCGGCGGCGGGGACGACGTGGCGACGGATCGCCTTCGGCAGCGCACGCAGGAGCGCGGTGACGAGTTCGGCACGCAGACCGGGGACCTGCCAGTCGAAGCCGCGGTCGTCGATCTGGGCGAGCAGGGCGAGGGGGACGACCACGCTCACGCCGTCATCGGGCGCCCCCGGCTCGAACCGGTAGGCGAGCCCCAGCACCTGGTCGCCCTGCGTCCACCGGGTCGGGAACTCGCTCTGATCGGCCCGGTCCGTGTCGTCGAGCAGGTCGCTCTCCCGCATGACGAGGAGCTTCGGCGTCTTCTGCAGCGTCTCGCGCCACCAGCGCTCGAAGGAGCGCACGTCGAAGACATCGGCGGGGATGCGCTCGTCGTAGAACCGGAACACGGCTTCATCGCCCGCGAGGATGTCGCGGCGACGCTCGCGCTCCTCGAGCTTCTCCAGGCGCTTGCGCAGTTCGCCGTTGCTGCGCCAGAACGCGCTCACCCTCTTGTCGATCCTGGTCGGATCCCATTCGCCCTCGACCAGCGCGTGCCGAAGGAACAGCTCCCTGGCCGCTGCACGATCGATGCGGGCGAACTGGACCCGGCGGCGCGGGATGATCTCGACGCCGAAGAGGATGACCTTCTCGAAGGCGACGGCCGCTCCGGCATCCTTCGACCAGTGCGGTTCGGACACCTGGCGCTTGGCGAGGTCGCCGGCCAGCGCCTCCGCCCACGCCGGATCGATCGCCGCTGCCGTGCGGGCGAACATGCGCGAGGTCTCGACGATCTCGGCCGCCATCACGGCGCTCGGGCTCTTCTTGCGCAGGGCGGAGCCGGGGAAGATCGAGAACCGGATGCCGCGGGCGCCGCGGTACTCGGTGACTCGCCGCTTGGCATCCTTCGGCGGTGTCTTGTTCGTCCCCTTCGCGGCGGACGTTCGCTCGTCCAGGATGCCGATCTGCGACAGCAGCCCGGACAGCAGCGCGCGGTGCACGGCATCGGGGTCGCTCGTTCCGCGTTCGTTGAGCGAGGACGGCGGAGCCGACCGAGTCGAAACGCGCTCCTCGTCGCGACCGCGTTTCGACTCGCTCCGCTCGCTCGACGAACGAGAGGGCACCAGCGACCGGAGCTGACGATGCACGTCGAACCATTCCCGGACGCGTACGTAGTTCAGGTGCTCGCTGCGGCACATCCGGCGGAACGCGCTGGAGCCCAGCTCGCGCTGCTGCTCGCGCAGGTGGTTCCAGAGGTTGAGGATCGTGAGGAAGTCGCTGGTGGGGTCCGCGAAGCGCGCGTGCATGCGGTCGGCCTCGTCGCGTATGCCCTGCGGGGCATCCTGCGAAGGGCGCTCGCGCACATCCTGGATGGACAGACCGGCCACGATCGCGAGCACGTCGGTCAGCACGCCGTTCTTCGCGGCCTCGACCAGCATCCTGGCGAATCGGGGGTCGATCGGCATCCGGGAGATGTCCCGCCCGATGCGGGTCAGCCGAGGGGAGTCGCCGGTCAGTGAGACGGCGCCGAGTTCGGTGAGCAGGTCGAACGCCGCCTTGATGCCGCGGGAATCCGGCGGCGTCAGGAACGGGAAGGCCTGAATGTCGCCGAAGCCGAGCGACAGCATCTGCAGCACGACCGAGGCGAGCGACGTCCGCAGGATCTCCGGCTCGGTGAACTCCGGGCGCTTCTCGAAGTCCTCCTCCGAATACAGCCGGATGGCGATGCCGTCGCTGGTGCGGCCGGCGCGGCCGGAGCGCTGGTTCGCCGATGCCTGGGAGATCGCTTCGATCGGGAGCCGCTGCACCTTCGATCGGTTGCTGTACCGGGAGATGCGAGCCGTGCCCACATCGATGACGTACTTGATGCCGGGGACCGTGAGGCTGGTCTCGGCGACGTTCGTGGCGAGCACGACGCGGCGGCGCACGCCGGCGACACGGCTGCGCTCGAAGACGCGATGCTGCTCGGCCGCCGACAGCCGGCCGTACAGCGGGAGCACCTCGGTGGGGGAGCGGTCCTTCGCATACGCCGCGCGCACGGCATCCGCCGCGTCGCGGATCTCGGCTTCACCGGGGAGGAAGACGAGCACGTCGCCCGGAGCCTCGCGATCGAGTTCGCGCAACGCGGTCACGATCGCCGAGACCTCGTCCTCCGGTTCAGAACTCCTCATCGATGGCTTGGATCCGCCCGGATTCGGACGATTCGGCGTCGACGGGGGCGATTGCTGAGGAGTTGTGGGCGCGTCGTCCAGCGGCCGATACCGGATCTCCACCGGGAACGTCCGCCCCGACACCTCGATCACCGGGGCCGGCTCGCCGTTCGCGTCGGCGAAGTGCCGCGCGAAGCTCTCCGGGTCGATCGTCGCCGACGTGATGATGACTTTGAGATCCGGCCGCTCCGGCAGGATGCGCGTGAGATACCCCAGCAGGAAGTCGACGTTCAGCGACCGTTCGTGCGCCTCGTCGATGATGATCGTGTCGTAACGCCGCAGCAGCCGATCGCGATGGATCTCGTTCAGGAGGATGCCGTCGGTCATCAGCGCGATCTGCGTGGCATCCGAGACCTGGTCCGTGAAGCGGACCTTGTAGCCGACGCGGCCGCCGAGCTCGACGTGCAGCTCCTCCGCGACGCGCTCCGCGATCGTCCGCGCGGCCAGACGACGCGGCTGCGTGTGCGCGATGCGTTCGCGACCCAGCTCGAGGCAGATCTTCGGCAGCTGCGTGGTCTTTCCCGACCCGGTGGCGCCGGCGACGATCACGACCTGATGCGCGCGGATGGCGTCGGCGATCTCCTCCCTGGCCGCGCTGACGGGCAGCTCGGCGGGATAGGAGATCACGGGAGAGGACATAGCCCTCCATCGTACGACGCGCGACGAGGTCGATCGCGAGGCGCGTCACCCGTGCATCGTCGCGGCTGCCGTCCTAGGCTGAAATCATGACCACTCCCACTCTTTCCCTGAACGACGGCCACTCGATCCCCCAGCTCGGCTACGGCGTCTTCCTGGTTCCGCCGGAGGACACCGAACGCGCCGTCAGCGAGGCACTGGAGATCGGATACCGGCACATCGACACCGCGGCGGCCTACCGAAACGAGGAGGGCGTCGGTGCCGCTATCGCCGCCAGCGGCATCCCGCGCGACGAGCTGTTCGTGACCACCAAGCTCTGGAACGACCGGCACGACGGCGACGACCCGCACGCGGCGATCGCCGAGAGCCTCGAGAAGCTGGGCCTGGACCGCGTCGACCTCTACCTCATCCACTGGCCGACGCCGGCGAAGGACAACTACGTCAACGCATGGCAGCGGCTCATCGAGATCCGCCAGCAGGGCCTGGCCCGTTCGATCGGCGTCTCCAACTTCCTCGTGCCGCATCTCGAGCGCATCGTCGCCGAGACGCAGGTCATCCCCGCCGTCAACCAGATCGAACTGCACCCCGCCTACCAGCAGCGCGACGTGACCGAATGGGCGAAGGAGCAGGGCATCCGGATCGAGTCCTGGGGCCCGCTCGGGCAGGGCAAGTACGACCTGTTCGGAACCCCGGCCGTCTCCGACGCGGCCGCAGCCCACGGCAAGTCGCCGGCGCAGGTCGTGCTGCGCTGGCACCTGCAGAAGGACTTCATCGTGTTCCCGAAGTCGGTGCGCGCCGAGCGTCTGAAGGAGAACATCGACGTGTTCGACTTCACGCTGTCGGATGCCGAGATCGAGGCCATCGACGCGCTCGACCCCCTGGACGGATCCGGCCGTGTCGGTACGCATCCCGAGGACTTCAACTGAGTCATCAGACGTCACATGACGCCCCGTGTCGCCTCGTGCGGCACGGGGCGTCGTCGCGAGTACCGTCCTGACACATGACAGCTCCCTATCGCATCGTGGCCGTATCCGGTTCTCTCCACGAGCCCAGCAAGACGACCGCTCTCGTCCGCGCGATCGCCGATGCCGTGGCAGAACGCGCGCCGGCCGAGGTGACCGTCGTCGAACTGACGGCCGTCGGTCCCGCCCTGGCCGGCGCGCTCCGCCGGGAGGAGCTTCCCGCCGACGTCGAGGCGCAGCTCGTCGCGATCGAGCAGGCCGACCTCCTCATCGTCGGAAGCCCGGTGTATCGGGCGTCGTTCACAGGACTGTTCAAGCATCTGTTCGACTTCATCGGACAGTACGCGCTCGTCGGCAAGCCGGTGCTGCTCGCCGCGACAGGCGGCGGGGAGCGGCACGCGCTCATCATCGAGCATCAGCTGCGACCCCTGTTCGCGTTCTTCCAGGCGCTGACGCTGCCGATCGGCGTGTACGCGAGCACCACGGACTTCGACGGCTACGTCGTGGCCTCCGAGCTCCTGCGGGAGCGCATCGCGGTCGCCGCCGAGCGGTCCCTCCCTCTCGTGGGCTACGCGACGACGCGACCGGTCGAGGTCCTCGCTGGGTGACGCGCGACCGCGCGGCGGGCGTACCGTGGGGTCATGACGAATCGGCTCGCGGACACCCTGAGCCCGTACCTGCGGGCGCACGCCGACAACCCGGTCGACTGGTGGCCCTGGGGTCCCGAGGCGTTCGCGGAGGCTCGACGGCGCGGCGTGCCGATGCTGATCTCGATCGGCTACTCCACGTGCCACTGGTGCCACGTCATGGCGAGGGAGTCGTTCTCGGACGACGCGATCGCCGAGATCATGAATCGCGATTTCGTCAACGTCAAGGTCGACCGCGAGGAGCATCCGGATGTCGACGGCGCGTACATGGCCGCAGCCTCGGCCTTCACGCAGAACCTCGGCTGGCCACTGACCGTGTTCACGACCGGCGAGGGGCACACCTTCTTCGCCGGTACGTACTGGCCGCCGGAAGCGCGCGGACAGATGCCGGCGTTCCGCGACGTGCTTGCGGCGGTGCAGGAGGCATGGACGATCCGCCACGACCGCGTGGTCGAATCGGCGGATGCCGTCGCGAACGCGCTCGCCGAAGCATCCGCCTCCGCGCCGGCGGATCTGCCGACCGCCGAGGATCTGACTGCGGCCGCCGACGCGATCGCGGCGCAGGAGGATCGGGCATTCGGCGGGTTCGGCGGCGCGCCGAAGTTCCCCGTCGCCACGACCCTGTCGTTCCTGCAGTCGCCGCTCGTGCGCTCGGGCGCACCGGATGCCGCGGCATCCGGCTCCCGCGCGCTCGAGGCCATGGCGGGCTCGGCGCTGCGCGACGCCGACGGGGGCTTCTTCCGGTACGCGACGCAACGGGACTGGAGCGTTCCGCACTATGAGCGGATGCTGACCGACAACGCCCAATTGTTGGACGTCGCGTGCCGTGAGGGCGATCACGCCACAGCTCGCGGGGTCGCATCGTTCCTGCTCGACACGCTCCGCCTGGACGGCGGCGGATTCGGGGCAGCCCAGGACTCGGAATCCTGGATCGACGGGGAGCGCAGTGAGGGCGGCTATTACCTGCGCGACCTCGACGAGCGCCGGCACCTGGAACCGCCGGCGGTCGACGGCAAGGTGATCTCGGCCTGGAACGGGCTGGCGATCGGTGCGCTCGCGCGTGCGGGGGCAGCGACGGGGGAGCAAGCCTGGATCGACGCCGCGGCGGGTGCAGCGACCTTCGTGCTCGCCACGAATCGCGGGCGCGACGGTCGGCTGGTGCGTCTCTCACTCGATGCGGTGGCATCGGCCGCCGTCGCGACGGCGGCCGACATCGGGCTGCTCGCCGACGGGCTCTTCGCTCTCGCCGTCGCGACAGGCGAGAGTTCATGGGCGGAGACCGCCAGGTCCCTGCTCGACGATGTCCTCGCGGACGGCGCCGAGCCGGACCCGGTGCTGAGTGCCCAGGGCATCGCGGTCGCGCCGGATGAGACCGACGGCGACCTGCCTTCGGGCTCTGCCGCCGTCGCGCAGGCGGCGCTGACGGCGTGGCGGCTCGGGGCGGGGGAGCGCTACCGCGCCGCCGCGGAGGAGCGCGTACGCCTGCATGGGAAATCGGCTCTGCGACATCCGTTCGGGCACGGCACGATGCTCGCGGTCGCCGCCGGGCTGGTCGAGGCGCCGCGACAGCTGGTGGTGGTGACCTCGGATGGCGAGTCCGCCCTGGCCGACGCGGCGCGCGGTGCGGATGCCGACGTGGTGGCCGTCGTGACACCGGCGCAGGCGCGCGCCTTCACGGATGCCGGATTCGAACTGTTCGACGGAAAGGGGCAGTCCGACGGCGTCGCCTACGACTGCCGGTCGTTCGTGTGCCGGCTGCCGACGTCGGACCCCGCGGAGATCCCGCGGACCCGCTGAGCCGTCTGGCTCCCTCCCTCGCCCCCTCGTTCACCCGTCGCTCGTTTGAGCGAGCGGAGCGAGTCGAAACGCGCTGCCTGCCGCAGCACGTCAACCTCTCACCCCCGGCGGTGCGTACGATCAGGGCATGACCGACCCAGACGAGCAGATCCCGCTCACCGGCGGCAACATGAACGCCGTCGTCCGCGTCGGCGATGAGGTTCGGCGCCCCACAGGCCCGTGGACGCCGAACGTGCACGCGCTCCTGGACGCGCTCGAGAGCGCCGGCATCGATCACGTGCCGCGGGTCATCGGTGTCACGGAGGACGGTCACGAGCGGCTCTCGTTCGTCGCGGGCGACGTGGGCCACTATCCGCTTCCGTCGTGGCTGTGGCGCGAGGAGATCCTGCAGGATGCCGGCCGGTTGCTCCGCCGCATCCATGACGCGACCGGAGATCTCGCCGAAAGGAGAACGGGCTGGCAGCTGCCGGCGCGTGAACCCGTCGAGGTCATCTGCCACAACGACTTCGCGCCGTACAACTTCGTGTTCGATCGCGAGCGGCTCGTCGGCGTCATCGACTTCGACACGGCATCCCCTGGCCCGAGGCTCTGGGATCTCGCGTACCTCGCCTACCGTCTGATCCCTTACGTCGAGGATGCCGATGCGCCGGCCGAGATCCTCGCAGCGGAGAGCAGGCGTCGGGAGTTGCTCATGGCGGCCTACGGGTCGTCCGCATCCGCCGAGGAGCTCTGGCGGATGATGGCGGATCGCCTGGATGCGCTCGCGGCGCACTCGCGGGTGCACGCGTCGGACCGCCCCGAACTGGCGGGTCACGCGGCGATGTACGACCGCGATGCGGCGCGTCTGCGCGCCAGGGCGCGCACCTCGTCCGCGGTTCAGCACGGAGGCTGAACCGCGATCACACCCAGCCCGGCAGCCAGTTGTGGATGAGCCAGAACGTGTACGGGACGTTGATGCCGGTCCAGAGCGGATAGAAGAACGCCGAGACGAGGACCGCGAGCACGAGGAACACCATGATCGTCCGCTCGCCGGCCTGTCGGCGGTGCAGCGGATCGCGCCGGTGCCCCGCCAGATCGCGGAGCGCCAGGGCGAGCGCGATCACGAGGAACGGCATCATCGCGACCGTATAGAACTGGAAGATCGTCCTCCCCGGCACGAGCAGCCACGGCACGTAGGTGACGGCGAGACCGACGAGCGGGATGCCGTACTGCCACGGCATCGGGGCACGGCGGACGAGACCGCGCACGAAGCGGTACAGCAGGTACACGGCCGCTGCGACGCCGCCGTACCAGATGAGCGGGTTCGGCACGGCGGTGATGACCGCGATGCAGTGGTCGGTTCCCCAGCAGGACTGGTCGGCGCTGTCGACCCACACGGCTGTCGGCCGCAGCAGCAGCGGCCACTGCCAGGCCGGACTGGCGTACGGATGCCCGGTGGCGAGCCCGACGTGGAAGCCATACATGGCCTGGTGATAGTTCCACAGCGCCGTCAGCGGGTTCGCGTCGCTGCCCCGGTCGTACCCCGCGCTCGTGACGAGCCAGCCCGTCCACGAGACGAGATACACGAGCAGTGCCGGCGGCACGAGCAGCAGGAATGTCACGGGGCCCTGGCGCACCGCGGCATCCGTCGGCCAGAACACGACGCCCGCCCGGCGACGAGCGAGCGCATCCGTGACGACGAGGTAGATCCCGAGACCTGCGAGCGCGTACAGCCCCGACCATTTCACAGCCGTCGCGGCGCCGAGCGCGAGGCCGGCCGCGACGATCCACGGGCGTCGCCAGAGCACGCGTCCCCACAGCGGGTCGGGTGCCTCGGCATCCCGTCGTTCCACTCGCGGAATGGTCCTGCGTCGATCCAGCACGACGAACAGGACGCCCAGCACGAGGAAGAAGGTGAGGATGCCGTCGAGCAGCGCGATCCGGCTCATCACGATGCTCAGTCCGTCGATCGCCAGCAGCCCGCTCGCGATCGCCGCAACAGGCAGGGATCGCGTCAGGGCGAGCGCGATCAGGTGCACGACCAGCACCGTCGCAGCGCCGAGGATCGCCGTGGTCAGCCGCCACCCGCCGCTCGAACCGGGGCCGAAGAGGGCCATGCCGATCGCGATGATCCACTTTCCCAGCGGAGGGTGGACGATGAAACTGCCCTGCTCACCGAGCGCGCCGGTGTCTCCAGCCGGGAGCTGCTCGTTCGCCCCATCGCCCCAGGTGCCTTCGTATCCGAGCGCGAGCAGCGACCAGGCGTCCTTGACGTAGTACGTCTCGTCGAAGGCCAGCGTGTGCGGTCGATCGAGGTTCACCAGGCGCAGCACGGCGGCCAGCGCCGTGATGATCAGCGGCACGAACCAGCGCAGGAGCCCGGACCACTCCGGATCCTCCAGGAAGCGCGTGCGGAAGCGTCCCCACAGCGTCGACCGCGCGGCCGGAGGCGGCAGCAGGGGCACGGATGCGGTCACGCCACCAGCCTATGGCTCACGACCTAAGCTGAACGTGTGATCATCCTGGCCGCCACACCGATCGGCAATCTCGGCGACGCGTCCCGGCGCCTGATCGAGGTCCTCGAGAACGCCGAGGTGGTCGCAGCCGAGGACACCCGAACGACGCAACGGCTGCTGCAGGCCCTGAAGATCGAGAACCGCCCGCGCCTGATCGCCCTGCACGATCACAACGAGAAGCACAAGGCCGCGGAACTGGTCGCCCTCGCCGCCGAGCAGGACGTCGTGCTCGTCAGCGACGCGGGGATGCCGGCGGTCAGCGATCCCGGATACGGCGTCGTCGCCGCTGCCGTCGAGGCCGGAGTCACCGTCACCGCGATCCCCGGCCCGAGCGCGGTGCTCATGGCGCTCGCGATCTCGGGGCTGCCGACAGACCGGTTCGCGTTCGAGGGCTTTCTGCCGCGGAAACCGGGGGAGCGGCGCTCCGCGCTCGTCGCGCTCGCCGGTGAACAGCGCACCATGGTCTTCTTCGAATCTCCCTCCCGGCTCGCATCGAGCCTGGCTGACATGGGCGCGGCCTTCGGCGATGACCGCCGCATCGCGGTCTGCCGCGAGCTGACGAAACTGTACGAAGAGGTGCGTCGCGGCACGGCATCCGAACTCGTCGCCTGGGCCGAGCAGGGCGTCAAAGGCGAGATCGTCGTCGTGGTCGAAGGCGCCGCGCCCGTCGAGACCTCCGCAGAGGATGCCTCCGCGCAGGTCCAGGCGCTCGTCGCCTCCGGCATCCGGCTCAAGGACGCCTGCGCCGAGGTCGCCGCCGCCACCGGGCTGAGCTCGCGCGACCTTTATCAGCAGGCCCTCGCCGCCCGAACGCGCTGACGCACGGATCCCGTGCAGCGCGGTTCTCCTGCAGCGCGGATCTCGCAGAACTGCGAGGATCTCGCAGGAATCCGCCGCTTTTCTGCGAGGTCAGTGTCGTTCTGCGAGAACCATGGCGGGTCCGCCGCGGTTGCACCCGTACGCTTCGCGCGGAGATGTACGCCATCTCCGGCGAGATTCGCTCGAATCGTCCGGGGATGGCGCACAACGCCGACGTTGCACCGGCGCTCGTAGGCTCGTCGTCATGACCGATGCCTCGATCGCGGATGCCTACGACGCCCGCGCAACCGAGTACACCGCGATCCTCGGTTCGCTCGACCAGATGGATGCCGTCGACCGGCGCGGCATCGAAGCCTGGCGCGACGCCACTCCTGGTCGGCTCCTCGACGCGGGCTGCGGGCCAGGGCACTGGACGCAGTTCCTGCACGACGGCGATCGTGATGCGGTCGGCGCCGATCTGTCCTCGCAGCTCCTCGCGGCGGCGCGGACGCGATTCCCCGACCCGTGGTTCGAGCAGGCCGACCTCCGAGCGCTCCCGTTCGAGGACGCCTCGTTCGACGGCATCCTCGCCTGGTACTCGCTGATCCACACGCCGCCGGCCGAGCTCCCCGAGATTCTCGCGGAGCTCGCCCGCGTGCTGCGGCCGGGCGGCTCCGTGCTGATCGGCTTCTTCGACGGCATCCCGCGGCAACCGTTCGCGCATGCCGTCACGACCGCATACTTCTGGGATGCCGACGCGCTCGGCGTCCTGCTCAGGGATGCCGGATTCGTCGTCACCGCGCAGGAACGCCGCGAGCGGACCGCCGGGGAGGCGAGTGCACGCCCGCACGGCTCTGTGACGGCGACGCTCCACACCGCCACCGCGCCGGCAGGCGCGTAACGCACCGGCGATCGCACCTAGAATCGACCTATGCCCGCAGGCGAATCCTTCTACATCACCACGCCCATCTACTACCCGTCCGACGTGCCCCACATCGGCCACGGGTACACGTCGGTGGCCGTCGACACGCTCGCGCGCTGGCACCGCCAGGCGGGCGATGACACGTGGATGCTCACCGGCACCGATGAGCACGGTCAGAAGATGCTGCGGGCCGCCGCCGCCAACAACGTCACTCCGCAGGAGTGGGTGGACAAGCTCGTCACCGAGAGCTGGTTCCCGCTGCTGAACACCCTCGACGTCGCCAACGACGACTTCATCCGCACCACGCAGGAGCGGCACGAGACCAACGTGCAGGTGTTCTTCCAGCGCCTGTACGACGCCGGCTACATCTACGCGGGCGAGTACGAGGCGCTGTACTGCGTCGGCTGCGAGGAGTTCAAGCCGGAGTCCGAGATCGTCGACGGCACCGGCCCCTTCGAAGGCCTGAAGGTCTGCGCGATCCACTCCAAGCCGCTCGAGCTGCTGCAGGAGAAGAACTACTTCTTCAAGCTCAGCGAGTTCCAGGACCGGCTGCTCGAGCTGTACAAGACCGAACCCGACTTCGTGCGCCCGCACTCCGCGCGCAACGAGGTCGTCTCGTTCGTCAGCCAGGGCCTGAAGGACCTCTCGATCTCGCGCTCCACGTTCGACTGGGGCATCCCGCTGCCCTGGGACGAGTCGCACGTCATCTACGTGTGGGTGGACGCGCTGCTCAACTACGCCACCGCGGTCGGCTACGGCTCGGATGAGGCGCAGTTCGAGCGCCGTTGGCCCGCCTATCACGTGGTCGGCAAGGACATCCTGCGCTTCCACGCCGTCATCTGGCCCGCGCTGCTGATGGCCGCGGGGCTCGACGTGCCCAAGGGGGTCTTCGCGCACGGCTGGCTGCTGGTCGGCGGCGAGAAGATGTCCAAGTCCAAGCTCACGGGTATCGCGCCGACCGAGATCACCGATGTGTTCGGCTCCGACGCCTACCGGTTCTACTTCCTGTCCGCGATCGCGTTCGGCCAGGACGGCTCGTTCAGCTGGGAGGACCTCTCCGCCCGGTACCAGGCCGAGCTCGCCAACGGTTTCGGAAATCTCGCGTCGCGCACGGTCGCCATGATCGAGCGCTACTTCGAGGGGATCGTTCCGCCGGCCGGCGAATACACCGAGGCCGATCTCGCGATCCAGAAGATCGTCGCGGATGCCGCGACAGCCGCGGATGCCGCGATCGATCAGTTCCGCATCGACGAGGCGATCACGCGGATCTGGACCATCGTCGATGCTCTCAACGGTTACATCACCGAGAACGAGCCGTGGGCCCTCGCCCGCGACGACGAGCAGCGCTCCCGTCTCGGCACGGTCCTCTACACCTGCGCCGAGGGGCTGCGCGCGCTCGCCGTGCTGCTCTCGCCCGTCATGCCGCAGGCCACCGAGAAGCTGTGGATCTCGCTGGGGGCCGCCGAGAGCATCGGCAGGCTGCGGGATCAGCCGATCCGCGAGGCCGGCGCATGGGGCATCCTGAAGCCGGGGACGAACGTCAACGGTCTTGCCCCGCTGTTCCCCCGCGTGGAGTCGCAGGCTTGACCGAGACCCCCGCAACGTACGTCCGCGAGCGCTCGACGAGCGGTCGCAAGGACCTGCGGTATCCGGCGGCGCCTGAGCCGTTGCGCGTGCCGGTGTACGACAACCACGCGCACCTCGAGATCCTCGACGGCGACGAGCCGCTCAGCCTGACCGAGCAACTCGACCGCGCCGCGGCAGTCGGCATCGCCGGCGTCGTGCAGGCATCCGGTGACATCGAATCATCCCGCTGGGCCGTGGCCGCAGCCGAGCAGGACCCCCGCGTCCTGGCCGCTGTCGCCATTCATCCGAACGACGCCCCGACGTATGCCGCGGCCGGCCGGTTGGACGAGGCCATCGCGGTCATCGACGAGTTGGCGGCGCATCCTCGGACGCGGGCGATCGGCGAGACGGGGCTCGACTTCTTCCGCACAGACGAGCACGGACGCCCGGGGCAGTTCGAGAGCTTCGAGGCGCATATCGCGCTGGCGAAGAAGCACGGCATCGCCATGCAGATCCACGACCGGGATGCGCACGAGGCCGTGCTGGACACGCTGACCCGCGTCGGTGCACCCGAACGGACGGTGTTCCACTGCTTCTCCGGCGACGCCGCGATGGCCCGCATCGCGGCGGATGCCGGGTACTACCTCTCGTTCGCCGGCAACGTGACGTTCAAGAACGCGCAGAACCTGCGGGACGCGCTGAAGGTCACCCCGGTGGAACGGATCCTCGTCGAGACCGACGCGCCCTTCCTCACCCCTGTGCCGTTGCGGGGGCGGCCCAATGCACCGTACCTCGTGCCGATCACGGTGCGGTTCATGGCGGCCGAGCTCGGCCTCGACGTCGACGAGTTCAGCGCGCGGGTCGCGGCGAACACGCTCGCGGTCTACGGCGCGTTCGGGGACTGAGACTCACGCCACCGGGTCCGGGTGCGCGTCGCTCACCGGCTTCGCGCTGACGATGTGCGAGATCGGCTTCCACACGAGCAGCAGCGTGATCGCCGCACCGACGAAGGCGAACCACCACGGAGCCGTGAGGCCCCAGAACTGGGCGATCACTCCGCCCAGCGCCTGGCCGAGCACCATGCCGCCGAAGACGCCGACCATGTTCACCGAGGCGATCCGACCCTGCAGCTCGGTCGGAACCAGGCGCTGACGGACGGTGGTCGAGATCGTGCCCCAGATGAAGGCGTAGAACCCGAACACGACCATGATCACCAGCGCCACCCAGCCGGTCGTCGTCAGGGCGAAGGCGAGATGCATGAGCACTTCGAGCGACAGCACGACGCGCATGAGCGTGGCGAAGGAGATGTGCCGCTCCAGCCAGCCGAAGCTCATCGTGGCGAGCAGGCCTCCGGCGGCGGATGCCGTGGTCAGCGCGCCGTAGCCGACCGCGCCCATGTGCAGATGCTCCGTGGCGTAGAGCACGAGCACGCCCCACGGCGCCGCCCACGTGACGTTGAACACCAGGATGATCAGCACGAGCGTCCGCACGGGCGGATTGCGCCACAGCCACCTCAGACCCTGCGCGATGTCGGTGTGCACCGGCGCGTGCTCCTCGCGCGGTGGTACGGGCGTACGAGCCATCCGCGAGACGAGCACGATCGCGAGAGTGACGCAGAGCACCTCCACGAGGAACGGCCAGGCGGTGCCGGCGGCGAACAGGAAGGCGCCGAGAGGGGGACCGGCGAACTGGTTCGCGACGAGATAGCCGGCCTGCAGGCGCGCGTTGCCGATGCCGAGATCCGCCGGCTTCACGATCATCGGCAGCAGCGTGCTGCCGGCGGTGTCGACGAAGACCTCGGCCGTGCCGTACAGGAACGCCACCGCGAGCACGATCCAGATGTTCGCCGTGTCCGTGATGAGGAACACGCACAGCGCGGCGAGCACGATCGCGCGGGCGGCGTTCGCGAACATGACCAGACGACGACGGTCGAACCGGTCGGCGATGGCGCCGGCGTGCAGACCGAACACGAGCCAGGGGAGGAACTGCAGGATGGCGCCGGACGCGACCAGGATCGGCGACGAGGTCATCGAGGCGATCAGCAGCGGAGCGGCTGCGAGCGCGACGCCGTCGCCCACGTTGCTCGTCCATGACGAGGCCAGCAGCCAGCGGAAATCCCGGCCCATCCGGCGCGGCGCGATCAGGTCACCGATGGTGGGCATCCGTCCAGCGTATCCCGGTAGGGGACAATGGTGAGATGACCGTCACTCTGCTCGGCGCGACCGAGATCCGCAGGCTTGCCGCAGACCTCGACGTGACCCCCACGAAGAAGCTCGGGCAGAACTTCGTCGTCGACGCGAACACCGTCCGCAAGATCGTGCAGGCCGGCGCGGTCGAGGCGGGCGAGCGCGTCGTCGAAGTCGGCCCAGGACTCGGTTCCCTGACGCTCGCCATCCTCGAGACAGGTGCGACGGTCACCGCCGTCGAGATCGATCACCGCCTCGCCGCCCGGCTGCCGCAGACCGCCGCCGAGCACGGCGTCCCTGCGGATGCGTTGACCGTCGTCGACGCCGATGCCCTGCGGGTCACGGAGCTTCCCGGGGACCCCGCAGTGCTCGTCGCGAACCTGCCGTACAACGTCTCGGTGCCGGTCCTGCTGCACTTCATGGAGACCTTCCCGAGTCTGCAGCGCGGCGTGGTCATGGTGCAGGCCGAGGTCGGCGAGCGTCTCGCCGCTCCTCCGGGGAGCAAGGCGTACGGCGCGCCGAGCGTCAAGGCGGCCTGGTACGGACCGTGGCGGCTCGCCGGGACGATCTCGCGTCAGGTGTTCTGGCCGGTGCCGAACGTCGACAGCGTCCTGGTCGCGTTCCAGCGCTCCGCCGAGGTGAGGGGGGACGAGGATCTCCGCCGCGCGACGTTCAGGATCGTGGATGCCGCGTTCCAGCAGCGCCGCAAGATGCTCCGGCAGGCGCTCTCCGGTCTGTTCGCCGGTTCATCCGCCGAGGCGACGGCGGTGCTCGAGCGCGCAGGCGTCGCACCGACCGCCAGAGGCGAACAGCTGACCATCGACGACTTCGTGAAGATCGCGCACGCGCAGGCGACTAGCCTGGAGTCGTGACCGAGAACCCGCGCTTCCGCCCCGACATTCCTGAACTGCACCGTCCCTACGTGGCGGATGCCGACCGGTACGGCCGCTTCGACTATCGCCAGGTGGGTTCATCGGGTCTCTACCTGCCGCCCATCTCGCTCGGGCTGTGGTGGAACTTCGGCGACAACATCCCGATGGACAACCAGCGCACGCTGCTGCGCCACGCGTTCGATCTGGGCATCACGCACTTCGATCTCGCGAACAACTACGGCCCGCCGTACGGATCGGCGGAGAAGAACTTCGGGCGCATCTTCGCGGAGGATCTCAGGCCGTATCGCGACGAACTGATCATCTCGTCGAAGGCCGGCTATGACATGTGGCCGGGCCCCTACGGGGACTTCGCGAGCCGGAAGTACCTCCTGGCCAGTGCCGAGCAGTCGCTGACCCGCATGGGCCTGGACTACGTCGACATTTTCTATTCGCACCGGGCGGACCCGGTGACGCCGATCGAGGAGACCGTCGGCGCGCTGGACACCCTCGTGCGCCAGGGCAAGGCCCTGTACGTGGGCATCTCGTCGTACAGTGCGGAGCGCACGGAGAAGGCGGTCGCCGTCGCCCGCGAGCTCGGCACCCCGCTGGTGATCCACCAGCCGTCGTACTCGATTCTGAACCGCTGGATCGAGGACGGGCTCACGCAGACGCTGCGCACCGAGGGCGTGGGGGCGATCGCGTTCACCCCGCTCGCCCAGGGACTGCTCACCGACAAGTACCTGTCCGGCGGCACTGCGGAGCGCGCGCAGAAGCGCCGCTCGCTTCCGGACCGCCCGCTGAGCGAGGAGGGCCTGTCGATCGTGCGCGCGCTCAACGACATCGCCGTGGAGCGCGATCAGTCCCTCGCCCAGATGGCGCTGCAGTGGACGCTGCGTGATCCCGTCGTCGCCTCGGCGCTGATCGGAGCCTCGCGACCCGAGCAGCTCGACGAGAACGTCGCGGCGCTGGCCGGACCCGACTTCACCGCAGACCAGCTCGCCCGCATCGACGCGTTGTCGAGCGGCATCGACGTCGACCTGTGGGCGAAGTCCTCCACCCTCTGACGACGACGCGCCGCCCCGAGAGGATCTCGAGATGACCCTGTTGCCCTTTCCGGATGCCGTGCATGTGCGCGCGCCGGGCAAGATCAACGTGTATCTGGGCGTGGGCGATCGGCATGACGACGGCTATCACGCCCTGGCGACCGTCTTCCAGGCGGTGTCGCTGTACGAGGACGTCATCGCGCGGCCCTCTGACGGGTTCTCCATCGTCGTGAAGGGAGCGGTCGATCCTGGCGCCGTTCCCCTGGACGATCGGAACCTCGCCATGCGCGCGGCCAAACTGCTCGCCTCGGCGACCGGGTACGACGGCGGCGTGGCGCTCGAACTGCGCAAGAGCGTCCCGGTCGCCGGCGGCATGGGCGGAGGGTCGGCGGATGCCGCTGCCGCCCTGGTCGCGTGCGATGCGCTGTGGGGGACGGGGCTCTCGCCCGCGCGGCTCCACGAGCTCGCGACCCGGCTCGGCGCGGATGTGCCTTTCGCCCTGCACGGCGGGACGGCCGTGGGCACCGGCAGGGGAGACCAGCTCAATCCCGCCCTCGCGCGTGGCCGGTTCGACTGGGTGCTGGTGACCAGCGACGAGGGCCTGTCGACCCCGGTGATCTACCAGCGTCTCGACGAGCAGCGTTCGCGCGGTGAGGCCCTGGCCGACGACCCGCCGCAGTCGCTGGAGGTCCCGATCCCCGTGCTGCAGGCGCTGCGCGCCGGCGACCCGCATTCGCTGGCCGCGTGCATGCACAACGACCTCGAGGCGGCCTCGCTCGAAGAGCGTCCTGTGCTCGAGGAGATCATCCGCGAGGGCCTGCACGCCGGCGCGCTCAGCGGCATCGTCTCAGGGTCGGGGCCGACGGTCGCGTTCCTGTGCGATACGCCCGAGACCGCCCGCTACGTGCAGGACGAACTCGAGGCACAGGGTCGTGAAGCGCTGCACGTGCACGGCCCCGTCAGCGGAGCGCGCATCCTCTCGGCCTGACGCGACGAGGGCCGGAGCTTTCGCCCCGGCCCTCGTTCACCCGCGGTCAGCGCACCGTGCCGGCGCGGCGCTTGTTGTAGATGTCGAACGCGACGGCCGCGAGCAGCACGAGCCCCTTGACGACCTGCTGACTCGACTGCGGAACGCCCATCAGCTGCATGCCGTTCGTCATGACGGCCATGACCAGGCCGCCGACGAGGGCACCGCCGACACGACCGACGCCGCCCATGGTCGATGCGCCGCCGATGAAACAGGCCGCGATCACGTCGAGCTCGAACATGTTCCCCATGCCGGGTTGCGCGCCGTTCGAGCGCGAGGAGAACACGGCAGCGGCGATGCCCGTCAGGAAGCCCATGTTGACGAAGATCCAGAAGTTCACGCTCCGCACGTTCACACCCGAGAGCCGGGCGGCGGAGAGGTTGCCGCCGACCGCGTACACGTGCCGCCCGAAGACGGTCCGGTTCGCGATCACCTGGTAGACGAGGATGAGCACGGCGACGACGATCAGCACGATCGGGAAACCGCGGTTGTAAGCGAGCGCCCACGCGAAGGCCAGCAGCAGGGCCGAGATCACGACGAGCTTCAGCACGAACAGCGGCATCGACTCGACGGTCTGGTTGTAGCCCTGACGCGTGCGCCGACTGCGCAGCGACGACACGATGACGCCGCCGACGGCGAGCACGCCGATCACGAGCGTGAACACGTCGAGGGTCGGCGGGACGGCCTTCAGACCCTCGCCCTGCCCCACGGTGATCGTGCCGAAGATCCCGTCGATGAACCCGCTCGCGACCTCGCGGTACTCGGTCGGGAACGGCGACAGCGACACGTTCGCGAGGACCATCCAGGTCAGACCGCGGAACAGGAGCATGCCGGCCAGGGTGACGATGAAGGCGGGGATGCCGACGTATGCGACCCAGAAGCCCTGCCACAGCCCCACCAGGATGCCGGTGACGATGGCCGCGATCACGCCCACCCACCACGGCATCCCCATGCGGATGACGAGCACGGCCGAGACCGCCGACGCGAATGCGAGGACGGAGCCGACCGACAGGTCGATGTGCCCGCCGACGATGACGAGGATCATGCCGAGCGCCATGATCAGGATGTGCGCGTTCTGCAGCACGATGTTCGTGACGTTCTCGGGGCTGAGCAGCGTTCCTCCGGTGAGGATCGTGAACAGCAGGATGATCGCGGCGAACGCGATGTAGATCCCGGACGTGCGCAGGTTGTGAGTCAGCAGGTCCTTGACCTCGGTGAACACGTTGTTCATGCCGCGGCCTCCTTCTTGGCAGAGTTTTCGATCGTCATGAGGGACATGAGCGTTTCCTGCGTCGCATCGGCGACGGGAAGCTCACCGGTGATTCGCCCGTAGGCGAGCGTGTAGATGCGGTCGGACAGACCCAGCAGCTCGGGCAGCTCGCTGGAGATCAGGATGACCGCCTTGCCAGCGGCCGCGAGTGCGCCGATGATCTCGTAGATCTCGTACTTCGCACCCACATCGATGCCGCGGGTCGGCTCATCGAGGATCAGGACCTCCGGATCCGTGTAGAGCCACTTCGCCAGCACGACCTTCTGCTGGTTGCCGCCGGAGAGGTTGCCGACGATCTGAGCGACGGTCCGCGACTTGACGTTCAGATCGGTGCGGTACGTCTCGGCGACCTCCACCTCGCGGTTCGCGTCGATGAACGGCCCGGAGGTCAGCTTGTCCAGCGCGGCCGCGGAGATGTTCGTCTTGATGTCGGTGATCAGGTTGAGCCCGTACTCCTTCCGATCCTCCGAGACGTAGGCGATGCGGTTGGCGATCGCATCCTTGACGGTGCGCGTGGAGATCTCCTCGCCGTGCAGGAAGACCTTCCCGGAGGCATCCTTCCCGTAGCTGCGTCCGAAGACGCTCATCATGAACTCGGTGCGACCGGCGCCCATGAGCCCGGCGATGCCGACGATCTCACCGGCACGCACGGACAGCGACGCATCGTCCACGACGATGCGGTCCTGTTGCGTCGCGTGCAGCACGTGCCAGTTCTCGATACGGAAGATCTCCGCGCCGATCTCCGGGGTGCGCTCGGGGAATCGGCGATCCAGGGATCGTCCGACCATGCCTCGGATGATCCGATCCTGCGTGGCGTCCGGGCCGTGCATGTCGATGGTCTCGATCGTCCTGCCATCGCGGATGATGGTCGTCGAATCCGCGATCTCGACGATCTCACCGAGCTTGTGACTGATGATGATGCAGGTGATGCCGTGCTCGCGCAGACCGCGCAGCAGCCCGAGGAGGTGCTCCGAGTCGGTGTCGTTGAGTGCGGCCGTCGGCTCGTCGAGGATGAGCAGGCGGACGTCCTTCGTGAGGGCCTTGGCGATCTCGACGAGCTGCTGCTTGCCGACGCCGATCTGGCCGACGGGTGTGGTCGGATTCTCGTGCAGGCCGACGCGTTCCATGAGGGCTGCGGCTCGCGCGTTCGCCTCGTGCCAGTCGATCAGGCCGCGGTGGACGACCTCGTTGCCGAGGAAGATGTTCTCGGCGATCGACAGGTGCGGCACGAGCGCCAGCTCCTGATGGATGATCACGATGCCGGTGTGCTCGGAGTCCTTGATCGCGTTGAAGCGCTGCGGCTCGCCGTCGAAGACGATCGAGCCGTCGAAGGAGTTGTGCGGGTACACGCCCGACAGCACCTTCATCAGCGTGGACTTCCCTGCCCCGTTCTCGCCGCAGATCGCGTGGATCTCGCCGCGCGCGACGGTCAGCGTGACATCGTCGAGCACCGTGACGCCGGGGAATTTCTTGGTGATGTTGCGCATCTCGAGGATCGCGTCAGACATCGCTGCTCCTGTCTGTGAGTGGATGACGGCTGTCGGCGACGCCCGGCCGCGGAGTCGCCTCCGGCGGCCGGGCATCGTCCGGCGCGATCAGTCAGCGACGCCCGCGGCGACCTCTTCCTCGGTCCAGTAGCCGGAGTCGACCAGCAGCGAGGTGATGTTGTCCGCCACGACGATGTCCGACTCGAGCAGGTAGGACGGCACGATCTTCTCGCCGTTGTCGTACGTCTCGGTATCGTTCGCCTCGGGCTCCTCGCCCTTCGCGAAGGCGTCAGCGGCCGCGACGGCCTGGGTAGCGAGCTTGCGCGTGTCCTTGAAGATCGTGGCGAACTGGACGCCGTCCGCGATCATCTTCACGGAGGCGATCTCGGCGTCCTGACCGCTCACGATCGGCAGTCCATCGGCGATGGTCGATCCGTAGCCGGCGTTCTCCAGGGCCGTGATGATGCCGCGGGAGATGCCGTCGTAGGGGGCCAGGACGCCGTCGAGCGGCTTGGCGCCGCCGTCGTAGGTGCTGGTGAGGAGGTCTTCCATGCGCTTCTGCGCCGTGGCCTGGTCCCAACGCAGCGTCGAGACGGTGTCCATGTCGATCTGGCCGGACGGCACCGTGATGCGACCGTCGTCGAAGTACGGCTGCAGGGTGTCGATCGCGCCCTGGTAGAAGAACTTCGTGTTGTTGTCGTCGGGGGACCCGGCGAACAGCTCGATCGCCTTCGGCTCGGTCGCGTCGGTCTCCTCGTTGTTCTCATCGAGGAAGCCGAGCCCGCGCAGCAGGGACTGCGCCTGCTGGACGCCGACGGTGTAGTTGTCGAACGTGACGTAGAAGTCCACGTCCTTGGTGCCGTTGATCAGTCGGTCGTAGGCGATCACCGGAATGCCCTTGCTCGCGGCGTTCTCCAACTGTGTCGCCAGAGCCGTGCCGTCGATCGAGGCGACGATGAGGATGTCGGCGCCGTTCGTGATCATCTGGTCGAGCTGCTGCTGCTGGCGGGGGATGTCGTCGTTCGCGAACTGCAGGTCGACCTCGTACCCGGCCTCCTCGAGCTGCGACTTGACCGCATCGCCGTCCGCGATCCATCGCTCGGACGTCTCGGTCGGCATCGCGACGCCGACGGTGATGTCCTCGGCCTCGGCGCCGCCCTCGGATTCGGGAGCAGCACCGTTCGAGCACGCCGCGAGCCCGAAGGCGAAGACGATGGCACCCGTGGCCGCCACTGTGCGCAGGACGTTTCTTCTCATTGCAAATCTCTCTTCCTTGAAAGGTCAGCGGGCCGTGCTGGCGGACCGCCGTTGTCCGCTGTGCGATGCGCGACTGCGCCTCACGCTCCCGAAGCATGGCATATTGACGCACCTGCATACAAATTATTTTTCTCGGTACGATGTCAGCATCCGATCGGCGTGGAGAGGTGGCGCGATGCCCGAGCAGATCCTGCGCATGACGGGCGTGACCAAGCGGTTCCGCGGTGTGATGGCGCTGAAGGACGTGCACCTCGAGCTGCAGCGCGGCGAGGTGCACGCGATCTGTGGCGAGAACGGCGCGGGCAAATCCACGCTCATGGAGATCCTCAGCGGCGTGCACCCGCACGGCAGTTTCGCCGGCGACGTCGTGTTCGAAGGGCGGGAGATGCGCTTCCGCTCGCTGGCGGACAGCGAGGCCGAGGGCATCGTCATCATCCATCAGGAACTGGCGGTCGTCCCGCAGCTCACGGTCGCTGAGAACATCTTCCTCGGGCATGAGGTCAGCCGGTTCGGACTCGTCGACGAGGCGGCGACGCACGCGCGCGCCGCCGAGCTCCTGGCGAGCGTCGGCCTCGACGAGAATCCCGCGACGCGGATGGGCGAGCTGGGCATCGGCAAGCAGCAGATGGTCGAGATCGCCAAGGCGCTCGCCAAGAACGTGAAGCTGCTGATCCTGGACGAGCCGACCGCCGCGCTCGGGCGCGAGGATTCCGACCGGCTGCTGGCCCTCGTCGATCGATTCCGGTCGCACGGAATCACGTGCGTGCTCATCTCGCACAAGCTGCGCGAGGTCCTCGGGGTCGCCGACCGCATCACCGTGCTCCGTGACGGCGCGGTGGTCGAGACGATGCGGGCGGACGATCCGGAGACCGATGAGGGGCGCATCATCCGGGCCATGGTCGGTCGTCCGCTGGACGACCTGTTCCCCCCGCGCGAACCCGACATCGGAGACGAGATGTTCGGCATCCGGAACTGGACCGTCGTCCATCCGCACGATCCGGGGCGTGTGATCATCGATGACGTGAGCATGCACGTGAGGGCCGGCGAGATCGTGGGGATCGCCGGCCTCATGGGCGCAGGACGCACCGAACTCGCGATGAGCATCTTCGGCCGTTCGTACGGCGGCGAGACCACCGGCGAGGCGTTCAAGCGCGGCGAGCGGATCGAGCTGCGCACAATCCGCGAGGCCATAGGCCACGGCATCGCGTATGTGCCGGAGGACAGGCGCGACGATGGACTGAACCTGCTCGCCTCCGTGCAGTCGAACATCTCGGCGGCTGCGCTGGGCAGACTGGCCACGCGCGGCCTCGTGGACGAGGTGCGCGAGCGCAAGGTGGCGGAGGCCTATCGCTACAAGATGAACATCAAGACGTCCAGCGTGGCCGCCATCACGGCGACGCTGTCCGGCGGGAATCAGCAGAAGACGGTCCTGTCCAGGTGGATGTTCACCAATCCGGACGTCCTGATCCTCGACGAACCGACGCGCGGCATCGACGTCGGCGCGAAGTACGAGATCTACGGGCTGATCAACGAACTGGCCGCGCAGGGCAAGGCGATCATCGTCATCTCCTCCGAGCTGCCGGAGGTGATCGGACTCTCCGACCGGGTCTACACGCTCGCCCACGGTCGCATCACGGCGGAATTCGTCAGGGACGACCTCACACAGGAGCTGCTCATGCGTCACATGGCGGCTGAGAAGTCATGACCCCGAGACGCACAGCCGCGCCGCCCGAGTTCCCGACCTCCTCGGTCGTGGCGCGTCCGGCCGCGCGCACGACGAACGAGGACGTGCGCCAGCAGAATCTTGCCGCCGTGCTGCAGCTGGTGCACGGGGCTGGGGCCACCTCGCGTTCCGAGATCGGGGCGTCGACGGGGCTGAACCGGTCCACCGTCACAGGGCTCGTGCAGGAGCTGCTGGACCTGCAGCTGGTCTGCGAGACCGCGGTCAAGCCGACGGGTCGTGTCGGGCGGCCGTCGTTGGGTGTCGCCGCCGAGGATCGCGTCGTGGCGCTCAGCGTGACGGCGGATCCGCTCGCGGTGTCGGTGGCGCTGGTCGGCCTGGGCGGCGCTGTCCATTCCCGCGTCCGCCACGATCTCGCGCGGCCGCCGAGCCCTCGCCGCTTCGCCCAGGTCGCCGCCTCCCTCGTCGCCGGAATGCGCGCCGACATCGATCGTCACTACCGACTGATCGGCGCAGGCGTCGCCGTGCCAGGACTCGTCGATCACGGCGGCACGGTGGTGCTGTCGCCCTCGCTGGGCTGGCGGCGCGAGCACATGGCGCACCGCCTCACGGACGCGCTCGGCATGGAGGTGACCGTGGGCAACGACGCCAGCGTCGGCGCCATGGCGGAGACGCGGTTCGGCATCGGCCGAGGCATCGACAACGTCCTGTACCTCAGCGGGTCGATGAACGGCATCGGGGGAGGCCTGGTCCTCGACGGCGCGCTGCTGCGCGGCACATCCGGATTCGCCGGCGAGTTCGGCCACACCGTCGTGAACACGTCCGGAGCCCTCTGCTCGTGCGGACGTCGCGGGTGCCTCCAGGTCGAGGTCCACCCCGCCAAGGTGCTGGCGCTGCTGGGGCGGCGCGGGCTGGACGAGGACGAACTCGACATCGAACTCGGGCTCGTCCGGGACCCGGTGATCCTGGCAGAGGTCGCCAGGCAGGTCGATGTGCTGTCGGTAGCGCTCACCAACTTCGTCAACGCGTTCGCCCCCGAGATGGTCGTGCTCTCCGGCTATCTCGGCGTCCTGCTCGCGACGAGTCGGGAGCGGCTGTCGGCGGCGGTGCGGATACACCCTGTCGGGGCGGAGGGACGTACGGTGCGCCTCGAGCGCGCGCACATGCGCTCGCACCTGATGCAGATCGCACCGGCCGAACTGGCGTTCGAGCCGTTGCTGAACGACCCGGTCGCCCGCGCGCCACGGTTCTAGCGCCGGCCGCATCCGACCAGGCGCGCCGGGCGTTCCTGTCGGCATCCGACGACGATCGCGCCCGTCGGGATGCGCGCGCTGTGCGCTGGATACATAATGGGATGATCGATGTGACCGTGCACACGCGAGGGAGGCGATGCCATGGCGGCCTCCGGCGAGCGAGCACGCGTCCCCAGCATCCGCGACGTCGCGCGGTTGGCCGGCGTCTCGCATCAGACCGTCTCCCGGGTGCTGAACGACCATCCGAGCATCCGCCCGGAGACCAAGAAGCGCGTCCAGGACGCGATCGCGGTCCTCGACTACCGGCCCAACCTCGCCGCCCGTGCGCTGGTCACCAGCACGACGACGACCATCGGCATCCTCTCGGCGACGATCGGCGAATTCGGGCCGACCTCGTCGATCGCCGGAATCGAGGATGCCGCGCGGGCGGAGGGGTATTCGGTCAGCACCGTCAACCTGCCGACCACCTCACCGGAGGCCATCGGCGAGGCGATCAGGCAGCTCGGCCGCGAACAGGTCAGCGGAATCGTCGCGCTCGCGCCGCAGGTGCGCGTGTTCAACGTGCTGCGGGGCATGGCCGTGGGCGTGCCGCTGGTCAGTCTGCAGACGGCATCGGGGTCCGACGGGTTCACGCACTCCGCCGACCAGGTGGCCGGTGCGCGCTCGGTCACCGAGCACCTCATCGCGCAGGGGCACGTCGACATCCTGCATCTCGCCGGTCCGCAGGACTGGATCGAAGCGGAGTCGAGGATGCGTGGCTACCTCGAGGCGCTGCGTGAGGCGGACCTGCCGACGATCCCTCCGATCCGCGGCGACTGGACGGCGGACTTCGGATACTTCGCCGGTACGGAACTCGCGCGCCGCCGCGATTTCACGGCGGTCTTCGCGGCGAACGATCTGATGGCCATCGGTCTCATGCACGGCTTCCGCGATGCCGGACTCGATGTGCCGCGCGATGTCAGCGTCGTCGGATTCGACGACATCCCCGTCGCCGCTCACGTCTGGCCGCCCTTGACGACGGTCCACCAGGACTTCCCCGAACTCGGTCGGAGAGCGGTCGGCATCCTGCTCGCCGAGATCCGCAGAGAACCCGCGCCGCAGTTCGGTCCGGTCGAGCCGCTGCTGCGCATCCGATCGTCCAGCGCATCTCGTTAGAGCGTCGGATTCCGAGGTCCACTTGACAGCGGGCCGACGGAGGCGCAATATTGTGTCTCATGTGAACGGTCACATTGGGACTGGCCGTCAAGTATCGAGGAAGATCCGTGAGCAGCACAGCAACGTTGCCGGTCGTATCGGGGCCCATCTTGGAGATGCGTGGCATCACCAAGGAGTTCCCCGGCGTCAAGGCACTGTCCGATGTCTCCATCACCGTGCGAGCCGGCGAGATCCACGCGATCTGCGGTGAGAACGGCGCAGGCAAGTCGACCCTGATGAAGGTCCTCTCGGGTGTCTACCCGTACGGGACCTACGACGGCGACATCCTGCTGTACGGCGAGGAGCAGCGATTCAAGGACATCGCCGCCAGCGAGCAGGCCGGCATCGCGATCATCCACCAGGAGCTCGCGCTGATCCCCGAACTGTCGATCACCGAGAACATCTTCCTCGGCAACGAGATCGCGCACTTCGGCGCCATCGACTGGCAGAAGGCGAAGACCCGAGCCACCGAGCTGCTGGCGCGCGTGGGCCTCGACGAGGACCCCGACATCGCGATCAAGCACCTGGGTGTGGGTAAACAGCAGCTCATCGAGATCGCCAAGGCGCTCAACAAGGACGTCAAGCTGCTCATCCTCGACGAGCCGACGGCTGCGCTGAACGAGAACGATTCGCAGCACCTGCTCGGCCTCATCCTGGGCCTGAAGGCCAAGGGGATCGCCTCGATCATGATCAGCCACAAGCTGAACGAGATCGAGCAGATCGCCGACGAGATCACGATCATCCGCGACGGCCGCACCGTCGAGACGCTCGACATCAGCCGCGGTGAGATCAACGAGGACCGCATCATCCGCGGGATGGTCGGCCGCTCGCTCGAGAGCCGCTACCCGGATCGCACGCCCGAGATCGGCGAGGTCCTCTTCGAGGTCAAGGACTGGTGGGTCCAGCATCCGACCGTCTCGGAGCGCATGGTCGTCAAGGGCTCGAGCCTGAACGTGCGCCGCGGTGAGGTCGTCGGCATCGCCGGTCTCATGGGCGCAGGGCGCACCGAGTTCGCGATGAGCATCTTCGGTCGCTCCTACGGCACGTTCCTCAGCGGCCAGCTGTACAAGGACGGCCAGGAGATCGAGCTCCCCGACGTCTCGTCGGCGATCCGGCACGGTCTCGCGTACGTCAGCGAGGACCGCAAGGTGCTCGGGCTCAACCTCCTCGACACGATCAAGCGCGCCGTCGTCTCGGCGAAGCTGTCGAAGATCTCCCGTCGCGGCGTCGTCGACGACCGCGAGGAGTACGCGGTCGCCGAGCGCTACCGCAAGGCGCTGCGCATCAAGACCCCGACGGTCGAGGAGGGCGTCGGCAAGCTCTCCGGCGGCAACCAGCAGAAGGTCGTGCTGGCGAAGTGGATGTTCACCGACCCCGATCTGCTGATCCTCGACGAGCCGACGCGCGGTATCGACGTCGGCGCGAAGTACGAGATCTACTCGATCATCAACGAGCTCGCCGCCGCCGGCAAGGGCGTGATCGTCATCTCCAGCGAGCTGCCCGAGCTGATGGGCATCTCCGACCGCATCTACACCATCTTCGAGGGACGCGTCACCGACTGCATCCCGAGCGACCAGGCGACCCCGGAGGCGCTCATGCGCAGCATGACCTCCACGAATCAGAAGGCGAACGCATGAGCACCACGACCACCCCGACTCCGAAGCAGGGCTTCCACTTCGGCGACATCAGGAAGATGTTCGGCGGCAACACGTCGTCGATGCGGCAGTTCGGCATCCTCGGCAGCCTGATCGTCATCATCGCGCTGTTCGAGATCCTCACCCTGCTGCGCAACCCGGCCGGTGCGACGCTGACCCCCGGCAACCTCATCAACGTCGTCAACCAGTACTCGTTCATCCTGATCCTCGCGATCGGCATGGTGATGGTCATCATCATGGGGCACATCGACCTGTCGGTCGGTTCCGTCGCCGCGTTCGTCGGCATCATCGTCGCCAAGTCGATGGCTGACTGGAACCTCCCCTGGCCGGCGGCGATCCTCCTCGGCCTCGGCGTCGGTGCACTCGTGGGCGCATGGCAGGGATTCTGGGTCGCGTACGTCGGTGTGCCGGCTTTCATCGTGACGCTGGCGGGAATGCTGTTCTTCCGCGGCGCCCAGCAGTTCATCGGCGACGCACAGACCATCCCGGTCCCCAAGGGCTTCCAGGTCATCGGCACGGGGTACCTGCCCGAACTCGCCGTCCCGCTGGACTTCAACGTGCTCACGATGGTGCTGGCGCTGCTCGGTGTGGCATGGCTCATCTTCTGGGAGATCCGCACACGGCGCATCCAGCACAGGATGGGCTCGGAGAGCGCTCCGCTGTGGGTGAGCATCACCAAGGTCGTGCTGCTCTCGATCGTCGTGCTCGCCGCCGGCTGGATGTTCGCCACCGGACGCCCAGGCACCAGCTTCCCGGTTCCCGGTCTCATCCTGCTCGCGCTGGTCATCATCTACTCGTTCATCACCCGGAACACGATCTTCGGCCGTCACATCTACGCGGTCGGCGGCAACCGTCACGCCGCCCGCCTGTCCGGCGTGAAGGACCGCTGGGTCGACTTCTTCGTCATGATGAACATGTCGATGATGGCGGCCCTGGCCGGCATGATCTTCGTGGCCCGTTCGCAGGCGTCCGGGCCGAACGACGGAACCGGCTGGGAGCTCGACGCGATCGCCAGCGTGTTCATCGGCGGTGCGGCTGTCGCCGGCGGCATCGGCACCGTGATCGGCTCGATCATCGGTGGCCTGGTGATGGCCTTCCTCAACAACGGTCTCGCACTGCTGGGCGCGGGCGCCGACGTCGTCGCGATGATCAAGGGCATCGTGCTGCTGTTCGCCGTCGGCATCGACGTCTGGAACAAGCAGCAGGGCCGCCCGTCGCTCACCGGTCTGCTGACGCGCCGTCGCCACCAGAAGGACGCGCCGAACCTCACCGACTACCCGACCTCCGCCGCGGGCACCGCGAGCGGGAAGAAGGAGACTCCGTCCGAGTGACGGCAGTCCCCGCACCACAAGAGAAACCACCAGAGAAAGAGATCGCATGAAGAGAATGGCAGTCACGGCGACAGCGTTGGTCGCCGCAGCAGCGCTCGCCCTCACCGGCTGCTCCGGCGAACGAGGCGGCGGAACCGACGAGGGTTCGGGCGCCGAGGAGACCACGGGCTTCGAGGCCGGCTCCACGATCGGCGTCGCGCTTCCGGACAAGACCAGCGAGAACTGGGTTCTCGCCGGCCAGCTGTTCAAGGACGGACTGGAAGAGGCCGGCTTCAAGGCCGACGTCCAGTACGCCCCGGCCAGCAACACGGTCGCCGAGCAGCAGAACCAGATCCAGGCGATGGTCACCGGCGGCGCCAAGGTCATCATCATCGGCGCGAAGGACGGCAAGCAGCTGGCCACGCAGGTGCAGGCGGCCAAGGACGCCGGCGCTTCCGTGATCGCGTACGACCGTCTGATCGAGAACACCGAGGCCGTCGACTACTACGTCGCGTTCGACAACTTCAAGGTCGGCGAGCTCCAGGGCACGGCCCTCCTCGAGGGTCTCGCCGAGCGCGCCGGTCACGAGGCGCCGTACAACATCGAGCTGTTCTCGGGTTCGCCCGACGACGCCAACTCCAAGGTCTTCTTCGACGGCGCGATGAGCGTCCTCGAGCCGAAGATCGAGGACGGCACGCTCAACGTGGTGTCGGGTCAGACCGAGATCGCTCAGACGGCGACCGAGGGTTGGCTCGCCGAGAACGCGCAGAACCGCATGGACACCCTGCTCACCAGCTCGTACAGCGGTGACACGGTGCTCGACGGCGTCCTGTCGCCGAACGACACGCTGGCCCGCGCCATCATCACCTCCGTGCAGCAGGCCGGCAAGCCTGTTCCGGTCGTGACCGGCCAGGACTCCGAGGTCGAGTCGGTCAAGTCGATCATGGAGGGCATCCAGTACTCCACGATCAACAAGGACACCACGCTGCTCGTCGAGCAGTCGATCAAGATGGTGCAGCAGCTGCAGGGGGGCGAAGAGGTCGAGGTCAACGATACCGAGTCGTACGACAACGGCGAGAAGATCGTCCCGGCCTACCTGCTCGACCCGGTCATCGTCACGCAGGAGAACGCGGCAGAGGCGTACGCCAACGTCCCGAGCCTCCTCGAGATCGTCGAGTCGTACCAGTAAGCACGACGCGCACAGCACGGCGAGCCGCCCGGGTCCAGCCCGGGCGGCTCGCCGCGTATCCGGCGACTACCCTGGAGAGGACATGGCACATCTTCTCGGGGCCGAAGGCCTCCACCTCGAATACCCGACCAAGGTCGTCTTCGACTCCATCACCCTCGGCATCGAGGAGGGCGACCGGATCGGCATCGTCGGACGCAACGGCGACGGCAAGTCCTCGCTGCTGGCGATGCTCGCGGGCCGCAAGGAACCGGATGCCGGACGCGTCACGATGCGTGCGGGGACACGGGTCGGCGTGCTCGACCAGGCGGACACGCTCGACGATGCGCACACGATCGCGCAGGCGGTCGTCGGCGACACCGCTGAGCACGAGTGGGCGGGCGACGCCCGCGTCCGCGACGTCATCCACGGTCTGCTGCGCGATCTGGACTGGAACGCGCCGGTCGACGCCCTCAGCGGCGGCCAGCGGCGCCGGGTCGCCCTCGCGGCCCTGCTCGCCCAGGACTGGGACATCATCGCGCTGGACGAGCCGACCAACCACCTCGACGTCGAGGCGATCACCTGGCTCGCCGCCCACCTGAAGAAGCGCTGGCCCGCGAATGCCGGCGCCTTCCTCGTCGTGACCCACGACCGGTGGTTCCTCGACGAGGTGTGCACCGAGACCTGGGAGGTGCACGACCGCATCGTCGAACCGTTCGAAGGCGGGTACGCCGCGTACATCCTGCAGCGCGTCGAGCGCGACCGGATGGCAGCGGCATCCGAGGCCAAGCGCCAGAACATCGCGCGCAAGGAGCTCGCCTGGCTGCGCCGCGGCGCACCGGCCCGCACGAGTAAGCCGAAGTTCCGCATCGATGCCGCCAACCAGCTCATCGAGGACGTCCCGGAGATCCGCGACACCGTCTCGCTGCAGTCGCTGGCCACGGCCCGCCTCGGCAAGGACGTGGTCGACCTGCTGGATGCCGGGGTGACGTACCCCGCGACGGCGGCGTCCCCGGCGCGCGAAGTGCTGCGCGACGTCGAGTGGCGCATCGCGCCGGGGGAGCGCACCGGCATCCTCGGCGTCAACGGCGCAGGCAAGTCGACGCTGCTCGGCCTCGTCGCCGGGACGGTCGAGCCGACCAGCGGGCGGGTCAAGCGCGGCAAGACCGTGCAGGTGCGCACGCTCACGCAGCGCATCGACGAGCTCGCCCAGCACTGGAACGATCCCGTGCGCGTCGTGATCTCGGGGCTGCGCACGGACTACACCTTCGGGACCGGTTCGAAGAGCCAGGATCTGACGCCAGGGCAGCTGCTCGAACGTCTCGGGTTCTCGACCGCGCAGCTCTCCACGCCGGTCAAGGACCTCTCCGGCGGTCAGCAGCGCCGTCTGCAACTGCTGCTCGTCCTGCTCGACCAGCCGAACGTGCTGATCCTGGACGAGCCGACCAACGACATGGACACCGACATGCTCGCGGCCATCGAGGACCTGCTGGACTCGTGGCCTGGGACCCTGCTGGTCGTGAGCCACGACCGGTACTTCCTGGAGCGGGTCACGGACCAGCAGTACGCGGTCCTCGGCGGCTATCTACGGCATCTGCCGGGGGGAGTCGACGAGTACTTGCGGCTGCGGGCGCTGCAGGATGCCGAGCCGCAGAAGCCCCAGGGGGCGTCATCAGCGCCGAAGGGGCTGGACGGCGCAGCGCTGCGCACCGCGCAGAAGGAGGTCTCGGCTCTCGAGCGCCGCATCCAGAAGCTGACGGATCAGGTCGACCGGGCCAAGCACGCCCTCGCCGAGCACGACCAGGCGGACTATGCGGGACTCGGTGAGAAGATGAAGGCGATCCAGGCGCAGCAGGACGAGATCGAAGAACTCGAGCTGCGCTGGTTCGAACTCACCGAGCAGATCGGTTGACACGCGGAAGGCGGGGCCCGGCAGAATCCGGACCCCGCCTTCGTCGTCATCGGCTCAGGACGCGCCGGTCGTGGCGTTCTCGAGCTTCTTCATGACCTGATTGATCGTGAACGATGCGGATTCCTGTCGCTGCGGGAACTCCACCAGGCTCTGCAGCATCCTGCCCACGTACGCCTGCGCGGGGATCATCAGGAAGATGTGCTCGAGCACCCAGTCCCAGTACGTGTTCGACGTGATGTCGGCGCGCTCGAACGGGTCAGTGCGCAGGTTGAACAGCTTCGGGAACCGCAGCTCGATGTACGGCTCCTGCCACACCTGCAGTGTGCCGACCGCGCGCTGCTCGAGGAACACCAGCTTCCAGTTCTCGAATCGCAGCGCCGTGAGGTCGCCGTCGTCCGAGACGTAGAAGAAGTGGCGCCGCGGGCTGTGCTCGGCCCCGCCCGTGATGTAGTCCAGTTGGTTGTGACCGTCCAGGTGCACCTTGAACTCGGTGCCGTGCAGCTCGGTGCCGTCCTTCAGCCGGGCGGCGATGTCGCCGTCGCCGACGGCCGCGAGCAGCGTCACGAACCAGTCGTTGTGGCTGACGATGCCGTTCAGGGTGGTCCCCGCCGGAATTCGTCCAGGCCACCGCACCATCGCGGGGACGCGGTACGCGCCCTCCCAGTTGGAGTTCTTCTCGTTGCGGAACGGGGTCATCCCGGCATCCGGCCAGCTGTTCATGTGCGGGCCGTTGTCGGTGGAGTACATGACGATCGTGTTCTCGGCCAGACCGAGCTCGTCGAGCAGATCGAGCAGGCTGCCGACGACGTCATCGTGGTCGAGCATGGTGTCGTGGTACTCGGACTGCCAGCGTCCGGCGCGACCCTTGCTCTCCTCCTTCGTGTGCGTGCGGAAGTGCATGTGCGTGGAGTTGAACCAGACGAAGAACGGGGTGTCCTCGTCCGCCTTGGCGCGGATGAAGTCCGCTGCGGCGTCGCGGAACTCCTCGTCCACGGTCTCCATGCGCTTCTTCGTCAGCGGGCCGGTGTCCTCGATCCGCTGGGTGCCGTCCTCGTTCGCCCAGGAGTGGATGACGCCGCGGGGCCGGAACCGCTCGCTGAAGCCGGGGAACTCCTCGTCCGTGGGGTAGTCGGGATGCTCCGGCTCCTCCTCGGCGTTGAGGTGGTAGAGGTTGCCGAAGAACTCGTCGAACCCGTGCGCGGTCGGCAGGTGCTCGTCTCGGTCGCCGAGGTGGTTCTTGCCGAACTGCCCGGTGGCGTAGCCGTGGTGCTTGAGTGCGTCGGCGATGGTCGGGTCCTCCGGCTGCAGGCCGAGCTTCGCGCCCGGCATGCCGACCTTGGTGAGGCCGGTGCGGTACGGGTTCTGCCCGGTGATGAACGCGGCACGACCGGCCGTGCAGCT
This sequence comes from Microbacterium sp. M28, assembly GCF_025836995.1. Lineage (NCBI taxonomy): Bacteria > Bacillati > Actinomycetota > Actinomycetes > Micrococcales > Microbacteriaceae > Microbacterium > Microbacterium triticisoli. The sequence continues at coordinate 2,232,035 of NZ_CP107546.1, read as the reverse complement.
CTGTTCGCCGTAGTAGTCGGTGAACTTGACGCCCTCGTCCGCGATGCGATCGATGTTCGGCGTCCGGTAGCCCATCAGGCCGTCCGTGTAGGTGCTGAGGTTGGAGATGCCGATGTCATCGCCCCAGATGATGAGAATGTTCGGCTTGTCGGCCATGGTGATCCCTTCCCGGGCTCGCACCGACGGCGCGATGCCTCTGTCCATACTCAGTGCAGCACAACGCGCGGTGCAAGCACCCTCTTCTCGTCCTCGTGGGGCGATGGGCGGACCCCGTGACGCTCTGTGACATCCGGATTCCGCGATCGCGCGACCGGGTGCCTAACGTATTCGAGTCCCACCAGGAGGAAAACATGTCACGACGCACCACGTCCGTCATCGCCGCGCTCGCCGCGGTCCCGCTCTTCGTCGCGCTCGCCGGCTGCGCCACCGCATCCGACGACACCGCAGGAGGTGACTCCGACGGCGGCTCCACCGAGACCGTGAAGATCGGCGTCGTCAACGACGGTGACGCGCAGTGGGCCCCGTTCGTCGAGGCGGCTGCGGAGGAGGGCATCACCGTCGAACTGGTGAACTTCGGCTCCTACGAGCAGCCGAACCCCGCGCTCACCGAGGGCGAGCTGGACCTCAACCAGTTCCAGCACATCATCTACCTCGCGCAGTACAACGAGGCCTCGGGCGAGGACCTGACGCCCGTCGGCTCGACCGCGATCTACCCGCTCGGTCTGTACTCCAGCAAGTACGACGACGTGAAGGACGTGCCCGACGGCGGCACGGTCGCCGTCCCGGACGACGCGTCCAACCAGGCACGCGCACTGCTCGTGCTGCAGTCCGCCGGGCTCATCGAGCTCAAGAGCGGCGGCACGACCCTCTCCGACCTTTCCGACATCGACGAGGCGAAGTCCAAGGTCACCGTCACCGCGCTCGAGGCCGCGCTGATCCCGACGTCGCTGCCGGACGTCGACGCTGCGATCATCAACAACGACTTCGTCGAGGACGCGGGTCTCAGCTTCGAGGACGCCATCGCACAGGACGACCCCGAGGACCCCAACGCGCTGCCCTACGTGAACATCTTCGCTTCCCGCGCGGATGAGGCCGACAACGAGACGTACCTCAAGCTCGTCGAGATCTTCCAGACGGATGAGGCCGTGCAGGCGGGCCTGCAGGAGTCGTCCGGCAACACCGCCGTGGCGCTGCAGATCCCCGCGGCCGACCTCGTCGAGTCGCTGAAGACCGTCCAGGAGGACATCGCAGCAGCCGGCTGAGCTCAGATGCGAGAGAATCGGGCGGTGCCTTCACGCACCGCCCGATTCGTCGTTCGCCCCGGCCGCACCCTCACAGAACCGGAGTCCCCATGCCGATCGTGTCCCTCACGAACGTCTCGAAGGCGTATCCGTCGCCCGCAGGCGGCGATGCGCAGGTCCGCGCCGTCGACGACGTCACGCTCGACATCGAGAAGGGCGACGTCTTCGGCATCATCGGCTACTCGGGTGCCGGCAAGTCGACGCTCGTGCGCCTGATCAATGCTCTCGAACCGGCGACGAGCGGGTCGATCGTCGTGAACGGCGAGGAGATCACCGCGCTGCCCGAACGCGATCTGCGCCGTGTGCGCAGCGGCATCGGCATGATCTTCCAGCAGTTCAACCTCTTCGCGGCCAAGAGCGTCCGCGCGAACGTCGCTTTCCCGCTCAAGCTCGCCGGCTGGTCCGCGGCGGACATCGACGCCCGCGTGACCGAGCTGCTGTCGTTCGTCGGTCTCGGCGACAGGGCGAACTCGTATCCGGAGCAGCTCTCCGGCGGCCAGAAGCAGCGCGTCGGCATCGCGCGCGCCCTGGCGACGCGTCCGGCGATCCTGCTGGCGGACGAAGCCACCAGTGCGCTCGACCCCGAGACCACGCACGAGGTGCTCGCGCTGCTCAAGCGGGTCAACGAGGAGCAGGGCGTGACGATCGTCGTCATCACGCATGAGATGGACGTCATCCAGACCCTCGCGACCAAGGTCGCCGTGATGGACTCCGGCCGTGTCATCGAGAAGGGCGACGTGTTCGAGGTGTTCTCCGCGCCGCAGCATCCCGCCTCACAGCGCTTCGTCGGCACGGTCATCAAGGGGGTGCCTTCCCCGAGCGAGCTGTTCGTCCTGCGCGACCGGCACGCCGGTGAACTGGTGACGTTCTCGTTCCGCGACGGCGACTCCTCTCAGGCGAGCGTGTTCGTCGACCTCGCCGAGGCAGGACTCGACTTCGAGCTCGTGTACGGCGGCATCAACGACATCCGGGGTCGGGCCTTCGGACACCTGACCCTCGCGATCCGCGGATCGGATGCCGCGATCGACGCGGCCCTCGCGAAGATCGGCCACCACGTGGAAGTCACACGCATCGGCCGAGGGGAGGCGCGCTGATGGATCGGTTCCTCGAACTCCTGCCCGACTTCTGGCTGGCCGCGGGCGAGACGCTCTACATGGTCGCGCTCACTCTGTTCTTCGGAGGCATTCTCGGCGGCGTGATCGGCATGGGGCTGTACGTCACCCGTAGCGGTGGACTGATGCCCAATCGGGTCGTGGCCGCGCTGCTGAACTTCCTCGTCAACTTCTTCCGCCCGATCCCGTTCGTGATCTTCATCGCTGTGGCGCAGCCGCTGATCCGTGCGGTGATCGGCACGGGCATCGGCATCAACGCCGGCGTGTTCGCCCTGTCCTTGGCCGCGTCGTTCGCGATCGGCCGCATCGTCGAGCAGCACCTCGTGGGTGTGAACCCCGGTGTGATCGAGGCGGCTCGATCGATGGGCGCAGGGCCGTGGCGCATCCTCTTCTCGGTCGTGATCCCAGAGGCGCTCGGACCGCTCATCCTCGGGTACACGTTCATCATCGTGGCGATCATCGACATGAGCGCCATGACGTTGCTGATCGGAGCCGGAGGGCTGGGTGGATTCGCTCAGGTCTACGGTTTCCGCCAGTTCGAACCGATCGTCATGTGGGCGGCGATCGTCCTCATCGTGGTGTTCGTGCACCTCGCGCAGACGCTCGGCACCTGGCTCGCCCGCAAGGTGATGCGCCGATAGCGTCCCCGCGTACGGTCAGGGGGCGAAGGCCAGCGTGCGCCGGGTGCGGAACTCGCGCTCGGCGCCGCTGAGCGGATCGATGAACCGCAGCTCCCGGGCCAGCAGCTGCAGCGGCCGTTCGAAATCGTCCGGCGCCTCCGGCAGCAGGTCGGGGTAGAACCCGTCGTGCAGGATGCCCATGCCGAGCGCCGCAAGATGCACGCGCAGCTGGTGCATCTTGCCCGTGTGCGGCCGCAGCAGGGTGTGCACAACCTGCTCGTCGGTGGACAGCAGCTCGATCAGCGTCTCGGAGTTCGGCTCGCGCGCGGCATCCACGCGCACGCACACGTGCCCGCGTTCCTTGACGATGTGATTGCGGTGGACCAGCGGGAAGGCCGGCAGATCGGCCGGTCGAGCCGAGACCGCCTCGTAGACCTTCTCGACACGGCGGTTCTGCAACAGGAGCTGATAGGCGCCGCGCGTCGACGGGCGGGCGGAGAACATCAGCAGACCGGCCGTGGCGCGGTCCAGGCGATGGATCGGTGTGAGCTCGTCATTGCCGAGCAGGCGGCGCAGCCTCACCAGCGCGGAGCTCTGCAGGTACTTGCCGCCCGGCGTGCTCGGCAGGAAGTGCGGCTTGTCGATCACGACGAGGTCGCGGTCCTCGTGCAGCACGTCGATGTCGAACGGGATGTCGGTCTCCACCGGCGGCTCGCGGTAGTACCAGACGAACTCCTGTGCACCGAGCGGGGCGTCCAGCGGGACGGCGCTGCCGTCACGGGCGATGATCTCACCGCGATCGAAGCGAGCCAGCAGCTCACCGGATTCGAGGTGATGGAAGCGTTCGACCATGTACGCCGAGATCGTCGGCCACTCGCCGTGCAGCGGCACGTGCAACCGCGTCGCGCCGACGCCGTCGCGCGGCGGCAGAGGGGAGAGCATGGCCATTCGATCAAGCCTACGCGGCGCGGCTGAAGCGGGAGCGGTACTGCTGCGGCGACAGTCCGATCCGATCGCGGAAGTGCTTGCGCAGCGCGGCTCCGGTGCCGAACCCCGAGCGGTTCGCGACGTCGTCGACCAGCAGATCGGTCGTCTCCAGCAGCTCCCTCGCCCGGTCCACGCGTGCATCCGCGAACCAGTCGCCGACGGTCCGCCCCGTCTCGGCACGGAAGCGCCGCGTGAGTGTGCGCACGCTCATCCCGAAGGCGTCGGCCACCGCGCCGAGCGAGAGCGGCTCGTCGATGCGCGCCAGCAGCCAGGACTGGATGTCGCTCGCGGATCCCGTTCCGCCGATGACGGAGGGCCTGGCGACGAACTGGCGCTGACCCCCGCCGCGGTGCGGCGCGGCGAGAGTGACCTGCGAGACGGTCGCCGCGATGGACGCACCGTGATCGCTTGCGATCAGATGCATCGTCGCGTCGATCGCGGCGGATGCACCGGCGGCGGTGAGGACGCCGCCGGTGTCGACGAACAACTCGTCCTGGCGCAGGCGCACCTGCGGGAACCGTCGCTCGAACTCGGCGGAGGCGCACCAGTGCGTCGTGGCGTCCTTCCCGTCGAGCAGGCCTGACGCGGCGACGGTGAACGCGCCGGTGCAGAAGCTCACGATGCGGCGGTCGGCGAACTCCGCGAGCCCGATCGGGTCGCCGGAGGTCTCCGCAGCGCTCCAGGGCGGAACGACGATCGTGTCCGCGACGCGTAGCGCATCGCGGTCGGCCTCAGGGGCGACCGAGAAATCGCTGTTCGTGCGCACGGGTCGACCGTCGAGCGTGCAGGTGGTGACGGAGTACAGCGCCTCGCCGTCGCGATGCGCGGCGCGGAAGAACCGGGCCGGGATCCCCAGCTCGTAGGGGAAGACTCCTGGTAGCGCGACGACGACCACATGATGCATGGCCATATCTTGACATATCTTGTCTATCCGGCCACTGTCGCGCCGGCGGATCGCACGCCAGGCTGGGTCGTACGGCCGGGTGGGCCGCACGACAGAAAGGTGCGCACATGCGCTCAGTGAAGTACTCCGGTGCAGGTCAGGCCGCAGAGGTCGTCTCCCTCGTCGAGGCCGAGATCCCGCGACCCGGCGCTGGAGAGGTCGTCGTCAGGGTGGGCGCGGTCGGGATCAATCCCGTCGATGTCAAGATCCGCGCGGCCGCGACCGACTTCGGGCCCATCGAGTACTCCGACCGGCCGGGATGGGACGTCGCCGGCGTCGTGAGCGAGGTCGGTGAGGGCGCCGGGCGCTGGACCACGGGCGATCGCGTCTTCGCCCTCGCGGCCTTCCCCTCCGCAGCGCACACGCTGGCGGATTACGCGATCGTCGCCGCCGCAGACCTCGCGTCCGCACCGGCGTCGTGGAGCACGGCGCAGGCGGGCGCCGCGCCACTGGTCGCGTTGACCGCCTGGCAGGCCCTCGAGGCGGCGGGCGTCGTCGCCGGTCATCGGGTCCTGGTGCTCGGAGGCTCCGGTGGCGTCGGCCACCTCGCGATCCAGCTCGCGAAGGCCCGTGGCGCCCACGTCATCGCCACGGCGAGCACGGCCAAGCACGACCTGGTCCGCTCCTGGGGAGCCGACGAGGTGATCGACTACCGGGACGCGGAGCGCCTGGCCGTCGTGCCGCGCGTGGATGCCGTGATCATCACGGTCGACGATACCCTGCCCCCGCACGGGGCGGTAGGAGACGCGACCGCGGTGATCACGATCACCGGTCTGTCCGACCCGCAGCGGGACCAGCTCGCGGCATGGGGCGCCGCTCCCGTCGCGCGTATCCTCGTGCACGCGGACGGCGCGCAGCTGGCCGAGATCGCCGCGCTCGCGGATGCCGGCGCGGCGACGGTCCACCTGGATTCGACGTTCGCGCTCGAGGAGCTGTCCGCGGCGCACGAGCGGGTCGAATCAGGACGCGTCACCGGCAAAGCGGCCGTGATCGTCGACCCCGAGCTCTGACCTCAGGCGTCGAAGCTCAGGCTCAGCTTGCGCAGCAGCGCGGCCATCCGGTCCCGGTCGCTGCGCGAGAGTGCCTGGAGCAGATCGGCTTCCACATCGACGAGTCGGGTGATGGCCGCATCCACCCGGGTGCGGCCGTCCTCCGTCAGGGTGACCAGGATGCTGCGGCCGTCGCCCGGATCCGCCTCGCGCCGGACGAGCCGCCGCGCCACGAGCCTGTCGATCCGGTTGGTCATGGTCCCGCTGGAGACCAGGGTCTGCTGCAGCAGCTGCTTCGGGCTCAGCTGGAACGGGTCGCCCGAGCGGCGAAGTGCGGACAGCACGTCCCACTCCCAGGACTCGAGCTCGCTGCGGCGGAACACCTCTCGCCGCGCCCGATCCAGCAGACGCGTGAGGCGATCCATGCGCGAGAGCACCTCGAGCGGCGCGAAGTCGAGATCGGGGCGCTGCACGTTCCACGCCTCGACGATCCGGTCGACCTCATCCGCCTCGCTCATCCGTTCATTATCCCGCGCCGCGTGCCGCGCTCCGACCCGCTGCGCACCAGGGCCAGAGTCATGAACGTGCTGAGGGGGTCGGGGGAGTACCGGCCGAAGGCGTCGCACTCGACGAAGCCGGCCCTGGTGTATATCATCCGCGCCGGGGCGAAGAAGTCGTCAGCACCGGTCTCCAGCGACAGCCGGCGGATGCCGCGGCCTCGCGCGTCGTCGATCAGGAAGGCGAGCATCGTCCGGCCGATCCCCCGGCCGCGCAGGTCGGGATGGGTGCGCATCGACTTGAGCTCCTCGTGCCCGTCCTCGACGGCGGCGAGGGCACCGGTCGCCACGATCGCGCCGGCCTCGACGGCCGTGAACAGACGGATCGCCGGTGCCAGCAGGCCGTCCAGCGGCAGCGCATGCTGGCTCTCCGGCGGTGCGGTGCCGACCATGTCCGCGTGATGGGCGGCGATGAACTCGGCCAGTGCGGGAGTCGATGCTCGCACCCGCTCGATCGTGACGGTCATGGCCCCAGCATCCCAGCGCCGTGTTTCCGGCGGATGACGCGCCGAGCTTCACTCCTGCGCACCGGTCGTCCAGCCCGGGCATGGCAGACTTGACGGGCGGCTCCGTCTCCGGAGGCCGCGGTCCGCCGTGGTGTAATGGCAGCACGACAGCCTTTGGAGCTGTGAGGTTCAGGTTCGAGTCCTGGCGGCGGAGCATGACGCAGAACAACCTCGCCATCGTCGTCCTCGCAGCAGGGCAGGGCACGCGGATGCGCTCGCGCCTTCCGAAGGTGCTGCACCCGATCGCAGGGCGCCCTCTGGTCGGACACGTGCTGACCACCGCGACGCGTCTCGGTGCGGAGCACATCGAGGTCGTCGTCCGGCACGAGCGCGATCAGGTGGTCGCGGCGCTCGCCGAGGCGTACCCGGACACCGTTTTCGTCGATCAGGACGATGTTCCCGGTACGGGGCGCGCGGTCGAGGTCGCGCTGGATGCGATCCCCGGGTTCGACGGCGATGTGCTGATCCTCTCCGGCGACTGCCCGCTCGCCGACGCCGAGACGCTCAGCGCCTTCGTGGCGGAGCACCGGTCGAGCGGGGCTGCGGCGACGCTGATGACGGCCATCGTGGACGATCCGACCGGCTACGGGCGCGTCATCCGCGACGCAGCCGGCGATGTCGACCGCATCGTCGAGCAGAAGGACGCGACCGACGACGAAGCCGCGGTCAACGAGATCAACGCGGGCATGTACGTCTTCCGCGCAGCGGCTCTGCGCCAGTACCTGCCGGTGGTCGGCGTCGACAACGCGCAGGGCGAGAAGTACCTCACCGACGTGCCTGGACTACTGCGCCAGGCCGGCGATCGCGTCGCCGCATCGGTCGTATCCGACATCACCGTCACCTTCGGCGTCAACGACCGCGCCCAGCTGGCCGAGGTCGGCCGACTCCTCAACCGGCGCATCGTCCGCCGGTGGCAGCTCGAGGGCGTCACGATCATCGACCCGGCGACCACGTGGATCGACGACGACGCGAAGCTCGCGGCGGACGTCACCGTGCTGCCGCACACGCAGATCCTCGGTGCCACCGTCATCGCAGCCGGAGCGACCGTCGGCCCTGACACGACGCTCGTGGACTGCGAGGTCGGCGAGGACGCCGTCGTCAAGCGCACCGACGCGAACCTGGCCGTCATCGGCGCGGGCGCCACCGTCGGGCCGTTCTCGTTCCTGCGACCGGGCACCGTACTCGGCGCGAAGGGCAAGATCGGCGCCTATGTCGAGACCAAGAACGCGCAGATCGGCGAGGGCAGCAAGGTCCCGCATCTGTCGTATGTGGGCGATGCCACGATCGGCCGAGGCGTCAACCTGGGCGCGAGCACGATCACCGCGAACTACGACGACGTGAACAAGCACCGCACCGAGATCGAGGACGAGGTGCACACCGGCTCGCACACGGTGCTCGTCGCGCCCGTTAGGCTGGGAGCTGGAGCGAAGACCGGAGCCGGTGCCGTCGTCCGCAAGGACGTCCCGGCGGGTGCCCTGGCCATGAGCGTCGCCCCTCAGCGCAACATCGAGGGGTGGGTCGAGAAGAACAGGGCGGGAACCGGCGCTGCGCAAGCGGCGTCCCGAGCACACGATGCGGCAGAGAAGGCAGGCGATGGCGCGCAAGAAGAAGACCGTTGAACTGGATCGGGACAACGGCATCGCGCCGGGACTCGTCGCCAAGACGAAGAAGCGGCTCGTCGTCGCAGGCGGGCGTTCGCACCCCGAACTGACCCGCGCTGTGGCCGAGGCGCTGGGCACCGAACTCGCACCGACCGAGCACCGCACGTTCGCGTCGGGTGAGATCTACTCGCGCTTCGAGGTGTCGATCCGCGGTTGCGACCTGTTCCTCGTCCAGACCTTCGGCGAGCCGGTCAACGAGTGGCTCATGGAGACGCTCATCATGATCGACGCGGCCAAGCGCGCGTCGGCGAAGCGGATCACGGTCGTCGCGCCGTACTACCCCTACTCCCGCCAGGACAAGAAGGGCCGAGGCCGCGAGCCGATCAGCGCCCGCCTGGTCGCCGACCTGCTCAAGACCGCAGGCGCCGACCGCGTGATGAGCGTCGATCTGCACGCCGCGCAGATCCAGGGCTTCTTCGACGGGCCAGTGGACCACCTGTTCGCCAAGCCTGTCCTGCTGGACTACTTCGAGCGCACCCTGAGCCCCGCGGATCGGGAGATCCTCACGGTCGTCTCCCCGGACATGGGCCGTGTGCGCGTGGCGGACACGTGGTCGGACAGCCTCGGCGCCCCGCTCGCGATCATCCACAAGCGTCGCGACCCGAAGGTCGCGAACCAGGTCTCCGTGCACGAGATCGTCGGCACGGTCGAGGGCCGCACCTGCCTGCTCGTCGATGACATGATCGACACCGGCGGCACGATCGTCAAGGCCGCCCAGGCGCTGAAGGCCAACGGCGCGCACCGCGTCATCGTCGCGGCGACCCACGCGATCTTCAGCGACCCGGCGAACGAGCGCCTGCAGGACTCGTCGATCGACGAGGTCGTCGTCACCGACACGATCCCGCTCACCGAGTCGCGCCGCTGGGAGAACCTCACGATCCTGCCGATCGCTCCGCTGCTGGCACGCGCCATCCGCGAGGTGTTCGAGGACGGTTCCGTCACGAGCATGTTCGGCGGAGACGCGTAGGCCTGACGACACAGCGTACGCATAGCATGGCTCCTTAATCTCGGAGCTCCCACAGAGCGCACAGAGCCGGAGGACTGCCATGATCCGCACGACCGTTCCCTCATTCGCCCGCAAGGGTGCCGCCGTCGCCGGTGTCGCCGGACTCCTCGTGCTCGCCGGGTGCTCCGGTGACGCGGATGCCGAAGGCAGTGCGGAGTCGGACGCTGCCGACTCCGGCACGACCACGGCGGAGTACACCGACGGCACGTACACCGCTGAAGGCTCGTACCAGACGCCGGAGACCGTCGAGACGATCTCCGTCACGCTGACCCTGGCGGACGGTGTCGTCACCGAGGTCGAGGTGACCGGCGACCCGCAGGCACCGGAGACCGAGCAGTTCCAGGGACAGTTCATCGACGGGATCGACGAGGAGGTCGTCGGCGTCGCGATCGACGACATCGACGTGGATCGCGTCGCGGGTTCGTCGCTCACCAGCGGCGGATTCAACGCAGCCGTGGATGACATCAAGGAGCAGGCGGCGGCGTAGGACGTGACGCTCTGGCGCTTCGACGCGATCGGCACCCGCTGGGAGATCGAGAGCGAACGCGTGCTCACCGACCATGAGCGCGCCCGCGTGGGCGAGGTCATCGATCGGTTCGATCGGGAGTGGTCGAGGTTCCGCTCGGATTCGGTCGTCAGCTCTCTCGCGGCCGGTGGGTCCGCGGCGCTGCCGGTGGATGCCGCGGCGATGCTGGATGCCTACCGGGAGCTGTCCGACGCGACCGCGGGAGCGGTGAATCCGCTCGTCGGCCGCAGCCTCGCCGCGCTCGGCTACGACGCCTCTCTTTCGCTGGTGGCATCGGATGCCGAGCCGGCGCCGGACGACTGGCCATCGATCCTGGGCTGGCGCGAACGCCTGACGCTAGCGGAGCCGGCGATCATCGACGTCGGAGCCCTCGGGAAGGGGCGGCTGGTCGACCTCGTCCAGCGGGAGCTCGCGGACGTCCCCGGCGGCCTCGTGGTCGACGCGTCCGGCGACCTCGCCGTTCGTGGACGGGAGCTGCGGGTCGGGCTGGAGCATCCCTACGACTCCGCGCGGGCGATCGGCGTCGCGACGATCCGTGATCAGGCGCTGTGCGCGTCGGCCGTCAACCGTCGGGTCTGGGGAGACGGGCTGCACCACGTGCTCGACGCCCGCACCGGACTGCCTGTCCTGACGTGGGCCGCGACATGGGCGATCGCCCCCGACGCCATGCACGCGGATGCCGTGGCGACCGCCCTGTTCTTCGACGGGGGCACGCGGCTCGCCGCCGAGTGGGGAGTCGAGTGGGTGCGGATGAGCACGGACGGCCGGACCCAGCGTTCGGCGGGATGTCCGGTCGAACTGTTCACGACGGCCTCCTGACGCCGGCGGATACGGCAGAGTGAGTATCGTGACGACGTCCTTCACCGCATTCCGACAGCAGGTCCTGGCCCGGCTGGGCTCAGTCTCGATGTACCGGCTCGTCCTGGCGGCCCTCGCGACCCTGGCGGTGATCGCCGTCGCGCTGTCGGCTCTCGGCGTGATCGTCGCCCCCACGCCGCTGGAGATCCTCGTCTCCTTCGTCGTGCTGACGGTGGTGATCTCGGTGGTGGATGCCGTCGCGCAGCGCATCCTGCGATTGCCGTGGCGCGTCGAGTCCTCCCTCGTGACGGCGCTCATCCTGCTGTTCGTGCTCCGACCCGGTTACGAGCCGGCCGCGATCCTGGGGCTGGCGCTGGCCGGCGCGCTGGCGAGCCTGTCGAAGTACATCATCGCCTGGCGCGGACGGCACATCTTCAACCCCGCGGCGTTCGGCGCCGCGGTCGTGTCGATCCTGGGAGCGTTCGGCGCGCTCGAATGGCTGGGCACGTCCTCGTCCTGGTGGATCGGCACGCCGTCGATGGCGCTGCCCGTCGCGGTCCTCGGCCTCCTGGTGCTGTGGCGCACCGAGAAGGTCAGGGTCGTGCTGGTCTTCGTTCTGATCGCGGTCGCTACCGCAGTTCTGCGGCAGTTCATCCAGGCGCAGCAGTTCGGGCTCGATGTCGAGCTCGGCACGGCACTGTCGTTCGCGGTGCTGCAGACGCCGTTCCTGTTCCTCGGCGCGTTCATGCTGTCCGAGCCGCTCACGCTTCCACCGCGGCGGTGGCAGCAGTTCTGGGTCGCCGGCGCGGTCGGCGTGCTCGCCGGCTGGCCGATCTCGGTCGCCGGGCTGTTCACGCTCGGCCAGGAGCGGGCCCTGCTGATCGGCAACCTGATCGCCTTCGCCTTCGCCCTCCGCGGCTCGGTCCGGCTGACGCTCCGCAGCCGCGAGTTCATCACGCCGACCGTCCAGGAGCTCACGTTCCAGGCGCGGGGGAAGCTCCGGTTCCTGGCAGGGCAGTACCTCGAGCTGGACGTGCCGCACCGGCGTCCGGATGCCAGGGGCACGCGCCGCGAGTTCAGCATCGTCTCCGCACCCGCTGACCTGCCTACCCTGCGCATCGCGTACAAGAACGGCGATCAGAAGCATCCGTCCAGCTACAAGCGCGCCCTCGCGGCCGCGGAGCCGGGGGCGACGCTCGCCGTGACCGGTACGTGGGGCGACTTCCTCCTGCCGCGTGGCGAGGCTCCCGTGCTGATGGTCGCAGCCGGGATCGGCGTGACGCCGTTCGTCTCGCAGCTGCGTCAGCTGGCCAGCACCGGACAGCAGCGCGACATCGTGCTCGTGTACGTCGCGTCGGACCCTGCGGAGCTGGCGTTCCGCGACGAGTTGGCCGCGACCGGAGTGCCCGTGATCGTCTTCACCCGTGCGGAGCCGGAGGACCTGCCGCCGCACTGGCGCTGGGCCGGCGGTGTGCGCCTCGACGCCGAGCATCTCGAGCGCGTCGTGGGCGACCTGTCGGGCAGGCACGCGTTCATCTCGGGTCCGCCCCGCCTCATCGCCGATCTCGCGCCGGCGATGCACAAGGCGCGATCGCTCACGACCGACGCGTTCGCCGGGTACTGATCCTCAGCTCGCGCCCCCGGCGCCCCGGCCGGGCGATGCCGGGTTCACGGGGAGGCGGACGGTGAAGGTCGTGGACCCCGGCTCGCTGTCGACGGCGATGTCGCCGTGGTGTCCGTCGACGATCGCCTTCACGATCGCCAAGCCGAGGCCGGTGCCTCCGGTCTGACGGGCCCGCGAGCTGTCGCCCCGCACGAATCGCGCGAACAGCTCATCGCGTACCGCTGGGTCGATCCCAGGGCCGTCGTCATGGACCCGCAGGATGCCGTGGTCGCCGTCCTGCGACACGGTCATGGTGATCGTCGTACCGGCCGGAGTGTGGGTGCGCGCGTTCGCGAGGAGGTTCGTCACGACCTGGTGCAGACGTCCGGCGTCGCCGACGACCGTGACCGGCTCTGCAGGGATCTCGAGATCCCAGGCGTGATCCGGGGCCGTGGGGCGGGCATCCGCGACGCCTTCGACGGCGAGCTGCGTCAGGTCGACGGTGCCGTGCACGAGCTCGCGTCCCTCGTCCAGTCGCGCCAGGAGCAGGAGGTCCTCGACCAGCCGTGTCATGCGTATCGACTGGGCCTGGATGCGCTCCAGGGCGGAGCCGGTGCTCTCCATGGCGGCCGGCGTCGCGGCGGTCCCGGCCTGTTCGGCTCTGCTGAGCGCCTTGAGGGACAGCTCGGAGTAGCCGCGGATCGAGGCGAGCGGGGTGCGCAACTCGTGGCTGGCGTCGGCGACGAAGCGCCGCATCCGTTCCTCGTTCTGCTGGCGGGCGGACAGCGAGCTGTCGACGTGGTCCAGCAGGGTGTTCAGAGCCGCGCCGACCAGACCCGTCTCGGTGCGGGGGTCGGCCTCGGCCGCCGGGACCCGCTCGGTGATCGAGACCTCGCCCCGATCCAGCGGCTGGTTGGCCACGCGGGTCGCCGTCGCGGCCACAGCCCGAAGCGGGCGGAGTCCGACGCGGATCGTGATCGCCGTCGTGAGCGCCAGGAGGATGAGCCCTCCGAGAGTAGCCATCGCGATGACCGTGAACAGGCGAGCGAGCGTGTTCTGGATCTCGTCCCGAGGGAGGCCGGTGACGACGGTGATGCCGCCGTGCTGGGTCTGCGTCGCCGCGATCCGGTACGAACCCAGGTCGTCGATGGTGACGGTGACCAGTCGCGAATCCTCGAGCTCCTGATCGATCTGGCGCAACTGCGTCTGCGTGAGCGGAGTCGTCGTGCCCTGTTCGACCACAACGCCGCTCGGGGGGATCGAGTCCTGACCGCCGGCGATCGCGAGGACCACGCCATCGGCGGAGGTGACGCCCTTCATCACCATCTCGGCGGTGAGCTCCTGGCCCGTGATGCGGGCCAGAGGCGCCCTGTTGTCCGTATAGGACTCGAGGCGCGCGAGGTTGGAGAGCACCTTCTGATCGAGCTGGTTCTCGAGGGTGGTGCCCAGCGTCGCGCTGGTGATGACGGCGACGATGATGAGGATGAGGGAGACGAACCCGATCACGGCAGCCATCAGCCGGGTCTGCAGGGTGACCGGCCGTCGCGCGGGGTTCGTCGTGGTCACTGCGGGGCCTTGATCATGTAGCCGACGCCGCGGACGGTGTGCAGCAGGGGAGTGCGGCCGGCATCGATCTTCTTGCGCAGGTAGGAGATGTAGAGCTCGACGACCGAGGACTTGCCGCCGAAGTCGTAGCTCCACACGCGGTCCAGGATCTGGGCCTTGGACAGCACCCGTCGTTCGTTGCGCATGAGATAGCGCAGCAGTTCGAACTCGGTCGCGGTGAGCTCGATCTCGTCGCCGCCGCGGACGACCTCGTGGCTGTCCTCGTTGAGCGTCAGGTCGGCGACGCGCAGGATCGACTGGGAGTCGTCCGCCGTGGCCTGGCCGCTGCGGCGGATGATCGCGCGGAGGCGGGCGATGATCTCCTCCAGGCTGAAGGGCTTGGTGACGTAGTCGTCGCCTCCGGCGGTCAGACCTGCGATGCGGTCGGCGACGGCATCCTTCGCGGTCAGGAACAGCACCGGAACGAAGTTGCCTGACTCGCGCAGGCGGCGCAGAACCGACATGCCGTCGAGGTCGGGCATCATGATGTCGAGCACGAGCGCATCCGGCTCGAACTCGCGGGCCACCTGCAACGCTTCCAGGCCGGATGACGCGGTGCGCACCTCCCAGCCCTCCATGCGCAGCGCCATGGCCAGGAGGTCCGTGAGCATCTGCTCGTCGTCGACGGCGAGGATGCGCAGCGGCGAGCCGTCCGCGCGGCGGAGTTCAGGCAGATCGGTGGTCATGACACCATTCTGAGGCGTCTCCTATGAGATTTCTATGGAGCCTGTTATGGGGCGGCTGTGAATTCCGCGTCGCCCTCGTGACGATCGAGCTGCTGCTCCCAGATCGAGGACATCTCGGTCAGGGCACGCTCTGTGATCGCGATCGTCGCCTGTGCCGCCTTGTCGGCGTTGCCCGTCTGGATCGCGGTGGCGATGTCGACGTGCCACTGGAGCGCCTCCGGCGCTGGGAACTGCGGCATCAGACGGTAGTGCGTGCGGCCGCGCAGCACCTCCTCGACGAGGCTGTGCAGCTGCGCGAACATCTCGTTCCCGCTCATCTCCAGGATCAGGCGATGAAACTGCAGGTCGACGCGGAGGAACTCCTCGGCATCCCCCTGGCGACCGGCGGCCCAGACGCGCCCGGCGAGCCCGACCAGATCGCTCGCGCGGTCGAGCGGCGCGCGCATCGCGGCCAGTCGTGCCGCTGCCGGTTCGATCGCACCGCGCAGTTCGGTCAACGACCGCAGCTGCGCGACGCGCCCCGGCCCGGCGAGACGCCAGCGGATGACCTGGAGATCGTATGCGTTCCACTCGCTCGGCGGGAGGACGCGAACGCCGATGCGACGCTTGGGTGCCACCATCCCGAGCTGTTGAAGAGCACGCAGTGCCTCGCGCACGACGGGGCGCGAGACCTGGAAGCGGCTCTCGATCGACTCGGTCGTGAAGATCGTCTCCGACGCGATCCGTCCTGCGCAGATCTCTCTGCCGAGAGTGTCCAGGACCATGTTGCGCAGGTCGCCGACCGCGGGCGGGAGGGTCGGAAGCGGGTCGGTGCCGGCGAGGTCGGTCATCGCATCAGCATATCTTTCCCGTCACACAGGTTGAATTGTCTGACTTTAAGTCGATAGCGTCAGCTTGAGGCAGATATGAGGATTCCGCGCCCACGGCGGGCGCGACGAAAGGATGACGTTGACGAAGAATGCGATCACGGTCGTGGTCATGGGTGTGCAGGGCATCGGGAAATCGACGATCGGGCGTCTGCTGGGAGACCGGCTGGGCGTGCCCTTCATCGACGGCGACCGGCTGCACCCGCCGCGCAACGTCGAGTCCATGGCGGCGGGGATCCCCCTGACGGACGCCGACCGCGAGCCATGGCTGCACGCCGTCGGTGAGACGCTCGCCGCCCACAAGGCGACCGGGGTCGTCGTGGCATGCTCGGCGCTGCGTCGCACCTACCGGGACCTGATCCGCTCGCACGAGCCGGACGTCCGCTTCGTGGAGCCGTGGGGCCCGATCGAGCTGGTCGCCGAGCGGGTCGGTGCGCGTACGCACGAGTACATGCCTGCGACCCTGCTCCAGTCGCAGTACGACACGCTCGAGCCGCTCGCGGAGGACGAGCGCGGCCTTCGCGTCAGCGTGGTGCAGACGCCCGAGCAGATCGTCGACACGGTCGTCGCCGCGCTCTTCGGCGAGGCGGAGGCGCTCGCGTGACCTCGATCATCTCGCGCGTCGAGGCGCTCCCTGTCGCACCCCGATGGCTGTTCGTGCGGATCGAGACGAGCGACGGGATCGTCGGGTGGGGTGAGGCGTCGCTGGAGGGCTACGGCGACGTCGTCCGAGTGGCCGTCGAGCAGTTCGCCGCGTACCTGATCGGCAAGGACCCCGGTGT
Source organism: Microbacterium sp. M28 (assembly GCF_025836995.1). NCBI lineage: Bacteria > Bacillati > Actinomycetota > Actinomycetes > Micrococcales > Microbacteriaceae > Microbacterium > Microbacterium triticisoli. Next base: position 2,215,487 of record NZ_CP107546.1, on the reverse strand, counting down.
CATCGAGGATCACTGGCAGGTGCTGACCAAGGGCCAGTTCTACCGCGGCGGCGCGGTGCTGGCGAGCGCCGTGTCCGGTGTCGATCAGGCGCTGTGGGACATCAAGGGCAAGCGCCTCGGCGTCCCCGTGCATGATCTGCTCGGCGGCGCGGTCCGTGAGCGCATACGCGCGTACGGCTGGGTGGGCGGCGACGATCCGTCCGAAGTCGCCGACCAGATCACCGCGCAGCTGGAGGTCGGTCTGACGGCCGTCAAGATGAACGCCTCCGGTCGGATGGGGCGAAACGGATCGGTCACCGAGCTCGACGGCGTCGTCGCGCGCGTCGCCAGCGCGAGAGCGGTTCTCGGGCCCGACCGGGATGTCGCCGTCGACCTGCACGGACGCTTCTCGCTGGCCACGGCCCGGCGTCTGGCGCCGATGCTCGAACCGCTGCATCCGTTCTTCATCGAGGAACCCGTCGTGCCGGAGAACTCGCACGTCATCGGCAGGATGGTGGACGCGACCACCGTGCCGATCGCAACGGGCGAGCGCCTCTACAGCCGTCAGGAGTTCCTTCCGGTCCTGCAGGCCGGGATCGGGATCGCGCAGCCCGATCTGTCTCACGCCGGAGGCATCTCCGAGGTGCGGCGCATCGCGGCTCTCGCCGAGACCTTCGACGTGACGCTGGCCCCGCACTGTCCGCTGGGTCCGCTGGCGCTGGCGGCGTGCCTGCAGGTCGGATTCGCGACCCCGAACTACCTCATCCAGGAGCAGTCGATCGGCATCCACTACAACAAGGGAGCCGAGGTGCTGGACTACGTCCTTGATACCGGACCGCTCAAGTTCGTCGACGGATCCTTCGAGCGCCTCACCGGCCCCGGCCTCGGGATCGAGATCGACGAGCAGGCCGTCCGCCAGGCGGCATCGCGCTGGGAGACCTGGCAGAACCCCATCTGGCGCCACGACGACGGTTCGGTGGCCGAATGGTGAGCATCGTGGACAACGACCAGCTGCGCGAGCGCGTCCGCCGGGAGCGCATCGTCGCGATCCTGCGCGGAACCGATGTGGATGCGACGGTCGTCGCCGCGCGGACCCTGATCGAGGCCGGTATCGGCACGGTCGAGATCGCGCTCACGCTGAAGGACGCGGGCGAGGCGATCCGTCAGCTCGTCGCGGATGCCCCGGCCGGGGCGCTGGTGGGAGCCGGCACCGTCCTCACCGAGGCGGACGTCGACCATGCCGTCGACGCCGGCGCGCAGTTCATCGTCACCCCCACGCTCGCACCCTCCGTGGGCTATGCGATCGGGCAGCGCCTCGGGGTGCTGCCCGGCGTGTACACCCCGACGGAGATCCACCGCGGCATGGAAATGGGGGCGGCAGCGGTCAAGCTGTTCCCGGCATCCGCGCTCGGGCCGGGGTTCGTCAAGGCCGTGCGCGACCCTCTGCCTGACGCGCGCATACTGCCGGTCGGCGGCGTGACGGTCGAGAGCATCGGAGACTATCTCGGAGCCGGCGCATTCGGCTTCGGGATCGGCGGACCGCTGGTCGGCGATGCCGCTCGTCCTGGCGGCGATCTCGCGGCACTGGCGTCTCGAGCCGCGGCGTTCCGTGCGGCGCTCGAGGCGGCAGAGCCGGGGGCGGTTTCGCCCTGAGCGCACGACGGGGACGGATGTCAGTCGCCGGTACTACGTTTGCGGCATGACCGAATCCGTCGTCATCCGCCCCACCACCGTTGAAGAGGTCGCCGCCGCCGTGCGGCGCGCACGCCACGAGTCCCTGCCGATCACCGTCGTCGCCGGTGGTCACGGACCGTGGTCCCACGGCGCATCCGAAGGGCTGCGCATCGAACTCGCCGATTTCGCCGACATCGAGATAGACGGGACGACCGTCCACGTCGGCGGCGGGGCCGTCTGGGGGGACGTCGCCGCGGCGATCGGTCCGAACGGGCTCGCGATCAGTTCGGGCGACACCGCGACGGTCGGCGTCGGCGGACTCACCCTCGGCGGCGGCATCGGATGGATGGTGCGCGCGTGGGGTCTCGCCGTCGACCAGCTCGTGGGCGCACAGATCGTCACGGCGACCGGCGATGTCGTCGAGGCATCCGCGACCGAGAACCCCGACCTCTTCTGGGCGCTGCGCGGCGGCGGAGGCAACTTCGGCATCGTCACGCGCTTCGACTTCGCCGCGCACGAGCTCGACGGCATCGTGTTCGCCGAGAACGCGCTCACCGCAGACCCCGCCGTCGTGCTGCGGACCGCCCGCGACGTCATGCAGGATGCCCCGCGCGAGCTCACCCTCACGTACATGGACGTGCCGGCCATGGACCCCAGTGCCCCCGCCGGAGCCAGCCTCAGTGCTGTCTGGGCCGGCACGGATGCCGAGCGACTGCGCCAGGCGCTCGCGCCGATCTCCGCGATCGACGGCGTCTCCACCACGATCACGACTCCGGCCTACCGCGACATCCTGATGGTGCCGCCGACGCCGCCCGAGGGGGCGGAGCAGCTGCCCCCGGGCTTCATCGGAGGCAACGGTCTGTTCGCCCGGCTCGATGACGACCTCATCGACCGCCTTGTGGCGTTTCGCGCTGCCTACCCGGTGTCCGTGGTGTTCCTTCGTTCGCTCGGCGGCGCGTTCGGCGAGATCGACCAGGAATCCACGGCCTTCCCTGCGCGGGAGGCGACCTGGTTCGTGATGGCCGGTGCGTTCGACATTCCGGGCCTCGTCGATGACGAAGCGCGGACCAGCATCCTCGCGGACTGGGAGCGCATCGAGCAGGACCGAATCGCGGAGTACGGCAACTTCGCCGCCACCGAACGCCCGGCGGCCGTGCCGGGGATGTTCACGAGTGCGGCGCATGCGCGTCTCGCCGAGATCAAGCGGGTCTGGGATCCGGAGAACCTGTTCCGACGCAACCACAACATCGTGCCGTGAGACGGCAGAAGGGCCGGGAGCGCGATGCTCCCGGCCCTTCTCGCCTGATCTGACGCGTCAGTGCGTGTCTTCGGCCTCGATCTCCGTGCGGTCGCCCGACCACAGCGTGTGGAACGTGCCTTCCTTGTCGATGCGCTTGTAGGTGTGCGCACCGAAGAAGTCGCGCTGACCCTGGACGAGCGCCGCCGGCAGGCGGTCGGCGCGGATACCGTCGTAGTACGACAGCGACGACGAGAACGCCGGAGCCGGGATCCCGGCCTGCGCGGCGGTGACGACGACGCGACGCCATGCCGACTGGCCGCGGGTGAGCGCCTCGGCGAAGTACGGTGCCGTCATGAGGACCGGCAGGTCGGGGGTCTCGGCGTAGGCGTCCGCGATGCGGTTGAGGAACTGGGCGCGGATGATGCAGCCGCCGCGCCAGATCTTGCTGATCGCGCCGAGGTCGATGTTCCAGTCGTATTCGGCCGCACCGGCACGGATCTCATCGAAGCCCTGCGAGTACGCGACGATCTTCGACGCGTACAGCGCGAGACGGACGTCCTCGATGAACGCGGCCTCGTCCGACACGGTGAACGCCTCGTCCGGACCGGGGAGCGCTCCGGCGACGGCGCGCTGCTCGGGGTGGCTGGACAGCGACCGTGCGAACGTCGCCTCGGCGATGCCGGAGACCGGAACGCCGAGCGACAGCGCGGTCTGGACCGTCCAGGCGCCGGTGCCCTTGGCGCCGGCCTGGTCGAGGATGACGTCGACGAGCGGCTTTCCGGTCTCGGCATCCACCTGACGCAGCACCTCGGCGGTGATCTCGATCAGGTAGGACTCCAGCTCGCCCTTGTTCCAATCGGCGAAGATGTCCGCGATCTCCGCCGGAGTCTTGCCGGTGCCCCGGCGGATCAGGTCGTACGCCTCGGCGATGAGCTGCATGTCGGCGTACTCGATGCCGTTGTGCACCATCTTCACGAAGTGACCGGCGCCGTCGTGGCCGACGTGCGTGACACACGGCTCGCCCTCGGCGATCGCGGCGATCGACTTGAGGATCGGTCCGAGCGTGACCCACGACTCGTCGGAGCCGCCGGGCATGATGCTCGGGCCGGTGAGCGCGCCCTCCTCGCCACCGGAGATGCCGGCGCCGACGAAGTTCACACCGGTCTCGCGGACGGCCTTCTCGCGGCGGATCGTGTCGGGGAAGTACGCGTTGCCGCCGTCGACGATGATGTCACCCGGCTCGAAGACCTCGAGCAGGGCGTCGATCACGGCATCCGTCGGACGGCCGGCCTTGACCATGATGATCGCGGTACGCGGCTTCTGCAGCGCGTCGGCGAACTCCTGGTACGTCGACGCCGGAACGAACCCGGCCTCGGGGTGCTCGTCGAGCAGCGTCTGGGTCTTCTCGTAGCTGCGGTTGAAGATCGCCACCGTGTTGCCCTCGCGGCTGGCGAGGTTGCGGGCGAGGTTCGAACCCATGACGGCGAGTCCGACGACTCCGATGTTTGCCTGACCGGCAGAGGACATTGATGCACCTTCCGTGAGGGGGATCGCCCGGGCGCTTCGGAGAGCTGCTCCGGACGTCTTCAGATTACTCGGTGTGCTCGCGCACAATGTCCGCGTTACCTTGTGAGGCTCAGTCCTTGCGGTAGCCGGAGCGTCCCATCGCGAACAGCGCACCGAAGGTGAACACACCGGCGCAGACGGCCATGGCGCCGATGAGCCAGGCGATCGCGTGGGAGAGGAAGGCGCCGTCGAGCATTGCAGGACTCCAGGTTCGTGGGATCGGGGCGGAATTGCCGTGTGTCTTCAGCCTACCGGTGCATCGGGTACGATTGAGAGGTTCCTCGGCGAGGGATGCTTCGCGTGCGCGGCATCCGTGATCGACGCGGCGAAGCTGTCCTCGTGGCTGATTTCCTCGCGACTGCAATCGAGAAGCCGAACTCAAGACCACCACGCGGCCCTTCGTCGCGTGCCCCGAAGGAGAACCAATGTCTGACGACACCAAGGTCACCGCCGAGCTGCGCGACAGCTTCGGCAAGGGCTTCGCCCGCCGTCTGCGCGCTGCAGGCAAGATCCCCGCCGTCCTCTACGGTCACGGCACCGACCCGGTCCACGTGGCGCTGCCCGGCCACCAGGTCGCGCTGATCATCCGCCGTGCCAACGCTCTGCTCGAGCTGGACATCGAGGGCAAGCAGCACCTCGCGCTGGTCAAGGACGTTCAGAAGGACCCCGTGCACCAGATCATCGAGCACATCGACCTCCTCGTCGTCAAGAAGGGCGAGAAGATCCAGGTCGACGTCCCGATCGTCGTCACCGGTGAGTCGTTCGCCGGCACGATCGTCAACCTCGAGAACACGACGCTCGCCGTCGAGGCCGAGGCGACGCACATCCCGGAGAACTTCGAGGTCTCCGTCGAGGGGCTCGAGGAGGGCGCGCACATCACCGCGGCCGACGTGAAGCTGCCCAAGGGCTCTTCGCTGCTCGCGGACCCCGAGCTGCTCATCGTCGCGATCTCGGTCCCGGCTGCCACCGAGGAGCCCGAGGCCGCCGAGGGCGAGTCCGAGGCTGCAACCGAGGCTTCCGAAGAGGCCGCAGCGGAGTAATCCCGTACGGGAGCACTTCGACAGAGGGGACACGAGCGATCGTGTCCCCTCTGTCATATCCTGACGATGTTCGAGAGGAGGCCGGCGTGGCGCACACGTGGCTGATCGTGGGACTGGGCAATCCCGGCCCCCGTTACGAGACCACACGGCACAACATCGGACAGATGGTCGTCGACGAGCTCGCACAGCGCCGCTCGGAGGCCTTCCGCGTGCACAAGGCGGGCGCACGCGTCGTCGAGACCTGGCTCCGCCCCGGCGGTGACAAGCTCGTGCTGGCGAAGCCGAACACGTTCATGAACGTGTCGGGCACTCCGGTCTCCGCGTTGGCCCGGTTCTACTCGGTACCCGCGGAGCGGGTCGTCGTCGTGCACGACGAGCTGGACATCCCGTTCGACGCGATCAAGCTCAAGGTCGGCGGTGGGCACGGCGGCCACAACGGCGTCCGGGATGTCGCGAGCGCTCTCACCACCGCTGATTTCCCACGGGTGCGCGTCGGAATCGGGCGCCCGCCCGGTCGCCAGGATCCCGCGGACTGGGTGCTGGCCCCGTTCGGCGGCGAGGAGCGCAAGAACCTGCCGGTCCTCGTCTCGGATGCCGCGGACGCCGTCGAGACGCTCGTCGCCGACGGGCTGCTCGCGGCGCAGCAGAAGCACCACGCACCGCGCTGAGTCGTGGCGGCCGCGCTCAGATCCCGTAGAGCTCGGCGGAGCCGACGGCTGCGCCGATGCTGAGCGCGATGAAGACGGCGGTGAAGAAGATCACCGGACCGATGACGGCGCCGACGATGCCGGCGATGCCCATACCTCGTCCGCGGCGCTTGACGATCGCCAGGATGCCGAGGATGAACGCGACGATGCCCAGCACGGTGCCCGTCCAGAAGGACACCTCCGCCCACAGCACCTGATCGCGGGCCGGCGCCAGGAACGCCAGTGAGTCCATATCAGCGGGCTCGAGAGCGTCGACCGTCCCGGGGAGACGGCGACCGATCTCCCAGGCCGCGACGGCACCGAGGATCGGGATGACGACCGCCGCGGCGAGCGACAGGATCAGTGACAGAACGCCGGTGGTCCGCGACTGCGGCGCCGGCGGCGCAGGAACCTCGTACGGTCCTGCGGCACTCTGATATCCGCCGGCGGGGGCCTGATAGGCGCCGACGGGGGCCTGATAGGCGCCGGTGGGTGCGTGCGAGGAGGGCGCGACGAATGCGCCAGGTGCGGGGTGGCCGCCCGATGCCGGCGGTGCGGAGGGCGCCGCGTTCGGCCCCGGGATCGAACCGTCCGCTCGAGGCGCCGGAGGCACGGGCGGAGCGAAGGGCGGGCGGGAGCCGTCTGGCTGCTGCGGGTCGGTCACGCCCCAATCCTACGGGCACGCATTGCGGCTGTTCGTGCGGAACTCCTGCAGTTCTGGATGCCGCTGCCCGCGTCTCGTCCGAATCCGGCGATTCTGCAGGAGATACGACCACCGCGGCTCGCTCTGCACAGACGCACCCGAACGGCGAGTTGTTCGAGAACACCGGATCACACCCCGCAGCGACGGGGCGTGTCGGCATCATCGCGCGGATGAACACCTTTCTCGCATCGCACGCGATCCGCCGCATCAGCACGCGTGAGCTCCGCACTCAAGGGTGGCACCCGCGTCACATCACCGCAGCCGTCGCGGATGGGCGACTGCGTAGGTTGCGAAGGGGTTGGTACGCGTTGACGAGCGTCCCCGAGAGCGCCGCGTTCGCTGCGGAGCACGGCGGCCGGATCGACTGCGTCTGGCTGCTCGCCGAACTCGGAGTGTTCGTCCTCGATCGTTCGAGGCCCCACATCCAGATCGATCGCGGGGCGAGTCGCGTCCCGACCCCACCTGACGGGTGGGTGCGCCACTGGCGCGAGAGCACGGCGGAGCGCGATGACATCATGGCGCCGATCGTGCAGGCGCTCGTACAGGCGGTGCGCTGCCAGGGCATCCGGGCGGCGATCGCGACGATGGACAGCGCATGGCATCTCGGACTCGTTGGCGAGGACGACATCGGCGCGGTCTTCGAACTCCTGCCTCGACGATATCGGCGGATGCGCGGTCTGCTGGATCCTCGCAGCGAATCCGGCCCGGAGACGCTGGTGCGACTGATGCTTCGGGCGACGGGAGCGTCGATCGAACTCCAGGTTCTGATCGACGGCGTCGGTCGGGTGGACCTCGTGGTCGACGGCTGGCTCGTCATCGAATGCGACAGCCGCGCTCATCACTCATCGATGGAGGCGCAGCTGAACGATCGCAGGCGCGATCTGGCATTGGCGGCCCTCGGCTACTGCGTGCTGCGTCTGCTCGCCGAGGACATCATGTACCACCCGGACCGCGTTCAGGCCGCCTTGCGTGGCATCCTGCGCAACCGCCGTCCATAGCCCGCGCGTGCACCCTGAACCTGGTGCGAACTCCTGCAGATCCGCACGCCGGACGCCCGGCTGCATCTCCCGGCCGGGATTCTGCAGGAGTTCGTGGAGGCGCGACGACCCTCAGACTCGACGCAGCAGTCCGACCTTGTCGTACACGTCGGAGAGCGTCGCGTCTGCGACCGCGTCGGCCTTGGCGGCGTTCACCGCGAGGATGCGATCGAGTTCGGCCGGATCGTCGAGCAGCTCGAGAGCACGCGTGCGCACCGGCTCGAACTCGTCGACGACGACCTCGGCGAGGCCCTTCTTGAAGTCGCCGTAGCCGCGACCGGCGTACTCGTCCTCGATGGACGCGACCTGCCGCCCCGTCAGCGCCGCGTAGATCGTGAGGAGATTGGAGACACCCGGCTTGGTCTCGCGGTCGAAGCGCACGCTGCCGTCGGCATCCGTGACGGCTCGCATGATCTTCTTGGCCGTCTTCGCCGGGTCGTCAAGCAGCCACAGCACCCCAGCGTCGCTCTCCGCGGACTTCGACATCTTCGACGTCGGGTTCTGCAGATCGTAGATGCGCGCCGTGTCCTTCTGGATCACGGGCGCGGGCACCACGAAAGCGGTACCGAATCGGGAGTTGAAGCGCTCCGCGAGGTCGCGCGTGAGCTCGACGTGCTGCTTCTGATCGTCGCCGACGGGGACGACATCCGTCTGGTAGAGCAGGATGTCGGCGGCCATCAGGACCGGATACGTGAACAGTCCGACCGAGGTCGCGTCGGCGCCGTAGCGGGTGGACTTGTCCTTGAACTGGGTCATCCGACCGGCCTCGCCGAAGCCGGTGATCGTGGAGAGGATCCACGCCAGTTCGGCGTGCGCACGGACGTGCGACTGCACGTACAACGTCGATAGCGAGGGCTCGATGCCGGCGGCGATGTACTGGGCGGCGGTCCGGCGGGTCTTCTCGCGCAGCTCCTTGGGGTCCTGCGCGACGGTCAGCGCATGCATGTCGACCACGGAGAAGTACGCGTCGTAGGAGCTCTGCAGATCTCGCCACTGCAGCAGCGCCCCGATGTAGTTGCCGATCTGGAGGGAGTCGGCTGAGGGCTGCATTCCGGAGTAGAGGCGAGGCTTGGTCACGCACTCAATCCTAGGGCGGCGACAAGGGTCGACGCTCCTCAAGCGGTCAGGGCAGGAACGTGCGTGCCCAGCGCACGCATCCGCCAGGCGTACACGGCCACAGCGAGCGCCGTCATCGCGTAGAGGACCACAGCCTGCAGCACGAACGCCGGGTAGTCGATGATCCACGGCGCTTGGCCGGGATCCGTCGCGAACGCGGGATTGTCGTGGACGTGCGGTAGCGCCTGGGCGAGCCCGTAGCCGACGACCTGTCCGATCGCGTAGACGCCGAAGCCGGCCGACAGCGCGAGCAGAGCCTGACCGGGTTGACGGCGCCAGACGGCATCGGCCGTTCGCAGAGCGCTGCGCGGTCGCCATCGCGGTGCGGGGGAGAGCCAGGCCGAGATCGCCGGAGCGAGGACGAACGCCGCGATCAGCAGGATGAGCAGCAGGCCGACGCCGATCATCAGAGAGGACGAACTCCCTGCGCGACTGCGCATGAGCTGCGGGACGAGGAGCAGGACGAGGATCGGCAGGCACGCGACGAGACAGGCGAGCCACGTGCGCCAGAGGTGTCGGATCTTCACCCGATCAACACTGGTCGCCGCAGCCTTCGTCTCCCACCGGGAGAACCCGCGGAACGGTTCGGGAAAACCCGAGGCTGTGTCAGAAGCGGTAGTCGACCACGACGGGTGCGTGGTCGCTCCAGCGCTGATCGTAGGATGCCGCCCGCGCGACGTGGTACGACTCGACGTGCTCGGCGAGAGCCGGGCTGGCCAGGTGATAGTCGATCCGCCAGCCGGAGTCGTTGTCGAACGCCTTGCCGCGCATGGACCACCAGGTGTACGGGCCGTCCACCTCGCCGTGGAAGCGACGACCCACGTCGACCCAGCCCATCCCGGTGCCCGCCGTGCCGTCGACGGCTTCGATCTCGACGCCCGCTGCGCCGAGGAACCGATCGAAGTACGCGCGCTCGCGCGGCAGGAAGCCGGCCTTCTTCCGATTGCCGCGCCAGTTCCTGATGTCCAGCTCGCGGTGGCCGACGTTGAGATCGCCCGTGACGAGCGCCAGAGCCCCGTCGGCGCCGAGCTCGCCGAGCCGGGGTCCGAGAGCATCGAGGAAACGCCACTTCTCGTCCTGCTTGGGGGTGTCGGCCTCGCCGGAGTGCACGTAGGCGCTCACGACGGTAAGCGGCCGGTCACCGAGGAGGAAGTCGCCCTCGATCCACCGGCCGCGCGAGTCGAAATCGTCCGGTCCGATCGCGGTGCGGACGGCCAGCGCCGGGGTGCGGCTGGCGATGGCGACGCCGGCGCGGCCCTTGGCCGTCGCCTCGTCGTGGATGATCGACCATCCGGGCAGCGCCGCTTCCAGATGCTCGTCCTGTCCGCGGACCTCCTGCAGCGTGAGGATGTCGATGTCAGCGGCATCCAGCCAGGTGCTCATGCCGTTGCGGGCGGCCGCCCTGATCCCGTTGACATTGACCGTGGCGATACGCAGATGAGGCATGTCGTCCAGCCTATCGGCGGCGTCGGACATCCTTCTCGGCGGAGCGGGACGCGGCGTCGGCGGCCGTGCCGGCACCGGTCCGTTCGACGGCGACGGCGGGGCGCGTTCGGCGTTTCGGCGGGGGAGGAGGCGTCGCCGCCTCGACCTGCTCCAACTCGTCCTGCGCCTCGCGGACGGCGCGATCCGCCGTCCAGATCCGGTACCACGGCGCGGTCGCCCTGGCCTCCTGAGCCGTGCGCAGTCGGACCTGCGCGGCGATGAGCAGCGCCCTGTGCTCCGCGGCGAGCCGCTCGGCCTCGGACTGCGGCAGCAGCGCGATGTGGTTGTCCTGCGCGGCCACCGCGATCCACGAGGCCGCGACGAGCAGCACGATGCCGATCAGACGGAACCACAGCAGCATCACGATGAAGACGGTGAACGTCGCCAGCAGGGGATTGGACGGCGTGTAGCCGAGGAAGAGGCCGAACCCGAGCTGGAGCACGGTCGTCGCGGCTGCGCCGAGGAAGGCGCCGGGCATGATGCGCCGCCACGTGAGCTGGGTCCCGGTGAGGAACCGGAAGAGTCCGGCCAGCAGCACGGTGTTCACGACGTACAGGATCCCGATCGTCACCAGACGCACCGTCAGGGAGGAGATCGTCGTCGCATCGCCCAGGCCGATGAGCCGGAAGGCGAACTCGAGCGCCCACGTGCCGAGCGTGCCGAGCAGGGTGCCGAGCATGAGGCCGGCGCCGAAGACGATCGCTCCGAGGAAGTCCCGGCTCTTGAGGAGGAAGTAGTTGCGCCGATCGGGCGGGATGCCGAAGACCCCGCGTACAGCTCGCCGTGCGAAGGAGATCGCACCGACGGCCGTCCAGATCAGCGCGCCGAGCGCGATGGCACCGGTGACGCTGAAGGTGCCCGTGGTCCCGCCGGCGATCTCCTCCACCTGCTCCGGGGTGATCACGCCGCCTTCGACGATGAGCCCGGGGATGTAGTTGTTGATGACGTCGATCAGGCCGTCGATGGCCTCGGTGCTGCCGCCCAGCCAGATCCCGGCGATCGCGAAGGCGACGTAGACGGCTGCGAAGCCCGCGAACAGGGCCTGGTAGCTCACGCCGGCGGCGAGGAGGAATCCTTCGTGCTGCAGGAAGTTGCGCCACACGCGCACCGGAAACCACTCGAGCGTGCGGTGCGTCAGCTCGGTGGCTCGCGAGATGGGGTCCTCGAAGCGTTCGCGAAGGGTGTCCTGCGTCTGCTCCCACCGAGCCCGGAGGTGCTGCTCCTCGCGCGCGGCGACATCAGCCGCTCCGCGCTGCGCGCGCGCGTCGCCGGACGGCGTCGGCGTGCTCTCGGGGCGGCTCACCCTGTCAGATTAGCGAACGGTCATGGGCGGCCGCGCAGGACCGCCTGCTTGACCTCCGCGATCGCCTTGGTCACCTCGATGCCGCGGGGGCACGCCTCGGAGCAGTTGAAGGTCGTGCGGCAGCGCCAGACGCCCTCCTTGTCGTTGAGGATGTCGAGGCGGACGCCCGCGTTGTCGTCGCGCGAGTCGAAGATGAACCGGTGCGCGTTCACGATCGCGGCCGGGCCGAAGTACTGCCCGTCGGTCCAGAACACGGGGCAGGACGACGTGCACGCGGCGCACAGGATGCACTTGGTGGTGTCGTCGAAGATCGCACGGTCGGCGATCGACTGCGTGCGCTCCTTGCCCTTCTCCGGGGTCGAGCTGGCGACCAGGAAGGGCTGCACCTCGCGGTACGACGCGAAGAACGGCTCCATGTCGACGATGAGGTCCTTCTCGAGCGGCAGGCCCTTGATCGCCTCGACGTAGATCGGCTTGGAGATGTCCAGGTCCTTGATCAGCGTCTTGCAGGCCAGGCGGTTGCGGCCGTTGATGCGCATGGCGTCGGAGCCGCAGATGCCGTGGGCGCAGGAGCGGCGGAAGCTCAGCGAGCCGTCGACCTCCCACTTGATCTTGTGCAGCGCGTCGAGGACGCGGTCGGTGGAGTACAGCTCCACGTCGTAGTCGACCCAGTGCGGTTCGGCGTCGTTCTCCGGGTCGAAGCGACGGATGATGAACGTGACCAGGAAGGACTGGACTTCCGAGTCCGCTGATTCGGCGCCAGGCGCCTCTGCGACGGCGGTGGACATCTCAGTACTTCCTCTCCATCGGCTGGTAGCGGGTCTGGACGACCGGCTTCGAGTCGAGTCTGATGTGATCGGCCGGCGTCGACGAGTGCGGGTCGCCCGTCAGGTAGGCCATGGTGTGCTTCATCCAGTTCTCGTCGTCGCGCTTGGGGAAGTCGTCGCGCATGTGTCCGCCGCGGCTCTCCTCGCGGTGCTGGGCGGCGTACACGACGACCTCGGCGAGGTCGAGCAGGAAGCCGAGTTCGACGGCCTCGAGCAGATCCGTGTTGAAGCGGTGTCCCTTGTCGTCGACGTGGACGTTGCGATAGCGCTCGCGCAGCTCGGCGATCACGCCGAGCACGTGCTCGAGAGACTCGTGCGTGCGGAAGACCTGCGCGCCCTTGTCCATCTCGTCCTGCAGCGTCTTGCGCAGCACGGCGATCCGCTCGGTGCCCTGGTTGTTGCGGAGGCCCTCGATCATGTCGGACACGAACGCGGCGGGGTTCTCCGGCAGCGGGACGAACTCCGCCGTCCTGGCGTACTCGACCGCGTTGCGGCCGGCGCGCTTGCCGAACACGTTGATGTCCAGCAGCGAGTTCGTGCCGAGGCGATTGGAGCCGTGCACCGAGACGCACGCGCACTCGCCGGCGGCGTACAGGCCCGGTACGACGGTCGTGTTGTCGCTGAGCACCTCGGCGTCGGTGTTGGTCGGGATGCCGCCCATCGCGTAGTGCGCCGTGGGCATGACCGGCACGGGCTCGACCACGGGGTCGATGCCCAGGTAGGTGCGGGCGAACTCGGTGATGTCGGGGAGCTTGGTCTCGAGGATCTCGGCTCCCAGGTGCGTGCAGTCCAGCAGCACGTAGTCCTTGTTCGGACCGGCGCCGCGGCCGTCCAGGACCTCCTGGACCATGGAGCGGGCGACGATGTCGCGCGGAGCCAGGTCCTTGATCGTGGGGGCGTAGCGCTCCATGAAGCGCTCACCGGAGGCGTTGCGCAGGATCGCACCCTCACCGCGGGCGCCCTCGGTGAGCAGGATGCCGAGGCCGGCGAGGCCGGTCGGATGGAACTGGAAGAACTCCATGTCCTCGAGCGGGAGGTTCTTGCGCCAGATGATCCCGACGCCGTCACCGGTCAGGGTGTGGGCGTTGGAGGTGGTCTTGAAGATCTTCCCGAAGCCGCCCGTTGCGAAGATCACGGCCTTCGACTGGAACACGTGCAGCTCGCCGGTGGCGAGGTCGTACGCCACGACGCCGGCGACCTGGGTGGCGCCGGACTCGTCCTGCACCGTGATGAGATCGAGGACGTAGAACTCGTTGAAGAAGTTGATGCCCAGCTTCACGCAGTTCTGGAACAGCGTCTGCAGGATCATGTGACCGGTGCGGTCGGCGGCGTAGCACGCGCGGCGCACCGGCGTCTTGCCGTGTTCGGCGGTGTGGCCGCCGAATCGACGCTGGTCGATCTTGCCCTCGGGGGTGCGGTTGAAGGGCAGACCCATGTTCTCCAGGTCGATGACCGCGTCGATGGCCTCTTTGGCGAGGATCTCCGCCGCGTCCTGGTCGACCAGGTAGTCACCGCCCTTGACCGTGTCGAAGGTGTGCCACTCCCAGTTGTCCTCTTCGACGTTGGCCAGCGCGGCGGCCATGCCGCCCTGCGCTGCGCCGGTGTGCGAACGCGTCGGGTACAGCTTCGAGATGACGGCGGTCTTCGCGCCGGGTCCGGCCTCGATGGCCGCTCGCATCCCGGCGCCCCCGGCGCCGACGATGACGACGTCGAACTGGTGGTAGTGCACTCCGTCGCGGACGACGGAGTCATGAGTCTGGGTGGTCACTCTCTAGCTCTCTCTCAGTTCCCGACCGAACCGTTGGCCACGCACATGTCCCACAGAGTGCTGGACTCGTCCACGCCCAGGCAGGGGTCGAACGTGAAGACGACCAGCGTTCCGAGCACGATGAGCAGGCCGGCGGCGAGACCGAGGGCCCAGATCAGTGCCTTGCGGGCGGTCGGGTGGGTGACGTAGTCGTTGACGATGGTCCGCATGCCGTTGGCGCCGTGGATGAGGGCGAGCCACAGCATCAGCACGTCCCACCACTGCCACCACGGGTCGGCGAACTTTCCGGCGATGAAGGCGAAGTCCAGCGCGTGGATGCCCTCGCCGAGCATCAGGTTGACGAAGAGGTGGCCGAAGATGAGGATCACCAGGAGCACCCCGGAGACCCGCATGAACATCCATCCCCACTTCTCGATGTTGAAGCGGCGGGTGCGGCGTCCGGATGCCGCGACGGCGGGCTGAGCGGTCATCAGTGTCCTCCTCCGAAGCCGGCGAACGCGAGGGCGAGGTGGCGCGGGACGAATCCAGCCATCAGCACCGCCCACAGGCCGATGACGATCCAGAACATCTGGCGCTGGTACCGCGCGCCGTTCTTCCAGAGGTCGACGAGGATGATGCGCAGGCCGTTGAGCGCGTGGAACGCGATTCCGGCGACGAGGACGACCTCGCCGAGCGCCATGACCGGATTCTTGTAGGTGCCGATCACCGCGTTGTACGCCTCCGGCGACACGCGGATCAGCGCTGTGTCCAGCACATGCACCAGGAGGAAGAAGAAGATGGCGACGCCGGTGATGCGGTGAAGCACCCAGGACCACATTCCTTCACGGCCTCGGTAGAGCGTGCCGCGCGGGGTCTTGGATGTCGTCTCCGAAATCGACGGTGTCAAGCGAGTGCTTGCGGACACGGTCGTCCTCCCTGATCGATCTGGATCGGCAGCGCGCACAGGCGTGCCCGAACGCTCCCCATCCTATTCCTGTCCCTGGCCGGGAGCGAGGAAGGCGAACCTAAGTATCTCGATGTCGAGATTTCTCGCCGCGGTAGGGTGAGGGCATGACGGAGCCGATCGATGACTTCTACGCAGTGATTCCGGCCGGGGGCATCGGGAGCCGTCTGTGGCCCCTGTCCCGTGCGGATGCGCCGAAGTTCCTGCACGACCTCACCGGATCGGGCAATTCGCTGCTGCGTGACACCTGGGATCGGCTCGAACCGCTCGCCGGCGCCGATCGCATCGCCGTCGTGACGGGACGCGCGCATCGCGCCGCCGTCGAGGCGGAACTGCCCGGCATCCCCGACATCAACGTCTTCCTCGAGTCGGAGCCTCGCGAGTCCGCGGCGGCCATCGGCCTCGCCGCCGCGATCCTGCACCGCCGCGATCCGGACGTGATCATCGGCTCGTTCGCCGCCGATCACGTGATCCGTGGCACGCGCACCTTCGAGTTCGCCGTCCAGCAGGCCGTGCACGTCGCGCGCGCCGGGTACATCTGCACGATCGGCATCCAGCCCTCGGAGCCGTCGGTCGGTTTCGGCTACATCCGCAAGGGGGAGGAGCTGATCGTCGACGGGGCGCCGGAGGCGGCGACGGTCGAGCGGTTCGTCGAGAAGCCCGACCTCGAGACGGCCAAGTCGTACTACGCCGACCGCTCGTTCCTCTGGAACGCGGGCATGTTCATCGCCAAGGCGAGCGTGCTGCTGGACGAGCTTGCCGCCAACGAGCCGGAACTGCACGCCGGACTGATCGAACTCGCCGCCGCGTGGGACGATCGCGATGCCCGAGGTCCGGCGGTCGATCGCATCTGGCCGGGACTCAAGAAGATCGCGATCGACTACGCCGTCGCCGAGCCCGCGGCGGAGAAGGGGCGCCTCGCCGTGATCCCCGGGCACTTCGACTGGGACGATGTGGGCGACTTCGCCTCCCTCACCAAGCTCATCTCCAACGGCCGCAAGAACGATCTCGCCGTGCTCGGTCCGCAGGCGCGCGTCCTGACCGATGCCGCATCGGGCATCCTCGTCAGCCAGACCTCGCGCGTGATCAGCCTGGTCGGGGTGAAGGACATCGTCGTGGTGGACACGCCGGACGCCCTGCTGGTGACGACGATCGAGCACGCGCAGCGCGTGAAGGGCGTCGTCGAGTCGCTCAAGCTCACCGGGCGCGGCGACGTGCTCTGACTCCGGGGTGCGTCGGCTCTATTTCGGGTTTGTAACCATTAACCGCGCTGGTGCTCCAGTCCGCCGTAACACTGGGTAATTTGTCCTCGGGGCCTTGCGAATGGCGCGGGCCAGTAGTCGTGGAGGCTTACGTGACCATTTCCACTCGAAAGCGCGCACTCGCCGCGCTCGTGGCGACCGGCGTCGCCCTGTCGCTTGCAGGCTGTGGAGCGGCTCCGGAGGAGACCGAAGGCGAAGGCGCTGGGCCGGTCGACTCCGACTTCCTGCCCTGCCTGATCTCCGACGCAGGCGGCTGGAACGACAAGTCGTTCAACCAGTCCGCGAAGCAGGGCATGGATGCCGCCGCCGAAGAGCTGGGCATCGAGCCGCTCGAGTTCGAGTCGGCCAACGACAACGACTACGCGCCGAACCTCGAGACCGCCGTGTCCGAGGGCTGCTCGTTCATCGTCTCCGTCGGCTTCAAGCTGTCGGCTGCGACCGTCGAGTCCGCACTCGCGAACCCCGAAGTCAACTACGCGATCATCGACGACTGGGCGGACAACGACTTCGACGGCGAGACCGACGCTCCGAACATCAAGCCGCTCGTCTTCGACACGGCTCAGGCCGCGTACCTGGGCGGCTACGCATCCGCCGCATGGTCGGCGCAGAGCGGCGTGAACAAGGTCGGCACCTTCGGCGGAATGCAGATCCCGTCTGTGGCCGTGTTCATGGACGGCTACCAGCTCGGTGTCGAGAAGTACAACGAGGACAAGTCCGCCGCGGTCGAGGTCTTCGGCTGGGATGCAGCCACGCAGAAGGGCTCCTTCACCGGCGGGTTCGACGCGAACGACACCGCGAAGCAGACCGCTCAGGGCGTGCTCGACCAGGGCGTGGACGTCATCCTGCCCGTCGGCGGCCCGGTGTACCAGAGCGCGGCAGCGGCCATCACCGACAGCGGCAAGGACACGCTGCTCGTCGGCGTCGACAGCGACCTGGCCGTCGCCGACCCGAGCGTGGCCGACCTGACGTTCGTCTCGATCATGAAGGCGATCGACGTCGCCGTCCAGGACGCGACCATCGCGGCCGCCGAGGGCGAGTTCGACGCGGCTCCGTACGTGGGCACGCTCGAGAACGAGGGCGTGAAGCTCTCCGGCTTCGGCGAGTTCGAGGCAGAGCTTCCCGAGGGTCTGACCGACGAGCTCGCAACGCTGCAGGAGCAGATCATCGCCGGCGACATCACGGTGGAGTCCGAGAACTCCCCGTGAGCTGAGTGAACACGAAGCGGGGCGAGTGGTCGTACGCGACCGCTCGCCCCGCTCCGTGAACGGACACTTCTGGAAATCTTCTGGATAAGGTGCAGATATGAAGCTCGAACTTCGCGGCATCACCAAGCGATTCGGCAGCCTCGTGGCGAACGATCACATCGATCTGGTGGTCGAACCGGGGCAGATCCACGCGCTGCTCGGCGAGAACGGTGCGGGCAAGTCGACGTTGATGAACGTCCTGTACGGCCTGTATCAGGCCGACGAGGGCGACATCCTCCTCGACGACGTCGTGCAGCACTTCCGTGGTCCAGGTGACGCGATGGCGGCCGGCATCGGCATGGTGCATCAGCACTTCATGCTCGTCCCCGTGTTCACCGTCGCCGAGAACGTGATGCTCGGACACGAGCAGACCAAGGGCGTCGGGGTGCTCGACATCTCCGCGGCACGCGCGCACGTCCGGGCCGTCGCCGAGCGGTTCGGCTTCGACATCGATCCGGATGCGGTCGTCGGCGACCTCCCGGTCGGAGTCCAGCAGCGGGTCGAGATCATCAAGGCGCTCTCCCGCGATGCGCAGGTTCTCGTGTTCGATGAGCCGACGGCCGTGCTCACCCCGCAGGAGACCGACGAGCTGATGGGCATCATGCGTCAGCTGCGCGACGAGGGGACCGCGATCGTCTTCATCACGCACAAGCTGCGCGAGGTCCGCGAAGTGGCGGACACCATCACGATCGTGCGGCTGGGCCGGATCGTCGGCGAAGCGTCGCCGACCGCGACGAACGCGGAGCTGGCGAACCTCATGGTCGGCCGCGCCGTGGAACTGACGGTGCACAAGGACGAGCCGCGGCTCGGCGACGGCGGGCTCGAGGTGCGGAGCCTCCGGGTGCTGACGCCGACCGGCGCGATCGTCGTCGACGACGTGGACTTCACCGTCCGGCCGGGCGAGGTGCTCGCGATCGCCGGCGTCCAGGGCAACGGTCAGACCGAGCTCGTCGAGGCGCTTGTCGGGCTCGCCGCTCGCGTCGAGGGCTCCATCTCCCTCGACGGTGCTGAGCTGGTCGGAAAGAGCGTGCGGGCGATCCTCGACGCCGGCGTCGGATTCGTGCCCGAGGACCGCACCGAGGACGGCCTCGTCGCCGGGTTCACCGTCGCGGAGAATCTCATCCTCGACCGTTCCGACGACCCGGCGTTCAGCACAGCAGGAACGCTGAAGCGCTCGGCGCTGGACGAGTTCGCGCGCGCCCGCATCAGCGAGTACGACATCCGCGCACAGGGACCGCAGACGCTTGCGGGAACGCTCTCCGGCGGCAACCAGCAGAAGGTCGTGATCGCGCGCGAGATGAGCCGTGAGCTCCGTCTGCTGGTGGCCGCGCAGCCGACGCGCGGCGTCGACGTCGGATCGATCGAATTCATCCACAAGCGCATCATCGAGACGCGCGACTCGGGCGTCCCCGTGGTCGTCGTCTCGACCGAGCTGGACGAGGTCGCCGCCCTCGCCGACCGGATCGCCGTGATGTACCGCGGCGCGATCATCGGGATCGTCCCCGGTGACACGCCGCGCGAGAAGTTGGGACTCATGATGGCCGGTGTGGCCGATGCGGAGGTGACCGCGTGAGCGGATCGACACCGGGTGCCGGTGATGTGACCAAGGGACTCCCGCCCGAGCAGCTGCCGCCGAGCTCCGGCGTTCCCGGCAGCGAGCGCGAGGAGCTCGCTCCGCCGCGCGGCAACGTGATCATCAAAGAGATGCTGCGCAGCAGCGCGGTGACGACGATCCTCGCGATCGTGCTCGCGCTCATCGTCGGCGGCATCCTGATCGCGGTCACGAACGAGGACGTGCAGAAGACGTCCGTGTACTTCTTCGCCCGCCCCGGCGACATGCTGGTCGCGGTCTGGGGCTCGGTCTACGACGGCTATGAGGCACTCGTGCGCGGTGCGATCTTCAACGCCCGCGGCAACAGCTTCGCCGCGCAGATCAAGCCGCTGACGAACACGCTGGGCTTCGCCGCGCCGCTGATCGCCGCCGGTCTCGGTGTGGCGCTCGCATTCCGCGTCGGCCTGTTCAACATCGGCGCACGAGGCCAGATGCTCTTCGGAGTCGCCCTCGCCGGCCTGCTCACATTCCAGCTCGACCTGCCGTTCTGGCTGCACATCCCGGCGACGCTGATCATCGGCATCGCCGGTGGAGCGCTCTGGGGCGGCATCGCCGGACTCATCAAGGCGCGCACCGGGGCGCACGAGGTGATCCTGACGATCATGCTCAACTACATCGCGTACTACCTGCTGCTGTGGATGATCCGTACGCCGGGTCTGCTGCAGAAGCCGGGCACGAACCAGGCGCTCGGATCGGCCACGCCGCAGAACGCGCAGTTCCCCGAGCTGCTCGGACGCCAGTTCCCGCTGCTCGATCTCGGCTTCGTGATCGTCATCGCCGCCACGCTGTTCGTCTGGTGGCTCATCGAGCGGTCGTCGCTCGGCATGCGCATGCGCGCGGTCGGCGAGAACCCGCACGCGGCGCGAGCGGCCGGCATCAACGTGCAGCGCATCTACGTGTACGCGATGCTGTTCGCCGGTGGCCTCGCCGGTCTCGCCGGAATGAACCAGCTGCAGGGCTCCGTCACCACAGGCATCACCGAGACGATCGACGCCGGCATCGGCTTCGACGCGATCACGGTGGCGCTGCTCGGCCGCAGCCGGGCGTGGGGGACGTTCGCCGCCGGCATCCTGTTCGGCGCGCTGAAGGCCGGATCGTTCTCGATGCAGGCGCAGGACATTCCGGTCGACATCGTCCTGGTGGTGCAGTCGCTGGTCGTGCTGTTCATCGCGGCACCGCCGTTGCTGCGCACGGTGTTCTTCCTGCCCAAGACGGATGCGGAGAAGGCCGTCAAGGCGAGAGCCAAGGCCGCGAAGAAGGCGGTGACGGCATGACCACGTTCACGCAGACCGAGGCCGCAGACGGCACCGTGCAGCTCGCCACCGTGCGGGAGCGCCACTTCAGGACGCCGATCGTCCTCGCCGTGGTGACCGTGCTGCTCGCGCTGCTGTTCCTCCTCGCCCCTCGGAGCGGGACGAGCATCTTCGTCCTCGGCGACCGCTCGTCGGCGATCGCCATGCCGGACATCCCGCTGCCGACCACGGTCACCTGCTGGGTGCTGATCGGACTGCTGTTGCTCATGACGGCACTCGCCTTCTGGCAGGCCTGGAACTACCGCCGCCCGCCGCTGTGGCTGATCGCGCTCTTCGGCGTGGTCGCGGTGTTCGCCTTCCTGGTGTGGGCCGCCGCCGGCGGAGTGGTGCCGGTCACGAGCCTGCTCGTCGGCGCCGTCTCGCTGTCGGTGCCCCTGGTGTTCGGAGCACTCGGCGGTGTGATCGGCGAACGCGCCGGCGTCGTCAACGTCGCGATCGAGGGGCAGCTGCTGCTCGGGGCCTTCTCGGCCGCCCTGCTGTCGAGCATCACCGGCAGCCCCTTCGTTGGACTCATCGGCGCCATGATCGGCGGTGTGCTCGTCGCGAGCGTGCTCGCGGTCTTCGCGATCAAGTACCTCGTCGAACAGGTCATCGTCGGTGTCGTGCTGAACGTGCTCGTCACCGGCCTGACCGGATTCCTGTACGGCGCGCTGCTCGCACCGAACGAGCAGGAGCTCAACACGGCGGCGCGCTTCACGCGCATCAAGATCCCTGTGCTCGGCGACATCCCGATCATCGGACCGGTGCTGTTCAACCAGACGGTCATCGTGTATCTGATGTTCGTCACCGTCGCCGTCGTCGCCTGGGGTCTGTACCGCACGCGTTGGGGCCTGCGTCTGAGAGCGGTCGGCGAGCACCCGAAGGCGGCGGACACCGTCGGCATCCGGGTGAACCCGACCCGGTTC
The DNA here is from genome assembly GCF_025836995.1 of Microbacterium sp. M28. Classification (NCBI taxonomy): domain Bacteria; kingdom Bacillati; phylum Actinomycetota; class Actinomycetes; order Micrococcales; family Microbacteriaceae; genus Microbacterium; species Microbacterium triticisoli. The sequence continues at coordinate 2,193,784 of NZ_CP107546.1, read as the reverse complement.
TGGAACGTGCTGCTCGCCGGTGCGATCGCCGGCATCGGCGGGGCCTACTTCACCCTCGTTTCGGTGCCGCAGTTCGGCAAGGAGATGACCGCCGGTCTCGGCTTCATCGCCCTCGCCGCCGTGATCTTCGGACGGTGGGATCCGATCCGGGCGACCCTGGCCGCTCTGCTCTTCGGCTTCGTCACGAACCTGCAGAACCTGCTCACGATCCTGAAGACGCCGATCCCCGGCGAATTCATGCTGATGCTGCCGTACCTGGTCACCCTTCTCGCGGTGGCCGGTTTCGCCGGACAGATCCGCGCACCTGCCGCCAGCGGCAAGCCGTACATCAAGAACTGAGGGACGAGATGACCGATATCGACTGGGACGAGCTGCGCTCGGTCGCCACCGAGGCGATGACGAAGGCGTACGCGCCCTATTCGAGGTACAAGGTGGGTGCTGCCGCGCTCGTCGACGACGGTCGGATCGTCGCCGGCTGCAACATCGAGAACGCCTCGTACGGCGTCACGCTGTGCGCCGAGTGCGCCCTCGTCGGCGACCTGCACATGTCCGGCGGCGGACGACTGGTCGCGTTCGTGTGCGTCAACGGCGAAGGCCAGACGATCATGCCGTGCGGACGGTGTCGCCAGCTGCTGTTCGAGCACGCGACCCCCGGGATGCTGCTGGAGACGGTATCAGGCATCCGCACGATCGACGAGGTGCTGCCCGACGCGTTCGGTCCCCGCGATCTGGAGGAGGTGCGCTGATGGCCGTCGAGGCATTCGATGCGGTCGACGTGATCCGCGCGAAGCGCGACGGCGGCGTCGTCCCCGAGCCGGCGCTGCGCTGGATGGTCGACGCCTACACGCGCGGCTACGTCTCCGACGCGCAGATGGCGTCGTTCGCGATGGCGGTGTTCCAGCGCGGCATGGACCGCGACGAGATCCGCGTCCTCACGGACGCCATGATCGCGTCGGGAGAGCGCATGAGCTTCGCCGCTCTCGGCAAGCGCACGGTCGACAAGCACTCCACCGGAGGTGTCGGCGACAAGATCACTCTTCCGCTGGCTCCCCTCGTCGCCTGCTTCGGCGTCGCGGTGCCGCAGCTCTCGGGTCGCGGCCTCGGGCACACCGGCGGGACGCTGGACAAGCTCGAGTCGATTCCCGGCTGGCGTGCCGCTCTCAGCAATGAGGAGATGTTCGCACAGATGCAGTCCGACGTCGGCGCCGTCATCTGCGCCGCAGGCTCCGGCCTGGCTCCGGCGGACAAGAAGCTGTACGCCCTGCGCGATGTCACCGGTACCGTCGAGGCGATCCCGTTGATCGCGTCGAGCATCATGTCGAAGAAGATCGCCGAGGGCACGGATGCCCTGGTTCTGGACGTGAAGTTCGGCTCCGGCGCCTTCATGCAGGACATCGACCGGGCACGGGAGCTCGCGCAGACGATGGTCGCGCTCGGTACGGACTCCGGCGTCGCGACGACGGCCCTGCTGACGGACATGAACGTGCCCCTCGGGCTCGCGATCGGCAACGCCAACGAGGTCCGAGAGTCCGTCGAGGTGCTCGCGGGCGGCGGGCCGGCGGACATCCGTGAACTCACGGTCGCCCTGGCGCGGGAGATGCTCGCCCTCGCCGGGATGCCGGATGCCGACGTGGAGGCCGCTCTCGACGACGGTCGCGCGATGGACAGCTGGAAGGCGATGATCCGCGCGCAGGACGGCGACCCTGAGGCGCCGCTTCCGACACCGCGCGAGACGCACGTCGTCACCGCGCCGGCAGACGGCGCCGTGACCCGCATGGACGCCCTGCCGTTCGGAATCGCGGCGTGGCGCCTCGGCGCCGGTCGTGCCCGTGCCGAGGATCCGGTGATCCACGCCGCCGGCATCGACCTGCACGCCAAACCAGGCGACCGGGTCGTGGCAGGGCAACCGCTGTTCACCCTCTCCGCTGATGACGACGCGCGGTTCGCCCGTGCGATCGAAGCCGTCGAGGGCGCGTGGGAGATCGGTGGCGACGCCCCCGAGATCGGCCCACTCGTCCGTGAGCGCATCACCGCGTAGGCTGTGAGCCGCACACCCACCCGCACTGCTGAGAGGTCATCCATGTCGATCGAGCCGACCGGAGACGCCACGCTCGAGGGCGTCTCACTGCGCAGTCTGCCGAAGGTCTCGCTGCACGATCATCTCGACGGCGCGGTGCGTCCGGCGACGATCCTGGAGCTCGCCGACGAGGTCGGTCTCGAGCTCCCGGAGCGCGATGCTGCGCGGCTCGGCGGATGGATCGGGAAGAAGGCCGACTCCGGGTCGCTGACCGAGTACCTGACGACGTTCGAGCTGACCACCGGTGTCATGCAGACCGCTGCGGGGCTCACGCGCGTCGCGCGCGAGTTCGTCGAGGACCTCGCGGCCGACGGTGTGATCTACGGCGAGGTGCGCTGGGCACCCGAGCAGCACCAGGCGCGCGGGCTCTCCCTGGAGCAGGCCGTCGAGGCCGTGCAGCAGGGCATCGAGGAGGGCGAGGACGCCGCCGACCGCTCGGGTCGCAGCATCCGGGTCGGCCAGCTCATCACCGCGATGCGTCAGACCGACCGCTCTCGCGAGATCGCGGAGCTCGCCGTCGCCCACCGCGGTCGCGGCGTGGTCGGATTCGATCTCGCCGGCCCCGAGGACGGCTTCCCGGCATCGGAGCACCGTGCGGCGTTCGAGTATCTCGCCGAGAACTTCTTCCCGGTGACGGTGCACGCCGGCGAGGCCGCCGGCATCGCGTCGATCCGGTCCGCCCTGCTGGACGGGCGTGCGCTGCGGCTCGGCCACGGCGTGCGGCTCGCGTCCGATCTCCAGGTCATCAACCGGGAGGACGACGAGGTCCAGGTGCAGTTCGGCGACCTCGCGCGCTGGGTGCGTGACCGTGAGATCCCGCTCGAGCTGTCCCCGTCCTCGAACCTGCAGACCGGCGCGATCACCGCGTGGGGGACGGAGATCGCCGATCACCCGTTCGATCTGCTGTACCAGCTCGGCTTCGCCGTCACGGTGAACGTCGACAACCGCACGATGAGCGCCACCTCGCTGACACGCGAGCTTTCGCTGCTCGTGGACGCGTTCGGCTACGACCTCGACGATCTCGAGACGTTCCAGTTCAACGCCGCGGCCGCCGCCTTCCTGCCCGTCGAGGAGCGCGAAGAGCTCGTGGAGATGATCGCCGAAGGCTTCGAGGACTGACCCCGGTGGCCGTCTTCATCGCCGGCCCGGCATCCTGGAACCGGTTGGTGGTGCTCGACCGCCTGCCCGAACCCATCCCGCACATGCAGTTCGCGGAGGACTCGTGGGAGACCGTCGGCGGAACGAGCGCCGGCAAGGCTCTCAGCCTGACCTCGCTGGGGCGGGAGGTCCTCCTGTACGCCCAGACCGCCGACGACGAGGACGGACGCCGCGTGCGCTCGGCGCTGGCGGATGCCGGTGTGCCGACCCTGTGGGAGATGTCCGATCGGACCGAACGGCACCTCAACCTCATGACGCGCGCGGGGGAGCGGGTGTCGCTCTATCTGTCCTCGCCGTCGGAAGCGGATGGCGCCCAGGACGCACGGATCCGACAGGCGATGGCGGATGCCGATGCGCTGGTGCTCGATCTCGCGGCCGAGCCGCTCCGGCTGCTGCCGATGGCGGCCGAGACAGGCGTGCCGATCTGGGTGGACGTGCACGACTACGACGGCGAGGCGGAGTTCCATCGCCCGTTCCTGGCCGCGGCGGATGCCGTCTTCTGCAACGCCGATCGGTTGAGCGACCCGGTGGCGTTCCTGCGATCGTGCATCACCGGCGGCGCGACGCTCGCGGTGTGCACGCTCGGGGCCGACGGAGCCGTGGCCGTGGACGCCGAGGGAGTGGAGCATCGCGTGCCGGCGGTACCCGTCGAGGTGCGCGACACGAACGGCGCGGGCGACGCGTTCCTCGCCGGTGTCCTCGACGCGCGCCTCGCGGGGCGAGGCGTCCGGGAATCGCTCGAGGCGGGCGCGCGCTCGGCGTCGACCGTCCTCGGCACGATCCACTTGCATCCAGCGCTGGACCCGGTCCTGGGCTGACGGCTCAGTCCAGGGAGTCGGCGAACCGGCCGGTGAGGTCAGTCACGGTGGCGTGCATGTCCTCGTCGGAGATCGTGGGCGTGCCGTCTCCCGGCTGAGGGCCGTAGTCCCCGAACGAGGCGTGCGATGCGCCCTCGATCTCGATCAGCTCGGCATCCGCCGGAAGCAGGTGTCGAGCGTCGGCGATCTTCTGCGGCGTCGACAGGCCGTCCTCGCTGCCGGCCAGGCTCAGCACCGGCAGGTCCGTCGAGGCGAGGTCGTCGGAGCAGTACGAGGCGAACAGCAGCAGCGCGTCGGCGTCCGTTGCGAGCTGGCAGCCGCGCACGCCGCCCAGCGAGTGCCCGCCGACGATCCAGGTGTCCACGTCCGGTGCGGCCGACGTGAAGGCGTCCATGCCGCGCAGATCGAAGAAGGCGAGATTCAGCCACGGCCGGGTGATCACGACCGTGACGTCGTCCTCCGCCACGATGCCCTGCAGGATCGCGGCGTACGCCCACGGGTCCACCTTGGCTCCGGGGATGAACACGAGGCCGATCTCGCTCGAACCGCTCGCGGGGGAGAGCACGATGCCCTCGTCGGCGTCATCGATCACGACGTCCGGGTTCTCGCGGACGCTGGCCAGCGGCTCCGGCTCGGCCTGCATGACACCGACCTGGCTCCAGATGACCACCCCGATGACGCCGAGGAGGACGACAGCGGCGAGGCCGCCCAGGACCCATGCGACGATCCGTCGTCCGCGTCTCTTCTGCACCGGTCCAGGTTACCGGCGCTGATGCGCCGCGACGGCGTCGCGCACGGGCGCGAACAACGGGTGCGCCGGCTCGAGGCCGGTGACCGAGGCGGTGAGCTCGGCAGCATCCTCCGTGGACAGCCGGTTGCGCATCTGCACCGACTGCTCGTCGTCAGGGTCGTCGAACTCGAGGGCGGCCGCGACCGCCGCGACCAGCGCCGTCGTGGACAGCCCCCGTTCGGCGGCCTCTGCCGCCGGTCCGATGAACCGCTCGTGCCGGGAGAGCTTGCGCAGCGGCTGACGTCCCACACGCTGCACCGTGTCGATGAGCTCAGGATTGCGGAAGCGCTCCAGGATCGTCGCCCGGTACGCGGTCAGTTCAGCGGGGTCCAGCCCGTGGACGGCGGTCAGCATCGCCGACGTCTCCTCCAGCGCCGCTCGCACCGCGTCGGCCACCCGAGGGTCGGCGAGCGCGTCGGAGATCCGCTCGTGGCCTGCCGCGGCCCCGAAGTACGCGGTCGCCGCGTGGCCGGTGTTCACCGTGAACAGCTTGCGCTCGATGTACGGGGCCAGATCGTCGACGAAGTGCGCTCCCGGGATGCTCGGCAGGTCGCCGCGGAAAGGGCCCTGCTCGATCGCCCACTCGAAGTACGGCTCCACCGTGACATCGATGCCGGCGCCCGCCGGCTGCGCGGGGACGATCCTGTCGACGGCCGTGTTCGCGAACACGGCACGGGCGGTGAGCTCGGCGGCTTCGTCGCCAGCCAGCCGCTCGATCTCGGCGCGCAGCTGATCGGTCGCGCCGATCGCGTTCTCGCACGCCATGACCGCCAGCGGCGGGGCATCGGTCGAGCGCTGACGCAGCCCGTCGAGGATCACCGGAGCGATGTAGCGCAGCACCGTCGGACCGACAGCGCACGTCACGACATCCGCCGTCGCGACCTCGGTGACGACGGCATCCGGTTCCGTGCGGCTGTTGACCGCGCGGAACCCGGTCACGATCCGATTCAGCCCGCCGGGTCCCGCCTCCCTGACCGTGTAGTGCTCGGCGGCGTCGAGGGCGTCCACCAGGGCGTCGGCGACGTCGGAGAACACGACCTCGTAGCCGCCGTCGTGCAGCAGCAGGCCGACGAAGCCGCGCCCGATGTTGCCGGCGCCGAAGTGGACGGCCTTCATCCCTCGTTCACCTCCGACAGCAGGGCGTACAGCTCATCCGGCGTCTGCGCGGCCGTGAGACGCGCCACGTCGTCCTCCTCGGAGAACAGGATCGCGATCCGCGACAGGATCTCCAGGTGCTCGTCGCCGACCCCCGCGATGCCGATCACGAAGTTCGCCTCGTCGCCGGCCCAGTCGACGCCGCCGTCGTAGCGGACGACAGACAGCGCGGAGGCGAGGATCGTGTCCTTCGCGTCGTTGGTGCCGTGCGGGATCGCCAGGCCGTTGCCCATGAAGGTCGACACGGTCTGTTCGCGCTGCCGCATGGCGTCGACGTACCCGGGGGTGACGGCGCCGGCGGCGACGAGGATGTCGGTCGCCTCCTGCAGCGCGGCCTCCTGCGTCGCGGAGCCGGGATGGATGCGGACCTGGCCGAGGGTGAGGACGCTCATCATGATTCCTTTCGCTGGTCGCGGACCAGCTCCACGACCTCGTCGTACTTCGGCGAGTTCATGAAGTTGTCCACGGAGATGTGGATCGATTCCGGCGACTTCGCCTGTGCCCGGTCCGTCAGCTGCTGCTGGGTGATGACCAGGTCCGCGTTGCCGTCGAGGTTCGCGATGGCCGTGTTGACGACGGTGACGCCTTCGATGCCGGCCTTCTTGAACTTGTTGCGCAGCACGCTCGCGCCCATCGCGGACGATCCCATACCGGCGTCGCAGGCGAAGACGATGTCGGTGATCCGACGGGTCGTGACGATTCCGCCGTCGGCCATGCCGCCCGTCTCCGCCTGCGTCTCGAGCTTGTCGACGACCTCTTCCGCGGCAGCGACCGAGGCCGAATCCCCGCTGACGCGCAGGGCGTCCATGGCCGCCGACTTCTTGCCCTTGTTGGCTTCGGTCTGCGCGATCGCCGCGCCGAACGCGTCGGCCTCGGCGAGCAGGTCGCGCTTGCGGGAAGCGCGCAGGATGACGCCGGTGATGAGGAAGGTGACGGTGGCGGCGAGAAGAACCGACAGGTACACCACGAGGAGATTCGCGATGCCACCGGCCGCGGGGCTCACCGCCGCCGCGGTGACGGCGATGATGCTGCCGGGGGCGGCGGGGAACGCCAGACCGCCGCCGAGGATCATGTTCGTCGTCACGCCGGTGGCGCCGCCGGCGATCAACGCGAGGATCGTGGCCGGCTTGCTCAGAGCATAGGGGAAGTAGATCTCGTGGATGCCGCCGAAGAACTGGATGATCGCAGCCCCGGGCGCGGACGCCTTGGCGGCGCCGACGCCGAAGAACGAGAACGCCAGAAGCAGTCCGACACCGGGGCCCGGGTTGGCCTCGATGAGGAAGAGGATCGACTTTCCCGTCTCCTGAGCCTGCTCGATGCCGAGCGGGGTGAAGACGCCGTGATTGATCGCGTTGTTCAGGAACAGCACCTTCGCCGGCTCGACGATGATCGACACGAGGGGCAGCAGGTTGTAAAGGACCAGCCATCCGACCGCCAGTCCCAGGATGTCGCTGACCCAGAGGATCGCCGGTCCGAAGACGAAGAAGCCGAGAATGGCCAGCAGCATGCCGAGGATGCCGGCGGAGAAGTTGTTGATGAGCATCTCGAAGCCCGGCTTGATCTTGCCGTCCCAGAGCCTGTCCATCCACTTCGTCACGAGCGCTGCGAACGGCCCCATGATCATCGCGCCGAGGAACATCGGGATGTTGGTGCCGACGATCACGCCCATCGTCGCGATCGACGCGACCACGCCGCCTCGTTCGCCGTAGACCATACGGCCGCCGGTGTTCGCGATCAGCAGCGGCAGCAGGTACGTGATGCTCGGTCCGACGAGCCCGACGAACTGGGTGAAAGGATCACCGTTCTCATCGAGCGCGACGGTGGTCATGGCCCCTGGCCAGTTGATGACGTCGGCATCGCCGAAGCCGCCGAGCAGCGGAGCCACGGGCGTCCACCACCCGAGCCATCCGACCGCGATGAAGAGCATCGTGATGAAGCCCCAGGCGATGAAGGCTGCGATGTTCGGCATGATCATGCCGGACAGGAACGTGCCGAAGCGCTGGACTCCGACACGGAGTCCGTTCTGCTTCGGTGCGGGTGACGTCGTCGTCATGATGTCGTCTCTTTCTGCTGTGTGTTCGGGTGAAGGTCTGCGGCGGCCGCGGCGACGGCCGCGCGCGCGCCGCCGGCGTCGTCGGCGGCGAGAGCGATCTCGGCCAGGTGGCTGGCATCCTCGAGGGTGCGCTCGGAGAGCGCGAGCCGGACGTCGGCCAGCGCGGCTGGCGCCATCGAGAGGCTCGTCGCGCCGAGGCCGACGAGGACGACGGCCAGCAACGGATCGGCGGCGGCTTCGCCGCAGATCCCGACCGGCTTGCCGGCGCGTGCGCCGGCGGCGCCGACTTCGCCGACCAGGCGCAGCACCGCCGGATGCCAGGGGTCCTGGAATCCGGCGACGGAGCCGAGCATCCGATCCGCCGCCATCGTGTACTGCGTGAGGTCGTTGGTGCCGATCGAGGCGAAGTCGGCATGCGCGAGCACGCGGTCCGCGAGCAGCGCGCTCGCCGGCACCTCGACCATGACACCGGCCGTCTTCAGGCCGTACTCGCGCGCGAGCGTCGTGAAGTAGGCCGTCTCCTCGACGGTGGTGACCATCGGGGCCATGACCCACAGATCCGCGCCGGTCTCGGCATCCGCCTCGGCCAGAGCCGTGAGCTGTTCGCGCAGGATGTCCTCGCTGGCCCGCAGCGCCCGCAGGCCTCGAAGACCGAGCGCCGGGTTCTCCTCGTGCGCGTCGTTGAGGAACGCGAGCGGCTTGTCGGCTCCGGCATCGAGCAGGCGGACGACGACTTTCTTGCCCTCGAACGCGGCGAGCAGCTCGCGATACGACTCGCGCTGCTGCGCGATGGTCGGCGCCTGAGATGCGGAGAGGAACAGGAACTCGGTGCGGAAGAGCCCGACACCCTCGGCCCCCCGTGACACGGCATCGGCCGCATCGGCGGGTTTGCCCAGGTTCGCCAGCAGCGCGATGGGGGTGCCATCGGCGAGGGCGCCGGGTGTCGCGGGGAGCGCCTCGGCGCTCCGTCTGGCCGACGCGCGCTCGGACGCGCGTGCCAGCTCGTCGGCGGACGGCTCGCTCGTCACGGCACCGGCCGCCGCGTCCACGATCACCGTCTCGCCGTCGGGGAGCTCTGCCGCCTGCGTCACGCCGACCACCGCGACGATGCCCTTCTCGCGGGCGAGGATCGCCGTGTGCGATGTGGGTCCGCCGTCGGACGTGATGAGCGCCAGCACCTGATCGAGCTTGAGCAGGGCGGTGTCGGCCGGTGCCAGATCGCGGGCCACCAGCACGAAGGGATGACCTGGGTCCGGCACGCCGGGGGCCGAGACGCCGCGCAGTCGTGCGAGCACTCGCTGGGCGATGTCGTCGAGGTCGGCGGCGCGCTCGCCGAGGTAACCGCCGACGGCCTCGAGCGTCGCCTTGAATCCTGCGAACGCGTCGTGCACGGCCCATTCGGCGGTGGCTCCGTCGTCGATGCGCGCATCGACCTCGTCCTGCAGGGTCGGGTCCTCGGCGATCATCGCCTGCGCCTCGAGCACCTCCTGCGCTGCGCCGCCTGCGGCTTCCGCTCTGGCCGTCAACTCGCTGGCGACCGCGGCGATGGCGTCGCGGACGCGGGCGCGTTCCGCCTCGGCGCCGAGTGCGCTCTTCGCGTCGTCCGGCGCTGGCAGCGGATCGGCCATGCGGATCACGGGCCCCTGCGCGACGCCGACGCCGATGCCCACTCCCCGCAGGACACCCATCAGGCCGGCTCCTCGTCATGGTCGGTGGTCAGCAGCTCGGTCAGCGTGTCCAGCACGGCTTCGGCGTTGTCGCCGTCGGCCGTCAGCGTCACGTAGTCGCCGTGCTCGACACCCAGGGCGATCACCCCGAGGATGCTGGCTGCGTTGACCGGCTTGCCGGAATCCTTCGCCACGGTCACGGCGATGCCGGATTCCTTGGCGGCCTGCGCGAACAGCTTCGCGGGGCGGGCGTGCAGTCCGTGCGATGATCCGATCCGGACGGTGCGGGATGCAGCGGTCATGATGATCCTTTCTCAGCGGTGAGGGCCGACTGCACGAACGCGAGAGTGCGCGTGCCGTCGCGGTCGGTGAAGATGTCGTCCGGCAGGGCGAGGACGGGGCAGTCGACCGCGGCGCTGATGGATGCGAGGCGATCGGCGAGATGCGGGCCGACGAGGATCGCGTCTGCGGTGTCGGCGCCGATCGTCTGCTCGGTTCCGGCCGCCGTCTGCCAGGTCAGCCCGGCGTCAGTCGCCGCACGCTGCAATCGCTGCGCGACGAAGGTGCTCGACGCCCCTGCGCCGCACACCACGAGGATCCGCTTCGATGCCATGGAACCATTCTGGGAACGAGCTGTGAGCCGTACCACCAGGGTTCTTTCCGCCCCTGCGGAACGCCGGCCACCGCCGCTTTCCGCGCCTCCGCCTGGCATCATGGGAAAGCGACGATGCAGGCTCATTCGGACTCGGAGGCACCATGACGCGCCAGCGCCAGGACCAGCTCCTGTCCGCGTTGCTCCGCCAGGACGGCTGGGTCACGGCCGCCAGCCTCGCCGATCAGCTCGGTGTGACACCCCGTAGCATCCGCTCGTACGTCGCCGCTCTGAACGCCCGCGTACCGGCAGCCGATGCCATCGACTCGAGTCCCGCGGGCTATCGTGCCGGCGCCGGAGCCAGGGAGGCGCTGCGCCGTCGCGCCGATGAGTCGGCGCCGCGCGAGCGGCTGCACGGCATCATCCGGATGCTGCTCGATCAGCCGGAGGGCATCGACGTCTACGAGACCGCCGATCGGCTGCACGTGAGCGACGCGACCGTGGAGTCGGATCTCAGCAGGGTGCGCGCCCTGCTGGAGGGGACTGAGCTCGCCCTGGAGCGCGAACGCGAGACGATCCGTCTCCGGGGGACCGAGGTCGCGCAACGGCGGCTGCTCAGCAGACTCGCCCACGACGAGATGGATGCGGCCGCGTTCCACCCGGAGACCATCCGCAACGCGCTCGCCGGCGAGGTCGTCGGATCCGACGCGGTCGCAGGCTTCAAGACCGCGCTGGTGCGCGAACTGGGGGCACTCGGCTACTACGTGAACGAGTTGGCGATCTCCGACGTGCTGCTGCACATCGCGATCGCGGCGGACAGGGTCGCCGCCGGCCGCCCCTTGGAGACGGATGCCGCCGACGCGCGCCCGGCGGAGGCCCACGGCGAGATCGTCCGCGTCGGCGAGCAGATCAGTCGACTGGCGCACGAGCATTTCTCGGTGCGTCTGGGCGACGGCGACACCGCGCATCTCGCGACGCTGGTGCTGACGCGGGTGGTCGCACCGGGGCGCGGCACTGCCGTCGACGTCGCGCGCAGCGGCGTTGCCCCGGCGGTCGACGATGCCGTGCGGACGGAGATCGCTCGCGCCGCGCGGGACTACCAGGTCGATCTCGACGACGAGGCGTTCATCCTGCGTCTGTCCCTGCACGTGCAGAACCTGCTGCGGCGCGCCCAGGAGCAGGCATGGACGCGCAATCCGCTGACCAGGTCGCTCAAATCGTCGTACCCGATGATCTTCGAGGTGGCGGTGTCGATCGCCAGCGGGCTGCACGACCGGCTCGACCTGCCCGTGAACGACGACGAGATCGCGTACATCGCGATGCACATCGGCGGGCGGCTCGAGCGCAGCCGCAAGGCCGAGACGATCCTGAGCGCCACGATCGTGTGCCCCGGCTACTACGAACTGCACGAGCTGCTGCGTTCGAGCGTCGACAGGTCGCTCGGCTCGGCGATCGAGGTGACGCGCGTTGTCACCTCGGTCGACCCGGACTGGGCATCCTTCGACACCGACCTGGTCCTGTCCACGATCGAACCCGCCGCGGCGGGCGACCGCTTCGTCAGGGTGCAGCCGTTCCTGGGGGAGGCCGACGTCGAGCGGGTGCAGCAGGCAGCCGCACGCGTGCGGCGCGGACGGCGTCTGGCACGGCTGCGCGCCGAGCTGTCGCGCTACTTCGACGCGAGCGCGTTCCTGCACCCGCTGCCGGACGCGGGCGACGAGGAGATCATCCGTCTGCTCGGCGGGATGCTCATCGCGAACGGTCTCATCGACGACGACTACGTCGACAAGACGATCCAGCGCGAGCGGATGTCGTCCACAGCGTTCACGGACGCGCTCGCCGTGCCGCATTCGCTGCAGATGACGGCCCGGCGCACGGCGATCGCGATCGGCGTCGCCGAAGGCTCGGTGGCGTGGGGCGACGGTCGAGTGCAGGTCGTCGCGCTCGCCGCGTTCAGTGAAAGCGATCGCGCGGCCTTCCAGACCGTCTTCGAACAGCTCGTCGAGGTCTTCAGCGAGCGCGAGAGCGTGCAGCGGCTGGTCCGGCGGGCCACGAGTTTCGAAGCCTTCCTGGACGAGCTGGTCGCCGTGATCGACGGCTGACCCGGCGTCACGTCAACGAGGCGCCAGCACCTCGACCATCGCATCGAGAACGGCGTCCGCATCAGGTGAGGCGACGGTCTCGAGGGTGACGACGTCCCCTTCGGCGAGCGCGAGGTCCATGACCGCGAGGATGCTGGCCAGCTCGACGACCGCTCCGCCAGCGGTCGCGAGCGTGACCGGCGCGCCGTGCGCGATGGCGAGGCGGGCCAGCTCCGCCACCGGACGCGCGTGCACGCCGTGATGCGCACTGATGGTCACGCGTCTGCGGGGCATGCAGCGATGCTATCCGTCCTCACGGGACGAGGGCGACGAAAGCGCGGGCCAGGACGACGAGCACCCCCGCCCATGCGCACCACAGCATGAGCGCTCTGGCGACCCGGCCGGGCACCACCCGGGTCAGCAGGGCGCCGAGGATGATGCCCGCTGCCGTTCCGACGCCGAGCAGCAGCATCTCGCCGACCGGTGCGGAGGGCAGCCCGCGCAGCAGCACCGACACCAGGCCGTAGCCGAGGAACACGACCTGCGCGCTCGCGGCGAATCGGCGCTGCTCCCGTCGGTCGCCGACCGCGTAGGCGGCCAGCGCCGGGCCGGAAAGGCCGCTCGAGGCGTGCAGGAAACCGGCCGTCGCACCGGCGTACAGGGCGCCGCGCCGCCCGGTGAGCATCGCGGCGATCGGTCCGCCGAACCGCGGTGTCAGCAGAGAGGCGATCGCCATCAGCGAGATCATGAACAGCAACGCGGCCTCGGGGAGGATCCGGGTCACGAGCGCGCCGAACGGCGCAGCCGCCACCCCGCCCCGAGCAGCCACCACGTGCGCGGCCAATCGATCAGACGCCAGCCCGAGGGGATGGCGACCGCGGCGGCGACCACGGCGAGCAGGACGGCGACGGTCACCCCCTCGACAGGCCCGTAGATGAGCACGGCAGGGCCGATGAGCACGAGGACGAACGCGAGTCCGGTCAGACGTTGGATCGCACCGGCGATGACCGTCGCCGCGACGGCGAGGACGACGGTCATCGTGGGAGCCGGTTCAGGAGCGTTCGTCCAGCAGCACGCGCACTCCGGCTTCGATGGCCGCGACCGCAGCCGCTGCGGACTCGGCGGAGTCGGCCCGGGTGTCGATGTAGACCTTCAGCTTGGGCTCGGTGCCGCTCGGACGCACGATGACGCGCCCGCCGTCCGCGAGACGGTACCGCAGCACATCGCCGGACGGCTGGCCCTCTGGCGCGTGCAGCAGGTCCTCGGCGGACTCGACGACGGCGTCGCCGATGGATGCCGGAGGAGTCTGTCGCAGCGACGTCATGACCGTGCCGATGATCGACAGATCCTCGACCCTGATCGAGACCTGACCGCTCCCGAAGTGACCATAGGTCTCACCGAGCTCCGCGAGCAGCGTCGACAGGCTCTCCCCGCGCTCCCTGGCCTCGGACGCGAGGCCCAGCAGCGCCACCGCGGCCGAGATGCCGTCCTTGTCGCGCACGGTCTCGGGGTTGACGAGGTATCCCAGTGCCTCCTCGAAGCCGAACACGATGCCCTCGGCGCGGGAGATCCACTTGAAGCCGGTCAGGGTCTCGGCGAAGCCCAGGCCGTGGTGCCGGGCGATGACGCCGAGGCCGGGGGAGGAGACCAGCGAGCAGGCGAGCGTCGCCCCGGGCGTGCCCTCGGCCGCCCTGGCCGCCCGCGCGCCCAGCAGCAGGCCGACCTCGTTGCCGCTCAGGCGGCGCCAGCCACCGGGCGCATCCTGGTCGGGGATCGCGACCGCGAGCCGGTCGGCGTCGGGATCGTTGGCGATGATGAGCTCGGCGCGTGCCGAGCGGCCGACCTCGTAGGACAGGTCCAGCGCGCCCGGCTCCTCCGGGTTCGGGAACGACACCGTGCGGAATGTCGGATCCGGATGCTGCTGTGCACGCACCACGGTCGGCTGCGGGTATCCGGCCGTCCGGACGATCCGCTCGACCGTCTCCCCACCGACGCCGTGCATGGCGGTGTAGACCCAGCGCAGACCGTCGGCGCCCGAGCCGGCCGGCGCCACAGCGGCCGTCGCCTCGATGTACGCCGTCACGACCTCTTCGCCGGCGATCTCGTAGGCATCCGACCGGGGGAGCAGCCCGACGTCTCCGGCATCGGCGACGCGCTGGATACGGGCAGCGATCTCCGCATCGACAGGCGCGACGATCTGAGAGCCCTCGTCGGGTCCGCCGAGGTAGACCTTGTACCCGTTGTCGTTCGGCGGGTTGTGGCTCGCGGTGACCATCACCCCGGCATCCGCACCGAGGTGGCGCACGGCGAAGGCGAGGACGGGCGTCGGCAGCAGTCGCGGAAGCAGGATCGCCCGAAGGCCGGCGCCGGCGAAGAGCTCGGCGGAGTCCAGCGCGAAGCGGCGCGAGTTGCGCCGGCCGTCGTAGCCCACGACGACCGTGGGGGTCGCGCCGGCCGAGCGCTCGAGCAGGTAGGCGGCGAAACCCGCGGCCGCCTGCGCCACCAGCACGCGGTTCATCCGGTTGCTGCCGGCGCCGAGCGCTCCGCGCAGGCCGGCGGTTCCGAACGCCAGGCGGGTGCGGAACCGGTCGTCGAGGTCCTCGAGCGCGGCGGCATCGCCGCCGGCTGCACGGGTCACGATGCCGGCCAACTCGTCGCGGGTCTCGGCATCCGGGTCCTGACGGATCCAGGCGCGGGCCGACGCGAGGAGGTCCTCGGCGCTCACAGAGCCTCGACCACCTTGGCCAGCAGGGCGGAGATCACCGGCTCCGCCTCGCGTCCGGCCTCGATGACCTCGGCATGGCTCAGGGGCGTCTGCTGGATGCCGGCGGCGAGGTTCGTGATCAACGAGAAGCCGAGGATCTCCATGCCGGCCTCACGCGCCGCGATCGCCTCCAGCGCCGTCGACATGCCGACGATGTGCCCGCCGATGTGCTTCGCCATCTGGACCTCGGCCGGCGTCTCGTAGTGCGGGCCGCGGAACTGCGTGTAGACGCCCTCGTCGAGCGTGGGGTTGACCGAGCGCGCGATGTCGCGAAGGCGCTGCGCGTACAGGTCGGTGAGGTCGATGAACGTCGCGCCCTCCAGCGGGGAGTCGGCCGTGAGGTTGATGTGGTCGCTGATGAGCACGGGCTGGCCGGGCGTCCACGTCTCACGGATGCCACCGGCGCCGTTGGTCAGCACCATGATCGTCGCCCCCGTGGCGGCGGCGGTGCGGACGCTGTGCACGACGCGGCGTACGCCGTGGCCCTCGTAGTAGTGGGTGCGCGCACCGATGACCAGCACGTTCTTGCCGTCGGGGGTGCGGATCGATCGCAGGGTGCCGACGTGGCCCTCCAGAGCGGGCTTGGAGAATCCGGTCACCTCGGTCGCCGGGACGGTGGCGACGGTCTCGCCGATCAGGTCGGCCGCCTTGCCCCAACCGCTGCCGAGGGTGAGGGCGATGTCGTGCTTCTCGACGCCGGTGATCCGCGCGATGTCAGCGGCGGCCGTGGCTGCGACCTCGAACGGGTTCGTGTTCGGGTCGTCGAGGGGGTGGTCATGAATGTCGGTCATGGATCCACTCTAGGAAGCGTGCGGCTTCGGGGCCAGGATTGCGGAAGAATGGAAGCCATGTCCTCAACTCCTTTCGAGCGCACCCAGCGTGTCGCCGTCCTCGGCGGCGGTCCCGGCGGATATGAGGCGGCTCTGGCCGCCGCTCAGCTCGGAGCCGAGGTGACCCTGGTCGAACGCGTCGGAGTGGGCGGATCCGCCGTGCTCACGGACGTCGTCCCGTCCAAGAGCCTGATCGCCACGGCCGACGCGGCCGTCGCGATCTCGGAGGCCAGCGACCTCGGTGTGCAGTTCTTCGCGAAGGGCGAGAACGGCAAGCCGCTCAAGCCCGAGATCGCGATCAACCTCGCGGCCGTCAACAAGCGTCTGGTCGCGCTCGCGGCGCAGCAGTCCGAGGACATGCGCTCGTCGCTGCTCGACGCCGGCGTGCGCATCCTCTCCGGGCACGGCCGGCTCGAGAGCCCGAACGCGATCATCGTGGCCACCGGGCCGGACGGCACCGACTTCGACCGCGTCGAGGCCGACACGATCGTCGTCGCGGTCGGCGCGTCGCCGCGCGAGCTCGACTCGGCGAAGCCGGACGGCAAGCGCATTCTCACCTGGACGCAGCTGTACGACATGAAGGCGCTCCCGGAGCACCTCATCGTCGTCGGCTCCGGTGTCACCGGCGCGGAGTTCGCGTCAGCGTACATGAACCTCGGCGCGAAGGTCACGCTCGTCTCGAGCCGCGACCAGGTGCTCCCCGGTGAGGACCAGGACGCAGCCCGCGTGCTCGAGAAGGTCTTCAAGCGCGGTGGCATGACGGTGCTGTCCAAGGCGCGGGCCGACAAGGTGGAGAAGACGGATGCCGGGGTGCTCGTCACCCTCTCCGACGGCCGCACGGTCGAGGGCAGCCACTGCCTGATGGCGGTGGGATCCGTCCCGAACACGGCATCCATCGGTCTGCAGGAGGCCGGGGTCGAGCTGACCGAGTCCGGCCACATCCGCGTGAACAAGGTGGCGCGGACGTCCGTGCCCAACATCTACGCGGTCGGCGACTGCACGAACTTCTTCCCGCTCGCCTCGGTGGCGTCCATGCAGGGCCGTACCGCCGTGTTCCACGCGCTCGGCGACATCGTCATCCCGCTCGAGAAGGTCAAGATCACCTCGAACATCTTCACCGCGCCCGAGATCGCCACGGTCGGCTGGGGCGAGCAGGACGTCGAGGACGGCGTCGCGGACGGCATCGTCTACAAGCTCCCGCTGGCGGCGAACCCCAGGGCCAAGATGATGGGCATCAAGGACGGGTTCGTGAAGATCATCGCCCGCAAGGGCTCCGGCACCGTGATCGGGGGAGTGATCGTCGGCCCCAAGGCGTCCGAGCTCATCTACCCGATCGCCGTCGCCGTGGAGCGCCGCCTGACGGTCGATCAGGTCTCACGGGTGTTCGCGGCGTACCCGTCGCTGTCGTCGAGCATCACGGATGCCTCGCGCGCGATGCACCTCGTGAACATCTCCTAGGACGAACGACGAAGGGCGCCCCACCGCGGTGGGGCGCCCTTCGCATGCATGCAGCCGGGTCAGCTGATGGTGAGCAGCTGGTGACCTGCGGAGACGGTGGCCCCGGCATCCGCATTGATGTTGCCGATGACGCCGTCCTTGTGGGCCTGGAGCGGCTGCTCCATCTTCATGGCCTCGAGCACGACGACCAGGTCGCCCTTGACGACCTGCTGGCCGTCCTCGACGGCGATCTTGACGACGGTGGCCTGCATCGGCGACTTCACCGCATCGCCGGATGCGCCGGCCGAGACGGACGTCGCGTGGCTGCGGCGGGACGGCGGCACGGCGGCGGGGCGGCCGGTCGTACCCGGCGCGGCGGCGACGCGGTCGGGGAGGCTGACCTCGAGGCGCTTGCCGGCGACCTCGACGACCACCGTGTGGCGGGCGGCCGCGGCGGCGGGGGCCTCGAGCTCGCCGTCCCAGGCGGGGATGTCATTGACGAACTCGGTCTCGATCCAGCGCGTGTAGACGCCGAACTCTCTGTCATCGGCCGTGAAGGCGGGGTCGCGGACGACCTTGCGGTGGAACGGCAGGACGGTGGGGAGCCCGGCGACCTCGAACTCGTCGAGCGCGCGGCGTGCGCGCTCGAGAGCCTCGGCGCGGTCCTTCCCGGTGACGATGATCTTCGCAAGCAGCGAGTCGAAGGCTCCGGAAACCGCGTCGCCGGCCGTCACACCGGAGTCGAGTCGGATGCCGGGGCCGCCGAAGGTCTTGAAGACGTGGATCGGACCGGGCTGGGGGAGGAATCCGCGACCGGGGTCCTCGCCGTTGATGCGGAACTCGATCGAGTGGCCCTGCGGTGTCGGGTCGTCGTAGTCGATGGTGCCGCCGGCGGCGATGCGGAACTGCTCGCGCACGAGATCGATGCCGGTGACCTCTTCGGATACCGGGTGCTCGACCTGCAGGCGTGTGTTGACCTCGAGGAACGACACCGTGCCGTCCGCTCCGATGAGGAACTCGCAGGTTCCGGCGCCGACGTAGCCGACCTCCTTGAGGATGGCCTTCGACGCGGCGTACAGCTGGCGGTTCTGCTCATCGGTGAGGAAGGGCGCAGGGGCCTCCTCGACGAGCTTCTGGTGACGGCGCTGCAGCGAGCAGTCGCGCGTCGAGATGACCACGACGTTGCCCTCGGCATCCGCCAGGCACTGCGTCTCGACGTGTCGGGGCTTGTCGAGGTACTTCTCCACGAAGCACTCGCCGCGCCCGAAGGCGGTGACCGCCTCTCGGGTGGCGGACTCGAACAGCTCGGCGACCTCGTCGAGCTCTCGGGCGACCTTCAGGCCGCGTCCGCCGCCGCCGTATGCGGCCTTGATGGCGATGGGGAGGCCGTACTCCTGGGCGAAGGCGATGACCTCGTCAGCGCCGGCCACAGGACCGGGGGTCCCCGGGGCGAGCGGGGCGCCGACCTTCTCGGCCACGTGCCGGGCCGTCACCTTGTCGCCGAGTGCTTCGATCGCGTCGGGCGACGGCCCGATCCACGTGAGGCCTGCTCCGATGACGGCGCGGGCGAACTCGGCGTTCTCGGCGAGGAAGCCGTAGCCGGGGTGGACCGCGTCCGCACCGGAGCGTCGGGCGACGGACAGGATCTTCTCGATCTGCAGGTAGGTCTCGGCGCTCGTGGCGCCGCTGAGCGCGTAGGCCTCGTCGGCGAGTCGCGTGTGCAGGGCCTCGCGGTCCTGGTCGGCGTAGACGGCGACGGAGGCGATCCCCGAATCGCGAGCGGCGCGGATGATGCGTACGGCGATCTCTCCGCGGTTGGCGATCAGGACCTTGGCGATATCGGGCATGACTGCCAGCCTAGCGAGTGCGGGGGCCGTCGATTTGACGACCCTCCACAAGAAAACGCGCCGATCGTGTCGGTGAGCCTACGACCGGGCGGTCAGGATGCCGCGGGAGCCGTCCACAGGTCGGTCCACGTGACCCCCAGGTCCGTGGCCAATCGACGCAGCGTCGACAACGACATCCCGACCACGGTCGACGGGTCGCCCTCGACGCGCGTGATGAACGCGCCGCCGAGGCTGTCGACAGTGAAGGCGCCGGCGACATGCAGAGGTTCCCCCGACGCCACATAGGCGTCGATCTCGGCATCCGACACGTCGTCCGCGAACGTCACCGAGGCCTCGGCGACCGCCGTGGCCTCCTCGGCCGCAGCACCGGGCCGCACCCGGTGGACGGAGTGCCCGGAGTACAGGACGCCCGTGCTGCCGCGCATCTCGTGCCAGCGCCGCGTCGCCTCGTCCGGAGTGTAGGGCTTGCCGTACACGCGCCCGTTCAGCGCGAACATCGAGTCGCCGCCGATCACGATGCCGTCGAAGTCCGGCTCGCCATCCGCGAGCCGCCGCACGACGTCAGCCGCCTTCGCGCGGGCGAGCAGCAGCACGAGCTCGCCGGGCGGGAGCTCGCCCCCGCGGGCCTCGGCGGCGGCAGCGGCCACGGCATCCTCGTCCACCCGGGGCGCGATCGCGAGAGGTTCGATCCCGACCTGCCGCAGGAGCATGAGACGGGCGGGCGATGTGGAGGCGAGACAGACGCGCATGCACTCACGCTATCGGGCGACGTGGGATCCTGGGGTCATGACGTCTTCCGCCGAACTGCTCGATCTCGACATCACGGGCATCGCCCACGGCGGCACGTTCGTCGCCCGTCACGAAGGCCGCGTGGTGTTCGTCTCCGATGCGGTACCCGGCGAACGGGTGCGCGCCAGGCTGTCCGAGACGCCGTCGGATGCCGCGATGGACACGCGGCGTTTCTGGCGAGCCGAGACCGTCGAAGTGCTCGAGGCATCGCCGCATCGTCGGCCGCACATCTGGCCGGAGGCCGACGTCACGCGCGAGCCGTCCGCTCGCCCCGGTGGCGCGGACCTCGGCCACATCGACCTCGGCCATCAACGGGTGCTCAAGCGCCAGGTGCTCGCCGAGGCGCTGGATCGGTTCGCCGGTGGCGGCCTCGACGCCCCCGAGATCGCGGCGCTCGACGACTCGGACGGCACCGGCTGGCGCACCCGGGTGACACTGCATGTGGATGCCGATGGCGTCGTGGGACCCTTCGGAGCACGCAGCCATCGCGTCGTCCCCGTGTCGTCGCACCCGCTGGCACGCCCCGCCGTCGCCGCGGCGGCGGCGAAGATCGGTGTGGGCCGGCCGGGCAGCATCGAACTGGTCGAACCGGCGGACGGCGACGTCCGTGTGCTGGCGCTGCCCGAGAAGGGACGCCGCGCCGAGCCGGAGGAGATCGTCGAACGCGTGCGCGAACGGTCGTTCACGGTCGACGCCTCCGGGTTCTGGCAGGTGCACCACGGTGCCGCGGAGGCGCTGGACGCCGCCGTGAGCGAACTGCTCGCCGGACGCGTCGACCCCGATCTCACGCACCTGGACCTGTACGGCGGCGTGGGTCTGTTCTC
This sequence comes from Microbacterium sp. M28, assembly GCF_025836995.1. Lineage (NCBI taxonomy): Bacteria > Bacillati > Actinomycetota > Actinomycetes > Micrococcales > Microbacteriaceae > Microbacterium > Microbacterium triticisoli. The sequence goes on along the minus strand of NZ_CP107546.1, from coordinate 2,172,905 downwards.
GGCGAGCCTGGCCGATCTCGGCGGAACCGACATCATCACGGTGGAGTCGGACCGACGCGCCACCGAGCACGCGGCGCGCAATCTCGCGCCGCTCGACGTCACCGCGGTCACCGCGCGTGTCGACCGATTCCTCGGCGCTCCCGTCAGGGAGAGCCGACCGGTACGCGGGCGTCGACGCTCGCCCCGTCCGGCTGCGCAGGCCGTGCTGGACACCTCGACGCCGATCGGTGCGGTGGTGCTCGATCCGCCGCGTTCCGGTGCAGGGCGCGGCGTCGTGGATGCCGTGGCGGCGTTGTCGCCCGAGGCCATCGTGTACGTCGCGTGCGACCCTGTCGCGCTCGCGCGCGATCTCGGCACCTTTCGCGCACACGGATGGGAGCCCACCGAGCTTCGTGGTTTCGATCTCTTCCCGCACACGCACCATTTCGAGGTCGTCGCGCTGCTGACGCGCTGACACGCGACGCACCTCGGTCGTCCGCGATGGATAGGCTGACGGCATGAGCACGGTGGCCCTGATCGACGACCACGAGTCCGTTCGCCTCGGACTCGAGGCGGCGTGCGGACGCGACGGCTCCCAGGAGGTCGTCTTCTCGGGCAGCACGGTCGGGTCCTATCTCGAATGGCGTCGCGCGACCGGCGAATCACCGGCCGACGTCGTCGTGCTGGATCTGACACTCGGCGACGGCACGACGGTCACCGAGAACGTGTCCGCCCTCGTGGACGACGGCGCGAGCGTGGTCATCCACAGCGTCGCCGACCGGCCGGTCGCGGTTCGAGAAGCGCTGGTCGCCGGCGCGGCAGGGATCATCAGCAAGTCCTCCGCACTGGACGACGTGCTGGACGCGATCCGCACCGTCGCCCGGGGCGAGCCCCTGAACAACGTGGAGTGGGCCAGCGCCGTCGACGGCGACCGCGAGTTCGCGGACGCCCAGCTCTCCTGGCGCGAGCGCGAGGTGCTGCGCCTGTACGCGGCCGGCCTGCCGTTGCGGGCGGTGGCCGAACGACTCGGCGTCGCCTACTCGACCGCGAAGGAGAACATCACCCGTGTCCGGGTGAAGTACGTGGAGGTCGGTCGCCCCGCACCGACCAAGGTGGATCTGCTGCGGCGTGCGATAGAGGACGGTATCGTCTCGGCGGACGGAACGGCGAGTGTCAGCTGAACCGCTGAGCATCCGTGAGGCGTGGACGCAGATCCCGTCGCCCGGCTCGGCGGAGACCGAGTTCGAGCGCTTCACGGGCAAGCGCATGGAGCGCATCCTGCAGACGGTGGTGGCCATCGGCTCCGTGCTGACGGGGGCGCAGGCTCTGCTCGCCGCCCTCTCCGGCATGGGCGCGGTGGATGCCGTCCACATCGCGATGATCGCGGTCGTGTTCGCTCCGCTGACGGCCATGCTCGTGTGCTGCCTCCTCGGACGGGGTGTCCGCACCGCCGCCACGATGTTCGCGTTCCTCTACGTCGGAGCGCTCATCGCATGGCCTTTCGTCGTCGACCCGGCGGACGACGCCTCCCACCAGCAGCCCTGGATCTTCTTCCTCGTCAACGTCGGCGTGGTCGCCGCGATGCTCGCCTTCGCGTTGCGGATGCAGTACGTGTGGGCGATCGCGGTTCCGTTGATCTACGGGTTCGTCCGGTTGATGCAGGGCAAGTTCGAACGCGACTTCTGGATCACGACCGCGTTCGACGTCTCGTTCACCGTCATCCTCGGGCTGGTGCTGGTCTCGCTGGGGTGGATGTTCCGCGCGGTGGCGGCGGGCGTCGACGACGTCCGCGGACGTGCCGTCGCCGACTACGCGCACGCGGCCGCCGCGGCAGCCGCCGAGGAGGAGCGCGTCGCGGTGGCGGCGCTCATGCACGACAGCGTGCTCGCCGCCCTCATCGCGGCGGAACGCGCGGAGAGCCCACGGGCCAGAGATCTCGCGGTCGCCATGGCGAGGGAAGCGCTCACCCGTCTGGCGAACACGGAGGCCGCCGTTCTGGAGGAGGGCAGCGACGAACCCGTCGGGTCGGCGCAGATCGTCGCCGAACTGCGCCGTGCGCTTTCGGAATCGGGGGCGGATGCCGTCGTGGAGGAACGAGGTGGAGTCGGCCTGATCCCCGGCAGGGCCGCGCGTGCGCTGGTCCTGGCCGCGCGCCAGGCCATCGGCAACTCCGTCAAGCACGCCAGGGGCCGCGGTCTGCACATCGTCGCGCTCGCGCATGGCGACGAGGGCATCACCGTCACCGTCAGCGACACCGGGCCGGGGTTCGACCTCGACGCCGTGGATGAGGATCGTCTCGGCATCCGCGCATCGATCATGGCGCGGATGGCCGCGGTCGCGGGGACGGCCCGGATCGAATCCGACGAGTCGGGCACGGTCGTCGAGCTCGGGTGGGAGCGCGAATGAAGCTCACCGTCCGCACCGTGGCCACGGCGCTCGTCCTCGGGTTCGCCGTGTACTTCGTCGCCAGAGGCCTGTGGTGGATACAGGCACCGGCACAGCCGCTGCTCATGCTGCTCGCGATCGCGCTGTACCTCGGCGTGGTGGCGATCGCCGTCCTCGCCGATGCCGCGCACCACGTCAGGATGCCGTTGTGGGTCGGCATCCTCGCGATGATCGCGGCGTACGCGATCCCCGGGATGGTCAGCTTCGCGCTCGAGCCGCAGGACCGCGCGGCGCCGTTCGCGACCACCTACATCGGTGCACTGGGTCTGCTCGCGGTCGTGTGCATCGTGCGGCGCAGGTTCGTGATCGGGTGGATCGTCCTCGGCGAGCTCACGATCGCCGCGTCCTCGTTCCTCGGCGTGCTCGTCGCGCTCGAACTCGGTCTCGTCGGCTCGATCATGTGGGTCGTGGTCGCACAGCTGCTCGTGCTGTTCTGGGACCGGGCGATCGCGGACACCGAACGTCTCGCCGGCATCCAGCGCGCCGTGTCGGCGTGGCACGCCACGCAGCAGGTGCGTCAGCGCGAGAGACGACTGCGGACGCAGTACGCTCTCGCTGTCGCCGGCCCCGTTCTCTCGCGCACGGTCGCGGCGCACGGCATGCTCACGGACGAGGAGCGGCTCGGCGCCCGACTCGCGGAGGGGCGGCTGCGCGACGAACTGCGCGGCGCGAGCCTGCTCAACGACGCGGTGCGGACGGCCATCGAAGACGCCCGACGGCGCGGCGTCGCGGTGACGGTGTTCGACGAGGGCGGCCTGGACGGCGTCGATGAGAGCCGCCGCGGCGAGATCCGCGACGAGCTCGCGGCGGTCCTCACCGGCGTCGCCGAGGGGCGGGTGATCATCCGTGCCGCGCACGATCCGCAGGTCGCGGTGACCGTCGTGGGGCGTGCCGCCGGTGGCGGATCCTCCGATGAGGATTCCGTGACGCTCTGGCACGAGATCTCGCGCTCCTGACGCGTCAGGGGAGAAGGGCGAGGGGCGGCGAATACGCCCGCCCCTCGCCAGGCGCGGCACAGTTACCCGAAAACTGTCCGCTGTAGGCCGGTCACCGTCTGCCTACCCTGGGGCAGAGAGACCAACCGAACGCGTAGCGTCGGTAACAGTCTGACGCGTCGATCCGTATCTGTCTGTAGGTCGTTTGGGGGACAGGATTTGGCTTCGACCCGATCAAGGAATCCACGTCGGATGCGTGATGATGGAGCGATGAGCGTGCTGCGCCGCGGGACCAACCTGCCGAGGATGGGGGACTTCAATCAGTCCGTCATCCTCGAGGCGATCCGCCGCTCCGGAGAAGGACTCAGCAGGATCGAACTGGTCGATGCCACCGGACTCTCCGCGCAGACGGTCACGAACATCACGCGCCGACTGCTGGGCGACGGACTCATCGAAGAGGCCGGTCGCACGATCAAGGGTCCGGGCAAGCCCCGCACGACGCTGCGACTGATCCCGCGCAGCCGACTGTCCATCGGCGTGCATCTGGATCCGGCGGTGACCACCGTCGTCCTGCTGGATCTCAGCGGGGCGGTGATCGCGCGGAGCGTGCGGAGGACGCCGGCGACCGATCCGATGCATGTGATCCACTCGATGGCCGATGCGATCGAGGCGCTGCTGTCGCGTGCGGGCGTCGATCGGCAGACCATCGCCGGGGTCGGGGTCGCCGCCCCCGGGCCGTTGGACGCTGATCGCGGCACCGTGATCGATCCGCCGAAGCTGCACGAATGGCACCGGGTGCCGTTGCGCGACGCGCTGGCCGACGCGACCGGACTGCGGGTGGCGCTGGAGAAGGACACCACTGCTGCGGCCTTCGCGGAGGTGTGGACAGGCGACGTCCCGCCCGATGCATCGCTGCTGTTCGTGTACCTCGGCACCGGAGTCGGCGCGGCGCTCGTGCTGGACGGCGAGGTGATCCGGGGCCGGTCGCGCAACGTCGGCGAGGTCGGACACATCATCGTCGACACGGACGGTCCGCAGTGCGGATGCGGCCGGCGCGGTTGCGTGGAGGTGGTGTGCACGCCCCAGGCGATCGTCGAGCAGGCCGAGCGCGCCGGTGTGCTCGAGCTCGGCCGCTCCGGCGATGACGCCGAGTCCGTCGATGGACGGCTCACGGCGCTCTGCCGCTTGGCCGAGAGCGGAGATTCCGGAGCGCTCGCCGTGCTCGCCCGAGCGGCGGAGCACCTGTCCGTACTGATCTCGGCGCTGACGAACATGCTCGACGTCGACCGGGTCGTGCTCGGCGGCCCGTTCTGGGGTCGGCTGGCACCGGTGTATCTGCGGGAGCTGCCTGATCTACTGGATCGTCAGAGCGCGACCAGAGAGGTACGGGCGCTTCCGGTCGCGGGGTCGGTCGTGGGGGATGACGTGGGGGCCATCGGCGCCGGCTGCGTGATCCTGGCGGATGTGCTGTCCCCGCGTGCGTCGTCCCTGCTGCTCGAGGGCGGGGCATCCTGAGCCAGTGCCGTCGAGAAACGCGCTCGAGGCCGAACAGCCCTCAGCCCGCGAAGCGGCCCCAGGGGATGTCGCGACGCAGTGGTCTGCGCATCGGCCGCTGCGTGCGCTGCCACGCCGAGACGTGCGGTTCCTCGGCGACGGCATCCTCGGCTTCGCGCATGTAGGCGTCGCCGAGGACGGCGACGAGCGCGGCGAGCTCTTCTTCGGTGGGATGCCCGCGGACGATGTCCATCGCCGGGGTCTGGTCTTCCGTGCTCACAGCGGGATGTTCCCGTGCTTCTTCGGCGGGAGCTCGGCGCGCTTGCCGCGAAGAGCGCGAAGCGACTTCGCGATGGAGACGCGGGTGTTGGCCGGCTCGATGATGCCGTCGATCTCACCGCGCTCGGCCGCGAGGAACGGGCTCGTCACGCTGTAGGTGTACTCGTTGGCGAGGCGGGTCCGGACGGCGGCGACGTCTTCGCCGTTCTCCTCGGCCTTCTTGATCTCGCCGCGGTACAGGATGTTGACGGCGCCCTGGCCGCCCATGACGGCGATCTCCGCGGTGGGCCACGCCAGGTTGACGTCGGCGCCGAGCTGCTTGGAACCCATCACGATGTACGCGCCGCCGTAGGCCTTGCGGAGGATGACGGTGACGAGCGGGACGGTGGCCTCGGCGTAGGCGTAGATGAGCTTCGCGCCACGGCGGATCACGCCGGTCCACTCCTGGTCGGTGCCGGGGAGGTACCCGGGAACGTCGACGAGCGTGACGATCGGGATCGAGAACGCGTCGCAGAACCGCACGAAGCGGCTGGCCTTCTCGCCGGCCTCGATGTTGAGGGTTCCCGCCATCTGGGAGGGCTGGTTCGCGATGATGCCGACCGACCGGCCCTCGACGCGACCGAAACCGATCACGATGTTCGGCGCGAACAGCGGCTGGACCTCGATGAAGTCGCCGGCATCCACGATGTGCTCGATCACCGTGTGGATGTCGTAGGGCTGGTTCGGCGAGTCCGGGATGATCGTGTTCAGGCTGCGGTCGGCATCCGTGGTCTCCCACTCGAAGCCGCTCTCGTAACCGGGGATCTCGGCCATGTTGTTGTCGGGGAGGAACCCGAGCAGCGTGCGCGCGTAGTCGATCGCGTCGTCCTCGTCCTGGGCGAGGTAGTGCGCGACGCCGGAGCGCGTGTTGTGCGTGAGCGCGCCGCCGAGCTCCTCCATGCCGACGTCCTCGCCGGTGACGGTCTTGATGACGTCGGGGCCGGTGACGAACATCTGGCTGGTCTTGTCGACCATGATGACGAAGTCGGTGAGGGCGGGGCCGTAGACGGCGCCGCCGGCCGCCGGGCCCATGATGATGGAGATCTGCGGGATGACGCCGGAGGAACGCGTGTTCAGGCGGAAGATCTCGCCGTACTTGCTGAGCGCCAACACGCCCTCCTGGATGCGCGCTCCGCCGGAGTCGAGGATGCCGATGATCGGCATGCCCCCGGCGAGGGCGAACTCCATGATCTTGATGATCTTGTCGCCGGAGACCTCGCCCAGCGAGCCGCCGAACGTGGTGAAGTCCTGCGAGTACACCGCGACGGTGCGGCCGTGGATGGTGCCGATGCCCGTGACGACCGAGTCGCCGTAGGGCCGGTTGCGGTCCATGCCGAAGGCGGTGGTGCGGTGGCGGACGTACTCGTCGAACTCGACGAAGCTGCCGGGATCGACGAGCAGCTCGATGCGCTCGCGGGCGGTCATCTTGCCCTTGGCATGCTGCTTCTCCTTCGCCTTCGTCTCGGCGTCGACCACGGCTTCGGTGTATCGAGCTCGGAGGTCGGCGATCTTGCCGGCGGTCGTGGAGAGGTCAGGGGTGTCCGTCACGGATTCCACCCTAGTAGCGCCGGACGGCGCGACGTTGGATGCCTCGCACAACGGGTCGGCGGATCCTTTGGCGGTTCGGTGAGTGTCTCGTGAACGGCCTCACCTCGGCTGCGAGCTCACACGACGAACCGCCAGACGTATTCCAGCCCGTCCTGCTGACGGAACCATGCCACCGTCACCACGACCTCGTCGAGATCCGCCGTGCACAGGCACAATTCCACCCGCTCGCCGGGGAGCACCTGCCCCCAGAGCTGCGTGCGCTCCTCGCCGTCGACGTCCGCGTGGAAGACACGCACGAAATCGGCCGGGTCACGGCCCTCGTTCGTCACGCCCGGATGCGCTGGGTCAGCTCTGTCGATCGCCCACGGCACGCGATAGGCGAGGGGAGGAGGCAGCTCGGCTGGTTCGATCGGTCGCAACATGCCTCGACGGTAGGAACGGCATCCGACGCCGAAGCCGGGGCACATGACCGCGCGTCCTCTTCTGTGCACAACTCTCCGAGTCGATCCGATCGTGCAGGGTGAGTGGGGGACACTGAGTGCGTGAGCACCTACCTCCGCCCGCCGATCGACGATCCCGTCTTCCGTGACGCCGATGGGACGGTGATCGAGTACGGGAATCGGTGGCCAGGGTCGCCACCGGAGGACACGTACTCGGTCGACACGCATCCCGAGCGGTTCGCGCCCATTCACCGCGTCGCCGAAGCGCTCCTCACGCACCTCCGAACGGTGTACGACGTCGAGACGGACGAGGATTCCTCGGCGGCATCCGATCTGCTGCGTCCTGGCTACTTCGAGGTCGTCAAAGCCGTCAGGATCCGTCCCAAGGATCCTGCCTGCGCCACGCTGACGTTCGTCTTCACGTCGTACCCCGGCCGGTACGTGCATGCCGGGCTGCTTCACGACTTCCCCTACCCGGTGTGCGGTTGCGACGCCTGCGATGCCACCTGGACGGCCGAAGCGGACGAGCTCGAACGTCAGGTGTTGGCTGTTGTCGCTGGTCAGTACCGGGAGAGCATCGAACGAGGACGGGGCCCCTGGGCGGAGTATGCGTTCCGTCACCCCGACGGCGCGTCGTCGGGACGCTCGCGCGCGCAGGATCTGCCGCCCGATCGCCTGGCGCAGGCCAGGCGGGTGCTCCGGAAGCATCCGGATGGGTGGGCAGCCTGGCCGGAGTCGGCAGCCCCTTAGCGGTCGGTCTCCTCCTCGATCGCCGGCGTCTCGGCATCCGAGCGGTGCCGAGAGCGTCCGATCTCGGTCATCCGTCTGCCGGCCCAGCCGACGCCGCGCGCCGTCGTCCCGGCGGCAGCGGCGATCGCAGAGCCTGCGTACCGGGCGCCGCGCGCGACCCGGGTCTCGATGCGCTCTGCACCGGTCACCGGCTCCAGCTCCGGTGGCAGGGTGGCCGGCGCCGGACCGAAGGCGCGACGCGACGTCACCAGCACGCGACGGCCCAGGATGTTGTTGCCTGCGCCGCCGATGACGGCGCCGATGCCGAACGGCAGCGCCTTGCCGAGGAACGACGCACTCCCCGCCGCGGCGAACTGCTTCAGGAACATGCTCTTCAGCCGGTCGACGATCGGGCCGACGGCCGCGCGGGGGAGCGACTTCGTCACCATCTCACCCCAGTAGGCCGGTCGCGACGTTCCTCGCCCGGCCGCCTGGCCGGCGAGCTGCGAGAGCAGCTCGACGCCCTCCTTGCCCATCATCAGCGTCATGACGAGCGCCCGCGCGCGGTCAGGGTTCTGCACCGGAATGCCGTGCACCTCGGCGACCGACTGCGCGAACAGCGTCGTCGATTCGACGAAGCCCAGGGTCTCCACGCCGGAGAGCGCCAACGTGACGCCGGTGCCGATACCGGGCACGACCGCGGTCGCTCCGACCGTCGCGCCTCCGGCTGTCACCGCGGCGAGATACCTCTGCTCCAGAATCCGCACGATCTCGTCCGGGGTCGCGTCCGGATGGCGCAGGCGGATGCTGCGGATGTGCGCGAGCACCAGCGGGCGCTGGATCGCGAGCACCCTGTCGACGCCGCGGATGGCGAGCGGATGCTCGGGCGACCCGACGGGCGGAACGCCCTTGTCCCACGGGGCGTCGTCCGGAAGGGAGTGGATCTTGTGCACCTTGTCGGCCATGACCCGATCCTATGGACGGATGCCGCGAGAAAGCCGAAAGCCCGGCGCCTCGAGGGCACCGGGCTTTCGCGCTGTCAGGACGCGGCTCAGACGTAGAGGTTCGCGCGCTCCAGGTCCTCGGCGAAGTCGACCTCGACCGCATACAGGTCGGAGACGTCCATCGTCTCGAGCAGGAGACCGTCTTCGGCGATCGCCAGTTCGAGACCGCGCTCGAAGTAGTCCTGGTCCTCGACGCGCTGCAGCTGGCGCATGAACGCCTTCTTGTGCGCGGAGGAGATGTAGTTGATGCCGACGGCCTCGCCCAGACCGCCCTTGACGGTCTTCGAGAGCTCCTTGATGAAGCCCTCGGCCGTGACCGTGTACTTCACCTCTTCGTCGCTCACCTTGGAGGTGTTGACGGTGACGAACGACTGGTCGCGCTCGATGTACTCGAGTGCGCGGCCGAGGATCATCGGGTCGAAGACGACGTCGCCGTTCATCCAGAGCACGCCGCTCTTGCCGGTCGCGCCGAGCGCTCGCAGCAGGCTCTTGGACGTGTTGGTCTCGTCGTAGCGCTCGTTGTGCACGTAGTTCACGTGCGGGAACGCCTCGATGATCGTCTCGGCGCGGTAGCCGACGACGGTCGTGATGCGGGCGTCCCTGCCGAACGCGGCACGGATGTTCTCGTGCTGCTGCTGCATGATCGTGCGGCCGTCGCTCAGCTCGGTGAGGGGCTTGGGCAGTGCACGCCCGAGGCGCGAGCCCATGCCGGCTGCGAGGATAACGGTCTGAAGAGTCACGAAAGCTCCTAAAAGAATCTGTGTTCACGGCCGGTTCACCGACCAGACACCTCTTCGTGCCGCCTTCATGCTAGCCATGGCACCTGGAAAGCCCCTGGTCCGGGTGGACGCCGTTGCCAATTCGTGACCGTCTGCACACCCAGTTCTCAGGTTGTCTCAGCTGTCGCGCGGATCCGTCCGAATGTTGCACGGGAACCGGGCAAAGTCGGTCCCCGTTGATACCGTAATACAGTGACTCCTTCCCCTGACGACCAGCTGGACGAGGCGACTGCCGCGGCTCAGGCCAAGAAGGCGCGCCCGGCCCGCAAGAGCGCCCCGGATGCCGCGGGCAGGACCGCCGCCGTGAAGGCGCGTACCGCGAAGTCGGAAGCGACGACCAAGGCTGCGCCCGTGAAACCCTCGACGTCCGCATCGGCCGCCAAGACGGCGGCGGCGAAGGCCGCGGCGGCGAAGGCGAACGCCGCGAAGGCTGCGGCGAAGACGACGGCCGCGCGCAGCGCAGCTGCGAAAACCGCGGCTGCCAAGACCGCAGCAGCGAAGGCGGCGGCGGCGAAGGCCGCGGCGCAGGAAGCGGCCGACAGTGGTCAGACGGCCACGGCCGATTCGGACATCGAACCGGCCGCCGCGACGACGGCGGCACGCCCGCGCACCAAGGCTCCAGCAGCGAAACGGGCCTCCACGCCGCGGAAGCCGCGGGCCGCCGCGGCGCGTGCCGTGGCGGCAGAATCCGCTGCCCCCGTCATCGAAACGGTGGCGCCGCCGGCCGCGTCGACCACGGCGACCGAGCAGCAGGACGACTCGGTTGTCACCGCTGACCCCGTGGGGCAGCCCGTCGTGGAATCGGACGCGGCACCGGTGGCGGAACCGCGGACTGGGGAGGCGGAACCGTCCGTGGTCGGATCGGACGACGCATCGCAGCGCATCGTCGATGAGGCCCAGCCCGAGACCGCGACCACCGAAGAGCCCGTCTCGATCACACCTGCGCTGCTCGAATCGGTCGTCGCGGCTGAGCCGTTCGCGACCGTCGAGGAAGCGGACGTCGAAGAGGTCGTCGAAGGCGAGCCTGCTGAGACGGATGCAGAGGCCGAGCCCGTCCTCGCGGCCGAAGCCGCGGACGAGACGTTCGCCGACCTGGAGGAGCCGACGAACGAAGAGGCTCTGCGGGTGCGAGGCCTGATCAAGGACTTCGGAGACCAGCGCGCCGTCAACGGCATCGATCTGACCGTTCCGGCCGGGTCGTTCTACGGCATCGTCGGTCCCAACGGCGCGGGGAAGACGACCACGCTGTCGATCATCACGGGCCTGCTGCGCGGCGATGGCGGCACGGTGCATGTCGCGGGGATCGATCAGAAGGCGGACCCGCTCGCGGCCAAGCGCGTGATGGGCGTGCTGCCCGACCGCCTGCGCACGTTCGATCGGCTCACGGGCCGTCAGCTGCTGCACTACTACGGACTGCTGCGTGGGCTCGATGCGCACGTCATCGAGAAGCGGTCGGCGGATCTGGCCAGGGCGTTCGATCTCACGGGCGCGCTCAACAGAGTCGTGTCCGACTACTCCGCCGGCATGACGAAGAAGATCATGCTCGCCGGAGCCATGATCCACTCGCCGCGCGTGCTCGTGCTGGACGAGCCCTTCGAGTCCGTTGATCCGGTGTCGTCCGGCGTCATTCTCGACATCCTGCGCGCGTATGTCGCGCACGGCGGCACCGTCGTGCTCTCCAGCCACGGCATGGACCTCGTCGAGCGGGTCTGCTCCCGCGTCGCGATCATCGTCGCCGGAGAGGTCCTCGCCGAGGGGACCGTCGACGAGGTGCGCGCCGGTCAGACCCTCGAGTCGCGGTTCGTCGAGCTCGCCGGCTCCAACAGCGAGGTGGAGGGCCTGGAGTGGTTGCACACGTTCTCCGACTGAGGATCGCCCTGCTGATCGGGGCGCTTCGGGGACACCACGTCGCGCGCACGGTGATCGGGGTGCTCGGTATCGCCGCGGTGACGGTCATCGTCTGCATGGCCGTACTCAGCCTCGCCGACGTCTCCACGGACGTCGCGCGCACCGTGATCGTCCTCGGCGGTGCCGCAGTCTTCCTCGCGTTCCTCGTCGGGCCGATGCTCACCGGCGCGGTCGATCAACTCGACCCCCGCCGGTTCGCCGTCTTCGGCGTGGACGAACGACGGATGCCGTGGATCCTCGCTCTCGCGTCCCTGATCAGCGTTCCCACGTTCGCACTCATCGCCGTGACGGTCTGCGTCACGATCGTCGGAATCCGTCTCGGTGTCCCCGCGTACGCGGCGATCCTCATCGGCGTCCTGGGCCTGGCCAGCACGGTGCTGGCCGCCCGCGTCGGAATGGCGATAAGTGCGATCTGGCTGCCGGAACGGCGCTCCCGCGAGCTGACCGCACTGTTCACGCTGGCCATCGTCGTCGTCGCCTTCCCGGTGGCGGTGTTCCTCGCTTCGTTGGAGTGGCAGGGGACCACGCCGGCTGCGGTCGCGACAGCGACCACGATCGTCGGCGCGACGCCATTCGCGGCTCCGCTCGGGCTCCTCTTCGCCCTCGCCGGCGGTGACGCGGGAGCGGCCTGGATCAGCGGCCTCGTCGCCGTTGCCACCCTTGCGGCCATCGCCGCAGCCTGGGCACTGCTCGTGCGTCGCATGCTGACGACCACCGAACGGCCGGTCACCGCGCGCGAACGCACCGGCCTCGGATGGTTCGGGCTGCTGCCCTCGAACGCGTTCGGTGCGATCGCAGCACGCAGCCTCGTCTACTGGCTCCGCGACCGGCGCTACATCGTGAACATCGTGGTCGTGCCGATCGCCGGTGTGCTCACGGTCTTCCCGCTGCTCGTGGCCGGTGTGCCGTTCGAAGTCGCCGTGCTCGTTCCCGCGCCGGTGATGGCGTTGTTCTTCGGATGGCTTCCGCACAATGACATCGCCTACGACTCGACGGCGTTCTGGGTGCACGTGGCCAGTGGCGTCCGCGGTCTGTCCGACCGCTTCGGCCGGCTCATCCCCGTCTTCCTGGTCGCCGTGCCCGCCCTGGCCATCGCCGTCCCGGTGACCCTCGCGCTGACCGGTGACTGGCGGCTGCTGCCGCCGCTCACCGGCGTGGCCGTGTGTCTGTTCTTCGCGGGGCTCGGCCTGTCCAGCGTCGTCTCGGTGATCGCGCCATACGCCGTCTCGCGTCCGGGGGACAGTCCGTTCCAGCAGCCGCAGCGTGCGGCCTCGCGCGGCGCATTCGGACAGGCCGGTGTCTTCGCTGGAGCGATCCTCGTCGCCGCACCGACCCTCTGGGTGTTCTCCCTCGCGGTCCGCGAGGGCGGAGAGCACACGTGGAGCACGTTCTGGGTCGGCACCGGCACCGGCATCGTCGTCCTGCTCGTCGGCGCGGCGATCGGCGGACGCATCTTCGAGCGCAGCGGCGAGCGGCTGATGGAGTTCGTCGAGACCGCGTGATCGCGGCCCGCGCGCTCGCCCTCCCGGCTAGAATCACCCCATGAGCACTCCCTTGGACAGCCCCGATCAGGGCGGCGTGGCAACGCTTGATCGCGAACTCGAAGAACTCCTGAACCAGGAGAACATCGAGCCGGGCGACCACGAGCGCTTCAGCCACTACGTGAAGAAGGACAAGATCCTCGAATCCGCGATCACCGGCAAGCCGGTGCGAGCGCTGTGCGGCAAGAAGTGGACTCCGGGCCGCGACCCGGAGAAGTTCCCGGTCTGCCCTACGTGCAAGGAGATCTACGAGTCGATGGTCGGCTAGACCGCGTCGACGAGGACCGTCGGGATCGCCGGATCCGACTTGCTGAGCGCGAGCGCCTGGACGGGCAGCTCCTCGCGCACGCGAAGGTGATGCGCACGCGCGGACGCCGTCCCCGCGGCTCCTTCGAACGCGGTGTCGATGTCGCCGTTCTCGACGAACCGCACCTGGAGCGGTCGCGAGTCCGGGTGCTCCGCCGGTGTGTCCAGCTCCTCGAATCCGTCCGAGACCACGACCGTCTCGGCCGTCGCGACGCCGTCGGCGAGGGTGCGGAACGCGGCCTTCCGGCCGCCCTGAGACGCTTTGTCGGCGGAGGCCTTCGCGACTGAGATCCAAGCGCCTGCGGCATCCTGTCGTGCGACGAGCTTGTAGACCATGCTGGCCGTCGGATAACCGGACCCGGTGACGACGGACGTCCCCACGCCGTAGGAATCGACGGGGGATGCCGCGAGCGACGCGATCGCGTACTCGTCCAGATCGCTGGTCACGGTGATGCGCGTCTCCGTGGCGCCGAGGCCGTCCAACTGGGCGCGGACCTCCGCCGCGACGATGGGGAGGTCGCCGGAGTCGATGCGCACACCGCCCAGGCCGGTTCCGGCGACGCGGATCGCGGTCTCGACGCCGGTGCGGATGTCGTAGGTGTCCACGAGGAGCGTCGTATCCGTGCCGAGACTGGAGATCTGCGCCCGGAACGCATCCTCTTCCGTCTCGTGCAGGAGGGTCCAGGAGTGCGCCGCCGTGCCCATGGTCGGGATGCCCCAGCGGCGACCGGCCTCGAGGTTGCTCGTGGCCCGGAACCCCGCGATGTACGCGGCACGGGCGGCGGCCACGGCGGAGTGCTCGGCGGCACGGCGCGAGCCCATCTCGGCCAGTGGGCGGTCGCCGGCGGCGATGCTCATGCGCGCGGCGGCTGTCGCCACGGCAGAGTCGTGATTGAGCACGCTCAGCGCCAGCGTCTCCAGCACCACAGCGTCGGCGAAGCTGCCTTCGACCGTCAGGATGGGCGAACCGGGGAAGTACAGCTCTCCCTCGCGGTAGCCGCTGATCGACCCCGTGAAGGTGTAGTTCTCCAGATAGGTCAGGGATGCGGCATCCACCACCTGCGCGTCGCGCAGGAACCGCAGCTCGTCGTCTCCGAAACGGAAGTCGCGCAGCAGCGAGAGCAGGCGCCCTGTTCCGGCGACGACGCCGAAGCGGCGCCCGCCGGAGAGGCGGCGCGAGAAGAGTTCGAAGACGCACGGGCGTGCGGCCGTGCCGTCGCGCAGCGCGGCGCCCAGCATCGTGAGTTCGTAGCGGTCGGTCAGAAGCGCCGTCGACGAGGTCATGCGCTCAGCATAGTGAGCGCGGCGGCCTCACGACGCGGTGGCGCCGTGGATCGGAGGGTAGGCTGGGGAGTCATGAACGACGCGCCCATCGGTATCTTCGACTCGGGTGTCGGCGGACTCACGGTGGCGAGGGCGATCCGTGCGCAGCTGCCCCGTGAATCGTTCGTGTACATCGGCGACACTGCCCATTCGCCGTACGGACCCAAGCCGATCGCCGACGTGCGCCGCTACGGACTCGAAGTGCTCGACACGCTCGTCGACCAGGGCGTCAAGATGCTCGTGATCGCGTGCAACACGGCGTCCTCTGCGATGCTGCGCGACGCCCGCGAACGCTACGACGTACCGGTCGTCGAGGTGATCGGACCC
Organism: Microbacterium sp. M28; assembly: GCF_025836995.1. Lineage (NCBI taxonomy): Bacteria > Bacillati > Actinomycetota > Actinomycetes > Micrococcales > Microbacteriaceae > Microbacterium > Microbacterium triticisoli. Next base: position 2,157,829 of record NZ_CP107546.1, on the reverse strand, counting down.
GCCGTGCGCCGTGCGGTCTCGACGACCCGCAACGGTCGGATCGGCGTGATCGGCACGGTCGGCACGATCGGCTCGCGCGCCTACCAGGACATGCTCGAGGTCAACGAGCGCCTGAGCGTCTTCACGGCCGCGTGCCCGCGTTTCGTCGAGTTCGTCGAGGCCGGCATCACCGGCTCTCCGGAGGTGCTGGCCACCGCCGAGGAGTACCTCGCACCGCTGCGCGAGGCGGACGTGGACACGCTCGTGCTCGGCTGTACGCACTACCCGTTCCTCCGCGGCGCGATCGGCTACGTCATGGGCGAGGGCGTCTCGCTCGTCTCCAGCGACGACGAAACCGCGGCGGATGTGTATCGCCAGCTCGTCCGCGGTGATCTGCTGGCGCCGGCGGATGCCGTGGCCACCTACGTCTACGAGGCCACCGGGGATTCCGCCGACGACTTCACTGCGCTCGCCAATCGGCTGATGGGCCGCGAGGTCCGTGACGTCCAGCTGGTTCAGACCGGTGTCATCACTCTTCCGGAAGCACAGTCCCTCGAAACGAAGGAAACCCATGTCTGACATCGTCCGCTCCGACGGCCGGGCCACGAACGAACTCCGCACGATCACGATCGAGCGGGGCTGGAGCGCCAACGCAGAGGGGTCGGCGCTCATCAGCTTCGGCGGAACGAAGGTGCTGTGCACGGCGTCGTTCACGAACGGCGTGCCCCGCTGGCTCACGGGCAAGGGCAAGGGCTGGGTCACCGCCGAGTACGCGATGCTCCCTCGCGCGACGAACAGCCGCAACGACCGCGAGAGCGTGAAGGGCCGAATCGGCGGCCGCACGCACGAGATCTCCCGCCTGATCGGCCGCGCGCTGCGCGCGGTCGTCGACACCAAGGCGCTGGGCGAGAACACGATCGTCATCGACTGCGACGTGCTCCAGGCCGACGGAGGTACCCGTACCGCGGCGATCACCGGCGCCTACGTCGCCCTCGCCGACGCGATCGAGTGGGGCCGCGAGAAGAAGTTCATCGGCAAGAACTCCACGCCGCTGCTCGACTCGGTCTCCGCCGTCTCGGTCGGCATCATCGACGGCGAGCCGATGCTCGACCTCGCCTATGTCGAGGACGTCCGCGCCGAGACCGACATGAACATCGTCGTGACCGGTCGCGGTCTCTTCGTCGAGGTGCAGGGCACCGCGGAGGGCGCTCCGTTCGACAAGCGAGAGCTGGACGCGCTGCTGGAGCTCGGCGTCGCCGGGTGCGAGGACCTGAAGGGTCGGCAGCTCGCGGCGCTCGCGGGGGAGTGACCGTGCGCGTCGTCCTCGCCACGCACAATCCGCACAAGGTGTCGGAGTTCGCGCAGATCGTCGCACGCACCCGGCCGGACCTCGAGGTCATCGGGTACGACGGGCCGGAGCCCGTCGAGGACGGCGTGACCTTCGCAGAGAACGCGCTCATCAAGGCCAGGGCCGCCGCCGCGCACACGGGTCTGGTCGCACTCGCCGACGACTCCGGCATCTGCGTCGACGTCCTCGGCGGCTCGCCCGGCGTCTTCTCCGCCTACTGGGCCGGGCAGAAGAAAGACGCCCGAGCGAATCTCGAGTTGCTCCTGGACCAGCTCGCGGACATCGCCGACCGGCACCGGAAGGCCCAGTTCGTCTCGACGATCGCGCTCGTGACGCCCAGCGGCGAAGAGCACGTGGTCGAGGGCGTGTGGCACGGGCGACTCGCGCGCGCGGCATCCGGTGCCGGTGGCTTCGGCTACGACCCGATCTTCGTGCCGGACGGCCAGGAGGGCACCCCGCGCAGCGTCGGCGAGTTCAGCGCCGAGGAGAAGCAGGCGCAGTCGCATCGCGCACGGGCCTTCGAGTCGCTGATCCCGCTGCTCGAGAAGCTCTGACCCGACGCCGGGCGTTTCCGAGGATCGTCATCGACCGATCGGCCGTTCGCAGAATAACCATTCATCGGCATGAAATCAACGGGTTCGCGATCGTGACGGGCATGCGCTGAGATCGGACCATGACGGACATGGACACGATGGTGCAGACCGAGATCGTCATCGACGGCACGAGCAATCTGCTCGCCCAGGACCAGGACGTCGACGACCTGATGGGCCGCATCGAGGATGCGACCGCGACGTCCGGACGCTTCGTGACCTTCACGGTGGTGGGCAACCGCACGATGCGCGTATTGGTGACCCCGAGAACGCAGGTCGCCATCAGCGTCGCGACGGTGCAGTTCGACGCGCGCGACACAGGTGACACGGATGCTCCCTTCGGCGGATACTACGATCTCCTCTGACCCGACTCCGGCGGCCGGACCTGCGGCAGACCGCCTGCTGAAGGTGATTCTCATCACCGTTCCCGGTTCGGCGAAATCGCTTCTGACGGCCGTTTCCGCTCGTACGCTTGAGGCATGCACGACCACGCTCATCCCGCAGGCATCCGAGGCGCCGGCAGTCGCCGACTGCTGACGATCTCGCTGTGCCTGACTGCGACGATCATGATCGTGCAGGTCGTCGGTGCCGTGCTGACCGGATCGCTCGCCCTGCTCGCGGACGCCGCGCACATGTTCACGGATGCCTCCGCGCTGGTGATCGCGCTCATCGCGAGCGCCGTCGCCGCTCGACCGGCCGATGACCGCCGCACCTTCGGATATCAGCGCGCCGAGGTCTTCGGAGCGCTGATCAATGCGATCATCCTGATCGTCCTGGCCGTCATCGTCGCGATCGAGGGCGTCTCGCGCCTGCTCGCCCCCGGTGAGGCGGAGGTCGCCGGCGGCCTGATGCTCGTGGTCGCCGTGGTCGGCCTCATCGCCAACGGGATCTCGATGTGGTTGCTGAGCGCCGCGCAGCGCACGAACATCAACGTCCGCGGTGCGTATCTCGAGGTGCTGGGCGACCTCATCGGCTCCGCCGCTGTCATCGTCGCCGCGCTCGTGATCATCGTCACCGGGTGGATGCCGGCGGATGCCGTCGCGTCGCTGTTCATCGCCGCCATGATCATCCCTCGTGCGATCACGCTGCTGCGCGAGGTCTTCTCGGTGCTCGCGGAATCCGCGCCGAAGGGCATGACGGTGGCGGACATCCGTGCCCACCTGCTCGAGATGGACGGGGTGACGGGAGTCCACGACGTGCACGTCTGGCAACTGACCAGAGGCGCCCCCGTCTTCACCGCGCACGTCGGCGTCGCACCGGAACTGATGGAGCAGGGACGATCGGCTGGGCTGCTGGCGAGGATGCAGGAGTGCCTCGCCGACCACTTCGACGTCGAGCATTCGACGTTCCAGCTCGAGCCGGACGATGCGGCCCGGTGCGAGCAGACCCACGCCTGATTCAGGACTCCACGACGATCTCGTCGACCCGTTTGTCCGGCCGTAGGCCGCGCCAGCGGGCGTGACGAAGGATGCCGTCGGGTGTCCAGTTCGCGAACTCGACCTCGCCGACCAGTTCCGGCCTTACCCATTCGGCATCCGAGGCATCCGGGGCAGGCACCCCGTCGATCTGGCGCTTCGGCGTGCGCAGCGGCTCGAGGCGCGCGGTGAGATCCCGCAGGATCCGATCGGTGAAACCGCTGCCGACGCGGCCGATGTAGCGCAGCCCGTCGCCCTCAGGGATGGCGAGCAGCAACGAGCCGATCCCGCCGGAGCGGTTGCCCTTACCGGGGCGGATGCCGGCGATCACCACCTCCTGCGTGCGGGTGTGCTTGATCTTCAGCCAGGATCCTGAGCGAGCGCCCGGCCGGTAGACCGAACCCGTGGCCTTGACGACGACGCCCTCCAGGCCGAGCTCCTCGCTGGTCTCGAGGGCAGCGTCGATGTCGTCGAACACCGGAGGGACGATGACGGGCCCGTCGACGCTCTCTGCCAGCGTCTCCAGCAGCCGCCGACGGTCTCGCAGCGGCGTCCGCGTGAGGTCGTGCCCGTCGAGCCGGAGCAGATCGAAGAGCTCATACACGACAGGCGTGCGCACCACCTCGCGTTCGATCTCGCGTCCCTTCGTCAGGTGCATGCGGTTCTGCAGGCGGCTGAAACTCGGCCGTCCCGTCGCATCCAGGGCGATGATCTCGCCGTCGACCACGGCGTCCGAGACGGCGAGGTGCGGAGCTCCGTCCGCGGTCAGCTCCGGATAGCGGGCGGTGATGTCGGTGCCGCTGCGTGCGTACAGCCGCATCCGTCCGTCACGCCAGACGCCCATGGCACGGATGCCGTCCCACTTGATCTCGGCCCACGCGTCGCCGAGGCCGCGCGCCAGCCCAGGGGTCCCGTTCTCGGCCAGCATCGGTTCGGGGGCGCGCTGCGGCTCGGGGTCGGCCACCGGTGCGGGAGCGGGTTTCGCGGATCGCACGGCGACCGGATGCCGAGCGGAGCCGGCCTCGGCATCCTTCATCCGATGCAGCAGCCAGGAGGACTTCTCGCCGCTGCCCTCCGTGCGGATCAGCGCCAATCGTGCGCGACCGAGCGGGCCCTGCCCGGTGAAGGTGGCGATGACCTCGTCGTCGCGCCACTTCTCGATGTCGACGGTTCCGGTGTCCCAGATCGTCATCGTCCCCGCGCCGTACTCGCCCTTCGGGATCTCGCCGTGGAACTCGAGGTACTCGAGGGGGTGCGGTTCGGTCATGACCGCGAGGTGGTTGCGGTCTGGGCGATCCGGAACGCCCTTCGGGACGGCCCAGCTCACGAGGACCCCGTCGTGCTCGATGCGCAGGTCGAAGTGCAATCGGCGCGCGTGATGCTCCTGGATGACGAACCGGGGCGGAGCGCCGGGAGGCGACGGTTCGACCGCATGCAGCTCCGGCATCGGTTCCGGCGTGCGGCCGGTGGTGCGCTTGGAGAGATAGGGAACCAGATGGTCCGCCGTCGCCCGCCGCGCGAACTCCGCCAGCGGATCGATGCCGGTCTCGATGCGCTCGAGCACCTCGTCGAACTCGAGATGGCGCAGATCGGGGTCGTCGAGCTCGTCCCAGGTGCGCGGTGCGGCGACGGTCGGGTGGGAACGTCCGCGCAAGGAATACGGTGAGATCGTCGTCTTGGAGCCGTTGTTCTGGCTCCAGTCCAGGAAGACCTTCCCGCCCCGAGCGGCCTTGGCCATGACGCTCGTGGCGATGTCGGGGTGATCGGCCTCGATGGCTCGCGCGAGCTCTCGCGCGAGGGTCGAAGCCTGATCGCTGGTCTGCGAGCCGTCCAGGCGCGAGTACAGGTGGATGCCCTTGCTGCCGCTGGTCACCGGCACGGGGTCGAGACCGATGTCGCGCAGGATGCCGCGGGCCAGCCGCGCGATGTGCGCGCACGCGGCCAGGTCGGCGCCCGGCCCCGGGTCGAGGTCGATCACGAGGCGGTCCGGATTGCCCCGGTCGCCGTCGGGGGTGAAGCGCCACTGCGGGACGTGGAGCTCGATCGCCGCGATCTGCGCGAACCACACCAGCGAGGGGAGGTCCTCGATGAGCGGATAGTCCTTCGGCCCGTCGGAGTGCTCGATCGGTCGGCGGACGATCCACGACGGCGCCCCCTGCTCGAGCTGCTTGGTGAAGAACGCCTCACCAGGCGCATCCGCCGTGCCGACGCCCTCCACCCACCGCTTGCGCGTGACGGGCCGGCCGGACAGCAGCGGAAGCATCCGGGAGGCCACGGCCGAGTAGTACGCGATGACCTCGCCCTTGGTCGTGCCGGTCGCGGGGTACATGACCTTGTCGAGATTGGTCAGACGCACGCGTCGACCGTCGACCTCGACGATCTGCGCGTTGCTTGGCATGTCGAAATCGTAGCCGCAAGCCCCTGGCCACCGACGGCTCCGGCGGTGTTCACTGGTGTCATGAGGTCGATCTGGAAAGGCGCCCTGACGTTCGGGCTCGTGAACGTCCCGGTGAAGGTGTACTCCGCCACCGAGGATCACGACGTACCGCTGCACCAGGTGCACGACGAGGACGGCGGACGCATCCGGTACAAGCGCACTTGCGAGGTGTGCGGCGAGGTCGTGCCGTACCAGAACATCGACCGGGCGTACGAGGACGACGGTCAGCGCGTGGTGCTGACAAAGGACGACCTCGATGCGCTTCCGGCGGAGCGCAGCCGGGAGATCGACGTCGTCGAGTTCGTGCCGACCGAGCAGGTCGATCTGCTCACGCTCGACAAGGCGTACTACCTCGAGCCGGACTCGAAGTCTCCGAAGGCGTACGTCCTGCTGCGCAAGACGCTCGAGCAGACCGATCGCACCGCCATCGTGCGGTTCACGCTGCGTCAGAAGACGCGTCTGGCCGCGCTGCGGGTCCGCGGCGACGTGCTGGTGCTGCAGACGCTGCTCTGGGCGGATGAGGTGCGGGAGGCGTCGTTCGAGTCGCTGGACGAGGACGTGAAGATCTCGAAGAAGGAACTCGAGCTCTCGGCGAGCCTCGTCGACAGCTACTCGAGCGATTTCGACCCTGACGCGTTCGTCGACGAGTACCAGAAGGAGCTGCGCACGCTCATCGACGCCAAGATCGAGGCCGGGGACACGTTCGACGTCTCCGAGACGTTCGGCGAAGAGGGCGAGGAGACGCAGAAGGGCGGCGAGGTCATCGACCTCATGGAGGCGCTCCGAGCCAGCGTCGAGAAGTCCCGTTCGAAGTCGAAGAAGCGCGACGCCGGGTGATCCGGGCCCGCGGCGAGGCCGGCCAGCGGGCGCGGGTCAGTGCTTGCCGTCGCCGTCCAGGTCGGGTGCGCGGTCGAAGACCTCGGGGTCGAGCGTCAGTTCGGTCGCCTCGACGGCATCCGTGACCGGGTCGCCGCCGGCGGCGAGTTCCTTGCGGACCTTGTGGCGCTCCGAGAAGTAGTGCCACAGCGTGATGATCGCCGTGCCGCCGACGGCGGCGAGGAGGATCAGGTCGATGTACTCGGTCACCAAGTCTCGAACCCACGGAATGTAGGCGATGAGGTATCCGACCATGGTGAGACCGAAGCCCCAGATGACCGCACCGATGAAGTTGTACAGCGAGTAGCGCCGCCAGGGCATATGTCCGACGCCGGCCGCAACGGGGGCGAAGGTACGCACGATCGGGACGAAGCGAGCGAGGATCACAGTGATGCCGCCGAATCGCTCGAAGAAGGCGTTGGTGCGTTCAACGTTCTTCCGGCTGAAGAGCCCCGACTCCTTGCGCTCGAACACAGCCGGTCCGCCCTTGTGGCCGATGAGGTATCCGACTTCACCTCCCACGAACGCTGACAGGGCGATGAGCAGCGCCACCACCCAGATGTTGATGCCGAACACATTGCTCGTGTGCGTCAGCAGCCCCGAGATGACCAGCAGCGTGTCGCCCGGGAGCAGGAATCCCACGAGCAGTCCTGTTTCGGCGAAGACGATGAAGCAGACCACGAGCAGAGCCCAAGGGCCTGCGGCGCCGATGATCGTCGCCGGGTCGAGCCAGGGGATGAGCGCGATGTGGTGCATGGTGTCCCGTCGTGCGAGGCGGTCGAGCGCGCATATGCACGCCCTGCGTGCGGAAGGTGGGACTTGAACCCACACGCCCGAAGGCACAGGAACCTAAATCCTGCGTGTCTGCCAGTTTCACCACTCCCGCGCTGCGCGAACACAGTCTATCGGGGGCGCCGACAGTCGCGCCGCGAGGATATCCGCCAGTTCGCTTCGGGATTTCCCGATCAGGTCGGGGTGCCTGTGGATAACTTCTGAGGCGCTGGTCGGATTCTTGCGAGGATGCACGGGTGAGTCATCCAGCATCCGTCGTCGCCGACCGGGTACGGCAGCGTCTGCGCGCGGATCGCACCGATCCGTCGATCGACCCCGTGGAGGCCAGAAGGGTCGCGCAGGCCGAGGTGCGACGGCACAACGACCTCGCGCTGTCGCGCGGCGAGGCGATGGTCGACGACGAGATCGCGCTCGTACGGGAGGTGCTCGCGTCGGTCCACGGCTACGGTCCTCTCCAGCCCCTGCTCGAGGATGCCGAGATCGAGGAGATCTGGATCAACGGCACCGAACAGGTCCACGTCGCCCGCGGCGGGGTCACCGAGCGCATCCCCATGCGTCTGACGGATGCCGTGGTGCGCGACCTCGTCGAGCGGATGCTGCAGTCCACCGGGCGGCGCGTCGATATCAGTCAGCCGTTCGTGGATGCGTCGCTTCCGGACGGGTCGCGCCTGCACGTCGCGATCGCCGACGTGGTGCGCGGCGGATGGGCGGTCAACATCCGGAAGTTCCTGCCGCGATATCGGACGCTCGAGGCGCTCGTCCAGCAGGGTGCGATGTCCGCGGAGGTGGCAGAGACGCTCCGTGGCGCGATGCGCGAGGAGCAGAGCGTGCTCGTCTCCGGCGCCACCCACGCCGGTAAGACGACGCTCCTCGGCGCACTGCTGGCGTCCTGCGCCTCCACGCAGCGGATCATCACGGCCGAGGAGACGTTCGAACTCGCCGTCGAGGGACCGGATCTCGTCGCCCTTCAAGGCCGACAGGCGAGCCTCGAGGGCACCGGCGAGATCACGCTTCGCCGTCTCGTGAAGGAGGCGCTGCGCATGCGTCCCGACAGGCTCGTCATCGGCGAGGTGCGCGACGCGGAGGCGCTCGACCTGGTTCTCGCACTCAACACCGGCGTGCCAGGGGCAGCGACCATCCACGCCAACTCCGCGGCGGAGGCGCTCGAGAAGCTGTCGATCCTGCCGCTGCTGGCCGGGCGCAACATCGACCGTTCCTTCATCGCCCCCGCGATCGCCTCGTCGGTCTCGCTCGTGGTGCACTGCGCGCGGGATGCCGATGGGCGCCGCCGGATCGTCGAGGTGCTCGCGCCGACCGGTGAGGTCGTCGAGGGCCGGATCATCACGCGCGTCGTGCATCGCGCGGAGGCTGCGACGTGACGCTGCTGATGGGTGCGGTGCTCGCGGCGGGTGTCCTGCTGTGCGCATCGCCGTGGCTCTGGCCGACGCGCGACAGTCCGGTGGAGCAGAAGCGGCGGGCCGGCGCGCTCACGCGGCTGCTCGAGGAGGCGGGCCTCGGCGGCGTCCGTTCGCGCACCCTGGTGATCCTGATGGTCGCCGCTGCGGCCGTCGCGGCATCCGTCGTCTGGCTGCTCACGGGTCTCGGCGCGCTGGCCGGGCTCGCCGCCGTCGCGGCTGCTGCCGCACCGATCGCGTATCTCCGCGGACGCCGGCTGCGGCTGCGCAAGGCGCGCCGCGGGCTCTGGCCGGACGTCTGCGACCTGCTCATCGCCGGCATCAGGGTGGGTCTGTCGCTCCCGGATGCCGTCGCCGGCCTCGCCGAGTCCGCGCCGCAGGCGGTGCGGCCCGGGTTCGCGGTGTTCGCGCGCGATCTGCAGGCCACGGGACGTTTCGAGACGAGCCTGGACCGGCTGAAGGGGACACTCGCCGATCCGATCGCCGACCGCATCATCGAGACGCTCCGGATGGCGCGACAGGTCGGCGGCACGGACTTGACCGGGGTGCTGCGTGCGCTGTCGTCGTCCGTGCGCGCCGACGCAGCGCTGCGCGGCGAGGTCGAGGCACGGCAGTCGTGGATCCACGGCGCCGCCGTGCTCGGGGTCGTCGCGCCCTGGGTGATCCTCGGCCTGCTCGTGATGCGGCCGGAGGGTGCGGAAGCCTACGGCACGTCCGAGGGCATGCTGGTGATCGTCGCCGGGGCTGCCGTATCGGTCGTCGCCTACCGGATCATGATCCGCGTCGGACGCCTCTCCGAGCCGAAGCGGTGGTTCGGATGACCGCCGTGACCGACCTCGCGATCGCCGTGCTGCTGGGCGGCCTGCTCGCCGTCGGCGTGCTGTGTGTCCTGGCGACGCTGCCGCGATGGCGGGCTGCGTCGTTGAGCGTACGCATCGCACCCTACGTGCGCGACGTCGTGCCGGACGCGCTGCTGCCTCGAGGAATTCTGCCCGAGGCCGGGATCCTCTCGGTGTCCGGTCGAAGCGGGTGGGAACGGGTCCGCGGCGTCTTCGAGCGGCTCATGGGCGGGGGCGAGACGTTGCGGATGCGCCTCGCTCAGGCGGGGAGTCCGCTCGGGGCGAGCGCGTTCCGAGGGCGTCAGCTGGCCTGCGGCCTCGCCGGCCTCGCCGTCGGCGCCGTGCTCGTCATCGCGTTGGCGGTCGCCGGTCGGATGTCCGACCCGACCGTACTGCTGCCGGTCATCATCGGCATCGGAGCGGCCGTGGGCTACGACATGCTGCTCACGGCCAGGGCGAAAGGCCGGCTGACCAGGTTGGGGGAGGAGCTGCCCACCACGCTCGAGTTCCTCGCGCTGTGCCTGTCGGCGGGCGAGGGGCTGCTGGATGCGATCCGTCGCGTCGCGGCCGTCGGCTCCGGCGAGCTCACCGATGAGCTGCGCCAGGTCGTGCTGGCCGTGAACACCGGGTCGCCACTGGCGGAGGCGCTGGCCGAGATGGCATCGCGCCTGCAACTGCCCGGCTTGTCGCGCGCCGTCGATCAGCTCATCGCCGCTCTCGAACACGGTGCCCCGCTCGCGGCTGTCCTGCATGCGCAGGCGGCCGATGCTCGCGAGGACGCGAAGCGCTCGCTGATCGAGCAGGCCGGGCGGAAGGAGATCCTGATGCTCCTCCCTAACACAATTGGGAAAACATACTTCCACGGAATCCAGGGGAACCGTATGCCGCAGGAGCGTCCGGCAAGCGCGGAGGTGGCGCAACCTCAGCAGTGTGGATAGGTTCTCGATATGCCGCCTGCCGCTTCGATTCTGAAAGACCTCAGGGACGGACCCAAGGGCCGTGTGCCCGAGATTAGGAACGCCTACCGCTTTCTTCGCGGGGCACACTCCACCGTCGAAGGCATTCTCCAGGCGGCTGAACTAGTCGCCAGGCAGCGCCGCGTATCGAACAGCTCGACAGCCGGGCGCCCCAGCAGCGGTGAGACCGATCTCTATCGCTCGGCGATCGTCATGACGTCTAGTGGGATTGACGCTTCAATGCAACGACTCATATGGGACGCCGGCTCATACCTCATACCGCGTCCGGGGACGTTGGCTCGCAAGCAGTACGAGCTCGGTATTAAAGAAGAGCTGTCCGGCACGCGGAAGGTTGACGAGGATCTGAAAGCGGCCGTCGTCGCCGCTGATCCCGCGCAGCAGCTTCTACGCTTCTACCTCAGCAGGAAAGCGAAGTCGAGTTTTCAGGGGAGTGGCGATCTGAAGACAAGGGTCCGCAACACTCTAGGCATACCTGGGACGCGTGTGGACGACGCTACTCTTGCGACGCTTGACCGCTTCTTTCTTTCGCGCAACCGGATCGTTCATGAGATGGATTACGAGAATGTCGTCCGCTCGGAGGGCAGAGCAAGGCGACATCGAACCCGCGACGAGGTAGTGAGTATGTGCAACCGGGCGTTCTTGGTGACCTCGGATCTTGTCCACGCGACCGCCGACGTCATCTTGGCCGAGCGGTGAACTGCGCAGGGTTCTGCCCGTTCCGCGTGAGGAGGGTCAATCTGTGGACGACCTTGACCTGACTACGCCCAACTGCCCCGAGTGTCTTGAGCGGATGGAACCTCGCGCAGCCTGGTGGTTCTGCCAGGCATGCCGCGTCTACGTCGATCTGCTCGGGAACAGGCACTACTAGCTCTGTCGGCGGACGGCCCGGGTGCGTGCGAGCGGCTCTGAGCGCCCTCTGAGCAGTCTCGCAGCCCGCTCGGCCCTTACCCCCTGCCCCCGGCAGCCACACACGTCTCAGGGCCAAACACGCCACAGAGAACGAATTGGGGTATCGACCACGGGTTGGGGTGTAATAGCAAACATGCAATCCACTATCAAGGTGGTCTGTCGGGGCACCAAGCGCCACGGGAGCCACCCTTCGCGCATCGTCGCTCAGTACCGCTGGTCTGAGTCTGACTCTGTGTGGGAGCGGGTTGATCAGTTCGGGTCAGACCGAGACTGGTTCATCCAGGTGGGCACGGATGGCGCGCTCACCGGCTACCCTACGCCGCGCTTCAAGTGCGCGTGTGGCCGTGATGAGCAGCCCCGCGACGAGGACTTGCAGGCCCGCCTTCAGCGGGCGCAGGCTGCGGGCGAACTCGTCTTGTAGGCTCGACACCGACAACTGAATAGCCGCTGGTGATCGGCGGCATACAAAAGCAAGGTCACATTCCAACTCCTCACCGGGAGTCAGTTAGTCAGCCAAGCGCTGACCTGACTCCGTGGGGAGTTTTCCGTTGTCTAGCTCCAATCCTCCAACACAGGCCAAGGCGCTGTCCGACGTCATGGTCGGCGTGCGCACTGGTGACCCCCAGAGGGAAGCCAAGGGACGCCGGGACCTGGCGGAAGCCAAGATCGCCGCCTACATCGAGCGCAACCTCGCTGTCGCTCCACCGCTCACCAATCAGCAGATTCACCGGCTGACTGCACTCCTGCGCACGTCGGGCGGTGCGAAATGAGCACCCTGGCAGTCGCGCCCTTCACCGAAGCCGAGTACCCGTCGAAGCTGAGGCTGTCACGTTCCGAGGCGATGGTTGTGCTGCGCCTCGGTCCTCCGATCGAGTGGTTCCGCCCGTTCGCTGAGCACGCAGGCGTAGCTCCACGCACCGCCCCGCCGTGGGGGATCATGCACATCCACGGCGAGTGGGGTGAGCCGCCCGTGTGGGAGAACGTGGGGTTCTGGTCGCCGGATGAGCTGCGCTGGGGCATGGAACGCCTGTACGCCGCGCACGACTGGCACCTGCTCGACATCAACGGGTACCTGAACGATCACGAATGCCACGGGGTGTTCTACTGGCTCCCCTCCGATCCGCGTGTGCTGCGGCTGCCGGTGGGGGTGACCCGATGACTCCCATGCTGCGGGCTGCGCTCAACCTCGCTGAGAACGGATGGGCGGTGCTGCCCCTCGACGGCAAGACCCCCACCACGGGCCACACGCCGAACGGTCACCTGAGCGCCAGCACCGACCCGCGCACCATCCGGCGCATGTGGGCCGACGGCGACTGGAACATCGGCTGCCCGGTTCCTGACAGCTTGCTTGTGCTCGACGTTGACCCGCGCAATGGCGGCAGCCTCGAAGCCTTGGAGCAGCGCGCCGGGGTGGAGCTACCGCCCACGCTCGAGGTCATCAGCGGTCGCCGTGACGGCGGGCGTCACCTGTACTACATGCGCCCATTTCGGCAGCCGTACAGGGGCGCTATCCCCGCAGGCATCGACCTGAAGACGAACGGGTACATGGTCATGCCGCCGAGCGTGCATCCGGACACCGGCAAGCCCTACGAGTGGGTCTATCGCGAAGCTGGGCACCTGCCGCGTCAGGTAGTGGCGCTGATGCTGCCTCGCACCCGGATCACCCGCCGCAATCCCAGGGCCACGGACCCTATCGCGCTCGCCGCTTTCGTCCGCACCTTGCAGCCGGGGGAGAAGCATGACGGGCTGCACTGGGCCGCGCGCCGTGCACACGAGGCCGGGGTGGATCAGCGCGGGCTGGATCGCCTCATCGACGCCGCCGAGGACATCGGCATGGACCCCAGGGAGGCCCGCCGTGTGGTCGAGTCGGCCGGGAAGGGGTTGGGCGCATGACCGTCCGCAAGAAGAGCGCGCCCGTGGTGCCGGAGGCCGACCTGGTGCCGGAGGACGAAGTGCAGGAGCTAGAAGCCGAGGCGTCGGGCTGGGTTCCGGAGGACTTCGGCAAGGTGCTGCGGGGCATCGTCAACGGCACGCTCGCACCCATCGAGCCGGAGCTACTGGCCGTCGAGGGCGCGGGGTACCTGCTGTACGCGGGGCGCGTCAATGGCATCCACGGGCACAGCAACGCCGGGAAGTCATGGTCGGCCCTGATCGCCTGCGCGCAGGAGCTCAAGGCAGGCAACCGCGTGGTCTACATCGACTACGAGGACACGACGCAGGGCATCCTGGAACGCCTGGTTCACAACTACAAGGTGCCGCCGAGGGTGATCCGTAACCGGTTCACGTACATCTCGCCTACAGGCCGGTTCGCGCCGCTGGTGGTTCATGACCTGATCGAGAGGCTGTCGCCGTCGCTGGTTGTGTTCGACTCCACGGGCGAATCGCTCGCGATGGACGGCTTCAAGCCGAACGACGATGACGACATTGTCGAGTGGTTCCAGCTGGCTCCGCGCTTCGTGTCCAGGTTCGGGCCTGCGGTGCTGCTGCTGGATCACAGCCCGAAGAACACCGAGGGTGACAGCCTCTGGCCTATCGGCAGCCAGCGCAAGCGGTCTGCAATCACCGGCGTTCAGTACTTGCAGAAGGTGGTGACGCCGTTCAGCAAGAAGCAGTCGGGCAGGGCACGGCTGGTGTGCGCGAAAGATCGCCTCGGCAACTTCGCGGAGGGCGAGACGGTAGCCGAGCTGAAGGTTGATGTGGTCGCCGGCCGGAGCAGCAGGTTCCACCTGGTGGCGCCGATGCCGCGTGAGCTTGCTGACGAGATCGCCTACAAGGCGCGGCTCGTGAAGATCTGCAAGGTGCTGGCCGAGGCCGACAAGCCCATGTCGAAGACGGCGCTGCGCATGGCAGCCGGGGGTGACTCCACGAAGGCGGGCGCTGCTATCGACTGGCTCGTTGACAGCGGATACATCGAGCAATCACCGGGTGCGCGGGGCGGGCTGCTGCACACCCTGATCCGGATGTACGAAGCCGGCTCGGAGGACTCCGAATGAGCACTCGTCGTTTGCCGTTTGCACCCGTTTTCAGCGGTTTGCCAAAAGGTGCCAGCGAGCCGTTTTCCCGTTTGCCGCCCTTAGGCAAAACGGTAAACGGGTCCAGGCGGGGGTGGGAAATGACCCCGAGTCGTTTTCGCCCTCGCAGCGCGTATCGGCGGGCGCAGGCCATGGAAAAGCTTCACGGCTGTACGGCGGTTCTCGTCAGCACGCAGGAGGGCTGGCATGAGCGCTGATGACGCCTGGGAAGACCTGAAGGCCGTGCTGGAACACTACGCACCGCCTTGCAGCGGCCTGCACCTGTTTACCGCCGACTCTCGAACCGACGACCAGCGGGACGCATGTGCCGTCATCTGCGGGCGCTGTCGCATCCGTGACCTGTGCAACCACTACGCCGTCGCATCGCGAGTCGATCACGGCTTCTGGGCTGGCATCGACCGGGCCGGACGTGGCAGGGGTCGCCCGCGCACATCAACCACCGACGCCGGGGCGGTATCTCCGGCACTCATAACACAGAAGGAAGAACCATCATGAGCAAGGCAACCGCTAAGTCCGTCGAGCAGACCCTCCCCGCCGCCCTGAACGGCTTCAAGGAGCAGGCCGCGCAGGTGAAGGAGGCGCACCGCGCCACCCGACAGGCGATCAAGGACGACCCCATGACGTCCGACCTGGCCAAGCGCGGCAAGCTGGAGGCCCTGGACAAGGACACCCGCAGCAAGCTCGACAACATCAAGGCCGAGCAGGAGGCGTTCGTCAAGAACCTGCGCGACCAGGTTGAGAAGGAGTTCCGGGGCACGCAGCCGATGGACGCCAACTCGATCATGCTGCGCCGTGACGCCGCCGACCGTGCCCGCAAGATCATCGACCAGCAGGAGGCGGTGGACATGCTCAACGACTCCATCGCCAACGGTGACGCCGAAATGGCACACGCCATCGGCAACCGGGCGCGCTTCACGGGCATGACCGGCGTGGTCGAGACCTGGCAGGCCGCGTTCCCGGAGACGGCCGACGCTGCGGCTGCACTGGCCTACGTCGAGGCGAACACCTCCGGCGGCGCATACAACCTCGCGAATCAGATCAGCTTCTCGGCTCCGACCGACTGAGGCTCACACACGGGGTGAGGGATCTTCCTCCTTTCAGCCCTCACCCGCTGGGCGGTGCATCGCCCGGCACCCGGAGGCTCCCTGGCACACGCTAGGGGGCCTCTGGCGTACCTGGGGCCATGGTGTGGGCGCTAGGCCGGCGAGCACCCGCTCAGAAGTGCTCGCGGACGGACGCTCAGCACGGCCAGACGACCAGCAGTGCCGAACGGGTCGGCAGAATGCAAAGCGGCAGGCGTAGTAACTGCACATTGTGTTTGCTGAAGGGTCCCCTTGTGGCTAAGGTTCACACATTCGAACAGATGTTCGATATCTAGGGAGCTCTCATGAACGCCGCACAACGCCGTCACTACGCCGCCATCCACCAACTCGCTCGCGACGAGTGGCCAGCCGAGACTCCGCTTGAAGGTGACCTCAGCGACCGGCACGAACTGGATGAGGCCGAGGTGAAATGACCACGATGGTCGGCTACCTGCGTGTGTCCACCGAGGAACAGGCGAGCAGCGGCCTCGGGCTCGACGCGCAGCGTGACACTATCCAGCGCTACGTGGACGCGCAGGGGTGGGACGTCGTCTGGTACGTCGATGAGGGGCTATCGGCTAAGTCCCTGGCCCGCCCGCAGCTACAAGCTGCGCTCACCCGCCTGCGCGTCATCCCTAAGCGTCGAGATGTTGAGGGGATTGTGGTGGCCAAGCTCGACCGCCTGAGCCGCAGCGTGCATGACTTCTCGGGCATCCTCAAGCTCGCCAGCGCTCGCAAGTGGGCCGTCGTGGCCATCGACCTTGGTGTGGACACCAGTACACCAACGGGCAAGCTGGTAGCCAACGTGATGATGTCTGTAGCCGAGTGGGAGCGAGAGGTCATCGGGGAGCGCACGTCAGCCGCCATGCAAGCAGCTAAGCGGGCGGGGAGGCATATGGGGCGGGTGTCAACGCTGCCGCGCCACACGGGTGAGCTTCTCATGAGCCTGCGAACCCGCCACACTCTCGCTGATACTGCAGGGCAGCTAAATGCCGCGGGGCTCACCACCGCCACCGGCAAGCCTTGGACGGGTAACGCCGTCGCGAAGGCGCACCGGCGCCTCTCTGCTGTTGGCGTGGCCACGACATCCTGAGGCGGCTAGCTCACCTTGTTCCGGTGAGCCTCGAAGTAAGCGTGGCGGCTGTGGTCCTCCTGGCCCGTAAACCCCTTGAATTCGCCGAGGCGGTACGCGGTGCCCTTGGAAGTTGTCCGTACGTCCAGCTCAAAGTCTTGGGCTAGCACGGCAAGCCGTCGCTCGACAGAAGCCTCGCCGAACTCGTTCAGCGCCTCGATAAGTCGCTCTATGCTGACGTAGCCGTCGGCGGAGGCAAGCGCCCTGTATACCGGGTCGTGGACGTCCGCGCTCAGTTCAGGGATCTCGTGAGGAACGCCCTTGTGCTCGAGGGCATCACGGATAGCTCGACCAACTGCTTCAGCTACGGGCGGCGGGAAGGCATTTCCGATCTGGCGATACTGCGAGGTTTTGCGTCCCGCGAACTGCCAGTCATCTTCCTCGCGCCAACCCTGCAGGCGGGCGACCATCTCCACCGTCAGCCGGGGGAGCTTCACGGATGGTGGCGGCGCGTCTGGCCCCGGTGCCTCGTCTGCGACTCCCTTGCCGTCGACACCAAGCGCCGCCCACGCGGCCTTGGCGCGAGTCGGACCCAGGTCAGCACCGCCGTGCTTCTTGCTACCGCCGACGATGGTGGGCCCCACGCGGTTGGCAAGGGCTGCCCACTCATCGACGTGCTTCCATCCATTAGCGCCCATCAAGTCACGCAGCGCCTCGCCGACAGTTATGTGCGTCTCGCGCGGTTCAGGCCACCGGAAGTAGGCCGCATCTTCTGGCTTCATGGCCACCAGCACAAAGCGGGGCCGAAGCTGGGCCAATCCAAAGTCCGAAGCCTGGATTAGTCGCCAATCCGCAACGTAGCCAAGTTGGGTCAGCCGGTCCAGGACGCGCTGTCGATAACCGGAGAAGCGTGCGGCAGCCAGCCCACGGACATTCTCAAGGAGCAGTGCTCTCGGCTGGATGACGGCGACTTGCTCGATGGCCCATGCGAAAAGGTCACGCTCGTCCGAAGATCCCAGCTGCTTCCCCGCGAGGGAGAACGGCGGGCAGGGGACTCCGCCCGCGAAAAGGTCAACCCCTTCGTAGTCCGCAGGGGACCAGACGGTTGGGTCGGCGACGTCGCCAACTTCCACGCGCCCCTTGCTGTTCAGCCGCAGGGTTTCTGCTGCTGTCGGGTCTAGCTCGACTGCGAGGGCATGCTCGAAACCGGCCCGGTGCAGCCCAAGGGCCTGACCGCCCGCTCCGGCACAGATCTCGACCGATGTCAGCTTGCTCATCCTCAGTGCTCCAGAATCAGTTGGCCAGTGGGAAGGTAGGTGTCAGGCATCTCTATTCTCGCTTCTATCGAACGGAAACCGGCCACACGATGACCGATGAGTCTGCGACGGCCCCGAGCGCGGGTCGGTCGCGCAACATGGCTGCGATCCGCCGGTCCGAGACCAAGCCGGAACGCGAGTTCAGGTCCGCGTTGCATCGTGCGGGCTACCGGTTCCGGAAGGACCTGCGCATGCCTGTCGAGGGCGGCTATGCCCGCCCTGACGTGGTCTTCACTCGCCGTCGTATTGCGGTGTTCATCGACGGCTGCTTCTGGCACTCGTGTCCGGCGCACGGCACTGAGCCGGGAGTTAACCGCGGCTACTGGGGACCTAAGCTGCAGCGCACGCGCGAGCGCGACGCTCGCGACAATGAAGCGCTCTTGGCCGATGGTTGGGTTGTGGTCCGCATTTGGACGCACGTCCCTCTGGCGCAGTCGCTGGCGGTCTTCGAACACATATTCGAGAATACGTCACGGCCAGGTGATGCGCGCGCAGGCGCGCCGGAGCGGATGTGGCGGGTGGAGTGAAGTCTTCGGCAACGTTCGGCACAAGGTGCGGCGAGGAATGGCTATTGACTCGGCGGTGATCGGCTGTCAGGATGGCAGTGCGAGGCGAGATGCGTCGCGCAGAAAGGAGCCGAACATGGCGGATGCACCGCGGCAGTCGTCCCTTGTGAAGGTGGCCACGTTCGTGGCAAGCGTGGGTGAGGGAGGCAAGTTCACAAAGTTGAACCTGCTGGAGGCGGTGCCAGGCGTAGCGCAGGCCGACCGCCGTATGCGCGACCTTCGCTCAATGGGCTGGGTCATCGACAACTACAAGATCAATCCGAACCTCTCGCCGGACCAGTACCTGCTGCGCACCATCGGTACGCGTGTGGACCTTGGCGAGAAGCCGACCGGGCAGCGCAAGACCATCACTGGCGCAAAGCGCCGCCGCATCCTCGACCGTGATGGACACGTTTGCCAGTCATGTTTCACCGCGGGCGGCGAGGAGTTTGCGGACGCGCCCGGACGCCGCGCCACTCTCACCATCGGTCACATCGAGCCAGTCGCGCGGGGCGGATCCGATGACGACTCCAACCTGCGCGCGGAGTGTCAGCGCTGCAACGACGAGGCACGCGACAATACGGACAATCCGCCCGACCCGGACGAGGTTCTTACACAGGCCTCACGGGGCAGCCGGAAGGACAAGCGTGAGCTGTACCTGTGGATGCAGCAAAACCGCCGCTCCATCAGCGACCGGGAGCAGCTTTTCATCAAGTGGCGACGTCTTCCTGCAGATCAGCGCGAGCGGGTTATGAATGCGCTTGCCGCTCAGGTGATCACCGAAGAGGGGTGAAACGGGGCCGGGCGATCGACCGCCTTCCTCTCGGGGCGGCCGGTTGCCGGAACGGCACCCTTCCGGCAAAGTAAGGTAAAGGCATGGTGAGAAGGGTGAGCGATGCGGTTCATCGTTGACGCGACCTGGGACGCACCCCGTCAAGCAGACTCCCTGGTGCTGCGCCTTCGGAATTGGAATGACTGGTACCAATACCGCACCACGTTCCTCTTGACCTATATCGACAGCGAGTTGACCACTACACGCATTGGCGTCGTGAAGATCGCTGACATCACCCACGAGTATGTGAACGAGCCTGGATCGGCTACGCCGCTTCCAGCTGAGTTCAGCTCCCCGTTGCCTCGTGACCGGTACGCGTCGATTGGTCAGACGGAGGAATACTACGAGCGTATGCGTTCCCTTCTGGGCGCGGAGCGGATGCAAGAAGCGCTGCACGCTCTTGGCGACCTCGCGGAGGATCCGACTCGACTTGACTTTTTCCGAGAGCATGATGTCGTCTCGTCATCGTTGATGCGCGAGGTCTCCGCGGCGACCATCAAGAACAAGTTCCGTCGGATGGTCCTCAGTGGAGGTGGTAATGCCGCGTACGACTTCGTCTATGCGCGCCCGTCGCAGAGTCCGCTCCCAGTCCCGGACACGACACTAGAGTTCGAGGTTGTGCCTGGCTCCACGCCTCCGAGTAATGTGCACGCGCTCATCGGGCGAAACGGGAGTGGAAAGACCACAATCCTTCGCTCAATGGCGAGGGCGCTCTTGGGTGGGGGAATAGTCACTCCCAAGGACGGCAGCTTCCGATCCCGAGATGGAGGCAGCCTGGACATAGCGAATCTCGTCTATGTCTCCTTCAGTGCGTTCGATGAAGCGGAGCTGCCCGTCCTCGACAAGCAACTCCAGTGGAGTGTGCCTTATTCGTACGTTGGGCTGCAGTACATACCGGGCCACGAGCCTGACCCGCCCGGCCCCGAACTGCCAGAGCCGCTGACGATGGAGAAGGCGACGAGGCCGCCTTCAGCGCTCGGCACAGACTTCGCCGCGAGCGCCAAGAATGTGATCGCGAAGGGGTGGCGTGAATCATGGCTCACGGCGCTTCGCACTCTAGAGTCCGATCCCAACTTTCACGAGGCCGAAGTCTCGCAACTCGCCTCCGAATCGGCGGATGAAGATCGCATCGTCGCTGACGCATTGGCGCTGTGGCAGACTCTCAGCACCGGACACAAGATAGTGCTGCTTACGATCACGCGCCTCGTCGAGACAGTGGTCGAGCGGACGCTGGTCCTGGCCGACGAGCCCGAGGGCCACCTGCATCCGCCGCTCCTGGCCGCGTTGATCCGCGCCATTTCGGACCTGCTGCAGGAACGCAACGGCGTCGCGATAGTCGCTACCCACTCACCTGTTGTCCTACAGGAAGTGCCCCGTAAGTGCGCTTACAAGCTTCTCCGCGTGGGGCGATCCCAATCGGCCGAGCGGCCTACGATCGAGACGTTCGGGGAGAGCGTTGGCATGCTGAGTTCCGAGGTTTTCAGCCTTGAACTCTCCGACTCTGGGTTCCATCGAATGCTGACCGCGGCAGCCCTCCAGCTAGGATCGTACGAAGCTGTGGTGGACCACTTCCACGGTGAGCTTGGCTTTGAGGCGCGCGCGCTGCTGCGGTCATGGTTTGCAGCTCAGAGGGTCTGAATGATTGAGCTACCCCAGCCTCGCTTTGGCGTGAGCGAAATCGTGGCCGCGTGCACACTGGACCCAGAGACTGCCGCGTTCGCCGATGCCAGTGCCGCGTTGGCACGGGTCGAAGCGACCTATGCGGCGCTCGCGAGCGACGGCCGGATCTTTGAGTTTGAATCCCAGCAGCCAGGGATTTCTCCTGAGGTCGCGGACAACGTTTCCTGGGCCTATGACATTCGCCTCTCGTCGAAGAAGGGCCCGGGTCGGGCCTACTACGACGAGATGCGCCTGCAGGCGCCGGGCGGAAGTTGCACCAACTGTATGGCGCGCGACGCGGCCGCCCTCGACCACTACCTGCCCAAGATCGACTTTCCAGTCGTTGCGATCCAGCCCACGAACCTCCTGCCAATCTGTACGGCGTGCAATGGCACGAAGCTGAAGACGTCGGCGACCGAGGCGAACGAACAGTTCCTGCATCCGTTCTTTGATCGATTGGGACCGGAGCGCTGGATGGGTGTGACAGTGCTGGAGGAACCGTCGTCACCCACGGTTTTCGAGGTGAGAAGGCCTGCCAATTGGGATGACACGCTTTATGAGCGGGTGCAGAATCACTTCGAACGATTCCAGTTAGGCGTGCTCCTCAGTCAGAAGGCAGGCACGCTAATGGGTAACCATCGTTTGGCTTTCGAGTCATTCTTCGCAGATGCACTGGATGGTGATGGCCCGGCGGCCGTCCGGCGCGAGGCTGCGCGCCTGGCTCTCAGTTACGCGGCTCAGCCTCAGAGCGCGTGGGCTGCGGCAGCTTTCGAAGCGTGGAGTAACAGCACTTGGTTCTGCAGTGGCGGCTGGCGGATGGAGGACGACCGTCCCCTCGACAGTGCTATGGCCCATCGGCTTGCGCCTGCGGACTCGGCAAGCGCCGGTTAGGCGAAGTGCCTTGGAAACGTGGCGCACAACTCAGCGACGTGCGCGCCACGCAAGCGGGTGTGCCTGAATGGGGCCCTTCAAGCAATCGAAGCGCGCACGAGAGCTATCCGGGCAGATGCCTCACCGACCCCATTCCTGTGGGCGTGGCGGAAGCATCGGGTCGAGGATCGTGGGCTTTTTCACTCCCACTTGGTTTAGTGCTGAGGTCGCAAGCGCCATCGCGGCTCGGATGAATTCGGCGTCGCTAACCGAAGGATTGACGGTGGCCCGCACGGCGCGGAAGCGCGCACTGAGCGGGCGATGCACGCCTGACGGAGGGGCAGCGTTGCGTTCATGAAACTCAGGTGTCAGGCCAGTAGAGTCCTCGAACTCAACGCCGAGAATGACGTCGTAGTCTCCCGCCGGTCCGTCAGCCGCCACTGTGTGGACTAGTGCAAGTAATGCGGCAGCGAAGGCTTCGACCGCCAGTGTGGGGGACCTGATGCGCTTCGTAGTGCTTGCCCGACTTATCCCGCTCGTGGCCCCCGGCACGCCAGGACAGGCCCAACGACCCATCGTCCAGCACCACCGCATGAGCTTCCCGGTAGTCACCGGGACTGTTCGGTGGCAAGTACTGACCATTGAGCGTCGGGCGGGGACGATACGGCTCGACATCCTCGAGCGGACTGTACTTCTCGATGCCTGCCAACCACCAGCGGGTAACGAGGGACGCGCGGTCAACGAGGATCGGGACGTCGTCAGGCTCAGCGTGTCTCGAACTTCTAGTGCGAGGCCTTGCTGCCCCGACCAGTACTGCGCACTCAGTCTTGCCAGCGGCCGACGCTAGGTCGTCGTAAATCTGTTGCAGTGCTTCCTCGCCCCGGCGACCGCCCTCGAAGCGAGACCGGTATGCGGCTTCGATCTCGCGTTCCCTCATCCAGTGCGTGTCTGCTCCGACACGCAACGGTGCACCGAACTGGTCGTTTCGATACACCAAATGCGGGCCGTCCGGGCTAGCTGGGATCACGATTGCGACCGCTCGCACGCCGGTAGTAGAAGGAATAGCGATGGCCCGGACCCCGTGCACTGGGGGAGTGATGGCCGCCATGGTCACTTGCCGGATGGTTCGTTCGTAGCCCTCGGTGAGTTCACCCGCATCGTGCCGACCGTCTGCCGCAGCGCCTGTGTCCGTCACTCCGAAGACAAGCATGCCGCCACCTGCATTCGCGAACGCCGCGATGTCCTTCACGATGTCCGAGTCGCGAAAGCTCTTTTCGGGTGGCAGAGCCGTCTTCCAGTCGAGCTCGTCGCCCTCCGCGATGCGCTGAGCGACGGCGTCGTCAATCATCTGATCGGTAAGGGGGCCAGGGCGCTCCCCGAGTGCTCGGTGCAATGGCGTGTGCAGCATAGCCTCAGCATAGGGAGTGGGGTGAGAGGGAGCATCTAGCTCCTCCACGTGACGCGCACGGTGTTCGGGTCGAACGCCTTGCCGCTGCCGCTGGGCAGGATGGTCACCGTTACGAGGGTGTCCAGTACGGCGCGCTTGACGTCCATAGACAGCCGGTCCCACACCTGACGCGCGTTGGGCCCGATTAGCTCAGCAGGTACGGCGGGGGGCAGTGCAGCATCCACGGCAGCGGCAGCCAACGCACGGTCAGCCCGAAGCCGTTCAGTAATGCGCGTCAGCTGGGCCGCGTCAATGCTTCCCGAGGCGTACATGTCGGCCGCGTTGGCCAGGCGGGCATCCAGCGCGTCGATGGTGTCACGCGCCTCCTGCAGCGCAGCGGGGTCACCCTGGCTGAACAGCAACGCGGCATCAGGCATCTGCAAGCGCCCGATGACGAGGGCTTGCACGACCTTGTCCACGTCCTCTTGCTTGCGGCGCACGCGGTAGCACTCGCTGCACACGTAACTGGGGGGCTGACGCTTCGCCCCGCCCGTTTTGGTGGTGGTCTTTCGGCCCACGGCACGCACCATCACGCCGCCGCACTCCACCGGCTCGCCGGCCTGATCCCGCGCGCCGTCAGATCGGCCACATCGAGCGATGCCGCCCAGCAGGTACTTCGGCGCACGGCCTGCGGGACTGGTGCGGCGTAGCGGGTCAGTGAGCACGGCTTTCAGTCGCTCGTGAGTGTCCTCGTCGATGACGCGCGGGGAGTTGGCAGGGGAGCGGCCTATGACCTCGCCACGGTGCACCGTCAGCCCTGCCAGGCTGGGTCGTAGTAATAGCTGCTTCAGGGTCGTTGTGTTCCAGCCCGCGCCCCGTCCCGGGGTCGGCACATGCTGCGCGTCCAAGTTCTTGCACACCGCCCGCAGCGACTCACCATCGAGCACGCGCCTCACGGCTGCCCGGATGATAGCGGCCTCAGCATCGTCCAGCACCACGGCGGCACCGTCCCGCCGGTAGCCGTAGCCCACGCGCCCCTGATGCACTCCGCTGGCGGCGCGTTGCACGTTGGCGGCTACCTGACGCGTGGCTTTTTGCTCGCCCTCGTACTGGCTCCACGCGGCCACGGTGCGCGCCACGGCACGGCCTGCGGGCGTGGTCAGGTCCAGGGTGCCTGCGGTGACGGTGTAGACGGGCACGTTCAGCGCGATAACCCGCTCCAGGTCACGGGTCAGGCGCAGTAGCCGGTCCTGATGCCAGGCGACGATGGCCCCAGGTTGAGCGTCCAGCATGGCTTCAAAGCCGGGGCGCACCTTGCCGCTGGTGGCGCTGATGTCGTTGTCGCTATATACGTGGACAACCGTCATGCCCAGGCGCTCGGCGAGATCGCGGCACTCCTGCTCCTGGCGGGCCACCCCTAGTCCCTCACCCGTACGGTCGAGGCTGATGCGGGTGTAGATAACGCAGTCCATGAAGGTACGTTAACGCAATGCCTGTGCCGCTGGTGTTCCTGATCCTTCCGCTGTCGGTGCTGTTCGCCGTCTTCCCAGGACTCTTCATCCTCCGACTCGGCCTCGGCTGAGCCGGTTCGCATTCGACACCGATGGAAGGAACAGACATGAGACGACTGCAGCAATGGCGCATCCGGCTCGCGGGGCGCACACGCGCCCTCGTGGAGGACGAGACAGGCGACGTCCCGGGGTGGGTCCTGGTCACATTGATGACCGCCGGACTCGTGGTCTTGATCTGGGCCGTGGCAGGACCTGCGCTGACTTCGCTGTTCGAGCAGGCGATCGCGCGCGTCTCAGGGATCTGAGCGTGTTCCGGCGGATCGCGCGCGACGAGGACGGCTCCAGTCCCGTCGAGTTCGTGCTCGTCGGCACGATCCTGACCATCCTCACGCTCGCGATCCTGCAACTGGGCCTCGCGATGTACGTCCGCAACGTCGTGCACGATGCCGCGGCGGAAGGCGCCCACTATGCGGCGCTCGCGGATACCGGCATCGAGTCCGGCGCCGCGCGCACCGCTGACGTGATCACGACGGCGATCGGCGGCGACTACGCCGAGGACATCACGGTCAGCACGAGCCGGACACCCGGCCACGAGGTGGTGGTCGTGCGGGTGCGCACGACACTGCCCGTGCTGGGTCTGGTCGGGATCCCGTTCGGGCTGGAGGTGGAAGCGGATGCGCCGATGGAGTCTCTGGGCGAGGGATGACGAGGGCTCGGCGGCGCTCGAGTTCATCGTCGTCGGCGTGATCCTGCTCGTTCCGCTCGTGTATCTCGTGCTCACGCTCGGGGCTGTCCAGGAGCAGACGCTCGGCGCGGAAGCCGCCGCACGGCACACGGCCCGCGCCATGGGGCAGGCTCCGGACGCGGAGACGGCCGCAGCGCGGGGCGATGCCGTCATCGCCGCCGTCATCGAGGAGTACGGCATGGATCCCGAGGCCGTCCAGGTCTCGATCACGTGCACCCCCGCATCCGCGACCTGTCCCGCGCCCGGCGCGACCGTCATCGTCACCGTGTCGAGCAGGGTCTCTCTGCCGTTCGTGCCGCCGATCCTCGGCCTCGACTCGGTCGCGGCGATTCCGGTCGAGGCTGTGGCGGCGCAGAAGATCTCGCGCGTCTGGGGCACGGGATGACCGGGTGGCGCGGACGGGCGGCAGCCGACGACGGCAGCATCCTGCCGCTCATGCTGGGCTACGCCGTGCTCGCGATCGCCGTCATCTTCGCCTGCGTCTGCGCCACGGACCTGTACATCGCGCAGAAGCGCCTCGACTCCCTTGCGGATGCGGCGGCGCTCGCCGGCTCGGACGGGTTCACCCTCGTCGTCGAGGCGGAGTCGGTGCGTGCCGAGCTGAGCGATGCCGGAGTGCGCGAGCAGGCCGCGGCCGTCGTCGCCGCGATGCCCGGCGGAGCTGATCTGGTGTCGGCGGAGGCCCCGGACGGCGTGACCGCACGCGTCACCGTGGTCGCGACCTGGCATCCGCCGCTGTTCTCGCCGTTCGTGCCCGACGGCGTCGCGCTGGAGGCGACGGCGACGAGCCGCACCGCGCTGCGCTGACCGGCCTCGGTCAGTCGCGCTGACGCGGGCTGAACCTCGGGATCCAGCGCAGGAATCCGACCGCGCCGATGAAACCCAGCGCGCCGATGAGCCCGGTCGCCACCGACAGCGACGCCAGAGCCGTCACGCCGGACACGACGAGCGGGGCGACCGCGCCACCGGCATCCGTCAGCGTCCGCCACGACCCCAGGAACGCGGCCGGCTCCGCCTTCGGGGCGACATCAGCACCGAGCGTGAGCAGGATGCCGCTGGAGAGGCCGTTGCCCACGCCGAGTACCGCCGCGCACATCCCGAACCACAGCACCGCAGCGTCGCCGTCGTGCGTGAACGACAGCACGACGAACCCGCTGCCCATCAGCACCATGGCCGGCACGGCGGCCCAGAGCCTGCCGAACCGGTCCATCACCTGCCCGCTGACGTAGAACAGCGCGAAGTCGATCGCTCCGGAGACGCCGACGACCAGGGCGATGGTCTGAGCATCCAGACCCAGCGAGACGCCCCACAGCGGCAGCACGACCTGGCGAGCGGACCGGACCGCCGACAGAGATGCCGCGGCCAATCCGAGTCTGCCCAGCACGCCCCGGTGGTGCCACATGGTGCGGAAGATCCCCGGCCGCCGGATCGTCGGGATCGACCCGGACACGGGCTCGCCGGTGTCCTCGGCGAACGTCCCGTTCGAGGTGACAGGGGGAGTGGTCTTCTCCGGGTCCGGCCCGAACAGCACGAGGACGACCATGACGGCCAGGCATGCGAGAAAGAACCAGATCGCGACCGTCTCGTCGCCGAACACCTGCAGGAGCGCGGCGGTGACGAACGGTCCGATGAAGATGCCGAGCCGGAAGCTGCCGCCCAGCAGCGACAGCGCACGAGCGCGGAACGCGATCGGCACCCGCGTCGTCATGAACGCATGCCTGGCGAGTCCGAACGCTGCGGCGCAGAAGCCGAGGAGGAACACGGCGGCGGCGAAGACGCCGATCACCGGGGCGAAGATCATCCCGACCACGGCCAGCATCGACACGACGCCGGCGATGACCATCGTGAACCGCTCCCCGATGCGGGCGACCGCCCAGCCTGCTGGGAGATTGCCGCAGAGCTGACCCACCACGAGAGCCGACGCGACCAGCGCGGCCGAGGCGACGTCGGCGCCCATGTTCGCCGCGATCACGGGGATCAGCGGCAGGACGGCGCCCTCGCCGAGCGAGAACAGGATGGTCGGCAGGTACACCATCGGCCCGAAACTCCTCAGGACCGCTGATGCGCTGCTCATCGCTGGCCACTCTACTCGCGGCGCCTCGGCCTCTCGCAGTCGCGCGAAGCAGGATAGGCTGGGGTGTCATGCTCGAACTCGATCTCTCCGCCGAAATCCAGGCGCTCAGGCAAACCTTCGGCGACATCAGCGAGGTCGTCGATGTCTCCCGGCTCCGCGACGACATCGCGCGACTCAGCGAAGAGGCCGGTGCGCCCGATCTCTGGGACGACACCGAGCGCGCTCAGAAGGTGACCAGCGCCCTCAGCCACCGCCAGTCCGAGCTCGCGCGCATCACCGGCATCGCGCAGCGTCTCGACGACCTCGAGGTGCTCATCGACCTCGCCAACGAGATGGGCGACGAGGAGTCGGCCCTGGAGGCCCGAGCCGAGCTGACCGCGCTGACCGAGATGATCAACCAGCTCGAGGTGCAGACGCTGCTGGACGGCGAGTACGACGACCGCAGCGCGATCATCACGATCCGCTCCGGCGCCGGCGGCGACGACGCCACCGACTTCGCCGAGATGCTGATGCGCATGTACCTGCGCTGGGCCGAGCGGCACAAGTACCCGGTCAAGGTCATGGACACGTCCTACGCCGAGGGCGCGGGCATCAAATCCGCGACGTTCGAGATCGACGCGCCCTATGCCTTCGGCACCGTGTCGGTCGAGGCCGGCACGCACCGTCTCGCCCGCATCAGCCCGTTCGGCTCGGCCGACAAGCGGCAGACCTCGTTCGCCGCCGTCGAGGTCATTCCGCTCATGGAAGAGGCCACCGAGGTCGACATCCCCGAGAGCGACATCCGCGTCGACGTCTTCCGCTCCTCCGGCCCCGGCGGCCAGTCCGTCAACACGACCGACTCGGCGGTGCGCATCACGCACCTTCCGACCGGGATCGTCGTGTCGATGCAGAACGAGAAGTCGCAGATCCAGAACCGTGCCGCCGCCATGCGCGTCCTGCAGACTCGCCTGCTGCTGCTGCAGAAGGAACAGGAAGCGGCGAAGAAGAAGGAGCTCGCGGGCAACATCACTGCGAGCTGGGGCGACCAGATGCGCTCGTACTTCCTCTACGGCCAGCAGCTCGTCAAGGACCTGCGCACCGGCTACGAGTCCGGCAACCCGGCATCGGTGTTCGACGGCGACCTGGACGGGTTCATCTCCGCCGGCATCCGCTGGCGCAAGCGTCGCGACGACGACTGACCCGTCGGACACGAAAGCGGCCCCGGTGATCCACCGGGGCCGCCTTCGTCATGTCGTGGCTGTCACTGAACGGCGACGAACACCTCGTCCGACAGGATGCCGGGCGTGACACGCAGCAGGCCGTCGTCACCCACCGGTACCTGGAGCACGACGTTGCCGGTAGCGGATGCGTCGGTGTAGATCTCCTGGAGCGCGAGCGCGGGCTCCGGCGGGAGGACGAGCGCGTCCGTGCTGGAGACGACTTCTCCGTCGGCGGTCACGTAGTCGAACATCACCATGGCGGCGTAGCCGGAATCCTCGCCCTTGTACGTCACCGTCGCGTTGATGAGAGCGTAGGTGGTGCCTTCGGCCGGCGCCTCGTTGTACGGGTTGGCCGCCAGGATGTCCTCGGTCGCATCCAGTGTCACCGTGTTGACGACGACGTCGTACTCGTCGCCGCTGATCGTGCTGCCGAGCGCCGCGGGGTTCTCACGCGAACCGACCTCGCCGGAACCGGCGTCCGCGTCCTCGTCCGCGTCATCCTGCGGGGACTCGGACACCGTCGTGTCGGACATCTCATCGATCGCCTGCACGCCGGCCGCGATGAGTGTGCCGACCAGCACGATCGAACCGATGATCCCGCCGACGACCGCGAGGATGAGGCCGGTGATGGCCGGCCACTTCGCACCCTTCAGGAAGAACGCGACGATCGAGAGGATCAGGCCGATCGGAAGCAGGATCAGACCGAGGATCACCGTCGCCGGGATGCAGGCGAGCAGGAACCCGAGAGCCGCGACGCCGAGGGCGATCCAGCCGATCACGTGGGGCTTGGGCTTTCCCGCGGTCGCTGCCGCGACGGGGGCCTCCGTGTACGGAGCCGCGTCGGCGCGGGCGCCCGGCCCCGCGAGGGGGGCGGCGGCATACGGCGAAGTGCCGCTGTCAGCCGGGCTCGGGACGGCCGGCGGCGTGAAGGCAGATGCCTCTGCCGCGGGAGCAGGTGCCTCTGCCGCGGGTGCCTCGGGTGCGGACGCGGCTTCGGGAGCGAAGTGCTCCGTCCACTTCGCGCCGTCCCACCAGCGCTGGCGCCCCGAACCGTCGTCGTACCAACCGGCAGGCGTGCTCATGATGTCCTCGAGTTCTCGCACCGTTGCTGTGCGCGGCACGGGCGCAGGACGCACCCTCCCGGCGTCCACTCCTATCTATAGCAGTCCTATGAGACATCTGTGAGCGGGCGTCGACCCCGCACCGGATGGGGTGTCGCTCGCAGGCAGCGCCGCACCCGCGCTTAGGCTCGTACCGCCATGATTCGGTTCGAGAACGTCACCAAACGCTATCGGGGCACCAAGCGCCCTGCCCTGTCGGGCGTCGACTTCGAAGTGCAGCGCGGGGAGTTCGTCTTCCTCGTGGGCGCTTCGGGCTCCGGCAAGTCGACCTGCCTGCGACTGATCCTCCGGGAAGAGGTCCCCTCGACCGGTCGCGTCGCGGTCCTCGGGCGCGACCTGCGTTCGCTCGCGAACCGGAAGGTCCCCTACTTCCGCCGGCACATCGGCTCTGTGTTCCAGGACTTCCGTCTGTTGCCGTCCAAGACGGTCTACCAGAACGTCGCGTTCACGCTGCAGGTGACCGGTTCCTCCCGCGGGTTCATCCAGCAGGCCGTCCCCGAGGCGCTCGCCCTGGTGGGTCTGGACGGGAAGCAGAAGCGGATGCCGCATGAACTGTCCGGCGGTGAGCAGCAGCGCGTCGCGATCGCCCGCGCGATCGTCAACCGTCCGCAGGTCCTGCTCGCCGACGAGCCGACCGGAAACCTCGACCCGGCGACCTCCGTGGGCATCATGCAGCTGCTGGCCCGGATCAACGCGGGCGGCACGACGGTCCTCATGGCCACGCACGAGGCCGGATTCGTCGACCAGATGCAGCGCCGCGTGATCGAGCTGCGCGACGGCGAGATGGTGCGCGACGAGGTCCACGGCGGCTACGGCGACACCTCGGCCATTCCGACGCTCTCGCCCGAGCAGGTCCGCGGTGCTGCGGCCGCGGCCGCGCTCACCGCGGTGCAGGAGGTGCAGCGCGAGACCGCCTCGATCCCGCCGTTGGATGCCGAGACCCTGGCGCGCATGCGCGAATCGAAGAACCGCGCCGCCACCGGCCCCGTCGTGACGACGGCGCCGGCGGAGCCCCGAGCCACCGAGGCACCTGCGCCGGCCGCGGAGCGCACATCGACGAGCGCCGATGCGACCGCGCCGGCATCCGCACCGGTTCCGCCGCGAACGCATCCGATCGTGCTGCCAGAGGTGGACATCGCCGAAGTGGGGGTCGCCGATCGTCTCGGCCTCGGGGACAAGGACGACGACGAAGTGGGGCCGACGACATGAGGATCGGACTCATCCTGACCGAAGCCCTGGTGGGGCTTCGCCGCAACGCCTCGATGGTGATCTCCGTGGTGCTGGTGACCTTCGTCTCCCTGACGTTCGTCGGCGCCGCGATCCTGATGCAGGAGCAGATCTCCACGATGCGGGCCTACTGGTCCGAACGCGCCCAGGTCGCCGTGTACATGTGCTCGCCGGTCTCCGAGACCGACACATGCGTGGACGGCGAGGCGACCCAGGAGCAGCTCGACTCGGTGTCCGGCGAGCTCGAGGGCGATGCCCTCGCACCGCTGATCGGCAGCGTGCGCTTCGAGGACAAGGCCGAGGCGTACGCCAACCTCATCGAGCTGGTCGGCGAGGAGCAGGCCAGCGTCCTCACCGAGGACCAGATGCAGCAGAGCTACTGGGTGACGCTGAAGGATCCAGCCCAGTCCCGGGTGATCACCGAAGCCTTCACAGGCAAGCAGGGCGTCGAAGAGGTCGTCGATCAGCTCAAGTACCTCGATCCGCTGTTCTCGGCGCTCACCGTGGCCACGTACATCGCTGTCGGCATCGCGGCGCTGATGCTCATCGCCGCCGTGCTGCTGATCGCGACGACGATCCGATTGTCCGCCTATGCCAGGCGCAAGGAGATTGGCATCATGCGCCTTGTGGGCGCGTCGAACAGGGTGATCCAGACGCCGTTCGTGCTGGAGGGCGTGTTCGCCGCGTTCCTCGGCTCGGCCCTCGCGAGCGCAGCCGTGATCGCCGGAGTCCACTTCGGCGTCGACGGCTACCTCCGTGGACGGGTCCCGTCGATCACGACCTGGGTGACGATGCAGGATGCCGCATTCGTCGTGCCGATCCTGATCATCATCGGCGTCGTGCTGGCTGCCCTGTCGGCCGGCTTCGCGATCCGTCGCTGGCTGCGCACCTGATAAGCTGACGGGCTGTCGTGCGCCCGCACGGCACGGAATCAGGAGAGCATCATGCCCAGGGAACGCGGGGAGAAGGTCATCGCGACCAATCGTCGCGCACGTCACGACTACAACATCGAGAAGTCGTACGAGGCGGGACTCGTGCTCACCGGCACCGAGGTGAAGTCGCTGCGTCAGGGACGAGCCAATCTCTCGGACGGCTACGCGTTCATCAAGGGCAATGAAGCGTTCCTCGATGCCGTGCACATCCCGGAGTACTCCCAGGGCCACTGGACGAACCATTCCGCCAAGCGGATCCGCAAGCTCCTCCTGCACCGCGAAGAGATCGCGAAGCTGCAGCACGCGGTCTCGGCCGGTGGCTACACCCTGATCCCGCTGAAGCTGTACTTCTCGGACGGCCGGGCCAAGATCGAGATCGCACTGGCCAAGGGCAAGCGCGAGTTCGACAAGCGCCAGACGCTCCGCGAGCGTCAGGACACCCGCGAAGCCGAGCGCGCGATGCGCCTTCGCAACCGCGTCGGCGAATAGGCTCTACCGTTTCGGACTGAACCCGAAGACTCGACCGAGGAAGGCGAGTTCGCGCTCGAGCGCGTCCACGATGGTCGACGCCGTGCGGAATCCGTGCCCCTCACCCGGGTAGATGACGTACTCGTGATCGATGCCGCGTGCGGCCAGGGCGTCGCGGATCGCCTCGGACTGCGCGGGCGGGACGACGGGGTCGTCCGCCCCCTGCAGCAGAAGCACCGGAACGTCGATCCGGTCGGCGTGCGTCAGCGGCGACCGTTCGATGTAGACGGACTCGGCTTCCGGCAGCGGACCCACGAGCCCGTTCAGGTACTCCTTCTCGAAATCGTGCGTGTCGGACACGAGCGCGCGCAGATCGGAGACGCCGTAGCGGCTGATGCCCGCGCGGAACACGTCTCCGCGCACGAGGGCGCCGAGGACGGTCCAGCCGCCCGCTGAACTCCCGCGGATCGCGATGCGTTCGGGATCGGCGAGGCCTGCTTCCGCGAGGCCTCTGGCTGCGGCGAGCACGTCGTCGACGTCCACGATGCCCCAGTCGCCGTCCAGTCGCTCGCGATAGGCACGGCCGTATCCGGTCGAGCCGCCGTAGTTGACGTCCAGGACGCCGATGCCCCGGCTCGTGTAGAACGCGATGCCGGCCGAGGCTGCGCCGGTCACGTGCGCGGTCGGCCCGCCGTGCACGAACACGACGTAGGGCGGGCGCTCGCCCTCCGGCGTCTCGACGTCGGGGTTGGCGGGGGCATAGGCGAACGCGTGCACCGGTCCGTGCTTCCCGTCGACGACGATCTGCCGTGCGGGCGGCATCCAGGCCGGGTTCACGGCGCCGCCGCCCGAGATCGCGACAGTGGCGCCCGAGTCGATGTCGACGCACCACAGGCCGGGGGCGACCGTCGAGCCGGTGCCGGTGACGAGGATCCGGCTGTCGGAGACGTCGTCGATGCTGATGTGCCCATCGCACGGGATAGGCAGATCGCGGGCTTCGCCGGCGCGGTCGATCACGACGAGCTCGTCACGGCCGTTCGTGCGCACGGCGACGATGCGCCCGTCGGCGAGGGGCTGGAACCAGCGGTTGCCCAGCACCCAGAGCCCGTAGCCGGTGTCCGCATCGGCCGGCGCGATCATCGACGAGCGCCCGGCAGGATCGACGCCATCGAGGCCCATGCGGTGCAGCGTCCAGCGGTCGTCCGGGATGTCGGCGTACAGCAGCGTCCGGTCATCGGTCCACTCCGGCTGCAGCGCGGCCCGTGCCGACACGGTGCCGATCTCGTCGGTGCCGATCCTGGCGATGCGCACCTGGGCGCTCTCCCACGGCATCCGCTCGCCCGACCACTGCACCCAGGCGATCCTGGTGCCGTCGGGGGAGAGCGCCGGATGTGCGAAGAACCCGGTGCCCTCGGCGTGCACGATGACGCCGGACGGGTCATCGGCCGCGGAGCCGTCGGTCGGGATCTCGACGATCGCACGTCGATGCGGGGTGACCGTCAGGTCCTCGCGGACGGCCAGCAGCCGGCCCGCCTGCACGCGCAGTCCGCCGTGGGCCGGACCAGGCGCAGTGAGCGGCTCAGGAGCGCGCCCGGGCGCGAGCCGGTGCACCCGCTGGCCGCGTGCCTCGACGAAGTACAGGATGCCGTCGGCATCCGCTGTCCAGGAGCCGCCGCCGTACTCGTGCACGCGAGAGCGAGCGCTCCAGGGGGAGGGCAGCACCTCGGCGCCCGTCGAGCTGCGCACAGTGACGCGGCCCGCCTCGGTCGGCACGGACTCGCCCCACCAGATCTCGTCGCCGACGAATCGCGCGCCGTCGAGTCGGGGAGCTGCGGACGCGATGTCGGCGGCATGGAACGGGGATGGCCAGGAACCGAACGGCTGGGGCATGCTTCGAGCCTACGAGAGCGGCGCGACACATGGCGTCACAGAGATGCGCGGTCGTCGCGGCGTGCCCTACGTTCGTGGAAACGCCCCGTTCATCTGGAGCGTGGAGCGACAGCCGAGCCCGGCATCCGCTTGCGAAGCGCAGCGCTCTTCGCAGCCGCCCCGTGTCCGCCCTGTCAGCAGGAGAGAAACATGTCCTCCGAGGACTCCACCACCGCCGGTGCCTCGCGCGTGCCGTTCTCCTTCGAGCTCTACCCGCCGCGCACCGCCTCCAGCGAGGACGCGCTGCACGAGACCGTGCGCCGCCTCGCCGCAGCAGGGCCCGCATTCCTCTCCGTCACGTACGGCGCGGGCGGTTCGACGGGTGGACGCTCCCTCGAGGTGCTCCGGTTCATCCGCGCCAACACCGATGTCGAGCCGCTCGCGCATCTCACCTGCGTCGGGAACACGTACGCCGGTGCCACGCAGCTCA
Source organism: Microbacterium sp. M28 (assembly GCF_025836995.1). Classification (NCBI taxonomy): domain Bacteria; kingdom Bacillati; phylum Actinomycetota; class Actinomycetes; order Micrococcales; family Microbacteriaceae; genus Microbacterium; species Microbacterium triticisoli. Next base: position 2,122,821 of record NZ_CP107546.1, on the reverse strand, counting down.
TCCGCGAATTCCTGGATGCCGGCATCCGGAGCTTCCTCGCCCTGCGCGGAGATCCGCCGCTCGGGCAGACCGAGCCGTTCCTCGGGGATCTGGAGAGCGCCGCGCAGCTCGTGCAGCTCATCGACCGGGTGCAGGCCGAACGGGCGCCGTACGAGGAGTCGCCAGTGCCCGGCCTCCCGGGTGCTGCCAGGGTCGCACCTCGACGCAAGGTGAGCATCGCCGTCGCCGCCTTCCCGAAGGGGCACCCCCGCGCGGTGCACCGCACCCAGGACGTCGATGCGCTGCTGGCCAAGCAGGCCGCAGGCGCGACTTTCGCGATCACGCAGCTGTTCTTCCACGCCGACGACTACCTCGCCTTCGTCGAGCGCGCACGACGCGCCGGCGTGACGATCCCGATCCTGCCCGGAATCATGCCGATCACCTCACCCGCGCGGCTGTCCCGCGTGCTGGAACTCACCGGCGAAGAGATCCCCGGCGAGCTGCAGGTGGCTCTCGAGGTCGAACCGACCGCCGAGGGGCGCCGGCAGATCGGCGTCGACTGGGCGGCCGAACTCGCCCGCGAGGTCGTCGCCGGCGGTGCGCCCGGTGTGCACCTGTACGCGTTCAACCAGCACGAGACCGTCCTGGACGTGCTCGAGTCCGCCGACATCCTCCCTGCTCTTCATCGTTAGACCCCGCTGAAAGGACCCACCATGACTGCATTTCCCGAGGGAACCATCCTCGGCTACCCGCGCATCGGGCGCCGCCGCGAACTGAAGAAGGCCGTCGAGGCGTTCTGGGCCGGTCGGATCGATGAGCAGGAGCTCGAGGCCACGAGCGCCGAGCTGCGTGCCGCGACCCGCGAGCGACTCGCATCGCTGGGGCTGGGCCGTGCGGATTCCGCGATCCCGGAGTCGTTCTCGTACTACGACCAGGTGTTGGATGCCGCCGTCACCGTCGGTGCGATCCCCGCACGCTTCGAGAACCTGCGCTCCGCGGACGGAACCATCGGGCTTCCCGCGTACTTCACCGTCGCCCGTGGCGAGGGGGACCGTGCTCCGCTGGAGATGACGAAGTGGTTCGACTCCAACTACCACTACCTCGTGCCCGAGATCGGTCCGGAGACGACGTTCTCGTTCTCCAGCGACCGCCTCGTCCGCGAGGTCTCCGAGGCCGCCGCGGCGGGCTTCGTCACCCGTCCGGTGATCGTCGGACCGGTGACGCTCCTCGCACTGGCGAAGGCGTCGGACGACGCTCCGGAGGGCTTCGACCCGCTGTCCCGTCTCGAGGACGTGCTCCCTGTCTACGTCGAACTGCTCGCACGTCTGCGCGCGGCGGGTGCCCAGTGGGTCCAGATCGACGAGCCGGCTCTGGTCAGCGAGTCGCTTCCTGCCTCGACGGCGCAGCTCTCGGCCGCAGCCGAGCGTGCGCTCGCGGTGCTCGGCGGCGCGACCGACCGCCCGGCGATCCTCGTCGCGGCACCGTATGCCGCGCTCGACGCCGTCTTCCCCGTGCTCGCCGCGGCCCCGATCGAGGCCATCGCGGTCGACCTGATCCGCGGCTCCGTGCCGGCTGCCGCCGAAGGGCTTGCGGACAAGGTGCTCGTCGGCGGCGTGGTCGACGGTCACAACATCTGGCGCGGGGATCTCGCGGCGGCGTTCGACAAGCTCGAGGCGCTGCGGGCCCTCGGCGCGGCGCAGGTCGCGGCGTCGAGCTCGACCTCGTTGCTGCACCTGCCGCACGACGTCGAGGACGAGTCGAAGCTCGACAGCCGTCTCGTCTCCTGGCTCGCGTTCGCCGACCAGAAGGTCGCGCAGGTCGTGACGCTGGCGCGGGGTCTCGATCAGGGCCGCGCTGCCATCCAGACGGAGCTCGACGCGGCATCCGCGGCTCTCGCCGACCGTCTGTCGGCTCCTGGTGTGCGCGACGGCGCCGTCCGAGCGCGCACCCTGTCGGACGCCGACTTCTCGCGTGTCTCGTACGCGGAGCGCGAGGCGGCGCAGGAGGAGGCTCTCGGTCTACCTGCGCTCCCGCTCACGACCATCGGGTCGTTCCCGCAGACCGGAGACATCCGCCGTGCTCGCGCTCGGTTCACGCGCGGTGAGATCACCGAGGCGGAGTACCAGGAGTTCCTGCGTGCCGAGATCGACAGCGTCGTGGCGCTGCAGGAGGAGCTCGGTCTCGATGTCCTCGTGCACGGTGAGCCGGAGCGCAACGACATGGTGCAGTACTTCGCCGAGAACCTGGACGGCTTCGCCGTGACCGAGAACGGCTGGGTGCAGTCCTACGGGTCCCGCGCGACGCGTCCGTCGATCCTGTGGGGCGACGTGTCGCGTCCCGCTCCGATCACGGTGGACTGGTCGACCTACGCACAGGGACGCACGTCCAAGCACATGAAGGGCATGCTGACCGGTCCGGTCACGATCCTGGCGTGGTCGTTCGTCCGCGATGACCAGCCGCTCGGGGAGACCGCCAACCAGGTCGCTCTGGCCCTGCGCGAGGAGATCGCCGATCTCGAGTCGGCCGGCATCGAGATCATCCAGGTCGACGAGCCGGCGCTGCGCGAACTGCTGCCGCTCAAGCAGGCCGACCAGCCGGCGTACCTGAAGTGGTCCGTGGACTCGTTCCGCCTCGCCACCGGCGGCGCCGTCGCGGCGACCCAGATCCACACGCACCTCTGCTATTCGGAGTTCGGCGTCGTGATCGATGCGATCCGCGCTCTCGACGCCGATGTGACGTCGATCGAGGCTGCTCGCAGCCGCATGGACGTCGTGGACGACATCTCCGCGGTCGGCTTCGACCATGGCATCGGCCCCGGCGTGTACGACATCCACTCGCCGCGCGTTCCCTCCACGGACGAGATCGAGGCGCTGCTGCGTCGCGCGGCCGCGGAGATCCCGAACCGTCAGCTGTGGGTAAACCCGGACTGCGGTCTGAAGACCCGCGGCTACGACGAGACCACCGCGTCGTTGCGCAACATCGTCGAGGCCACGCGTCGCGTCCGCGAGGACGTGTCGGTCGCCGTCTGACGTCCTGTCGCAGCAGAACGGCCGCTCCCGATCGGGAGCGGCCGTTCTCGTCCACGCGGATCACACGGCCCGAAGCACCGCCACGACCTTGCCGAGCACCGTCGCGTCGTCGCCGGGGATCGGCTCGAACGCGGAGTTCCGGGGGAGCAACCAGGTGTGTCCATCGCGTCGACGGAACGTCTTGACCGTCGCCTCGTCGTCGAGCATCGCGGCGACGATCTCGCCGTTCTCGGCGGTGTTCTGCGTGCGCACCACGACCCAGTCGCCGTCGCAGATGGCGGCGTCGATCATCGACTCGCCGTTCACCTTGAGCATGAACAGGTCACCCTTGCCGACGAGCTGACGAGGCAGGGGGAAGATCTCCTCGACCTGCTGTTCGGCGGTGATCGGCACACCGGCGGCGATCTGTCCCACGAGCGGGACCAGGGCGGCGTCGCCGACCGGGGGAGCGGTGTCAGCGGGGTTCTCGGTACCCGAGCCGGGGAGGTCGATGAGGACCTCCATGGCCCTGGTCTTGCCGGGATCCCGGCGCAGGTAGCCGCTGAGCTCGAGCTGACCGAGCTGGTGGGTGACGCTGGAGAGGGACTTGAGGCCGACGGCATCGCCGATCTCCCGCATGCTCGGCGGATACCCGTGCCGGGCGATCGAGGTCTGGATCACCTCGAGGATGGCCATCTGCTTGGCGCTGAGGCTCTTGCGTCGACGAGTGCGCGGTGCCTCGGTGCCGGGGGCTGTTGCGTCGCTCATGGCTGCTCCTTGGTTGCCGATCGGGTGCCCCGGCGGCGATGTCGGAGGCCCGTGGTGAGGTGTCGTTAGCGAAACCGTATCCGAGGTTCCCCGGTTCGGGGAAGATCTGTTCGAGCGTGTCGGACGATTCGACGGAAAGGTTTCGAAAAATGCTTGACAGAGATTCGAAATCGAAGATACATTCGGTACGTAGCTTCGCATCCCCCGCTCCCGGCCGAGCGGGGAATGCGAACGCTACGCCAAGTTCTCCCGATCGGGAGAGGGAGCACGAGGAGCAGCGATCATGAGCAGCATCACCGTCACGGCACCGTCCATCCGTCCGTCTGCGGCAGCCACGCGGCTGCGGCTGACGACGCGCGGACGCCGGGTGCTGCTCGCCCTGGCTGCGCTCCCTCTCGCCGTCGGTCTCGCCTTCGCAGCGCTCAGCGGCGGCTCCGCGTACGCCGGGGGTGAAGAGGTGGTCACGTCGTTCGAGACGGTGACCGTGATGCCCGGCGACACCCTGTGGTCGATCGCAGAGGAGATCGCTCCGGCGGCCGATCCGCGTGAGGTCGTCGATGCTCTGCAGCGGCTGAACCTGCTCGAGGGCGGCGCACTGATGATCGGCGACGAGTTGGCCATCCCAGCGGGTTACGAGAGCTGAGACGATTCGTCACATCGACACGGCCGTATAGAGCCGTCTCGGTAGCATGGGATGGATGACCTCCCTCGACGATCTCCCGCTCCGTGACGACCTCCGCGGGCTCACCCCGTACGGCGCTCCGCAGGCTCCGCTGCCGGTGGCCCTGAACGTCAACGAGAACACGCATCCCGTTCCGGATGCTGTCGCCAGCGACATCCTCGACGACATCGCCGTCGCACTGCGCGATGTGAACCGCTACCCGGATCGGGAGTTCACGACGCTGCGCGAGGGGTTCGCGGAGTACCTCGGGCACGGACTGTCCGCAGACCGGATCTGGGCGGGCAACGGTTCGAACGAGGTTCTGCAGCACATCGCCCAGGCCTTCGGCGGGCCGGGGCGCACGGCTTTCGGGTTCGCGCCGACGTATTCGATGTATCCGCTCATCACACAGGGAACGGGGTCGACCTGGGTCGCCGGGACGCGGCAGCCCGATTACACGCTGTCCGCGGAGGAGGCCGCCGAGCAGGTGGCGGCTGCTGACCCCGACATCGTCCTGCTGTGCTCGCCGAACAATCCGACCGGCACCCCCCTCGGCCTGGATGTCGTCGAGGCGGTGTACGAGGCATCCCGTGGCGTGGTCGTCGTGGACGAGGCCTATCAGGAGTTCGCGCCCCGTGACGCGCCTTCCGCGCTGACGCTGCTCGACGGACGCCCGCGGCTGGCGGTGTCGCGCACGATGAGCAAGGCGTTCGCGTTCGCCGGCGCCAGGGTCGGGTATCTCGCTGCCGACCCGGCGTTCATCGACGCCCTTCGTCTGGTGCGTCTGCCGTATCACCTGAGCGCACTCACGCAGGCTGCCGCCGTCGCCGCGCTGCGCAACGCCGAAACCATGCTCGCGATGGTCGACGAGATCGTCGAGCAGCGCGATCGCATCACGGCGACGCTCGAGGCTCTGGGGTACGCGCCGCACGAGTCGTGGTCGAACTTCGTGCTCTTCGGCGGGGTGTCTGACCCGAAGGCGACCTGGCAGTCGCTCTACGACAAGGGGATCCTCGTGCGCGATGTCGGCATCGCCGGTCACCTGCGCGTGACCGCAGGAACCGAGGCGGAGACCACGGCGTTCCTGGACGCTCTCGCGTCGATAGAATCGGCTTCATGAGCCGCACCGCCAGCCGTACCCGCAGCACGTCCGAGTCGTCCGTCGAACTCGAGCTGAACCTCGACGGCTCAGGCATCAGCCACATCGACACGTCGGTGCCGTTCTTCGACCACATGCTGACGGCGTTCGCCAAGCACTCTCTCACTGACCTCACGGTGCGTGCGTCCGGCGACACGAACATCGACGCGCACCACACTGTGGAGGACATCTCGATCGTTCTCGGCCAGGCGATCCGCGAGGCACTGGGCGACAAGTCGGGCATCTCGCGCTACGGGGACGCTCTGGTCCCGCTCGATGAGGCCCTCGCGCAGGCCGTGGTCGACATCAGCGGCCGGCCCTATCTCGTGCACACCGGCGAGCCGGCCGGGTTCGAGCACCACCTCATCGGCGGTCACTTCACGGGCTCGCTGGTACGCCACTCGTTCGAAGCCATCACGTTCAACGCGGGTCTCACCGTGCACGTGCGCGTGCTGGGCGGGCGTGATCCGCACCACATCGCCGAGGCCGAGTACAAGGCGTTCGCACGTGCCTTCCGCCAGGCCAAGGCCCTCGACCCGCTCGTGAACGGCATCCCGTCCACCAAGGGCGCGCTGTGAGCCGCCCTCGCGTCGCGGTCTTCGACTACGAGTCCGGCAACGTCCACTCCGCCGTCAAGGCGCTGATCGCCGCCGGCGCCGACGCGGTGCTGACCGGTGACCGGACGGAGGCGCTGGAGGCGGATGGTCTCGTGGTGCCCGGCGTCGGAGCGTTCTCCGCCGTGCGCGAGGCGCTCGCGGCGCACGGCGGCGACGAGATCATCGAGCGCCGTCTCGCCGGCGGACGCCCGGTGCTGGGTATCTGCGTGGGCATGCAGGTGCTGTTCGAGCACGGCGTGGAGCGCGGCATCGACACCGAGGGCCTGGGGGAGTGGCCCGGCGCGGTCACTGAGCTCGACGCGCCTGTCCTGCCGCACATGGGCTGGAACACGGTGACGCCGGACGAGGGCAGCGTGCTGTTCCGCGGCATCGAGGACGAGCGGTTCTACTTCGTGCACTCCTTCGCGGCCCAGCACTGGGGGCTCGACGTCATTCCCCCGTTCCCGAAGCCGTCGCTGACCTGGACGACGTACGGTTCGCCGTTCCTCGCCGCCGTCGAGAACGGGCCGCTGTCCGCGACGCAGTTCCACCCCGAGAAGTCGGGCGAGGCCGGCATCCAGCTGCTGCGCAATTGGGCGGGAACGCTCTGATCCGAGTCGATCCTGCCGACGGCGTCAGAACCCGCGGGCGACGGATGCGGCGGCCGTGAGCCACGCACGCTGCGTGCGCTTCGCGAGCGCTCCGTAGCGCAGATGACCGTCGACGATCTCGTGATCGAACGGGATCGAGACGACATCGCGCGCAAGCGGGCGGTACCCCTCGACGACATGGGCGACGTCCGCGGACGATGCCTTCGGATCCGCTTGCGACACGACGACGACGGACCGGCGTGCGAGCCGGGCAGAGCGCTCGTCCCGCTCTTCCAGAGCCTCCAGGAGCAGTGCGCCGGCTTCCGCATGGTCATCGCGGGTCGTGGTCGCGACGACGAGCTGGTCGGCGTGATCGATCATGCGCAACCACATCGGATCGGACTCGTCGTTACCGGAGTCGATGATGATCAGCCGGTAGAACTTGGCAGCGACGGAGTGGATCGCGTCGACGTCTTCCGGATTGAGGCGGTTCTCGTGAGCGAGGCGGATCGGCTTCGATCGCAGTACGTCGTACTTCTCACGCGGCTGGTGGTGGACGAAATGTGCGAGGTCGGCGGACTGGGCGCCGGTCCCGAGCAGGCGCTCGGCCTCAGGGAGCATTTCGAGCAGAGTGCGATCATGCGCACCCGCTTCGGTGCGCCATCCGAGCGTTCCGCGGGTCTGATTGTTGTCCCAGGCCAGGACGCCGGCGCCCCCGAAACGGGCGAAGACCGCGGCCAGCAGGATCGTGGTCGGCGTCTTGCCCGCGCCACCCTTGCCGTTCACGACGGCGATCGTCCGCGGGCCGGGCCAGTGCTGGCTCACGGCGACCTCGTCATCACGGACGGACTGCTCCGCGGCGCTCGGCGGCACTTTGAAGCCCAACCGGTTCAGCGCGCCGCGTGCGCCCTCGCGCGCCGGTTCCTCCGGCCGCTCGGTCTGCAGGAACGACTGCCGCTCGCGCATCTCCCGCCTGGTGCGAGGGTCCGGGGCTGCGCCGTCGGGCGCGTTCGTCTGAGCGGCGCCCGCGCTGCGGTGATACTGCGGCATGACGTCGGCGGCGACCGGCGCCGGAGGCGCCGGATTCGTGGGGACCGACTGGATCAACGGCATCGACTGGTCGACGCTGTTCCCACGCTCGGGGTTCGCGGGCAGGTGGTCGTTCGAAGCTCCGGTCATCGTCGACGAGCCTACCGGCATTTGGGCTTCCCCCGAACGCCGAGTACCCTCGGTTCTCGTGCCCGCGAACGGTGCACTTCCATCCACCCGAGGACGACATGAACGACTTCGCGTCAACCCCCAGCCTGACCCTTCTCCCTGCTGTCGATGTCGCAGGCGGCAAGGCGGTGCGTCTCACCCAGGGTGAGGCGGGCAGCGAGACCAGCTACGGCGACCCGCTGGACGCGGCGGGGGAGTGGGTCGATCAGGGCGCCGAATGGATCCACCTCGTCGACCTCGATGCCGCTTTCGGGCGCGGTTCGAACGCCGGCATCCTGCGCAAGGTGATCAAGCAGTTCCGCGGCGTCAACGTCGAGCTCTCCGGCGGTATCCGTGACGATGCGAGCCTCGAGGCTGCGCTCGAAACCGGAGCATCCCGCATCAACCTCGGTACCGCGGCCCTCGAGAACCCCGAGTGGGCGGCCGACGTCATCAGCCGTTACGGCGAGGCCGTCGCCGTCGGCCTGGACGTGCGGGGCACGACGCTCGCCGCCCGCGGCTGGACCGAGGAGGGCGGCGACCTCTGGGAGGTGCTCGACCGACTCGAGGAAGCCGGCTGCAGCCGCTACGTCGTGACCGACGTGACGAAGGACGGCACGCTGCGAGGACCCAACCTCGAGCTGTTGCGCGAGGTGACCTCGCGCACGCCGAAGCCCGTCGTGGCCTCGGGAGGCATTGCGAACCTCGACGACATCGCCGCGCTGCGTGAGCTCGTCCCCCTGGGCGTCGAAGGCGCCATCGTCGGCAAGGCGCTCTACGCCGGTGCGTTCACGCTGGCAGAGGCACTGGATGTCGCAGGGGACTGATTCCTGCGACCACGGCGCCGGCGACGATCGGACGGGTCTGCCGGGCGGCGATTCCGCCGGCGTCCCCTGGGAAGGGCGCAGCTTCGAGGCGAACCCGCACGCGGCCGACGACGGATCCGCCGACCCCGCGCTGCTGGACGCGCTGCTGCGCTTCCGCGCCGGTGAAGGCAGTCAGGTCGCGGTCGTCGATGCCTTCCGCACGTCCCGCGTCCTGATCCCCCTGATCGCCGAGAAAGGGGAGGAGGGTGTCGCCCCTTCAGGACTCGCCGTCGACAAGACGCAGGAGCTGTCGATCGTGACGGTCGCTGCACCGGATGGGCGCCGCGTGCAACCCGTCTTCTCCTCGGTGCAGACGATGCAGCGCTGGGATGCCTCAGCGCGTCCGATTCCCGTCGAAGCCGTGCGGGCCGCATTGGCCGCCTCGTCCGAGGACACGGACCTGATCGTGCTGGATCCGACCAGCGATACCGAGTTCGTCCTCCGCCGTCCTGCGGTGTGGGCCGTCGCGCAAAGGCACGCCTGGGAGCCGAGCTTCCTGTCACCCGAGGTGTTCTCCGCGCTCCAGGAGAGCGTCGCCCACGAACTCGCCGTCATCGACGTCGCCGTCGCAGCTGGGGACCCTGAGGCGCGTCTGCGCGGTCCGGAGCTCGTCGTGATCCTCGAACTCGTGGACGGGCTCGAACGCGAGGTCCTGGACGCCGTCCTCTCCCGCCTTGCGCAGCGCTGGGCCGCCGACGACCGCATCGCGGTCCTCGCCGACTCCCTGACAGTGAAGCTCCGCCGCTCCGCCTGACGCTAGGCTCGCCGCATGAGAGGGCGACCGGCGATGGCGTCCGTCGCACTCGTGTGCGCCGCCGTGCTGCCCACGACGGCCTGCCAGGCCGAGGCGGTGTGCCCGGCGATCGGATGGAGCAACGCGATCACCGTGGACGCATCTGCGCTGGGTGACGACGTGTTCGTCCAGATGTGCGTCGCGTCCGCGTGTTCACCTGCACCTGGCGCGACGGCGACCGCACCTTCGGATGCGCGAACGCCGATTCACGACGGTGACGGGGTCTTCCAGCTCGGTATGACAGCGCCGGATGCCGTCACGGTGCGGGTGTACGCCGGCGACGGCGGCCTGCTCGACGAAGCCGAACACGACCTCGACTGGGAGCACTCCGATGCTCCGTGCGGTGGCCCGTCCGCGACGGACCCGATCGTGCTGACGCCGTGAGGCGCGGCGCTCGGATCAGTTGACCGGCCCGGTCCACTTCTCGCCTGGACCCTTGCCGATCGGGTCGGGGATGGACGACGCCTCGCGGAAGGCCAGCTGCAGAGACCGCAGGCCGTCTCGCAGCGAGCGCGCGTGCATGTCGCTGATCTCCGGCGCTCCGGCGGTGATGAGACCGGCCAGCGCGTTGATGAGCTTGCGCGCCTCGTCGAGGTCGAGCTGGGTGTCCGGGTCGTCGGCCAGGCCGAGCTTGACGGCCGCCGCGCTCATGAGATGCACCGCGGTCGTGGTGATCACCTCGACGGCCGGGACATCGGCGATATCGCGGGATGCGGAGCTCGCGGCATCCTCCTGCCTCGCCCACTCGTCGTGTCGGTGGTCGTCGCCTGCTGCCTGAGTCGTCACTTCGCCTTGCCTTCTGTTAGACTGTGCCGGGCTCCGGAACGTTTTGTTCCGGTACGAAAGAGGATTCACTTCCCACCCGCGCTTGCCGTTCCAGGCTACCGGGTCTTGCACTCCACCGGTTCCGTTCGCAAGGACGACCGGTAGACAGGGTGCCAGCCGGCGTCTGGATGCCGGTGGGTGGGAGACGATTCTGATTTCGCCCGGGATGCTGACGGCATCCTGGTGGCTTGAAACCATCGTCTAAGGAGTTCCGCATCAGCGATCCCCGCACCAATGAGCGCATCCGCGTCCCCGAGGTCCGCCTCGTCGGACCCGCGGGTGAGCAGATCGGCGTCGTCCGCATCGAGGCGGCGCTGCGCCTCGCGCAGGAAGCCGACCTCGACCTCGTCGAGGTTGCCCCCAACTCGAAGCCGCCCGTGGTCAAGATCATGGACTACGGCAAGTTCAAGTACGAGGCTGCCCAGAAGGCGAAGGAAGCTCGCCGCAACCAGGCGAACACGATCCTCAAGGAAGTCCGCTTCCGTCTGAAGATCGAGGCTCACGACTACACGACGAAGCTCAAGCGTGCCGAGGGCTTCCTGAAGGCCGGAGACAAGGTCAAGGCGATGATCCTGTTCCGCGGGCGCGAGCAGTCCCGCCCCGATCAGGGTGTGCGTCTGCTCCGCAAGTTCGCGGAGGATGTCGCCGAGTTCGGAACCGTGGAGTCCAACCCCACGATCGACGGACGCAACATGGTCATGGTCGTCGCTCCGCTGAAGAACAAGTCCGAGGCGAAGGCCGAGCAGAACGCCGTCCGCGACGCGCAGCGCGCCGCGAACAAGCAGGCCGCCCGCGAGGCCAAGACCACGGATGCCGTGGACGAGGCTGCCGCGGAGTAACGCCCGCCCCACATACTCCCGCATTGCGCGGGTGAACACCGTCGCCTGAGAAGGCGCCATACGAAGGAAGAGAAGATGCCGAAGCAGAAGACCCACTCGGGTGCGAAGAAGCGCTTCAAGATCACCGGAAGCGGAAAGCTGAAGAAGCAGCAGGCCGGTATGCGCCACAACCTCGAGCACAAGTCGAGCCGTCGCACCCGCCGCCTCAACCAGGACCAGGTGCTGTCGAAGGCTGACACCAAGGTCGCGAAGAAGCTTCTCGGTCGCTGACGCGACCGAACGCACGAACAGGAATACAGGAAAATGGCAAGAGTCAAGAGGGCGGTCAACGCCCACAAGAAGCGTCGCGTCATCCTCGAGCGCGCGTCCGGTTACCGCGGTCAGCGTTCGCGCCTCTACCGCAAGGCCAAGGAGCAGGTCACTCACTCCCTCGTCTACGCGTACCGCGACCGTCGCAAGCGCAAGGGCGACTTCCGCCGTCTGTGGATCCAGCGCATCAACGCTGCGGCCCGCCAGAACGGCATCACGTACAACCGCTTCATCCAGGGCCTCGGCCTCGCGGGTGTGCAGGTCGACCGCCGCATGCTCGCTGAGCTCGCGGTGAACGAGCCCGCCACGTTCGCCTCGCTCGTCGAGACGGCCAAGAAGGCTCTGCCTTCGGACGTGAACGCGCCGAAGTCGGCTGCGTAAGCATCCTTCGAGAACGGGCGTCCTCCTTCGGGAGGGCGCCCGTTCCTCGTCTCAGTGCGGCCGGCGCCGGCCGCGGGCGGCTGACCGGGAGATGCCGGCATCCAACAGCAGCGCGAGAACCACCGCGGCGGCGTAGACGAGCAGGTCGCGCTGGTCGAACCCGGCACCGAGCACCAGGACGGCCGGGGGGAACACGTCCGCCGCGTCGCGGGGGATGCCCGTGAGCTGCAGGAACTCGACCGTCGCGCACAGGATGAGGGCCAGGGCGGCGATCATCCGACGGGGAGCACGCGGCGCGAGCAGCACGAGCACCAGGTAGACGAGGACGGCGTAGAGCGCGTCGCCGATCACGTCGCCGGCGAGGCCTGAACCGAACCGGTGCACGAGCAGTCCCGCAGCGATCGTGACCACCGCGATCGAGCCGACGGCGACCCGCCGGGGCGTCGGGGAGCGGTGGTCGGCAGGAGGCACCCGGGCACACTAACCCGCGCAACTGCGTGGACGCCGAGTGAACAGCGTTCATCCGTGCGCGGAAGCATCGCTGCTGTCCCTAGACTGAGACCGTGCTGGAGAATCCCCGGTCCCCCCGTGTGCGCGCGGTCGCCAAACTCACCAAGCGCAGTGCCCGCACCGAGACGGGCCTGTTCCTCTTGGAGGGTCCGCAGGCGGTGCGCGAGGCGCTGTCGTATCGACCGGACGCGATCGTCGAACTCTTCGCGACCCCGACCGGCTGGGAGCGGCATCCGGACATCCGGGCCAAGGCGGCCGAGCATGACGTCGAGGTGGAGTACGTCACCGAGTACGTGCTCAACGCGATGGCGGACACGGTCACGCCGCAGGGCCTGGTCGCCGTCGTGCAGCAGACCCCGACCGCCGTGAAGGAGATCTTCGCATCGTCCCCGCGTCTCATCGCCATCTGCGAAGAGGTGCGGGACCCGGGCAACCTCGGCACGATCATCCGTGCCGCGGACGCCGCAGGTGCGGATGCCGTGGTCCTCACCGGCCGCACGGTCGACCCGTACAACCCGAAGGTCGTCCGGGCGACGACCGGCTCGCTCTTCCACCTCCCTGTCTCCGTCGGCGGCGATCTCGTCGACGTCGTGACGCGCGCGCGTGCGGCCGGCATCACGGTGCTCGCGGCCGACGTGAAGGGCGATGACCTGCTCGCCGCTCGCGCGGAGGGCGCCCTGGACGGCCCGACCGCGTGGCTGTTCGGGAACGAGGCCCGGGGGCTCGAGGACGCCTCGCTCGCTCTCGCCGATCGCGCGTTGAAGCTGCCGATCTTCGGACGTGCCGAATCGCTCAACCTCGCCACGGCTGCGAGCGTGTGCCTGTACGAGAGCGCCTTCACGCAGCGCGCAGCCGCCGCGCGCTGAGCGCGCATCCGGGTTACAACTATGTAACTCGGGCGATTCCGCACTGGTCCAGGGCCCTGCCGACTCCTAGTGTGGGGTTCATGACCGAGACTGGTGCACCCCTTGTCGTCGTCGACAACGTTCAGAAGCATTACGGTGACTTCCAGGCGCTGACGGATATCAACCTCACCGTCAACAGAGGAGAGGTCGTCGTCGTTATCGGCCCCTCCGGGTCCGGCAAGTCCACGCTGTGTCGCACGATCAACCGACTCGAGACGATCACGAGTGGCAAGATCTCGATCGACGGCAAGGAGCTGCCCGCCGAGGGCAAGGGCCTCGCCCACCTGCGCGCGGACGTGGGCATGGTGTTCCAGTCCTTCAACCTGTTCGCCCACCTGACGATCCTCGAGAACGTCACGCTCGGCCCGATCAAGGTCCGCGGCCTCAAGAAGGCGGATGCCGAGAAGGAGGCGATGCTCCTGCTCGAGCGGGTCGGCGTCGCCCAGCAGGCGTCCAAGCTCCCGGCTCAGCTCTCCGGTGGACAGCAGCAGCGCGTCGCCATCGCGCGCGCACTGGCCATGAACCCCAAGGTCATGCTGTTCGACGAGCCCACCAGCGCCCTGGACCCGGAGATGATCAACGAGGTCCTCGACGTCATGGTCGAGCTCGCCCGCGACGGCATGACGATGATCGTCGTGACGCACGAGATGGGCTTCGCCCGCAAGGCGGCGAACCGCGTGGTCTTCATGGCGGACGGGAAGATCGTCGAGGAGGCGACGCCCGAGGAGTTCTTCACGAACCCGAAGAGCGACCGCGCCAAGGACTTCCTCTCGAAGCTCCTCACCCACTGACTCCCCTTGACCCATCTGCACACACGGCACACGAAGGAGACGCACATGCGACGCACACGGACACTGGCAGGGATCGGGGTCGCGGCAGCCGCACTGCTCGCGCTGACCGCCTGCAACAGCGGCACCCCGTCCGACCCGGGCGGCGACACCGACGGCGGCGACGCCGCCGAGGAGACGACCTGGTTCGAGGTCGCCGACGACGTCACGCTCGAGGGCAGCCCGACGTTCGACAACATGACCTCGCGCGACGGCGTCATCATCGGCGTCAAGGAGGACCAGCCCGGTCTCGGCTACCTCGACGTCACGACGGGAGAGCGTACCGGCTTCGACGTCGACATCGCCCGCTGGATCGCCGCCTCGCTCGGGTACGACGAGGACCAGATCGAGTTCAAGGCCATCGCCTCGGCGAACCGCGAGCAGGCACTCGTGAACGGCGACGTCGACTACTACGTCGGCACGTACTCGATCACCGACAAGCGCAAGGAGCAGATCGACTTCGCCGGTCCCTACTTCATCACCGGTCAGGGACTGCTCGTCGGCGCGGACAGCGACATCGAGAGCGAAGCGGACCTCAGCGCCGACACCACCGTCTGCTCGGCGACGGGTTCCACGCCGATCCAGAACATCAAGGAGAACTACCCCGAGGTCCCCACGCGCGAGTTCGACCTGTACTCCGCATGCGTCGAGGAGCTCCTCAACGGCGGCGTCCAGGCGGTCACGACCGATCAGGCCATCCTGATCGGCTATGCCGCGCAGGACCCCGACAACCTCAAGGTCGTCGGGGAGCCGTTCACAGAGGAGCGCTACGGCGTCGGCCTCGCGAAGGGCGACGCGGTGCTGCAGGAGCACATCAACACGCTCTTCACGGACGGCGGAGACATCTGGCAGGCGATCTTCGACAAGAACCTCGGTTCCTCCGGAATCGAAGTCGAGCAGCCCGCGGTCGACTGACCGACGCAGGGGGCGGCCCGCACGGGTC
Source organism: Microbacterium sp. M28 (assembly GCF_025836995.1). Lineage (NCBI taxonomy): Bacteria > Bacillati > Actinomycetota > Actinomycetes > Micrococcales > Microbacteriaceae > Microbacterium > Microbacterium triticisoli. The sequence continues at coordinate 2,107,686 of NZ_CP107546.1, read as the reverse complement.
GCCCCCTCTCTGACTCTCAGAAGGGGAGGACGGCGGCGTGAACGTCATCTTCGACAACCTGGACATCTGGGGCATAGCCCTGCGCAACACCGTGGTGCTGTTCTTCGCCGGCGGCGCGCTCGCGCTCGTCATCGGGGTGATCGTCGGCGCGATGCGGGTGGCTCCGGTGCCCATCGCCCGTGCGGTCGGCACGGTCTATGTGAACCTGGTGCGCAACACCCCGTTGACGCTCGTCTTCTTCTTCTTCATCTTCGGATACCCGCAGCTGGGCCTCCCGCGGGTCGACCCGACGGTGCTGGGCGTCTTCGCCCTCGGCATCTACACGGCGACCTACGTCGCGGAGGTCCTCCGCGCCGGCGTGAACACCGTGCCGGTCGGTCAGGCAGAGGCCGCGCGGGCGCTCGGTCTCCCGTTCGGGCAGGTCATGAGCCTGGTCGTGCTCCCGCAGGCGTTCCGCTCGGTCGTGCCGCCCATGATGAGCGTCTTCATCGCTCTGCTCAAGAACACCACGGTCGCGGCCGGATTCTCGGTCGTCGAGCTCGGAGCGGTCCGCTCGAATCTCAGCGAACGCGGCGAGAACGCCCTGGTCGTGCTGCTCTGGGTCGCCGTCATCTTCGTCGCCCTCGTCCTGCTGCTCAGCTGGCTGCAGCGCTATCTCGAGAACAAGTGGAGGATCGCGCGATGACTTCCGTGCTCTATGACGTGCCGGGTCCCAAGGCCATCATCCGCAACAGGCTGATCGGCATCGGCACCGTCCTCCTGGTGCTCGCCGTCCTCGGGTTCATGATCTACCAGTTCTGGAAGAGCGGGCAGTTCGACGCCGACCGCTGGTACGTCTTCACTTTCTCGGCCGTGTGGATGCAGATCTTCGAGGCCCTGGGGCGCACGCTCGCCGCGTTCGCCGTCGCGGCGGTGCTCAGCCTGGCGCTCGGTTTCATCCTCGCGATCGGTCGACTCTCCGACCACGCGTGGATCCGCGTGCCGGTCACCGTGGTCACGGAGTTCTTCCGCGCTGTCCCCGTGCTCGTCTTCATGATGCTGCTGTACTACGGCCTCCCCGTGATCGGTGTGAAGATGCCGCCGTACTGGGCGGTCGTCATCGCGCTGATGGTCTACAACGGGTCGGTGCTCGCCGAGGTGCTGCGTGCGGGCGTCGAGGCGCTCCCACGGGGTCAGAAGGAAGCCGGCTACGCGATCGGCCTCCGCAAGAGCGGCGTCATGCGACTCATCCTGCTGCCGCAGGCCGTGCGGGCGATGCTGCCGGTCATCGTCGCCCAGCTCGTCGTGACGATGAAGGACACCGCGCTCGGGTTCATCATCACGTACCCCGAACTGCTGTACTTCGCCAAGCTGCTCGGTTCGCAGCAGGGCCGTCCCATCCTGCAGGCGGCGTTCGTCATCGGCGGCATCTACATCATCATGTGTCTGATCCTCTCCGGCATCGCGAAGTACGTCGAGATCCGCACGCGCCGATCGCCGAAGCTGCGGGCCATCGCGACGGCCCACAACCCGGCGGCGGACGACGAGTCGACTCTCACCGAGGCCATCGCCCTTCAGAAGGGCGCGGGCAAGTACGACGGGACCACGACGGGCGGCTGACGGCACGGCGCGCTCACCGCGCGCCGGTAGACTCGTCTCTCGTGTCAGACGTACCTGAGATCACGCCCGAGGCGGTGGAGACCGCCGTCGCAGCAGCGCTCGACGCGATCGGCGCCGCTGCCAGCACCGCAGAGCTGAAGGCCGCGCGCGCGGCGCACGTGGGGGAGGGGTCGCCGTTGGCGGTCCTGAACGCCTCGATGCGCCAGGTCGCCCCCGAGCACAAGGCGACCTTCGGCAAGCTCGTGGGTCAGGGCCGCGGCCGGGTCACCCAGGCGCTCGCCGCCAAGGAGGCCGAGCTGGCCGAGGCTGAGACCGCCGCACGCCTGGAGGCGGAGCGCGTCGACATCACGGCGGTGTCCTCCCGCACGCGCGTGGGTGCGCGGCATCCCCTCACCTTGCTGCAGGACGAGGTGTGCGACATCTTCGTCGGGATGGGCTGGGAGATCGCGGAGGGACCGGAACTCGAGCACGAGTGGTTCAACTTCGACGCCCTGAACTTCGACGTGGATCACCCCGCCCGTCAGGAGCAGGACACGTTCTACGTCGACCCGACCTCGCGCCACCTCGTGATGCGGACGCACACGAGCCCCGTGCAGGTGCGCACGATGCTCGACCGCGAGGTGCCGATCTACGTGCTGTGCCCCGGTCGCGTGTACCGCACCGACGAGTTCGACGCGACGCATCTGCCGGTGTTCACCCAGTTCGAGGGGCTCGTGATCGACAAGGGGATCACGATGGCTCATCTGAAGGGCACCCTCGACCACTTCGCTCGGCAGCTGTTCGGCCCGGAGGCCAAGACGCGCTTCCGCACCAATTACTTCCCGTTCACCGAACCGTCCGCTGAGCTGGACCTGTGGCACCCGACCTTCAAGGGCGGTGCACGCTGGATCGAGTGGGGCGGCTGCGGAATGGTGAACCCGAACGTGCTGCGTGCCGCGGGCATCGACCCCGACGAGTACAGCGGATTCGCGTTCGGCATGGGGATCGAGCGGGGCCTGATGTTCCGCAGCGATGTGAAGGATATGCGCGACATGGCCGAAGGTGATGTCCGCTTCAGCGAGCAGTTCGGGATGGTGGTGTGATGCGCGTCCCGCTTTCGTGGTTGCGTGAGTACGTGGATGTGGCACCGGATGCCGCGCCTGAGGACGTCTTCGCGGCGCTCGTCGCGGTCGGCTTCGAGGAGGAGGAGATCCACCGTTTCGAGATCTCCGGCCCCGTCGTCGTCGGACAGGTGCTCTCGTTCGAGGAGGAGCCGCAGTCCAACGGCAAGACGATCCGGTGGTGCCAGGTGGATGTCGGCGAAGCCGAACCGCGCGGCATCGTGTGCGGCGCGAGCAACTTCGCCGTCGGCGACAAGGTCGTCGTGACCCTGCCCGGCGCCGTGCTCCCCGGTCCGTTCCCGATCGCCGCGCGCAAGACCTACGGTCACGTCTCCGACGGCATGATCGCCTCGGCGCGGGAGCTGGGCCTCGGCGACGAGCACAACGGCATCCTGATCCTGTCCTCGCTGGGGCTCGACCCCGAGGTCGGCGTCGACGCGCTCGCCCTGCTGGGGTTGGACGACGTCGCCGTCGAGATCAACGTCACGCCCGACCGCGGCTACGCGTTCTCGATCCGCGGCGTCGCACGCGAGTACGGTCACGCCACCGGGGCCGACTTCCGCGACCCGGCGGAGCACGAGTGGGACGAGGTCGCCCCCGGCACCGGCTTCCCGCTCGCCGTCACGGCTGAACCGTTGCGCGATGCGCCCGCGGTGCAGGAGTTCGTGGTGCGCGTGGTCCGCGGCGTCGATCCTTCTCGTCCGACCCCGCCGTGGATGGTGGCTCGTCTGGCGCTCGCCGGCATCCGCTCGCTGGGCGTGCTGATCGACATCACCAACTACGTCATGCTCGAACTCGGCAACCCGATCCACGGCTACGACCTGGACAAGCTGTCCGGCGGCATCACGGTGCGTCGCGCTCAGCAGGGCGAGAAGATGACGACCCTGGACGGTCAGGAGCGCAGCCTGCACATTGAGGACCTGCTGATCACCGACGACTCGGGTCCCATCGGTCTCGCCGGCGTCATGGGCGGCGGAACGACCGAGATGAGCGACGAGACGCGTAACGTCCTCATCGAGGCCGCGAACTTCGACCCGGTGTCGATCGCCCGTACGGCGCGACGGCACAAGCTGCCCAGCGAGGCGTCCAAGCGCTTCGAACGCGGCGTCGACCCGCTGATCCCGTTCGTGGCGGCACGTCGCGTCGCCGACCTGATGGTCGAGCTCGCCGGAGGCACGCTCGATGAGGTCGGTGGAGCGCTGTACACCGAGGTGGAGATCGCCGGGATCGACCTTCCGGCCGAGTTCGTGCCGGGGCTGATCGGCGTCGACTACGAGGATGCCGAGATCGTCGACGCCCTCGAGACGATCGGCGCCGAGGTCGCGGAGACCTCGGACGGCTGGTTCGTCATCCCGCCGAGCTGGCGCCCTGACCTCACCGACAAGTGGACGCTCGCCGAGGAGGTCGCCCGCATCCACGGGCTCGACCGCATCCCGTCGGTTCTTCCGACGCCGCCGTCCGGCCGAGGACTCACGGCGATGCAGCACGGCCGCCGACGCGTCGCGAACGCCCTCGCCGCCGCCGGCCTCGTCGAGACCCCGGCGTTCCCGTTCACGACCGAGGCGCACAACGACCTGCACGGATCGGCGACGGGGGAGCACCTTCCCAGCATCCGCCTGGCCAACGCGCTCGACGGACAGGCGCCGTTCCTGCGCCGCTCGCTCGTTCCCGGCCTCCTGCAGATCGCGCACCGCAACATCGCACGAGGACTGACCGACATCGCGATCTTCGAGGCGGGCATCGTGTTCCTCCCCGAGGCCGACGTCCGGTACGGCACGGAGGAAGTGCCGCCGCTCGGTGAGCGGCCCACGGACGAGACGCTCGCCGCTCTGAACGCCTCGATCCCGCCACAGCGCCGCCACATCGCGGCCCTGTTCGCCGGCAACGTGACTGCTCGGCAGCCCGGCCGTGCGGCCGAGGCGTACGGGCTCAGCGAGGCGCTGGATGCGGTACAGGTGATCGCCGTGGCCGCCGGCGTCGAGATCGACGTCGTGCAGGGGCAGCGCGCGGCGCTGCACCCCGGGCGCACCGGAGTGCTGAGCGTGCGCGGCGCCGAGGTGGGCTATGTCGGTGAACTGCATCCGAACGTCGCCGCCGACGCCGATCTGCCAGGACGCGCCGTCGTGCTCGAACTGGATCTCGACGGCATCCTGGAGCTCGCGGGCGCCGGTGTCGTGGCGGAGAGCCTGTCGACGTTCCCCGCGGCGACGCAGGACGTCTCGCTCGTCGTGCCGGCCGCAGCGGCCGCAGGCGATGTGCGCGCGGCGCTCGTAGAGGGCGCCGGAGACCTGCTCGAATCGCTGCGACTCGTCGACGACTACCGTGGCGAGGGGCTTCCCGATGGCACGAAGAGCCTGACGTTCGCCCTCCGCTTCCGCGCGCCGGACCGCACGCTGACCGCTGCCGAGGCGACCGAGGCGAAGCTCGCCGGAGTCGCCGTCGCCGCCGAGCGCTTCGGAGCGACCCTGCGGGAGTGACCTGTCTCGTTCGTTCAGTGGCGAAGGCACGAGGCCCCAGCCCTCGTTCGTTGAGCGGCGAGGCGAGCCGGGTACCACACCCCCTCGTTCGTTGAGCGAGCGAAGCGAGCCGAAACGGGCGGATCGCTGAGCAGCAGTGACTCCGTTCGTCTCGGTCGCTTCGCCGTAATCGCTCGACGAGCGAGCGAGTAGCGCAGGATGGATGCATGACGATCTCACGGCGACGCCTCCTGTCCGTCGCGGTGCTGGTGTCGCTGGGCCTCGGTCTTGCGGCATGCGCACCGGACGCGCAGCCGTCGCCGAACGCGTCAGCGCCGCCATCGGCGACCTCGACGCCGACACCGTCACCGACTCCGAGGACCCCGCTCGAGCAGGCCGCGGAACGCGTCGACCGGATGCCGTTGCGCGAACGGGCCGCGCTCATCGTGATGGGGTATGCGGCCGGCACCGATTCGGCGGCGCTCTCCGCGTATGCCGCAGGCGGACCGCGAGGGCTGATCCTCATGGGCAACAACGTCCCCGGTGCGCCGGAGCAGCTGCGCGCGCTCACGGACGCCGTGCACGCGACATCCGCGGATGCCCTGATCGCGACCGATCAGGAGGGCGGCGCGGTCGCCCGTGTGCCCTGGGATCAGCTGCCCTCCGCCCGCACGTTGAAGAGCGAGGAGCCCGCAGCCGCCCAGACCGCGTTCGCCGCTCGGGCGCAACTGCTGGACGACGCGGGGATCGACATCAACTTCGGCGTCGTCGCCGACGTGCCGCGTTCCGACGGCTCCTTCATCCACAGCAGGTCCTACGGCACCGACGCGCAGGCGGTCGCCGATCGTGTCGCGGCCATCGTCGCGGGGGAGCGCGGACGCGTCGCCACGACCCTCAAGCACTTCCCCGGGCACGGCGCGGCCGAGGGGGACTCGCACCACAGCATCCCGACGACCGGGATGGGGCTGGCCGAATGGCGAACCGTCGACGCGCTTCCGTTCCGCGCCGGCATCGACGCCGGTGCGGAGCTCGTCATGATGGGGCACCTGAGGTTCACCGAGGTGTCCCCGCTTCCGGCGACGCTGTCGCCGGAGTGGTACGGCGTGCTCCGCGACGAACTCGGGTTCGAGGGCGTCGCGGTGACCGACGACCTCGGCATGCTGCTCTCGTCCGGCGATCCGGCCTATGCCGACCCCGTCGCGAACGCCGTCACCGCGGTCGCCGCCGGCGCGGACATGGTGCTGACGATCGCCGGGTCCACTCCTGAGACAGCGGGGCTGATCATCGATGCCCTGGTGGTCCGCGCCGAGTCGGATCCCCGCTTCGCGGCTCGCGTGTCCGAGGCGGCGGCACGCGTGGCGGCACTCGCCGACGCGGCCCGCACCTGAGCCGCCTGCGCCAGGATGGACGCATGACGACTTCTCCGGCCGACTGGCTGCGCGGATTGCCCTCGCTCACCGGCACACCTCCGGATCCGGATCCGGCCGCCGTGCCGGACGATCCGGAGACGCTGTTCGTCGAGTGGATCGTCGGAGCGGTCCAGGCCGGCGTCCCTGAGCCGCACGCCATGACGCTCGCGACCGTCGATGCGGAGGGAGCACCGGACGCCAGGACCGTGATCCTCAAGGACGTCGGAGGCCGCGGCTGGGCGTTCGCCGGTCATCGCGCGTCCCGAAAGGCCGAGCAGCTGGCCGCGCGGCCGGTGGCCGCCTTGGATTTCTGGTGGCAGCCGGTGATGCGCGCCGTACGGGTGCGCGGTTCGGTCGTCCAGGCGGATGCCGCCGACAGTGCGGCGGATCTCGCCGCGCGGTCGCCCGCCGCGCGCGACGGCATCGCCCCGGAGGACTGGCTGCTCTGGCGGCTCGTCCCCGATCGCGTCGAATTCTGGCAGGGGGCCGTCGATCGACGGCATCTGCGCCTCGTGTACGAGCGGACAGACACGGGCTGGACCCACCGCATCGCCACCGGCCACACCGAACCACAGCAGAGCGGAGAGCGCATCGCATGAGCGACTACGAAGTGATCAGCATCGGAGCACCGGACGCATGGCGCGACCATTTCGGCGGATTCGCGCCGTCGCGTTCGCGCGACGGACGTCGCGTGGTCGATCACGAGCTGACGATGCAGTACATCGGCATGACCGCCAACGCCCTGCTAGCGGGCGAGGAAGCCGGCTACTGGCACACGCACGAGCGTGTCGAAGAGCTGTACGTGTTCCTCGCCGGACGCGGACAGATGGGACTGGACGACGACGTCGTCGAGGTCGAGGCGGGCACGGTCATCCGCGTCGGCCAGGGCGTCTGGCGCACATGGCGTGCGCGGCCGGACAGCGACGGCGAACTGCGCTGGCTGTGCATCCGCGCCGGCGGCGAGCAGCTCCCGCACCTGCCCGACGACTCGGAGCGCGCCGAGGGTCGTCCGATGCCGTGGGCGAAGGGATGACCGATCGGTCGCACTAGACTGCGAGGCAGTGACACGGGGTGCCGCGACCGCGGCTGAGAACAGACCCGTCGAACCTGATCTAGTTCGTACTAGCGAAGGGATGTCGCGTTGAGCGATCTTCTGCGTCCGATTTCCGAAACCGGCCTCGTGACCGAGGCCGCGACCCTCCTCGAGGAGCTGCGCGCGGCTCCTCCGCTGACCCACTGCATCACGAACGCGGTGGTGACCGGTTTCACCGCGAACGTGCTGCTCGCCCTCGGTGCGGCCCCCGCCATGGTCGACATCGTCGACGAGGCAGGGATGTTCGCCTCGATGGCGTCCGGGATGCTCATCAACCTGGGCTCTCCGCGATCCGAACAGCGCGCGGCCGCCCGAGAAGCGGTCGACGGAGCCGCCGAGGGCGGTACACCATGGGTGCTTGACCCTGTGGCGATCGGTGTCCTGCCCGTGCGCACCGGTCTCGCCCACGAGCTCGTCGCGCTGCGCCCCACCGCGATCCGTGGGAACGCGTCCGAGATCCTCGCCCTGGCAGGTGTCGGCAGTGGCGGGCGCGGCGTCGATACGACCGACACGACGGATGCCGCCGCGGACGCCGCTTTCACGCTCGCCGAGCGTCACAGCAGCGTCGTCGCAGTGTCGGGTCCTGTGGATCTGATCACGGATGGCCGGCGGGTGATCCGCATCGCGAACGGTGATGCCCTGCTGACGAGGGTGACGGGCGGCGGATGCGCGCTCGGTGCGGTGATGGCCGCGTTCCTCGGCACCGCTCGGGAGTCGGATGCCGACGCGCTGACGGCCGTCGCCGCCGCGAACCTGGTGTACACGATCGCCGCCGAGCGGGCGGCGACCCGAGCCGAGGGCCCAGGGACCTTCGCCGTCGCCCTGCTCGACGCGCTCGCCGCCATCGACTCGGACGACCTCGCCGTCGCGGCACGCATCGAGGAGGCGACCCGATGACCGTGGACCTGTCGCTCTACCTCGTGACCGACCCTGCGCTCTGCGGCGAACGCGGCGTCGTCGAGACGGTCAGGCAGGCCGTGGACGGCGGCGTGCGCATCGTCCAGCTGCGCGACAAGACGGCGACGGATGCCGAGATCACGGCCCAGCTCGTCGCACTGTCGCAGGTGATCGACGGACGCGTGCCGCTCGTCGTGAATGATCGCCTCGAGGCGGCGCTCGCTGCGCGTGCGCTGGGCGCGCGCGTGGACGGCGTGCACCTCGGACAGCGCGACGCCTCCGTGATCCGCGCCCGAGAGCTGCTCGGCCCGGATGCGCTCATCGGCCTGACGGCCAACAACCCGGCGCATCTGGAAGCCGTGCGCGCGCTGCCCGCGGGAACCGTGGACTATCTCGGCGTCGGCGTCATCCGCCCCACCCGCACGAAGCCCGACCATCCTGCGCCGCTCGGGATCGACGGGTTCCAGGCGTTCGCCGTCGCGAGTCCGTTGCCGTGCGTCGCGATCGGCGGCGTCGGACTCGACGACACCATCGCTCTGCGGGATGCGGGAGCGGCCGGTGTCGCGGTCGTGTCGGCGCTCTGCGCCGCGGACGACCCGCGCACCGCGGCCGCCGAGTTCGTGCGGCGCTGGCGTTCAGGGTCCGCGCCGCGGGTGCTGAGCATCGCCGGCAGCGACCCGTCCGGCGGCGCGGGGATCCAGGCGGATCTCAAGTCGATCGCCGCGAACGGCGGCTACGGCATGGCAGCCGTCACCGCGCTGACCGCGCAGAACACGCAGGGCGTGCGGGCCGTGCACGTGCCGCCGCCCTCCTTCCTCCGCGACCAGCTCGATGCGCTCTCGGACGACATCGTGATCGACGCGGTGAAGATCGGCATGCTTGCGAACGCCGACGTGATCCGGACCGTGATCGACTGGCTCGACGCGCAGCGGCCGGCGATCGTGGTCGTGGATCCGGTGATGGTCGCCACGAGCGGCGACCGACTTCTCGACGCGGATGCCGAAGAGGCCCTCGGCGCACTCCTCACGCGCTCGCACCTGGTGACGCCGAACCTCGCCGAGCTCGAGGTCCTGGCAGGTCGCGCGGTCGACGGCTGGACCGACGCGCTCGCCGCGGCACGGACGCTGTCGGAGCGCATCGGTGCCGCCGTCCTGGTCAAGGGCGGTCACCTTCCGGGAGACGAGGCCCCGGACGCGCTCGTCGACGCCGACAGGGTCACTGTGCACGAGTTCCCCGGTGCGCGGATCGCGACAGCCAACACGCACGGCACCGGATGCTCGCTGTCGTCCGCGGTCGCCACGCGGCTCGCAGGCGGGGATGACCCGCGACAGGCGGTCGCGGGGGCTCGGACCTGGCTGCGCGAGTCGATCCGGGAGAGCGATCCGCTGCGCGTCGGCGCCGGCCACGGCCCGATCAACCATTTCGCGGGGCTGTGGGGCAGAGGCGGCCTCGAGACCCGCCCGTCGTCAGCGCAGATCGCCGACGACTGGTGGGTCCGCATCCGCGGCATCCGCGACGGCATCGACGAGCTCGCGTTCATCCGCGGCCTCGCCGACGGAACGCTCGAGCGCGAGCCGTTCGTGTTCTATCTCGGTCAGGACGCGCTGTACCTCCGTGAATACGCGCGGGTCCTCGCCGAGGCGGCGCGGCGGGCACCGACCTCTGCAGAGCAGGCGTTCTGGGCCAACTCCGCCCATGGGTCGATCGTCGGCGAACTCGAGCTGCACGCGTCGTGGCTGACCCCGGATCGCGGGGTCACATCGGCGACGTTCCGCGCCGAACCGTCCGCGACCACCACGGCGTATCTGGACCACTTGCGCTCCGTCGCGTTCGGGGGCGAGTACGCCGAGCTGATCGCAGCGGTCCTGCCGTGCTTCTGGTTGTACACGGACCTCGGCCGGCGTCTGCACGCGGGCGAGTTCGGCGCGTACGCGCGCGATCCGCGGCATCCGTACGCCTCATGGCTCGCCACCTATGCGGACCCGGCGTTCGAGGCGGCGACCGCGCAGGCGATCGCGTACGTCATGGAGACGGCCGCCGTATCCGGGGCCGAGACGAGGGCGAGGATGTTCCGGGCGTTCGAGCGCTCGAGCGCGTTGGAGCTGCAGTTCTTCGCCGCACCGCTTGACCCGGCTCTGCTCTGAACGGAAACGCTTCCCATCACCGCAGCCGGCATGCTGACATGGGCGTATGACGGAAGTGCTGATCCTGGGGGGAACCGGCTGGCTCTCCGGCCGCGTCGCGCGACGATGGCGGGATGCCGGCGCGCGCGTGACGTGCCTCGCACGGGGAGCGCGGCCGGTTCCCCGAGGCACCGTGCTCGTGGCAGGGGACCGGGATGACGCCTCCGCCTACGACGTGCTGCGTCGGGACTGGGACGAGGTCGTCGATGTGTCATCGCGTGCACGCCACGTCCGTGCGGCCGTCGACGCGCTCGGTACGCGCGCCGGGCGGTGGACGTACGTCTCGTCCGTTTCCGTGTACGCGGACGAGGCGACCGTGGGAGCCGACGAGTCAGCCCCGCTGCACGCCGCGGCGCCGGACGACCAGGACGACTACGCCGGGCAGAAGGCGGCGGCGGAGGACGCGGTGCGGGCGCTCGACGAGCGCTTCCGCATCATCCGGCCCGGTCTGATCGTCGGAGCGGGCGACCCGAGCGACCGATTCGGCTATTGGGCTGCGGCCTTCGACCGCGCGGGTTCTCAGCCGGTGCTCGTCCCGCCGCTCGCAGACCGCTGGACCCAGGTGATCGACGTCGATGACGTCGCAGCGTTCGTCGTCGCGGGCGGCGGTCGCTCGATCGTCAACGCGGTCGGCGACCCTCAGCCGCTCGCCGATGTGCTCACGCGAGTCCGCCGGCGCACCAGCCACACGGGCGACGTCGTCGAGGCGGACGCCGAGTGGCTGACCGCACACGGGGTCGCCCACTGGATGGGGGATCGGTCGCTGCCGCTGTGGCTGCCCGCGGAGATGACCGGCTTCATGCGCCACGCGAATCGAGCGTTCCTCGACGGAGGCGGGTCCCTCACCCCGCTGGACGAGACGATCGTGGAAGTCGTCGCTGACGAGCGCGAGCGCGGCACCGACCGCACGCGGCGTGCGGGGCTGACGCGCGCCGAAGAGGCCGATCTGCTGGATGAGCTGCGCTCGCCGCGACACGTATGACGTCCCGGATTTGCGCCGGTTGCGCCGCGGGCGCTACCGTCGCGGCATGCCCTCGGCCGCACCCGCTTCGCTGACGCTCGTCCCGAGCGTCGCTCCGGTGCGCCGACGCCGCGGCGGCCGCCGACTCTAGGCGACCCTCGCGCCATGCGCCCTGTACGGGCACGGCTGTGAGCGTCGCCGCCTCCGTCGACGACCATCCCGACCGTTAAGGTGGAACCATGACGTATACCGTCGCCGTCTCCGGCGCATCCGGCTATGCGGGCGGCGAGATCCTGCGCCTGCTGGCCGATCATCCCGATATCGAGATCCGCACCGTGACCGCGCATTCGAATGCCGGCCAGCCGCTGATCCAGCACCAGCCGCACCTGCGCTCGCTCGCTCATCTGGACCTGCAGGACACCACGCCCGCGATCCTCGCCGGGCACGACATCGTGTTCCTCGCGCTTCCGCACGGTCAGTCCGGCCAGTACACGGATGCCCTAGGGGACGTCCCGCTCGTGATCGACGCCGGTGCCGACCACCGGCTCACCTCGCAGGCGTCCTGGGATGCCTTCTACGGCGGCGCGTTCCACGACGCGTGGACGTACGGCGTGCCCGAGCTGCTCGTGGAAGGCGTGAAGCAGCGCGAACACCTCCGCGGCGCCAGCCGCATCGCCGCCCCGGGATGCAACGCGTCGACCGTGAGTCTCAGCCTCGTCCCCGGCGTCGCAGCAGGCGTCATCGACCCGACCGACATCGTGTCGGTCCTCGCGGTGGGGCCCTCGGGGGCAGGCAAGAGCCTGAAGACCAATCTGCTGGGCAGCGAGATCCTCGGCACCGCGAACCCGTACGCGGTCGGAGGCACCCATCGGCACATCCCCGAGATCCAGCAGGCGCTGATCGCCGCCGGCGGCACCGACCCGCGGATCTCGTTCACGCCGGTGCTGGTCCCGATGTCCCGCGGCATCCTGGCCACCTCGACCGCCCCGATCGCCGGCGACGTCAGCGACGCGCAGATCCGGGACGCCTGGCAGAGCGCGTACGGCGACGAGACCTTCGTGCAGCTGCTGCCCGAGGGACAGTTCCCCCGGACCGCTGACGTCCTCGGCGCGAACACCGCGCTGATGGGGATCGCGATCGACCGTGCCGCGAACCGGGTGACCGTCGTCACCGCGGTCGACAACCTCGTCAAGGGCACCGCCGGTGCCGCCATCCAGTCCATGAACATCGCGCTCGGCCTCCCGGAGTCCCGCGCCCTCACCGTGAATGGAGTCGCCCCGTGAGCGTCACCGCCCCCGCAGGATTCGAGGCGGCCGGAGTCGCCGCCGGCCTGAAGTCCACCGGCAAGCCCGATGTCGCCGTCGTCGTCAACCGCGGCCCGCGCAAGGTCGGTGCCGCCGTCTTCACGAGCAACCGCGCGAAGGCGAACCCGATCATCTGGTCGCAGCAGGTCATCCAGGACCGCATCGTCGAGGCCGTCGTGCTCAATTCCGGTGGCGCGAACTGCTTCACCGGCACCTTCGGCTTCCAGACCACGCACCAGACCGCCGAGAAGGTGGCCGAGCTGCTCGACATCAGCGCCGGCGACGTCCTGGTGTGCTCGACGGGCCTCATCGGCACCGGTGACGACGAGTTCCGCTCCAAGGTGCTCGCCGGTACGGAGCAGGCGATCTCGGAGTTGTCCGACGAGGGCGGGGATGCCGCAGCACAGGCGATCATGACGACGGACACGGTCGCCAAGACCGCTGTCGTCTCGCGCGACGGCTGGACCATCGGCGGCATGGCCAAGGGTGCTGGCATGCTCGCCCCGGGGCTCGCGACCATGCTCGTCGTGCTCACGACGGATGCCGATCTGGAGGCGCTCGAGGCCGACACCGCGCTCCGCGCGGCCACCGGGACGACCTTCGACCGGCTCGACTCGGACGGTTGCATGTCCACCAACGATCAGGTGACGCTCCTCGCCAACGGTGCGAGCGGCGTCAAGCCCGATCTCGAGGAGTTCGCCGCCGCCCTGCGCGAGCTCTGCCAGGAACTGGCGGTCAAGCTGCAGGGCGATGCCGAGGGTGCGAGCCACGACATCACCATCCGTGTGACGAACGCCGTCAGCGAGCAGGAGGCCGTCGACGTCGGACGCTCGGTGGCGCGCAACAACCTGTTCAAGGCCGCGATCTTCGGCAACGATCCGAACTGGGGGCGCGTCCTGGCCGCGATCGGCACGACGAGCGCGCAGTTCGACCCGTACGACGTCGACGTGTGGATGAACGGGGTGCGGGTGTGCACGGCAGGTGGGCCCGACCGTCCGCGCGAAGAGGTGGACCTCGCACCGCGGGCGACCGACGTACTCATCGACCTCAAGGTCGGCGACGCCGAGGCCACGATCCTCACGAACGACCTCACCCACGACTACGTCCACGAAAACAGCGCGTACTCCTCATGACGGATCTCCAGGACACCACACCGGACATCGCGGCCGAGAAGGCATCGACCCTCATCGAGTCGCTGCCGTGGCTGAAGAAGTTCCGCGATCAGATCGTCGTGGTCAAGTACGGCGGCAACGCGATGGTCTCCGACCAGCTCCAGGACGCGTTCGCGCAGGACATCGCCTACCTCCGCTACGTCGGTGTGCTGCCGGTCGTCGTGCACGGCGGCGGACCGCAGATCTCCGACATGCTGGACCGCCTCGAGATCCCGAGCGAGTTCAAGGGCGGGTACCGGGTCACCAACACCGAGGCGATCAGCGTCGTCCGGATGGTGCTGACCGGTCAGGTGAACCCGCAGCTGGTCGGGCGGATCAATTCGCACGGTCCCATCGCGACCGGGCTGAGCGGTGAGGACGCCGGCCTGTTCGGCGGTCGGCGCCGCGGCGTCGTCATCGACGGCGAGGAGGTGGATCTCGGCCGCGTCGGCGACGTCGTCCAGGTCGACCCCACCCCCGTCCTCGATCACCTCGCGTCCGGGCGGGTGCCCGTCGTCTCGAGCATCGCGCCCGATCTCGACCACCCTGGTCAGTCGCTGAACGTCAACGCGGATGCCGCGGCATCCGCTCTCGCGACGGCTCTCGGGGCACGCAAGCTCGTCATCCTCACGGACGTCCCCGGGCTCTACGCCGACTGGCCGAACCGCGACTCGCTGGTGTCCCACATCACGTCCGGCGACCTGATCGACATGCTGCCGACGCTCGAATCCGGCATGATCCCCAAGATGCGGGCGTGTCTGGATGCCGTGGAGAGCGGCGTGGACGCCGCGGCCATCATCGACGGGCGAGTGCCGCACTCGGTCCTCGTCGAACTGTTCACGAGCAAGGGAATCGGGACCGAAGTGGTCGCGGGAGAGAGGACGAAGGCATGACCGTCTGGCAGGAGGACGCCGCACGCGATCTGGTGCTCAACGCGGGGGATCGGCTGGCGCTGCTCACCCGTGGTGAGGGCTCGTACCTGTACGACGGCGACGACCGACGCTACCTCGACTTCCTCGCGGGCATCGCCGTGACGTCGCTCGGCCACGCGCATCCGGTGTTCGTGGAGGCCGTCTCGCGGCAGGCCGCGACGCTCGCACACGTGTCGAACTACTTCGCGACGCCGCCGCAGCTCGCGCTCGCCGCACGGCTCAAGCGCCTCGCGGGTGCAGGCATCGACGGCCGGGTGTTCTTCTCGAACTCCGGTGCCGAGGCGAACGAGGCGGCGTTCAAGCTCGCCCGCCTGCACGGCGGCGACGAGCGCCCGCGCATCATCGCCCTCGAGAACGCGTTCCACGGGCGCACCATGGGATCGCTCGCCATGACGGCGAAGGCCGCCATGCGCGCGCCCTTCGAGCCGATGCCCGGCGGCGTCGAGCACATCCCCGCGACCATCGAGGCGCTCGAGGGTGCGATCGACGACCGCGTCGCGGCCGTCATCGTCGAGCCCATCCAGGGCGAGGCCGGTGTGGTCGAGCTCCCCGAGGGCTACCTCGCCGCCGCCCGATCGCTGACGCTCAAGCACGGCGCGCTGCTCATCGTCGACGAGATCCAGACCGGAGCCGGGCGCACCGGTGCCTGGTTCGGGTACAGCCACGAGGGCATCACGCCGGACGCCATCACGCTCGCCAAGGGCATCGGAGGCGGCTTCCCGATCGGCGCGCTCGTGACCTTCGGCGCGGCCAGCGCGCTGTTCACGCCGGGTTCGCACGGGTCGACCTTCGGCGGCAACCCGCTGGCCACCGCCGTGGCCGATGCCGTGCTCGCCGAGATCGAGCGCGCCGGCCTCGTCGAGAACGCGGCCGCTCGAGGCGCGCAGCTGCGCGAGGTCATCGAGAAGATCGACTCGCCGCTCGTCACCGGCACCCGCGGCCAGGGCCTGCTGATCGGTGTTGCGTTGAGCGCACCGGTCGCCGGTGCCGTCGTCGCGGCGGCGCAGGAGCGCGGCCTGATCATCAACGCCGCGAATCCCGAGAGCGTGCGCATCGCGCCGGCGCTGAACATCGGCGACGCCGAGATCGAAGAGTTCCAGACCCTGTTCGCCGCTTCGCTCGCCGATGTGCAGGCGCTGCTCGCGGCATCCGAGACCGAAGGTGTTTCCGCATGACCCGCCACCTGCTGCGCGATGACGACCTGACCCCGGCCGAGCAGGCCGAGATCCTCGACCTCGCCGTCGAGCTGAAGAAGGACCGCTGGGCCGACAAGTCCCTCGCCGGCCCGCAGACCGTGGCGGTCATCTTCGACAAGTCCTCCACCCGCACTCGCGTCTCGTTCGCGGTCGGCATCGCGGATCTGGGCGGCTCGCCGCTCATCATCACCACCGCGAGCAGCCAGCTCGGCGGCAAGGAGACCCCGTCCGACACCGCCAGGGTGCTCGAGCGGCAGGTCGCCGCGATCGTCTGGCGCACCTACGCGCAGGCCGGGCTCGAGGAGATGGCCGCAGGGACACGCGTGCCGGTCGTCAACGCCCTCTCGGACGACTTCCACCCCTGCCAGCTGCTGGCCGACCTGCTCACGATCCGCGAGCACAAGGGAGAACTCAAGGGCCTGACCCTGACGTTCTTCGGCGACGGCCAGAGCAACATGGCGCACTCCTACGCTCTCGCGGGCGTCACTGCCGGCATGCACGTGCGCATCGCGTCCCCGGCCGAGTACGCGCCGCGAGCGGACATCGTGGAGGCAGCCGATCGCCGAGCCGCCGAGACCGGCGGTTCGATCGCGTTGTACACCGATCCGCATGAGGCGGCGGCTGGCGCGGACGTGGTCGTCACCGACACCTGGGTGTCGATGGGCAAGGAAGAGGAGAAGCTGGCACGCATCCGCGATCTCGGCGGGTACAAGGTCACCACCGAGACCATGAAGATCGCCGATCCGAATGCGATCTTCATCCACTGCCTGCCTGCCGACCGCGGGTACGAGGTGGATTCCGAGGTGATCGACGGTCCGCAGAGCGTCGTGTGGGATGAGGCGGAGAACCGTCTGCACGCCCAGAAGGCACTGCTGGTCTGGCTGCTGCGTCAGGACTGACGAGGTGGCGCCGGGGCTGAACGACCGCTGGCAGCGGTTGAACGGCTCTGCGCGCATCGGCGGCGTCGACCTCGCCAGAGGACTCGCAGTGATCGGGATGTTCGCGGCGCATCTGCTGACGACCGCGGAGTTCTGGGACTGGAGCGATCCGTCGACCTGGCTGTTCGTCGTCGACGGACGCTCATCCATCCTGTTCGCCACGCTGGCCGGTGTCTCGGTCGGGCTGGTCACCGGCGGTGCGGTCCCGTTCGCCGCCGATCGCATGCGCACGGCTCGTGGCCGACTCGCCGTGCGAGCCGGGATGCTGTGGCTGATAGGCATCCTGCTCATCCTGACCGGCGTCCCGGTCTATGTGATCCTGCCCGCGTACGCGCTGCTCTTCCTTCTCGCCCTGCCGTTCACGGCGCTGAGATCGAGCGCGGTGCTGTGGGCGGCGGCGGGCATCGGCGCCGTGATGGCCTTCGTGCAACCCGTGCTGAACGAGCTGCCGCTCTTGTACGGGCCGTTCGGAGCAGAGATCTCCGCCGCGCTCGGGTGGAACTACCCGTTCCCGGTGTGGATCGCGTTCGTGCTCGCCGGGCTGGGGATCGCCCGCGCTGACGTGCGGCGCCTGCGCACCCAGCTGTGGATGCTCGGTGCCGGGACGGCGCTTGCCATCGTCGGATATCTCGAGGCCGTCCCGCCGACGGATTCGACCTACCTCCGCCAAGTGCTCACCGCGTACCCGCACTCGTCCGGACTCTACGAGGTGTTCGGCACCGGGGGATTCGCCATCGCCGTGATCGGAGCCTGTCTGCTGCTGTGCCGTCTGACCGTGCTCCGGATGCTCGTGCTCCCGCTGCGCGCCACCGGAGCCATGCCGCTCACCGCGTACACCGCGCAGCTTCTCGTCTGGGCCGTGGTGGCCCTGGCGACGATCGGCGACACCGGAGACCTCCTGGCGTTCCGGGCTCTGGAGCCGTTCTGGCCGCTCACGATCGGGACCCTGGTCGGCTGCACGGCGTGGGCGCTGCTGATCGGGAGGGGGCCGCTGGAGTGGGTTCTCGATCGCACGGCGAAGATCGTCGTTCCGGCGCGGCCCCGCATGGTCGATAGGCTGATTCCATGAGCGAGGCGAAGCACGACGGCACGAACGAAGGCGCGCTCTGGGGCGCACGATTCGCGAGCGGACCGTCCCCGGAGCTGGTGGAGCTGAGCCGCTCGACCCACTTCGACTGGATCCTCGCGCCCTACGACATCGCCGGCTCGCACGCGCACGCGACGGCACTCGAGGCCGCCGGATACCTCGAGCCCGACGAAGCGCGTCGGATGCACGAAGGCCTGGATGCGGTGGCCCGCAAGGTCGCCGAAGGCACGATCGTGGCTCAGCCCACGGACGAGGACGTGCACGGCGCACTGGAGCAGGCGCTGATCGCAGAGCTCGGACCCGAGCTCGGTGGCCGCCTGCGCGCCGGCCGCAGCCGCAACGACCAGATCGCGACCCTCGTGCGCATGTACCTGATCGATCACGCCAAGGTGATCGCCCGCGACCTGCTGCGCGTGATCGACGCGCTCGTCGCGCAGGCCGAAGCCCATCCAGAAGCGATCCTCCCCGGCCGCACCCATCTTCAGCACGCGCAGCCCGTGCTGCTCGCGCACCATCTGCAGGCGCACGCCTGGCCGCTCGTCCGCGAGCTCGAGCGCCTGGTGGACTGGCGCGTCCGCGCCGGGACCTCGCCGTACGGGGGAGGAGCGCTCGCCGGATCGACACTCGGCCTCGACCCGGCGCTGGTCGCACGGGAGCTGGGGCTGGACCGTCCGGCCGAGAACTCGCTGGACGGCACCGCCGCCCGGGACGTGGTCGCGGAGTTCGCGTTCATCGCGGCCATGACCGGTGTCGACCTGTCGCGTCTGTCGGAGGAGATCATCCTCTGGAACACACGCGAGTTCGGCTTCGTGACGCTGCACGACGGCTACTCCACGGGCTCGAGCATCATGCCGCAGAAGAAGAACCCGGACATCGCCGAGCTCGCCCGTGGCAAGTCCGGTCGACTGATCGGCAACCTCTCCGGCCTGATGGCGACGCTCAAGGGCCTGCCGCTGGCGTACAACAGGGATCTGCAGGAGGACAAGGAGCCGGTGTTCGACTCGGTGCAGACGCTCGAGGTGGTCCTGCCGGCCTTCGCCGGGATGGTCGCGACACTGCGCTTCGACACCGAGCGGATGGCCGAGCTCGCCCCGCAGGGCTTCTCGCTCGCCACGGACGTGGCCGAGTGGCTCGTGAAGCGTCGTGTGCCGTTCCGCGACGCGCACGAGATCTCCGGTGCGCTGGTGCGGGCGTGCGAGGAGCAGGGGATCGGCCTGGAGGATGCCTCGGACGAACTGCTGCTCTCCGTCTCCGCCCACCTCGTCCCCGAGGTGCGCGATGTGCTGTCGATCCAGGGTTCGGTCGCGTCGCGGACCGGCGCGGGAGGAACAGCCGGTGTGCGCGTCGCGGAGCAGCGCGCCGAGCTCATCGCCCGCGCGCAGAACGCGGCGCACGCACTCGGTCTCTGACGCCCGTGGTCGGTCTGCGACGGATCACGGACGTGGTGACGGATCACGGTCTGATCGGCCGAACAGGGACCGATTCGTCACGGCAAACGTCCGTCGCGGTCAGTGCAGGGATTCGTCCGCGGTCGTCCGTGTCCATCGGGTGAACCGCACGACGAGTCCTGACCGCGTCGGTGCCGCCAGGAACGGTCCGGCGGTCGCTGCGGCATCCGGATCGAACGGTGCGACGCGCACCAGGCGCCATTCGCCGTCGTCGGCCTTCGCCCGGACGATGACCGCGTCCGGCCAGCGGCTCACGCGCACGGTGATCTCGGCCTCCAGCCATTCGTCGACGAAGCCGACCGACCAGTCCGATACGCCATCCGTGACGACGGCGCCGAGTCCGAGATGCCCGTCCGCGAACTCGATGCCCGCCTTGATCCAGCGTTCGTCGTCGATCCGCACGAAGACGCCGGCCTGATCGAACTGCCCCTCCCAGGGGGCGCGGAAGGCGACCTCCATGGCCTCTCCGACCGCGAGCGGTGCGGTGAGGGCGTGCTCGCTGTCGTGCACGAAGCCGTAGGCGGTGCGTCGCCAGGCGTCGCTGCCCTCGACGGCGGTGACGTCGAGATGCCCGTCCTCGTGCGTCGCTTCGGGAAGGTGGGTCCAGGTGCCCTGCCGCCAGGGGATGCTCATATCAGGCATGTTCCTACTAAATAGCCAATCAGTGCATATAGCCGAGTTATGCGTGTTATGGTTATGGCATGGTCATCGCCGTGATCGCTGACATCGTCGGCTCCCGCCGTCTCCAGGACCGCGAATCCGCACAGCGGGTGCTCGACGACACCATCGCGCGCGTCGAAGCGGATCTTCCGCTTGCGACGCAGCCGCTGACGCCCACAGTAGGCGACGAGCAGCAGGCCGTCTATCGTCGGCTCGGCGATGCGCTGGCCTCGCTGCTCATGCTCCAGCTGGCCCTGCCGGACGGGATCGCCTTCCGATTCGGGATCGGCGTCGGCGGCATCCGTGCGATCGACTCGGCGCACGGAGATCTCTCCGACGGGCCGGGCTGGTACGCGGCGCGCGACGCCATCGAGACCGTCCATGCCCGCGAGCAGCGCGCCGTGCCGCGGATGCGCACCTGGATCGTCGGTGCCCCGGGGCAGGATGAGGTCATGGAGTCCGTGATCGCGGCATCGAACGCGTACCTGCTCGCCCGTGACGAGATGGTCGGCGCCATGAGCGAGCGCGAGCGCCGACTCACCTACGGGCGTCTGATCGGCACGCCGCAGGCCGAACTCGCACTGGCCGAGGGGATCTCGCAGCCCAGCGTCTCCAAGTCGCTGCGCCGGGCAGGAGCCGCCGCGCTCATCGAAGGACTCGCGCAGCTGAGGGGAGTCGCATCATGATCCTGGCCGGGTTCCTGCTGCTCGCCGTGGGCGCGGTCGACCTGGTGCGCCAGTTCGTGCCTCGTCAATGGATCGGATACCTCGCGACGCTCATCGTGCTGCTTGTGCTCGGCAGCGTCTCGGACGCGCTGCTGCCCATGATCCTGGCGATCGCGGCGGGTGCTCTCTGGGTCTGGGCCATGCCGCAGCGCCGGGACTCGCGGCTCGGGTTCTGGCCGGCCGTCGCGCTGGCCTTCGTCGTCGCGCTCTCGGTGGCGTGGGCAGGGGCGCGAGCGGATGCCGGGATCATCGGGCTGTCCTGGAACCTCGATTCCCCGTTCGGCCCGATCCCGTTCGATCTCGCCGTTCTCGTCGTGGGCGTCGTCGCGTTCCTGCTCGAGTCCGCGAACCTCGTGGTCAGGGCGGCGCTCGCCGGCGAGCACACCTGGCGTCCCGACGATGCGGGCATCGCGCAGGTCGCATCCCCGGGCGCGGTCGTCGACACCGGACAGACGACGCCGTCCGACACGGATGCCGCGGCGGAGGAAGCGCCAGAGGTCACCGTGCAACGCGGAGGATTCAAGGGCGGACGCCTGATCGGACCGCTCGAGCGGGTGATCGTGTTCATGCTGACCCTCACCGCCGCGTACCCGATCCTCGCCGCGATGCTGGCGGCGAAGGGCATCGTGCGCTTCCCCGAGATCTCCAAGGACGGCGAGACGGGTGCCCGTGCGGAGTACTTCCTGGTCGGCAGCCTGGTCAGCTGGGTGATCGCGCTCAGTGCCGCGTTCCTGGTGTGGTGGGGCGTGCACGCCTGACCGGAGCGAGCGCGCCGCGCTGATAGCCTGGAACGCGTGTCGAATACCGATCTGACGACTGCTCCGCAGGCGATCGACCCCGCGTTCGAGAACGTGTGGGACGAGATCGTCTGGCGTGGCCTCGTCCATGTGTCCACCGATCAGGAGGCGCTGCGCGCCCTTCTCGCCGGGGACCCGATCACGTATTACTGCGGTTTCGACCCGACGGCTCCCAGCCTGCACCTGGGCAACCTCGTGCAGCTGCTGACGCTGCGCCGCCTTCAGCTGGCCGGGCACCGCCCGTTGGGTCTGGTCGGCGGATCGACGGGACTCGTCGGCGACCCCGGCGGCCGCGACTCCGAGCGCGTGCTCAACCCGGTCGAGACGGTGCAGGAGTGGGTGGAGAAGCTGCGCGCCCAGGTCGAGCGTTTCCTGAGCTTCGAGGGCGACAATGCCGCACGCATGGTGAACAACCTCGACTGGACCGCTCCGTTGAGCGCGATCGACTTCCTGCGCGGGATCGGCAAGCACTTCCGCGTCGGAACCATGATCAAGAAGGATGCCGTCTCTGCGCGGTTGAACTCCGAAGCCGGTATCAGCTACACCGAGTTCAGCTACCAGATCCTGCAGGGCCTGGACTACCTCGAGCTCTACCGCCGCTACGGTTGCGTGCTGCAGACCGGTGGCAGCGACCAGTGGGGCAACCTCACCAGCGGGACGGATCTCATCCACCGCGTCGAGGGCGTCTCGGTTCACGCGATCGGCACTCCGCTGATCACGAACAGTGACGGCACCAAGTTCGGCAAGAGCGCGGGCAACGCGATCTGGCTGGATCCCGAGATGTGCAGCCCGTACCGGATGTACCAGTTCTGGCTCAACACCGACGACGCCGACGTG
Source organism: Microbacterium sp. M28 (assembly GCF_025836995.1). Lineage (NCBI taxonomy): Bacteria > Bacillati > Actinomycetota > Actinomycetes > Micrococcales > Microbacteriaceae > Microbacterium > Microbacterium triticisoli. The sequence goes on along the minus strand of NZ_CP107546.1, from coordinate 2,084,913 downwards.
ATCACGCGTCTCAAGGTGTTCACGTTCCTCACGAAGGCGGAGATCGAGGAGTACGCGCGCCTCGTTGAGACCGAGCCCTTCCGCCGCGCGGCGCAGAAGCGGCTCGCGCTCGAGGTGGTTGCGACGGTGCACGGCATCGATGCGGCGGCCGCGGTGATCGCCGCATCCGACGCCCTGTTCGGTCAGGGCGACCTGACGACCCTGGATGCGGAGACGCTGCGATCGGCTCTGGCGGAGCTGCCGAACGCGACGGTCGCCGCCGGTACTCAGGTCGTGGATGCTCTGGTCGCCACCGGGCTGGTGTCGAGCCTGTCCGAGGCGCGCCGCGCGATTTCGCAGGGCGGTGTCTCGCTCGACGGCGTCCGTGTCGAGGACGAGGGCGTCACGATCCAGGGCACTCTGCCCGGTGGCGTTTCCGTGCTGCGACGTGGGAAGAAGACTCTCGCGGGCCTGTTCATCGGCTGATCGTGCCGTTCACGCCGAGCCATGCCGTGGTGGCGCTGCCGTTCGTGCGGACGCCGCTGCTGCCGGCGGCGATCGCCATCGGCGCCATGACACCGGACCTTCCGCTGTTCGTCCGCGGTGTCGGCCTCGGCTACGGATTCACCCACGCAGGCACGAACATCGTGTGGACCGGGCTGATCGCGTTCGGGCTGTTCCTGGTCTGGCGGGTACTGCTGCGGCCTGCGGTCGCCGAGCTCTCGCCTGCCTGGGCGGCCGCCCGGCTTCCGCGTGAGTGGAACCAGCGTCCAGCCGCGGCAGCGCGCCAGTCGCTGGGTGCGGGGGAGAGCCGCTGGTATCCGCTGCTCCTCGCCGCCTCCCTCCTGATCGGCGTGGCGTCGCACATCCTGTGGGACCTCTTCACGCACGAAGGCCGATGGGGCAGCCAGGTGCTCCCGATCCTGGACGCTGAATGGGGGCCGCTGCAGGGATTCAAGTGGTTGCAGCACGGATCGAGTGTGGTCGGGCTCGCCATCATCGGGATCTGGATGCTGGTGTGGCTGCGACGTCGTACCCCTCGGGAGCCGGTGGAACGTCTGCTTCCGGGATGGGTGCGGGTCGCGTGGTGGCTGTCATTGCCCGCTGTGCTCGTGGTCGCGTGGGTGGCCGGTCTCGTTCTGTACGGTCCTTTGGACGACGACTTCACCGTGCAGCACCTGGCGTATCGGGTGCTCCCGCCGGCCTGCGCCGTCTGGGGTGCGCTCACCGCAGTCCTGTGCGTCGTCGTCGGCGTCCGCCGCAGCAGCGCACACTGATCACCAGGTCGGTGCGTCGAGGCCCCATGGTCGCGGGGCGGCGAACTCCAGCCCGGGGATCGCCGAGCGCACGGTGACGACATCGTGCGAATCGACGCGGAACCGCTGAGTGTGCGCGTTCGGATCGATCGGCGAGGCGGGCTCCGGTTCGGTGGTGCGCGGCATCCCGAGCAGTTCGGCCGCCACCCGACGCAGCGACGTCCGGACGCTGCGTACGGTCCCCGTCGTGTCCCGATCGTGGACGGCATCGCAGATGGCAGCGGCGAGGAGATAGCCGGCCGAGTGGTCGAGCGCCTGTGCCGGGAGAGCCCCGGGACGGTCGCCGTCGGGCGACTCGATCATGGCGATCCCGGATTCCGCCTGCACGAGGCTGTCGAAACCGCGCCGCTCCGGCTGGTCGACGCCCCACGCGCTGAGCTGAGCGACGATGAGTCCGGGATGGCGCTCCGCCAGCGCGACGGGGGAGAGCCCGAGGCGGTCGAGCGCCACTGGTCGATACCCGAGAACGATGACGTCCGCCGCGCTGAGCAGCTCAGCGAAACGTGCCGAGGAGGCGTCGAGGATCGTGGAGCGCTTGCCATGCCCGGTGTCCAGGTGCTGCCAGTCCGGCTCGGGGATGCCCGGGGGATCGACGCGCAGGACATCGGCTCCCAGCAGCGCGAGAGTACGCGCGCAGACCGGACCAGCGATGACGCGCGTGAGATCCAGAACCCGGATGCCGGCGAGGCCGTGTCCGGAAGCAGTACGTCGGTGCGGGGCTCGTCCGATGGGCGTCGACTCGACGAGCGGCAGCTCGCGCAGCGCGCGATCGGACGACGGATCCTCCTCACGGACCGGGACCGCGAGTCCGCCGGCATCCGTGATCCGCGTGACCGCTTCAGCGGTCGATCGCTCGATCAGCACGCGACCGAGGCTCTCGGCGTCGGCACCGTCCTCGAGTCGAAGGGCATTGCGCAGCGCCCGGGCATGGTGCGGATAGTTCGCGTGCGTGCGCACCCACCCGTCGGAGGTGCGCCAGAACCCGGACAGCGCCGACCAGACTTCGGGGGAGTGTCCGTCGATCGTCAGGGACCTGTCGCTCCGGTACGCCATCGCGATGCGCCCCAGGTCGAGGTCCGCAGCCCGGACAGAAGGATGCCGGGCCGCGCGGCAGACGGCCAGCACGCTCGCGCGGGCGAGCGCATCGACGGCGAGGCGGGACGGAAGGGCCTGCATGCGCCCGATCGTACGACGACCCGGGCCTCTGTGGGGGGCCGGAGTCGAAGGCGACACGCCCGGGACGCGGCCTGGATTTGCCGGACTCCGGGATCCCGCGTAACTTATTACTTGTTCGCCCCACAGGGTTGAGAGAGACCGGAAGGTCAGCTCCCCTCAAGCGGCGGACCACCTCCCGAAAACAGCTCGAACACTCCGGTGTGAGAACGGTTACGGGATGCCTCGTGGTCCTCGGATCGCGGGTCGGGTTCGCTCGATTCGCCGATTTGACAAACGGATCCAGCGAGGTAAGATAGAGAAGTTGCCCTTCGGGCCTGGTCGTGAGGCTGGGTCGGGGGAGCGTCTGATCCTTGAGAACTCAACAGCGTGCACTTGTCAAATGCCAAATTATCCTCGTCTCCACTTTTGTGGGGGTGAGAATTCCTTTGGATCAAAGACCAACCTTCTTTGTTGGGGGTTGGCATTCGGATGAAGTCAGTTGATTTTGTCTCTTTGGTCAGTTTCAAACTCGCTGCCTGCATGGTTTTCCCCGTGTGGGTATGCATTTCTTTTTTACGGAGAGTTTGATCCTGGCTCAGGATGAACGCTGGCGGCGTGCTTAACACATGCAAGTCGAACGGTGAAGCAGGAGCTTGCTCTTGTGGATCAGTGGCGAACGGGTGAGTAACACGTGAGCAACCTGCCCCGGACTCTGGGATAAGCGCTGGAAACGGCGTCTAATACTGGATATGAGACGTGATCGCATGGTCAACGTCTGGAAAGATTTTTCGGTCTGGGATGGGCTCGCGGCCTATCAGCTTGTTGGTGAGGTAATGGCTCACCAAGGCGTCGACGGGTAGCCGGCCTGAGAGGGTGACCGGCCACACTGGGACTGAGACACGGCCCAGACTCCTACGGGAGGCAGCAGTGGGGAATATTGCACAATGGGCGAAAGCCTGATGCAGCAACGCCGCGTGAGGGATGACGGCCTTCGGGTTGTAAACCTCTTTTAGCAGGGAAGAAGCGAGAGTGACGGTACCTGCAGAAAAAGCGCCGGCTAACTACGTGCCAGCAGCCGCGGTAATACGTAGGGCGCAAGCGTTATCCGGAATTATTGGGCGTAAAGAGCTCGTAGGCGGTCTGTCGCGTCTGCTGTGAAAACTGGAGGCTCAACCTCCAGCCTGCAGTGGGTACGGGCAGACTAGAGTGCGGTAGGGGAGATTGGAATTCCTGGTGTAGCGGTGGAATGCGCAGATATCAGGAGGAACACCGATGGCGAAGGCAGATCTCTGGGCCGTAACTGACGCTGAGGAGCGAAAGGGTGGGGAGCAAACAGGCTTAGATACCCTGGTAGTCCACCCCGTAAACGTTGGGAACTAGTTGTGGGGTCCTTTCCACGGATTCCGTGACGCAGCTAACGCATTAAGTTCCCCGCCTGGGGAGTACGGCCGCAAGGCTAAAACTCAAAGGAATTGACGGGGACCCGCACAAGCGGCGGAGCATGCGGATTAATTCGATGCAACGCGAAGAACCTTACCAAGGCTTGACATACACGAGAACGGGCCAGAAATGGTCAACTCTTTGGACACTCGTGAACAGGTGGTGCATGGTTGTCGTCAGCTCGTGTCGTGAGATGTTGGGTTAAGTCCCGCAACGAGCGCAACCCTCGTTCTATGTTGCCAGCACGTAATGGTGGGAACTCATGGGATACTGCCGGGGTCAACTCGGAGGAAGGTGGGGATGACGTCAAATCATCATGCCCCTTATGTCTTGGGCTTCACGCATGCTACAATGGCCGGTACAAAGGGCTGCGATACCGTAAGGTGGAGCGAATCCCAAAAAGCCGGTCCCAGTTCGGATTGAGGTCTGCAACTCGACCTCATGAAGTCGGAGTCGCTAGTAATCGCAGATCAGCAACGCTGCGGTGAATACGTTCCCGGGTCTTGTACACACCGCCCGTCAAGTCATGAAAGTCGGTAACACCTGAAGCCGGTGGCCTAACCCTTGTGGAGGGAGCCGTCGAAGGTGGGATCGGTAATTAGGACTAAGTCGTAACAAGGTAGCCGTACCGGAAGGTGCGGCTGGATCACCTCCTTTCTAAGGAGCATCTGACACCTCTTGGGGTGTCCAGAACCCAGATCGAAGACGTTCGTTCTTCGCTGGGAGCTCATGGGTGGAACATTTGACATGACGCCAGCGAGGCTGGTTTCTGCTAGTACGCAGCTCTTCGGGGTTGTTGGAACGGGGGAGCCGGCGGGTTTGGTGTCTGCACGCTGTTGGGTCCTGAGGGGCCAGACGTTTTGTCTGAATCCTCTGGGCCTCTTGTTGTCTCTCCGGTTGGGGAGGTGGTGAGGGGTACCGCCCGTACTTTGAGAACTACACAGTGGACGCGAGCATCTTTGGACCGACCTTCGGGTTGGTTCATGAAGATGATCTTAAAGATCATTAGTCAATTTTTTGACGATTCGAACTCATGTGATTTCAAGTCTTTAAGAGCAAACGGTGGATGCCTTGGCATCTGGAGCCGAAGAAGGACGTAGCAATCTGCGATAAGCCTCGGGGAACTGATAAGCAAGTTTTGATCCGAGGGTGTCCGAATGGGGAAACCCCGCTGGGCGGCGTGCCGACCTAGTGACTCCCGTCTGAATATATAGGGCGGGTAGAGGGAACGTGGGGAAGTGAAACATCTCAGTACCCACAGGAAGAGAAAACAACATGTGATTCCGTGAGTAGTGGCGAGCGAAAGCGGATGAGGCTAAACCGAGTGTGTGTGATATCCGGCAGGAGTTGCATGTTCGGGGTTGTGGGACTTTCCTACCAGTTCTGCCGAATTGGTGGCGTTACAGAAGCGTGTAGACGAACCGTCTTGAAAGGCGGGCCATAGTGGGTGCCAGCCCCGTAGTCGAAACATGTGTTCTGGCGTGGAGAGTATCCCAAGTAGCACGGGGCCCGTGAAATCCCGTGTGAATCTGTCAGGACCACCTGATAAGCCTAAATACTCCCAGATGACCGATAGCGGACAAGTACCGTGAGGGAAAGGTGAAAAGTACCCCGGGAGGGGAGTGAAATAGTACCTGAAACCGTTTGCTTACAAACCGTTGGAGCCTCCTTAGTAGGGGTGACAGCGTGCCTTTTGAAGAATGAGCCTGCGAGTTAGCGATATGTGGCGAGGTTAACCCGTGTGGGGTAGCCGTAGCGAAAGCGAGTCTGAATAGGGCGATTCAGTCGCATGTCCTAGACCCGAAGCGAAGTGATCTATCCATGGCCAGGTTGAAGCGACGGTAAGACGTCGTGGAGGACCGAACCCACTTAGGTTGAAAACTGAGGGGATGAGCTGTGGATAGGGGTGAAAGGCCAATCAAACTTCGTGATAGCTGGTTCTCTCCGAAATGCATTTAGGTGCAGCGTTGCGTGTTTCTTGCCGGAGGTAGAGCTACTGGATGGCCGATGGGCCCTACAAGGTTACTGACGTCAGCCAAACTCCGAATGCCGGTAAGTGAGAGCGCAGCAGTGAGACTGTGGGGGATAAGCTTCATAGTCGAGAGGGAAACAACCCAGACCACCATCTAAGGTCCCTAAGCGCGTGCTAAGTGGGAAAGGATGTGGAGTTGCTTAGACAACCAGGAGGTTGGCTTAGAAGCAGCCACCCTTGAAAGAGTGCGTAATAGCTCACTGGTCAAGTGATTCCGCGCCGACAATGTAACGGGGCTCAAGCACGCCACCGAAGTTGTGGCATTGATATTTTTGGTAGGCCTTCGTGGTCCAGCCGTATTGATGGGTAGGAGAGCGTCGTGTGGCCAGCGAAGCGGCGGTGTGAACCAGCCGTGGAGGCTACACGAGTGAGAATGCAGGCATGAGTAGCGAATGACGTGTGAGAAACACGTCCTCCGAAAGACCAAGGGTTCCAGGGTCAAGCTAATCTTCCCTGGGTAAGTCGGGACCTAAGGCGAGGCCGACAGGCGTAGTCGATGGACAACGGGTTGATATTCCCGTACCGGCGAAGAACCGCCCAAGCTAATCCAGTAGTGCTAAGTATCTGAATCCCAGTGACTGATCCCTTCGGGGTGACGCTCTGGGCCTAGCGTACGACCCCGTTCTGGTGCGGCTAGCGTATTAACAGGTGTGACGCAGGAAGGTAGTCCAAGCCAGGCGATGGTTGTCCTGGTGCAAGTGCGTAGGCCGAGAGATAGGCAAATCCGTCTCTCACATAGGCTGAGACACGATGCGGATAAAAAGTGGATGATCCTATGCTGCCAAGAAAAGCATCGACGCGAGGTTCTAGCCGCCCGTACCCCAAACCGACTCAGGTGGTCAGGTAGAGAATACCAAGGAGATCGAGAGAATCGTGGTTAAGGAACTCGGCAAAATGCCCCCGTAACTTCGGGAGAAGGGGGGCCTTCGACGTATTAGGACTTGCTCCGAAAGCGTTTGGAGGCCGCAGAGACTAGTGGGTAGCGACTGTTTATTAAAAACACAGGTCCGTGCTAAGTCGCAAGACGATGTATACGGACTGACGCCTGCCCGGTGCTGGAAGGTTAAGAGGACCGGTTAGCCGCAAGGCGAAGCTGAGAATTTAAGCCCCAGTAAACGGCGGTGGTAACTATAACCATCCTAAGGTAGCGAAATTCCTTGTCGGGTAAGTTCCGACCTGCACGAATGGCGTAACGACTTCCCAACTGTCTCAACCGCGAACTCGGCGAAATTGCATTACGAGTAAAGATGCTCGTTACGCGCAGCAGGACGGAAAGACCCCGTGACCTTTACTACAGCTTGGTATTGGTGTTCGGTGTGGCTTGTGTAGGATAGGTGGGAGACTTTGAAGCGTGGACGCCAGTTCATGTGGAGTCATTGTTGAAATACCACTCTGGTCACTCTGGATATCTAACTTCGGACCGTAATCCGGTTCAGGGACAGTGCCTGGTGGGTAGTTTAACTGGGGCGGTTGCCTCCCAAAAAGTAACGGAGGCGCCCAAAGGTTCCCTCAACCTGGTTGGCAATCAGGTGTCGAGTGTAAGTGCACAAGGGAGCTTGACTGTGAGACTGACAGGTCGAGCAGGGACGAAAGTCGGGACTAGTGATCCGGCAGTGGCTTGTGGAAGCGCTGTCGCTCAACGGATAAAAGGTACCTCGGGGATAACAGGCTGATCTTGCCCAAGAGTCCATATCGACGGCATGGTTTGGCACCTCGATGTCGGCTCGTCGCATCCTGGGGCTGGAGTAGGTCCCAAGGGTTGGGCTGTTCGCCCATTAAAGCGGTACGCGAGCTGGGTTTAGAACGTCGTGAGACAGTTCGGTCCCTATCCGCTGCGCGCGTAGGAAGTTTGAGAGGATCTGACCCTAGTACGAGAGGACCGGGTTGGACGAACCTCTGGTGTGTCAGTTGTTCCGCCAGGAGCACCGCTGATTAGCTACGTTCGGGATGGATAACCGCTGAAAGCATCTAAGCGGGAAGCCGGCCTCAAGATGAGACTTCCATACCTTCGGGTGAGAGGCTCCCAGCCAGACTACTGGGTTGATAGGCCAGATGTGGAAGTGCGGCAACGCATGCAGCTGACTGGTACTAATAAGCCGATGACTTGATAACACCTCGAATCAACACTGACTTGATTTGATGCTACGCGTCCACTTTGTGGTTCTCGATGTACGGTCGAGAACCCTACAGGCACCACGTGTGTCTTTAGGTTTGATTGAAACATCAATAGTGTTTCGGCGGCCATAGCGTGAGGGAAACGCCCGGTTACATTCCGAACCCGGAAGCTAAGCCTCACAGCGCCGATGGTACTGCAGGGGGGACCCTGTGGGAGAGTAGGACACCGCCGGACTTCTTCTGTGAAATGGCCACCCAAGGTTGGGTGGCCATTTTGCGTTAACAGGAAGTTGGAGAGAGCAGGGGATCATGCCGGATGAGGAAGAGCGTCGACCGCGACGCAACAACGACGACCGTTCCACGAACTCCGGGGACGGGCGCCAGGATCGTCCGCGCTCTGATCGCTCCGCTTCCCGACCGTCGTATCGCGAAGGCGGCAGCGCATCTCGCGACCGCGCTCCGCGTCGAGATGGTGGACAGCAGTCGCGAGACGCTGCTCCTCGTCGTGATGGTGATCGTCCTACCGGTGGTCAGAATCGTGACGGCGGTTACCAGCGTCGCGATAGCGCCCCGCGTCGTGATGGTGATCGTCCGTCGGGCGGGTATCAGCGTCGTGACGGTGACCGTCCGTCCGGTGGGTATCAGCGTCGTGATGGTGATCGTCCCAGCGGTGGTCAGAGTCGCGATGGCGGTTACCAGCGTCGCGACAGCGCCCCACGTCGTGACGGTGACCGTCCGTCCGGTGGGTATCAGCGTCGTGATGGTGATCGTCCCAGCGGTGGTCAGAGTCGCGATGGCGGTTACCAGCGTCGCGACAGCGCCCCACGTCGTGACGGTGACCGTCCGACGGGTGGGTATCAGCGTCGTGACGGTGACCGTCCGTCCGGTGGGTATCAGCGTCGTGACGGTGACCGTCCGTCCGGTGGGTACCAGCGCCGCGACGGCGACCGTCCGTCCGGTGGTCAGAGCCGCGATGGTGGGTACCAGCGTCGCGACAGCGCCCCGCGCCGCGACGGTGACCGTCCCTCGGGCGGGTACCAGCGCCGTGATGGCGACCGTCGCACCGGTGGTCAGAGCCGCGATGGCGGTTACCAGCGTCGCGACAGCGCCCCCCGTCGTGATGGAGACCGTCCCTCGGGCGGGTACCAGCGCCGCGACGGTGGATCCGAGCGGCGCGATGATCGTGGCCGCAGTTCGTTCCCGCAGCGCGGTGGGTCCGAGCGTCCCCGGTCAGACCGACCGTACGACGATCGACCTCGCCCCGAGCGTGGTCCGGACATCCCCGACGAGGTCACCGCACGTGACCTGCCCGCTGCGGCTCGCAATGAGCTGAAGACGCTCAGCAAAGAGAACGCCGAGCAGGTTGCGCGTCATCTCGCGATGGCGTCGAAGCTCATCGAAGAAGACCCTGCGCTGGCGCACGAGCATGCCCTTGCGGCATCCCGTCGTGCCGGCCGTATCGCGATCGTCCGCGAGACCTTGGGGATCACGGCGTACGCGACGGGTGATTTCGCTCTGGCGCTGCGCGAGCTGCGCACCTACCGCCGGATCTCCGGCAAGGAGGACCAGATCGCGCTCATGGTCGACAGCGAGCGCGGCGTCGGACGCCCCGACCGTGCGCTCGAGACCGGACGTGCGGTCGACCGCTCGGCGTTGCCGATCGACGTGCGCGTTTCCCTGGCGATCGCCATGTCCGGCGCACGTCTGGATCAGGGCGAGACCGAGCTCGCGCTCGGAGAGCTCGAGATCCCTGAGCTCGACCCGGACCGCGCGTTCAGTTGGAGCCCGGCGTTGTTCGCTGCCCGGGCGGCCGTCCTCGAGGACCTCGGACGCAACGAAGAGGCCGAGTTCTGGGCGCAACGCGCCGAGGTCGCCCTCGAGGCGCTGGGCCTGGATGAGGACGGCGACGAGGAACTCATCGTCGAGGACAGTCTGATCGAAGGCGAGTTCCCGGAGGACTCGTCCGAGGAAGCCGCCACCGGCGCACCCGCGGACGAGCCGGTCGCCGGCGGGGATGCTGCACCAGCCGACGTGCAGGAAGAGTCCACCGACGCGCAGGCCGAGATCGCGGACGCTGCCGCCGACGAGGCCGACGCTGCCGCCGACGAGGCCGACGCACCCGCCGACGAGGCCGACGCACCCGCCGACGAGGCCGACGCACCCGCCGACGAGGCCGACGCACCCGCCGACGACGCCACCGACGACGCCACCGACGACGCCCCGGCGCCGGCTCCCGCCCTGTCCGAACGCGACGAGATCGAGCAGGAGGTCGCCGAGCTTCTCGGCGAAGACGAGAAGGACGTCGAGGACGAGGGGGACAGGGCCTGATGGGCTTGTTCGCCAAGAAGCGCCCGACCCCTCTGGACGGCATCGACGTCGTCCTCGCCGACCTGGACGGCGTCGTGTACGCCGGACCGGGCGCGCTTCCACACGCCGTGGACAGCCTGAATGCCGTCGCGCGGGAGCGCCGTGTCGGGTACATCACGAACAACGCATCCCGTACCGACGCGTCGGTCGCCGAGCACCTCACCGAGCTCGGGCTGACGGTGGCGGCTGGTGAAGTGGTCACCAGTCCGCAGGCCGCCATGCGCCTGCTCGCGACCATGGTGCCCGCGCCGGCCACGCTGCTGATCGTGGGCGGCGAAGGGCTCGTCGTCGAGGCGGAGAAGGCCGGCTACACGGTCACCCGCAGTGCCGAGGATGCACCGGATGCCGTCGTGCAGGGTTTTGCGCCCGACGTCGCCTGGACCGACCTCGCCGAGGCCGCCTTCGCCCTGAAGGTGCCCGAGGAGGAGGGCGGCATCCCGTGGATCGCGACGAACAGCGACTGGACGATCCCGCGCGAACGCGGCGTGGCACCCGGCAACGGAACGCTGGTGTCGGCGGTCCACACGGCGGTCGGGCGTCTCGCGACCGTCGCCGGGAAGCCGGAAGTGCCGATCTTCGAGGAGGCGATCGCCCGTTTCGGCGGACACCGCACCCTGTTCATCGGCGACCGCCTGGACACCGACATCCTCGGGGCCAACCGGGCCGGCATCGACTCGGTTCTCGTGCTCACCGGTATCGATCGGCCGAAACACGTGCTCGCGGCGCCGGAAGGATCGCGCCCGACGTTCATCCTGTCGGATCTGCGTGAGCTCCACGAGCCGTACCCGGAGGCGACGCGCAAGGATGGCGCCGTGACCGTCGGGGACGCGACTGTGCGCGTGGCCGGAGGAGACGTCGAGATCCTCGCAGCCGGGACCCGTCAGATCGATCTGCTGCGCGCCGGCGCACTGGCGATCTGGGAGTCCGGGACGCCGATCTTCGTGCTGCGGGTGCCAGAGCGCCTCTACGAGGATCCGTTCCATCGGCCGTAGGCTTGTGGGGTGAGCGACGACAGCACGACAGGTCCCACCGACGGACTCTGGAGCCGCCTGCGCCTGATCGAAGGACAGCCACTCGCGGCACGGGCCGATGCCTATTCGAGCCTGCACGACGAACTGTCCCGCAGACTCGAATCCGGTGCCCGCGGCGATCAGCGAGAGAAGTCGTCGGAACGGTGACCCGCCTCGACGCAGCCCTCGCGGCCCGTGGACTCGCACGCTCGCGCACGCATGCGGCGACGATGATCGCCGACGGACTCGTCCAGGTCGCCGGACGCACCGTGATCAAGGCATCCGCACCGGTCGGCGACGACACCGAGATCACCGTCGCGGGTGCGGACCACTACGTCAGCCGCGCGGCGCACAAGCTGATCGCGGCGCTGGACGGGTTCGATGTGCCCGTCGCCGGGCGGCTGGCACTGGACATGGGCGCCTCGACCGGCGGATTCACTCAGGTACTGCGCGAACGCGGCGCCGAACGGGTGCTCGCGGTCGACGTCGGGCACGATCAACTCGCGCCCTCGATCGCGGCGGATCCCGGCGTCATCGTCGTGGAGGGCTACAACGTCCGCCACATGACGCCCGAGAACCTCGCACAGGCGACCGGAGAATCCCGTGCCCCTGAGCTGGTCGTCGGCGATCTGTCGTTCATCTCCCTCGAGCTCGTGTTCGGTGCGGTCGCACAGGTCGCGGCATCCGGTGCCGACGTCGTGCTCCTCGTCAAGCCGCAGTTCGAGGTCGGCCGCACCGCCGTCCGCGGCGGCCTCGTCACGAATCCGGTCATCCGCGCGGATGCCGTGGCGCGCACGCTCTGGAGCGCATGGGATGCCGGCTTCGGGATGCTCGGCATCCTCCCGTCACCGCTCCTCGGAACGCACGGCAACGCCGAGTACCTTGTCCACATGTCGCCCGGCCGGGGGACGTCTCCGGCAGAATGGACGAAGCGGATCGACGAACTGGCAGGAGGACGATGAACGAGCGCTACATCCTGGTCGTCGCCCACGCAGGCCGGGCCGACACCGTCGCAGCAGCTCACCGCGTCGTCGACTCCCTTCGCAGTGCAGGTGCACGCCCGGTCCTCGCGCCGGAGGACCGCGCTGAACTCGCGGCGGTCGACGGCGCGTTCGCCGCGGTCGACGCCCTCGGCGACGGCATCCAGGTCGGAGACCTCGAACTCGCGATCGTCCTCGGCGGCGACGGCACGATCCTGCGCGCCGCCGAACTCGTGCGAGACAGCGGTGCGCCAGTGCTCGGGATCAACATGGGCCATGTCGGCTTCCTCGCCGAGATCGAGCGAGACGACATGGATGCAGCAGTCCGGCGCGTGATCGAGCGGGACTACGAGGTCGAAGAACGCCTCGCGCTGTCCGTCCGGGTCAAGGACGCCGCCGGCGAGGTCGTGTACGAGACCTGGGCGCTGAACGAGGCGACCGTCGAGAAGGCCAGCCGCGAGCGGATGATCGAAGTCGTCGTCGAGATCGACGGCCGACCGCTGACGAGCTACGGCTGCGACGGCATGGTCGTGTCGACGCCCACCGGCTCGACCGCCTACAACTTCTCCGCCGGCGGGCCGGTCATCTGGCCCGGCGTCGAGGCGATCGCGGTCGTGCCGCTGTCCGCGCACGCCCTGTTCGCCAAGCCGCTCGTGGTGAGTCCGCACGCTTCGGTCGCGATCGAGATGCTCGAGAGCACCAGCGGCACCGGCATCCTGTGGTGCGACGGACGGCGCTCGCACGACCTGCCGCCCGGCGCGCGCGTCGTGGTCCGCCGGTCCTCCCGCCCGGTGCGCCTGGCCCGGCTGCACCCCGCACCGTTCACCGATCGACTCGTCCGCAAGTTCCGCCTGCCTGTGGCCGGCTGGCGCGGCAACGGGACGGAGGCCTCGGCATGATCGAGGAGATCCGGATGCAGCACCTCGGCGTGATCGCCGACGCCGTGCTCCCGCTCGGCAAGGGCTTCACCGCCATCACGGGCGAGACCGGTGCCGGCAAGACGATGGTCGTCACCGGTCTCGGTCTTCTGCTCGGTCAGCGCGCCGATTCCGGTGCGGTGCGCGCGGGAGCCGCGCAGGCGTCGGTCGCCGGGGTCTGGGTCGTTCCGGAGCAGGGTGCTGTCGCCGACATCGTGACGGATGCCGGTGGCGAACTCGAGCCGGCCGGAGACGGCCGATCCGAGCTCTACGTCTCCCGTACGCTCAGCGCCGAAGGGCGCAGCCGCGCGAGTGTCGGCGGACGCGCCGCGCCGGCCGGCGTCCTCTCCGCGCTCGCGGAGCAGCTGGTCGTCGTGCACGGCCAGTCCGAACAGTTGCGCCTGAAGTCCGCGGCGGCTCAGCGCGACGCCCTCGACCGCTTCGGAGGTGAGCCGGTGTCCACGGCGCTGCGCACCTACCGCGGCGCCTGGGAGCAATGGCGCGCATTCGATACCGAACTGCACGAGCTCACGGACAACCGCGATCGCCGTGCCGAGGAGGCCGCTCGTCTGCGCGAGGCGCTCGCCCTGATCGAGGCGACCGCGCCCGAGGCGGGGGAGGACGAGGTCCTGTCCGAGCGGGCCGAGCGTCTCGCGAACGCCGAGGAGCTGCGGCAGGCCGCCGCGCTCGCGCACACTGCCCTGTCCAACGAAGACGGCGAGCCCGATGCCTCTTCGTTCGTCGCCGACGCACGCCGCCTCTTGGAGCGCGTGTCCGATCCGGCTCTCGCCGGTATCGCCGAGTCGCTGGCCGACGTCGGCTATCGCCTGGCGGATCTCGCCGGTCAGCTGGCCGGCTACCTCGCCGATCTGGACGAGGCAGGGCCGCACGAACTCGCCGCCGTTGAGGAGCGCCGTGCCGCGCTCAACACCCTGGTGCGCGCGCATGGCTCGCTCGACGAGGCACTGGCGCTCTGGGAGACCGGCTCCGCGCGTCTGGCCGAACTCGACGACGACAACGACCGCGTCGAGCGGCTCGATGCCGAGCGTTCCGCGGCCAGGGCGGAACTCGACGCGGCAGCCGACGCGTTGACCGCAGTACGGACGGAGGCGGCCACGCGTCTGGGCGCTGCCGTGTCCGAAGAGCTCCACGCCCTGGCGATGCCCGACGCACGTCTGGAGGTCGCCGTGACCTCGGGCTCGGAGAGCGCGCATGGACGCGACGACGTCGCCATCCTGCTCGCCCCGCATCCCGGCGCCGAGCCGCGCCCCGTCGGCCGTGGAGCCTCCGGCGGCGAGCTGTCGCGCGTGATGCTCGCGATCGAGGTCGTGATCGCCGGCACGGACCCCGTCCCGACCTTCGTCTTCGACGAGGTGGATGCCGGCATCGGCGGAGCGGCGGCCATCGAGGTCGGGCGGCGACTCGCCCGGCTCGCTGAGCGATCCCAGGTGATCGCGGTCACTCATCTCGCCCAGGTCGCGGCCTTCGCCGGCAACCATCTTTCCGTCGTCAAATCCCACGACGGCGCCGTCACCGCCTCGAGTGTGCGCCGTCTGGACGGCCCCGATCGTGAGGCCGAGATGGCCAGGCTCCTGTCGGGACTCACCGATTCGGATGCCGCAATCACCCACGCCCGAGAACTTCTCAGTCTCGGCACCGCCGCCGCCTGATAGGATTGAAGCCCGTGATGAACTCTTCTTCTGCGGGGCCCAAGAACGACACCACCAAGCACATCTTCGTGACCGGCGGTGTCGTTTCGTCTTTGGGCAAGGGGCTCACCGCCGCGAGCCTCGGCAACCTTCTCACCGCCCGCGGACTGCGGGTCGTCATGCAGAAGCTCGACCCCTATCTGAACGTCGACCCCGGCACGATGAACCCGTTCCAGCACGGCGAGGTCTTCGTCACGGACGACGGCGCGGAGACCGACCTCGACATCGGACACTACGAGCGCTTCCTCGACATCAGTCTGTCCGAGGCGGCCAACGTGACCACCGGCCAGATCTACTCGCAGGTGATCGCGCGCGAGCGCCGCGGCGAGTACCTCGGCGACACGGTGCAGGTCATCCCGCACATCACTGATGAGATCAAGCGCCGGATGCGTCTGCAGGCAGACGAGTCGCCGAAGCCCGACGTGATCATCACAGAGGTCGGCGGCACCGTCGGCGACATCGAGTCGCAGCCGTTCCTCGAGGCTGCGCGTCAGCTGCGCCACGAGCTCGGCCGCGACAGCGTGTTCTTCGTGCACGTCTCGCTGGTGCCCTTCATGGGGGCTTCGGGCGAGCAGAAGACCAAGCCCACGCAGCACTCGGTCGCGGCCCTGCGGCAGGTCGGCATCCAGCCGGACGCACTCGTGCTGCGCAGCGACCGCCCCGTGAGCGAGTCGAATCGTAACAAGATCGCGCTGATGTGCGACGTCGACGCGGAAGGCGTGATCAACACCGTCGATCTGCCGAGCATCTACGACATCCCGTCGACGCTCAACGAGCAGGGGCTCGACTCCTACATCGTGCGTCGCCTCGGCCTGGACCAGAAGGCGGACGAGGTCGACTGGACCCGTTGGAGCAAGGTCCTGCACGCCGTGCACAACCCCAAGCACGAGGTCACGATCGGCCTGGTCGGCAAGTACATCGACCTGCCGGATGCCTACCTGTCGGTGACGGAGGCGCTCAAGGCCGGCGGATTCGCGCAGGAGACCAAGGTCAACATCCGCTGGATCCCGTCCGACCTCTGCGAGACGCCCGAGGGTGCGAAGGAGCAGCTGGGTGAGCTGGACGGCATCTGCGTGCCCGGTGGCTTCGGCATCCGCGGCATCGAGGGCAAGCTCGGCGCCCTGAAGTTCGCCCGCGAGCAGGGCATCCCGACGCTCGGTCTGTGCCTTGGCCTGCAGTGCATGGTCATCGAGTACTCGCGCAACGTCGCGGGCATCGACGGCGCCTCCTCGAGCGAGTTCGATCCGGAGACCGTGGCACCCGTCATCGCGACCATGGCCGAGCAGGTCGACATCATCGACCGTGGCGACCTGGGCGGCACCATGCGTCTCGGGCTGTACCCGGCCCGTCTGGCCGAGGGGTCCATCGCCGCCGAGGTGTACGGATCGACCGAGGTGCAGGAGCGCCACCGTCACCGCTACGAGGTCAACAACGCCTACCGCGACCGCATCGCTGAAGCGGGCATGGTGTTCTCGGGACTGAACCCCGAGCTGGACCTGGTCGAGTTCGTCGAGCTGCCCCGCGACGTGCACCCGTACTACATCGCCACCCAGGCGCACCCCGAACTGCGCTCGCGTCCGACCGACCCGCACCCGCTGTTCCGCGGTCTCGTCGGCGCCGCGATCGAGCGGCACCGCGCGAGCGAGCTGTTCGACGTCGAAGCCGGGGCCTGACGTGCACGACGCGTCCGCTCTGCAGGACGAAGCCTTCGAGCCGGAGGTCCTGCAGAGCGACCTCGTCTACAAGGGGTGGGTGTGGGATGTCCGCTCCGATCGCGTCGCGTACGGCGACGGAGAGATCATCCGTGAGTACGTCGCACACACCGGAGCGGTGGCGGTCGTCGCGATCGACGATGACGGCCGCGTGCTGCTGATCCAGCAGTACCGGCATCCGATCCGGCATCGCGACTGGGAACTGCCGGCCGGGCTCCTGGACGTCGTGGGGGAGGAGCCTCTCCTCGCCGCGCAGCGCGAGCTCGCCGAGGAGGCCGACCTCGTGGCCGAGACCTGGGAAGCGCTGGTCTCGGTGTGGACGACTCCCGGTGGCAACGACGAGATGATCCACGTCTTCCTGGCGACGGGCGTCTCCTCCGCCGCCGAGGCGCACGCGCGCGAGGACGAGGAGGCCGACATCCGGATCGAGTGGGTGCCGCTGTCGGACGCCGTGGACGCGGTCCTGGCCGGACGCATGCACAACGGCATCCTGTCGGTCGGCGTGCTCGCGGCCGAGCGACGGCTCCGGGGCGCGAGCACGGGACGGTAGTCGTGCTCGTGGCGCGTGCGGTCGACGCCTACCTCAGGCACGTCACGATCGAGCGCGGCCTGTCGGCGCACACCGTCGCGGCCTACCGGCGCGACCTCGAGGGCTATGCGCAGTGGCTCACGGATGCCGGAATCGACGACACCGCGGCGATCAGCGGATCGATCGTGAGCCGGTTCATCGCCGACCGTTCGGCGATCGTCCCCGCCCCGGCCGCGACGAGTCTCGCGCGACTGCAGTCCTCGGTCAGGGGGCTGCACCGCTACCTGGTGCGCGAAGGGATCGAGCCGGAGGACCCGACAGGGCGTCTGCGTCCGCCCAAGACGCCGCAGCGGCTTCCGAAGGCGCTGACCATCGACCAGGTCGAACGGCTGCTCTCCGCCCCGTCGCCCGAGGAGCCGATGGGCATCAGGGATCGCGCGCTGCTGGAGCTGCTGTACGCGACGGGCGCGCGCGTATCCGAGGCGGTCGGTCTCGACGTCGACGACCTCTCGCACGGCGAGGTCCTCCGGCTCCGCGGCAAGGGGTCCAAGGAGCGCATCGTCCCGGTCGGCTCATACGCGCGGGACGCGGTCGACGCGTATCTGACACGGGTGCGCCCTGGTCTCGCGGCGAAGGGTCGAGCGACGGCGAAGCTGTTCCTCGGAGCGCGCGGCGCGCCGCTGTCGCGGCAGAGCGCCTGGCTCGTGATCCGCGCGGCAGCGGATGCCGCCGACATCACGGCCGAGGTGTCGCCGCACACGCTGCGCCATTCGTTCGCGACCCACCTGCTGCAGGGCGGCGCGGACGTCCGCGTCGTGCAGGAGCTGCTGGGGCACGCGTCCGTGGCGACCACGCAGATCTACACGCATGTGTCCGTCGACGCGCTGCGGGACATCTACGCCACGTCCCACCCCAGAGCCCGCTGACCTGCGCGCGTGCGATTCGGCGGGATCGCCGGGTGCGGACGGCGTGTCCGTGCAGGTGGCGACTAGAATCGAGCGAGCACAAGGGAGCAGGAGAACCGGTGGCTGATAAAGCGGCGAAGTCCAAGGGAAAGACGTCGAAGGCGGACGAGCCCCTGATGGGACCCACCGGTCGCCCCTATCACGGCTTCGACACGCCGGCTCCTCTCGAGTCGCACGGTCCGGCGCGCATCATCGCGCTGTGCAACCAGAAGGGCGGCGTCGGCAAGACGACCACGTCGATCAACCTCGCCGCGGCCCTGGCCGAGTACGGCCGCAAGGTTCTGGCCGTCGACTTCGATCCGCAGGGTGCGCTGTCGGCCGGTCTGGGCATCCAGACGCACGACATGCTCACGATCTACGACCTGCTGCTGGACACCAAGCGCGACGTGCACGACGCGATCGTCCCCTCGTCGGTCGAAGGTCTCGACGTGATCCCGGCGAACATCGACCTGTCCGCGGCCGAAGTCCACCTCGTCAACGAGGTCGCCCGGGAGACGATCCTGTCGCGGGCGCTGCGGCAGGTCACCGACGAGTACGACGTCATCCTGATCGACTGCCAGCCCTCCCTCGGACTGCTGACCGTCAATGCGCTCACCGCCAGCCACGGCGTCCTGATCCCGCTCGAGTGCGAGTTCTTCGCCCTCCGCGGTGTCGCCCTGCTCATCGAGACGATCGACAAGGTGCGCGACCGGCTCAACCCCGCCATCGAGCTCGACGGACTGCTCGCCACGATGTACGACCCCAGGACGCTGCACTCCCGCGAGGTGCTGGAGCGCGTGGTCGAGGCGTTCGGCGACGACGTGCTCGAGACGGTGATCGGTCGTACGGTGAAGTTCCCGGATGCCTCGGTCTCCGGCGTCCCCATCACCGAGTTCGCGCCGGAGCACGCCGCCGCGCAGGCGTATCTGCGGCTGGCGCGGGAGCTGGTCGCCCGTGGCGCCGTCGCCTGAGATCGATTCGACCGAGGACTCCGGCTTCCGGGTCTCTCTGGGCAACTTCGACGGCCCGTTCGACCTGCTGCTGAACCTCATCTCCAAGCACGAGCTCGACATCACCGAGGTGTCGCTGAGCAAGGTCACCGACGAGTTCATCGCCTATCTGAAGGAGCTCGGCCCCGAGGAGGAGCTGGACCAGGCGTCCGAGTTCCTCGTCGTCGCCGTCACGCTCCTCGACATGAAGGTGGCGGGGCTCCTGCCGCAGGGCGAGCTCGTCGACGCGGAGTCCGTCGCGCTCCTCGAGGCACGTGACCTGCTGTTCGCCCGGCTGCTGCAGTACCGCGCGTTCAAGGAGGTCTCGGCGTGGTTCGCCCGCAGCCTCCAGCGCGAAGACCGTCGCCATGTCCGCGCGGTACGACTGGACGAGAAGCACCGCAGGCAGACGCCGGAGCTGGTCTGGAGTCTCAACGTCGATGACTTCGCGGCGCTCGCGCTGCTCGCGTTCGCGCCGAAGGAGATCCCGCACGTCGGGCTCGACCACTTGCACGCGCCGCTCGTCAGCATCCGCGAGCAGGCGGCGATCGTGGTGACGCTGCTGCGCAACACCGAATCGCTGACGTTCCGCGAGCTGGTCTCGGGCGTGAGCGAACCAGGCATCGTCGTGGCGCGGTTCATCTCGGTGCTCGAGCTGTACCGGCACGCGGCGCTGTCCTTCGAACAACTGGAACCGCTCGGCGAGCTCACGCTGCGCTGGGCAGCCGACACCTGGTCGGATGAGATGCTCGCGACCCTGGGGGCCGACTATGACCGATGACGTGACCGACGCGAGCGCGGACGCGGTGGACGCGCCGCTGACCGAGAAGCTCGAGGCGATCCTGCTGGTGCTGGAGGAGCCGCTGGGGCTCGTCGCCCTCGCTGCAGCGGTCAGCGCTCCCGTCCCGGCAGTGCGACAGGCGCTCGAGACGCTCGTCGACGACTACGACGGCCGAGGCAGCGGGCCGCGCCGCGGGTTCGAGCTCCGCGAGGTCGGCGGCGGCTGGCGGCTCTACGTGCGGGAGGACCACGACGGGCTCGTGGCCGAGTTCGTCGGAGGCCAGGCGCCCGCACGACTGTCGCAGGCGGCGCTGGAGACCCTCGCCGTGATCGCGTACAAGCAGCCGGTCACACGCGGCCAGGTCGCGTCGATCCGTGCGGTCAACGTCGATTCCGTCGTCCGCACGCTCCTCGCGCGCGGTCTGATCACGGAGCTGTTCGCCGATTCCGAGACCGGCGCGATCAACTACGGCACCACCGATGCCCTGCTGCAGAACCTCGGCATCAATTCCCTCGACGAACTCCCGCCGATCTCCCCGTTGCTCGACGACGGTTCGAACGGCTTCGAAGAAAGCAGTATCCGATGACACCCATCACCGACCCGGCCGCCGACGGCATCCGACTGCAGAAGGTGCTCGCGAACGCGGGCGTCGCCTCGCGCCGCGTGATCGAGGAGTACATCGTCGAAGGACGCATCCGCGTGAACGGCGAGGTCGTCACCGAACTGGGCCGTCGGATCCACCCCGAGACCGATCTCGTCGACGTCGACGGCACGGCGGTGCAGCTGGACGTCTCCAAGCGCTACGTGATGCTCAACAAGCCCACCGGTGTCGTGAGCACGATGCGCGACGAGAACGGGCGCCCCGATCTGCGGCGTTTCACGAAGGACTACGAGGAGCGCCTGTACAACGTCGGACGCCTGGATGCCGAGACCAGCGGTCTGCTCATCCTCACGAACGACGGCGACCTGGCGCACGTCCTCGCGCACCCCTCGTTCGGCGTCACGAAGGTCTACATCGCCAAGGTCGAAGGCACCGTCACCGCGCAGACCATCGCGGCCCTGACGAAAGGCATCGAGCTCGAGGACGGCCCGATCGCGGCCGACAAGGCCAGACTGCTGGATGCCTCGCGCGGATCGAGCCTGGTCGAGCTCACACTGCACTCCGGACGCAACCGGATCGTGCGTCGGATGATGGCGGCGGTCGGCCATCCGGTCACCGAACTCGTCCGTCGGCAGTTCGGTCCGCTGCACCTGGGAACACTCCCGGCGGGGAAGTCCCGGGAACTGACTAAAATCGAACGTGGTGCGTTGTTGACTCTCGCGCGCCAGGATGCCCCTGCGGATGCGACGCCGGGAGACGTGCAGGAGAAGCAGTGAGCGAACAGGTCCGTGGTGCCGTGGTGCCCCCACGGCTGTCGGGGACCGTGCGCGTCGTCGGCTCCGGCCTGCTCGGCGCCAGCATCGGCCATGCGCTGCGCGCGAAGGGCGTCGATGTCGTGCTGACGGATGCGTCGCCGGCGCAGCTGCGGCTCGCCATCGATTACGGTGCCGGTCGCCCGGCCCGGGAGGACGACCGACCCGTGCTGACGGTCGTGGCCGTCCCGCCGGATGTCACGGCCGACGTCATCCAGTCCGAGCTCGACCGATACCCGGATGCCGTCGTCACCGACGTCGCGAGCGTGAAGCTCGAGCCGTTCCGCGCGCTGCAGGAACGCGGCGTCGACCTGACGCGTTACATCGGCTCCCACCCGCTCGCCGGTCGCGAGCGCGGCGGCGCGATCTCGGCCAGGGCCGACCTGTTCGTCGGCCGTCCGTGGGTGGTGTGCCGCGACGATCAGACCCGCCCGGCCGACCTCGCTCTCGTCGAGGCGCTGGCGCTCGACGTCGGAGCCATGCCGTTGGAGATGACCCCCGAGGAGCACGACCGCTCGGTCGCGCTGACCTCGCACGTCCCGCAGGTCGTGGCGAGCGTGCTCGCCGGACGATTCGCCTCGGCTGACGAGGGAGCGCTCCGCCTGGCAGGACAGGGCGTGCGCGACACCACGCGCATCGCGGCATCCGCGCCGGAGCTCTGGGTCCAGATCCTCGGTGCCAACGCGCAGCCGGTGGTCGAGGTGCTCGACGCGCTGGCGGACGATCTCCGCAAGGTGTCCGACGCGCTGCGGGACCCCGCGGCCCCCGGGGCCCGTCGCGCCGTCGCGGATGCGATCCGTCAGGGCAACGAGGGCGTCGAGCGTCTGCCGGGCAAGCACGGACAGAACCGGCGTTACGAGCAGCTGGTCGTCATGGTGGACGACACGGCCGGTCAGCTCGGGCGACTCTTCGGAGAGCTCGGCGAGCTGGGCGTGAACGTCGAAGACCTGCGCCTGGAGCACTCGCCGGGCGCACAGTTCGGACTGGCCGAGATCAGCGTGGCGCCCGCGGCGCTGCGCGGCGCGATCGCCGGGCTGCAGGAGCGCGGGTGGCGGATTGCAGGGACGACCAATGACTGACGCACACAAGTTCATCGCGATCGACGGACCCGCCGGCTCGGGCAAGTCCAGCGTCTCCAAGGCCGTCGCGCGCACGCGCGGCTACGGCTATCTCGACACCGGAGCCGCGTATCGCGCGCTGGCCTGGCATGTGCTCGACCGTGGCGCGGACACGGCGGATGCCGAGGCCGTGCGGACCGCGGCATCCGAATTCGACCTGGTGATCGGCCTCGACCCCGATGATCGCTCCGTCCGCGTGGGCGATGTGGATGTCACCGAGGCGATCCGCGAGTCGCGCGTCTCGGGCGCCGTGAGCGGCGTGGCGCGCGTGCCCGAGGTACGCGCCCAGGTCAACGAACTGTTCCGATCCCTCGTGTCCGATGCGTCCTTCGACGCCGTCGTCGTCGAAGGACGCGACATCACCACCGTCGTCGCTCCCGATGCCCCCGTGCGGATCCTGCTCACCGCGGCACCCGAGGTCCGCGCCGCGCGCCGGGCCGGCGAGCTCGCCGACGAGAACGCCGCAGCGGTGGCCGAAGCGCTGCACCGTCGCGACGCCGCCGACAGCACGGTCGTCGATTTCCTCAACGCCGCCGAAGGCGTGGAGGTCGTCGATTCGACCGCACTCGATTTCCCCCAGACCATCGATGCCGTGCTCGCGGTGATCGACCGAAAGCAAGGAGCGGAAGATGCCCGCTGAAGAAGAGTACGAGGGCGGCCCTGACCGCCTCGAAGAGAAGATGAACGACCTCGACGAGGTGCTCGCCGAACAGCGGGCGGAGGCGCTGCGCGCCGGACTCGCCGAGTACGACCTGGACGACGAGGACGCCGCGCTGCTGGCCGGCCTCGCCGGTGGCGAGGACGGGATCGAGTTCCTGCCCGCGCTCCCGGTCGTCGCGATCGTCGGCCGCCCGAACGTGGGCAAGTCGGCGCTGGTCAACCGCATCCTCGGTCGCCGTGAGGCCGTCGTCGAGGACACCCCCGGTGTGACGCGCGACCGTGTCACGTACAAGGCCGAGTGGGCTGATCGCCGCTTCTCGGTCGTGGACACCGGCGGGTGGGAACCGGATGCCAAGGGCATCGACCGCTCCGTCGCGGCCCAGGCCGAGGTCGCGATCGATCTGTCGGACGTCGTGCTGTTCGTCGTCGACGCGAAGGTCGGCGCGACGTCGACCGACGAGCACGTCGTCAAGCTGCTGCGCAAGAGCGGCAAGCCGGTGTTCCTCGTCGCGAACAAGATCGACGACGCCCGTCAGGAGCCCGAGGCCGCCGCGCTGTGGAACCTCGGTCTCGGTGAGCCGCACCCGGTGTCCGCCATCCACGGTCGTGGTGTCGCGGACCTCCTGGATGCGGTCATGAAGAAGCTTCCGACCATCTCCGCCGTGGCCAAGTCGGAGATCGGAGGACCGCGCCGGGTCGCGATCCTCGGCCGACCGAACGTGGGCAAGTCCTCGCTGCTGAACAAGGCAGCGGGGGAGGAGCGCGTGGTCGTCAACGACCTCGCGGGCACCACCCGCGACCCTGTGGACGAGGTCGTGGAGCTGGGCGGGAAGCTGTGGCGTCTCGTCGACACCGCCGGCATCCGCCGCCGTGTGCACCTGCAGCAGGGTGCGGACTTCTACGCGTCGCTCCGCACGTCGGCCGCGCTCGAGAAGGCCGAGGTCGCCGTCGTCGTCCTCGACGTCTCCGAGACGATCAGCGAGCAGGACATCCGCATCATCGACCTCGTGCTCGAGTCGGGTCGCGCGCTCGTGCTGGCGTTCAACAAGTGGGATCGCCTGAACGACGACGACATGGAGAACCAGGACCGCCGCCGGTACCTGGAGCGCGAGATCGAGAAGGATCTCGCCCACGTGGCGTGGGCGCCGCGAGTGAACATCTCTGCCAAGACCGGCCGTCACCTCGACAAGCTCGTGCCGGCTCTCGAGACCGCGCTGGAGAACTGGGACCGTCGCATTCCGACGGGCAAGTTCAACGCGTTCCTGTCCGAGCTCGTCGCCGAGCACCCGCACCCGTTGCGCGGTGGCAAGCAGCCGCGCATCCTGTTCGGCACGCAGGCGTCGACGCGCCCGCCGACGTTCGTGCTCTTCACGACCGGGTTCCTCGACCCCGGGTACCGCCGGTTCATCCAGCGTCGCCTGCGTGAGATCTACGACTTCGAGGGGACGCCGATCGTCATCAACATGCGCGTGCGGGAGCGCCGCCAGCGCTGAGCCTTCGGCGGTACGATGGGAGGTGGATGCCGCAAAGCCGTGGCATCCACCGAGCACGCCCACAAGGCCCGCCGAAAGAGGATGCGATGACGCACACCCTGCCCCTGCCCGATTTCTCCCACGAACGCGTGGAGGTGATCACAGGACGGCGGAGCGGTCTGTTCATCGCCGTCGCGCTGCATTCCTCCGCACTCGGCTCCGCTCTCGGCGGTGCGCGGCTGTGGACGTACCCGCACTGGAGCGATGCTCTCGGTGATGCACTGCGCCTGTCGGCCGCCATGACTCTCAAGAACGCAGCTGCCGGTCTCGATGCCGGCGGTGGCAAGTCGGTCATCGGCCTCGCCGAGGGGACGGTGCTGGATTCCGAGCGCCGTCGCGCCGCGTTCCTCGACCTGGGCGACGCGGTGGAGTCGCTCGGCGGTCTCTACCGGACGGCCGAGGACGTCGGATCGACGACCGAGGACATGCTCACGGTCAGCGAGCGCACGGCACATGTGGTCGGGCTGCCGGATGCCGTCGGCGGCTCTGGCGAGCCGGCGGGACCCACGAGCCTCGGCGTGTACGAGTCGCTGCGCACCGTGCTCGAGCGGCTGACCGGCTCGGCGGACGTCGCAGGACGCCGCATCACGATCTCCGGTCTCGGACAGGTCGGCGGACGCCTCGCCGTGCGCTTGTCCGCCGAGGGCGCCGTGCTCACGGCGACGGACGTCAACCCGGCGCGTCGACAGTTCGCGGCCGATCTCGGCGTCACCTGGGTCGAACCGGGTTCCGAGCATCTCGTGCCGGCCGATGTGTTCGTCCCCGCGGGCATCGGCGGCCTGCTGACGGATGACGTGATCGACGCCCTGGATGTCCGCGCCGTGTGCGGACCGGCGAACAACCCGCTCGCCGCGCATGACGGCGCGCAGCGTCTGGCCGACCGCGGCATCCTCTACGCCCCGGACTTCGTGGTCAACGCCGGCGGCGTCATCTACCTCGATCTCGAGGCGAAGCGCATCGGTACGCGAGCCGAGATCATGGAGCGCGTCTCCGGGATCGGAGACACCGTGCGAGGCATCCTCGACGACGCGGCCGAGCGCGGTGTCACGCCCCTGCAGGCGGCGGAGGAGCTCGCGCAGGCGCGGCTGCGGGCGGCGCGCGCGTCGCAGAGCGTGCTCTCGTAGCTCCGAGCCGAGCGCCGGCGTCGACACGCCCAGGCGGACGGCGCCGGCGTCGCTCGGACGTCAGCCTCGAGTGAGCACCGCGGTCGCGTAGGGTTCGAGGGTGAACCTGCCACCGCTCGTGTGCTGACCGCGCGGCGCGCGATTTCCGGTGGTCACATCGACGGAGCGGAGGATCGACGGCTCGATCCAGACATCGAGCTCGACGTCGATGGGCACTCCGCGTTTGTTCACGAGCACGACTGTGCGCGACCTGCCGCTCCCGGTGAAGGCTTGCGCATAGACTCGCGCATCGGGAAACCCGGGATACCCTGTCGTCGTCGGAGCGATGACGTCGCCGAGACGCACGCTCTCGACCAGGAGCTTCAGCGCACGATAGCGAGCGTTCGGTTCGCCGGTTTCCCAGTCGACGAGTGAAGTTCCGGGGATCATCCCCGGGTATCCATTGAACTCGGCGACACCGAAAAGGTCAGCGCCGATCTCGAGGCTGCGCGCCCAGAGATACGACTGCACCGCGGCGCTGAGTGCCCAGTAGTCCGCCGGGATCGACGGATTCGGGTTCATCACGTCTGACGGGTAGGTGCCGATCTCGTTGAGCAGCATGCGCGTGTCAGGTGAGAGCCGGTCCGCGATCGACCTGATGTAGCGCAGCTGCTCGATGAACCCGTCGGCCTGCGTGAAGAACGCGGTCTCCCATTGTGCGGCGGGCGGATTCCCCTCCGGACCGAAGGGGTTCACGATGTCGGGGGACGCGTAGAAGTGCACGGAGAATGCGTCGAGCGGAATGCCCGCGGCGTGATGGGACGGATCGAGAAAGTGCCAGAAGTACTCGGGGTTGTGGTGGACATGGCTGAGCGACAGGCCCACGAACTCCATCTCAGGATCGAGCGTGCGCACACGCGCGACGACGGCGTCGTACAGACGCGTGTACGTCTCGGGCGTCATACGACGGTTCAGATCCGGCTCGCACAGAACTTCCCACTGGGCGAAGCGGTACCGGTGTCCGGATTCATGGCGCACTCCGAGCTCGTCGACGAAACCACCGGCGATGTACCAGCTCGCAATGCGATAGAAGTAGTCGGCGACCTCCTCCAGGGTCTGGTCGCGGAACTGCACGCCCTGCTCGTAGTCCCAATGGATGTGGTCGCGATCCCCGCCGATCTCGATCTGGTCGCCTCCCACGAACATCCAGTGGGGGATCGTGGCGAAGTTCGCCACAACCGGTCGCCCCTCGGCCGCGTTCATGAAGTCCTCGACGTACGGGTCGAGCCTCGAGAAGTCCCACGACGTGCCCGTCGCCGTCGGTGCCGAAAGCGCTGGCACGGAGACCAGCGGATTCGAGAACCATGGGAGAAAGCGTGCATAGTCGACGTTCAGATCACGAAGAGCTTGGAAAGCGCGATCATGCGCAGGCGCGTCGCGCTCAAGGGGCGGGGCCGCCCACAGGTGCGTCGTGAGGACCGTCGTGAGCGTACGGGATTCGTCCTCCCAGTCGATCGTGATCGGGATCGCAGGCGCGTGCTCGGGCGGCGCGAGCAACGAGTGGTCTTCGGTCATGGCGCACTCCTTCAGATGAGATATACATGTGTACAGAACATATGTATAGCACGCGTGTACAGAAACGGCCATAGGATCGAAACATGGGACAGCGAGATCAGTTGCTCAAAGGAGCGCGGATATGCCTTGTCGAGCGCGGCTTTGCACACACCACGGCCCGCGACATCGTCGCCGCCTCGCCTGGCGCGAACCTTGCCTCGATCGGCTATCACTTCGGCTCGAAAGATGCGCTGATGAACGCGGCGGTGATCCAGCTCATTGAAGGCTGGGGGGACCGCATCGCCGAAGCTGCGGACAATGTCGGCCGGGGAACCCCCGCCGATCGTATGGAACAGTTCCTCGCCGCGGTACTGGCGGCAAATGCGGACGAGCGCCGTGTGGTCGCAGCGAGTGTGCAGGCGTATGCGCAGGCGGAATTCTCGGACGAGGTGCGCGACCAGTATCGCGCCACCTATGAACGCGCCCGCGTGGACCTCGCTGGGATCGCGCTCGGCATCGAGCGAGATCAGGTGACCGAATCCGAAGCGGCGACGCTCGGATCAGTGTGCCTCGCCATGTTGAACGGAGCCGTGCTCCAATGGCTCATCGACCCGTCGGCGAGAGAGGGGTTCGAGCATCTTTCGACGACGCTGACCGTTTTCATCCGGCATGCAGGCGGCGAACGCACGTCCGATGCCCTGGACTGAACGCCACCTCGCTCGACCGCTTCGCATGAGTGCTGTCGGTCGTTCTTGGCCGCCGCCGGATCAGGCTTCGAGCTCGGCCTGCAGCCGCGTCCAGAGCTCGCGGCTGCAGGCCGCCACGGTGGCCTCCCACGTCTGGTTCGCGCCGTCCTGCGCGGTGTCGGACACGGCCTTCCAGATCCGGATAGGGACGCCGAACTGCTGGGCGACCCACGTGTAGACGTACGCCTCCATGTCGACGAGGCGTCCGCCGAGCGCGCGGATCGCGAGCACGGTGTCGGCGTCGTCGACGAAGCTGTCTCCGGTGGCGATGATCACGTCGCCGTCACCGAGGGTCAGCCGCTGCGGCATGGACACATGGTGACCGGCGACGCCGTTGTCGTCGATCACGTCGTACTGGAAGACCGTGTCGATCACGTGGATACCGGGGGCGATGTCCGGGTCGATCGCGCCGGCGGTGCCGACCACGAGCACCTCGTCGTAGTGGCCGTTGTCGAGCGCGCGGGTGAGGGCGTAGGCGGCCTTGATCTTGCCGGGGCCGGTGACCAGCCGCTCGTACCCGGGGATGTGCGCGGGGAAGGCGGAGAGTTCGGACTCGAGGGCGGCGACGAGAAGCTTCACGGATCAATCTTCGCAGAGCCGTTACGCCTCCGGTCGCGCCGGATGCCGCCGAGCGGATGCTGTGACAGGCTGGAAGGGTGACGATCGTTCCTCCGACTCCCGATGAGCCGCGTCGACCCGAGGGTCCGCGCGACCCGGGCGACGCCTGGGTCATCGCGCCGACGGGGGAGAGGTACTGGGGCCGGTTCGGGGCCGCCGGGCTTCTGGCGGTGGATCCGGAGCGCGGTGTCCTGTTGCAGCACCGGGTCTCCTGGAGTCACTTCGGCGGCACATGGGGGCTTCCCGGCGGCGCGCTGCACGAGGGGGAATCGGCGATCGACGGCGCGCAGCGCGAGGCGGCGGAGGAGGCCGGCGTTCCCGAGGGCGCTGTGCGACCGCGCTTCACGAGCGTTCTCGACCTCGACATCTGGTCGTACACGACGCTCGTCGCCGACGTAGTCGAGCCGTTCGACCCGGTGATCAGCGACCCGGAGAGCGTGGCGCTCGAATGGGTGCCGCTCGACGAGGTGGCCGATCGGCCGCTGCATCCGGGCTTCGGTGAGGCGTGGCCGCGCCTGCGGGCCTTGCTCGACGTGCGACCCGCACTGGTCGTGGATGCCGCCAACGTCGTCGGCAGCGTGCCGGATGGCTGGTGGCGAGATCGAGCAGGGGCGGCCACGCGGTTGCGCAGCTCGCTGGCCGGGCTCGAAGTATCCGGTGCAGATCTCGAGCTGCCGGGTGACGCCTGGTTCCCCGCGGTCAGCTTCGTCGTGGAGGGGCAGGCGAAGGCGATCGAATCGGATGCCGCAGACGAGGCGGTCCGCATCGTGCGGGCTCCGGCGGAGGGCGACGACGAGATCGTGGCCGAGGCGTCGCGCCTGGTAGGTGCCGGGCACGCGGTGACGGTCGTGTCGAGCGACAGGGAACTCCGCGCGCGTGTCGAGCATGCCGGTGCGCGCGTGCAGGGCGCTGGCTGGCTGCGCGGCCTCATCGACTGAGGCGGGCGGGCTCAGTCGTCGCGGCCGCGCAGGCGGTCGATGTCGCGGCGTTCGCGCTTGGTCGGGCGTCCGGCGCCGCGGTCGCGGACGCCGAGGGCGGCGACGGGGTCGCGGGGCGGCGTCCGGTCCTCGTAGGCGAGCGCCGCCAGGGGTGCGCCGACGCGCTTGACCAGGGTCTGGCGGACGACAAGGATGCGGTCGAGACCGCTGATCCGGATGCGCAGTTCGTCGCCCGGTTTGACGGTCTGGGCGGCCTTCACCTTGTCGCCGTTGACGCGCACGTGTCCGGCGCGGCAGGCGGTCGTGGCGACAGAGCGGGTCTTGTAGACGCGGATCGCCCACAGCCAGCTGTCGACCCGCACGGGTTTGGTGTGCGCGGGGCCGGTGTCATCGGTCATCGCTGGATCTTCCCCTCGCGGAGGGTCACGAGCGCGCCGGCGATGATCAGTCCCTGACCGAGCGTGTACGTCGCCATCACGGCCGGGCTCGTCCAGTCGGGCATCGCATCCGGGAGGAACAGGCGGAAGGCGAGGATCGTGTCGCTGACGAGGAAGAAGATGCCACCGGTCATCACGAGCGGATGGCACCGCGTCGCCAGGGCGGCTGTGGCTCCGAGGACGAGTCCGTAGGCGCCGACGGCGATCAGCAGGTCGCCGGTGTGCGGCCCGAGCAGTGCGATCATCGCGACCCACCAGGCGGCGTAGATCAGCGCCCACCACGGCATCCGCTGCCGACGCAGTACGCGGAGGAACAGGACGATGTACGCGATGTGGGCGAGGCCGAAGAATCCGAGCATGAGCGGGAGCTCGGGTCCGGTGGGGAAGAACGCGCCGGCGCCGTCGCCGAGCCAGGAGAACAGCAGCGCCGCGAGCAGGAGGATGATCGCCAGCATCGGCCTCAGGCGCAGCGAGACCAGCACGGGGACCGCCAGCAGCGGCATGAGCCACAGCTTGGTCGGGGGAGCGAGGTCGCTGCCGACGGCGAGTGCGCCGACGTGCAGGACGGACATCAGCGCGTACGGGACGAACGTCCACCAGATGCTGGGACGGCCGAAGACGCTTCGTTGCATCCTTCCATCGTATGGTCGCGGCGGTTCCGAACGTGTCTTCGCCGCCGTTCGATCGTCACAGTTCGAGTGCGACCAGGGGGCGCCCTGGCTTCGTGACGGCCGTCTCGGTGAATCCGGCTGCGAGGAAGGTGGAGAGCGCGCCGTGGTACAGGTCGTTCGGCGGCACGTGGCCGATCGAGGTGTCGACCGGGTAGGCCTCGATCACGCGTGCTCCGTGGTCGCGGGCCAGGTCGACCGCGGCGCGCAGCAGGGCGGCGTTCAGGCCGAGGCCGCGGTGCTCCTTGCGGGCGACGAAACAGGTGATGGCCCAGACGGAGTCGTCATCGAGCGGCTGCGGTGTGGAGGTGATGATCGCGCGGGTGCGAGCGATGCGGCGCTGTATCGTCCGCGGGCCGGCGCGGACCCAGCCGGCGGCTTCGCCATCGACGTACGCGACGAGGCCGGGCGGGGGGTCCGCCTGGACTTCTCCGTGCAGCAGATCGCGTCGCTCATCGACGCTCGTGTGGTCGAACTCCGCGTTGGTGAGAGTGAACCAGGCGCACTGGCAGCTGCGGCCGTCGCCCCCTCCAGAGAGGGCGTGCTGCACGTCATCCCAGCGTTCAGCGGTGGCGGGAAGGGTGGTGATTGCCGGCATGACGGCACCGTACGCCACACGTACGACACGGGCAAGGGATGCCGGTTCGCGAACGCGTGATCGTGCGGCTAAGATAGTGGAGTTGCCTGCGCGAGAGCGGAGGCGACGGGCTGTGGCGCAGCTTGGTAGCGCACTTGACTGGGGGTCAAGGGGTCGCAGGTTCAAATCCTGTCAGCCCGACAGAATGCAGAAGAGGGACCGGCCGGAGGCTGGTCCCTCTTCTGCATTCCCGAGGTCTTCCAGCGGGGCCACGCGGCGCCGAGAGGCTCCGCGTGCCGCTGACGCCGGATCGCGACGTGCTCGTGCTTCCGGCGGCGCGTGGAGGGCGCCGTGGGGACGCAGCCCGACAGAGAAAGGCCCGGAAACTCGCAAGAGTCTCCGGGCCTTCTGCATGTCCGGGAATCGCCGAGGGCTCCAAAAAGGCTGGAGCTGGTGAGCCCGAAGCTACCTGTCGCCTAGCGCCCCAGCGATATGAGGGGAGCGGGCGGCGCGCTAGATGCCGCGATGTGGGCAGAGAACGCGACGCGATGGGCGCATGTCTTCGGCACTGGTCGTGATGAGGGTGTGCGAGTGACGATGCCGCGCCCGTCGAATCCAGCGCAGCAATCGTCCGCCCGGGGTCCGCTTCTCTCGCATCGTGGTACTCGTCGCCGTGATGATCCCACAGGTGCTCATCTCGCGAGGCTATCCACCAACATGCCTCCGCGATCGCGACAAGCACGTGGAATTCTTCGAGACGCGAATCTCGCACCGATGCCGTGATCTTCAACTTCTCCGTCGTCGCCCAGAGGACTAGGGTGCGATCTTGGTGTTCTGAGTTCATGAGTGAACCTTTGCTCTGAGGTGGATATCGCAGAGGGGCCTGCGTCGCCGTCGAGGGCACTCCACCGGACCCGGTAGCGGCGCTCCTTCGTCGTTCCGTGGGCAGTCGGACGTCTCCAGGCGGTCTTTCTATTGGGACAGTTCGCCATCAGGGCGCGCTGCGATACCGACAGGAAGACCGATGCTCGACCAGATCCCCCCGCTTAGCCTCGACGACTGGGAGGCGATCCGATTGCTCGGGCGCGCCATCCTCGACGCTCTGAATGCTGCCGCTTCACGCCGACGGCGATATGTCGTCCCGAATCGGCCGCATCCTCGTATCTCTTATCGCCGCGCCGATGCTGATATGCCCTTCTGGCGAACGGGCGTTTCTGTCCCCCATTTGCCCTACATCGCACAGGTCAGGCAAACACTAGGTTCAGAGCTGAACAGAGGTGATTCACCACCTCGCGACTGGAGGAAGAATGCGCGTTCGCGGAAAGTCGACCACCCCCACTGGCAGCAGGCGGCGTCGCCTCGGTTCTGTGGTGGTTGCTCTTGCGGTCAGTGCCGGAGCGTTTTTCGGTGCGCCTGCGGCTCACGCTGAGGAGC
The DNA here is from genome assembly GCF_025836995.1 of Microbacterium sp. M28. Lineage (NCBI taxonomy): Bacteria > Bacillati > Actinomycetota > Actinomycetes > Micrococcales > Microbacteriaceae > Microbacterium > Microbacterium triticisoli. Next base: position 2,052,140 of record NZ_CP107546.1, on the reverse strand, counting down.
CCGAAATCCAACCGTTCTATGACACCGGAGTCTTCACGGTCTGGACCCACATCCAGAACATGGGGTGGACCGACCTCTCGGGGTCGGTCTCGCAGTCTCTTCGCCTCGAAGCGATTCGTGTCTATCAGAAGGGTGACCGCCGGTTCTGCGCGCGGGTTCACGTGGCGACGATCGGGTGGCAAGCTTCGCAGTGCACGAGTACCTCGAACCGTCAGATCACGCTCGGGACAACCGGACGAAACCTGGCGATCGAAGCGGTCGAGGTGTGGACGCCGGGCTACAACTTCAAGGTGAGTGCACACGTGCAGAACATCGGATGGATGGAGCGCACCACCGCCTACGCCGGACAGCACGTCACGATCGGCACGACTGGGCGGGGACTCCGGATGGAAGCATTCTCGTTCGCTCCTTACAACTGGTAGCGAACGCGAAAGCAAAGGCCCCCACCAGGTCTCTGCCGGGTGGGGGTCACGGTACGCCTGGGCGCGGACGTCCGCGCCCTCGATGGTCGAGGCGGATCATGTCGTGAGTGACAGGAGTGAGTCCAATGCGTCCGGGCGCTGGGCTCCGATGCTGATGGCGATGGTCGTGCAGATCGTCGTCGCCAGAATGATGCCGAGACCGATGGCAGGCGCCCACCATGCTTCCCGACCCGTGAAAGCGAGAAGAACCAGTGCGATGAATGCGGCGATCAATGAGACGATGCCGACCCATGTTGTGTCTGGAGCGCGAAGCTGAGGAGTTCGTAGTTGCAGTAGTCCCCGCATCCGGCAACGCTCATTGACTGCCGCTTGAACCATATCCAGCCGCAGTACGAGGAGGCGCCAACGACTTTCGGCCGGGTCTGCCATCGGCGTCAACTCGCCGCTCTGTGAGTCATGGCGACGACAGTATCAGCGTGGTGGGTCCGGTTATGTCGGGCCGCCATCGGCGACGTCGACGGCGTTGCCCCAGACTCAGCATCGGTAGACCTGGTCTTGCGCCTTGAATTCGATGCCAGCTGCAGTCGGCGTCGATCGCATGAGCAGTGCGTCCACGCGCAGCGCTTCGGGGCCGAACCGCATCCCGGCCTTCACGCGGCGGTGCGGTCGCGGGTAGATCGTGAGCGACTGCCGGGCGAGTTCGCGTTTCGTGAGGGACTGTACCGGGCCCGCGTTGGCGGCCTGTGCGATCAGGCGTTCTTCTGATCGTCGGTCGTAGTGCTCGGCGAGCCGCGTGGTGAAGGCTCCGTTCCAGGTGGATCGCAAGGGCGGCCACCCACCGCCAAGCCCCGGGAACACGCAGAAATGCGCGGATCTTCGGGCTTTCTCAACCAGGGGTGATGCTTTCGAGCGACGAGGCGTAGAGTGCGCCTTAGAGCGCGGTGCCGGGACTCTGGGGGACCCGCCGGTGTCGCTCTGCGCGGGGGGGCTCTTGCCTCGTGGTTCATCTGATGCCCGCCAAGTGAGAGCCCTTCAGTCGTTCACGTTTGCGTTAAGGTGCGTCCGTCGTCCTACGGGACCCCCAGCCCCCCGGCGGGCGCACCGTTGATGGTAGATCCCTTCGACCGCACCAGCGTCGAATTCGGGTGCCGCGCCGCCGGCGGGACGTCGGGGGCACTGGCCAGGAGATATCGCCCGCTCCGTCCACGTCAGCGATACTGGTCCCGTGGCCAATCGCGATCAGATGCCGGTGACTCTTCGGGTCGCCTTGACGATCCTGGTGATGGTCCGCAAGCGCTGGGCCCGCTACGCCACGCTGCTGTTCCCCGTCTCGTTCGCCATCGCAGCCGCGTCGATGACGGCATGGGAAGAGATCATCCCCGTCCTGGTCGTAGCAGTCCTCGTCACGCTGACAGCGGTCGTCCTGATCTTCGCGCCGCCGTCGCGCGCGTACTTCGAGGCGACGGCGCTGCGATGAAGACGATCGGTGTGCTCGGGGGCATGAGCTGGGAGTCGTCGCTGGAGTGGTACCGGCTGGCGAACGAACGAGTGCGGAGCGAGCGGGGTGGTCATCACTCGGCACGTATCCTGCTCGATTCCCTCGACTTCGCCGAGATCGAGGCGCTCCAGGCATCCGGCGACTGGGACAGCGCGGGAGGACTCCTCGCGAAGCGTGCGCTCGCACTCGAGCGCGCAGGCGCCGACCTGATCGTGCTGTGCACCAACACCATGCACATCGTCGCCGACCGCATCGAGGCTGCGATCAGCATCCCCTTCATCCATATCGTCGATGTGGTCGCCGCGGCTGTGCAGGATGCCGGGATCACCAGGATCGGGTTGCTGGGGACCGCATTCACGATGGAGCAGCGCTTCTACCGCGACCGGCTCGAACTGCACGGGCTCGAGGTGGTCGTTCCCGATGCCGATGACCGCGCGGTCGTCCACTCGGTCATCTACGACGAACTGGTGCACGGCGTCATCAGCCCGGAGTCCCGGCTCCGGTATCGCGCGGTCATCGAGAGGCTCGTGGCCGAGGGTGCCGAATGCATCATCCTCGGATGCACAGAGATCGAACTGCTGGTATCCACCCAGGATTCTCCCGTCCCGGTCTTCCCCACGGCCTCTCTCCATGTGGATGCCGCCATCACCGCTGCCTCGACGCGCTGACGCATACGGGTCAGACGCTCAGCCCCGCCCTCAGCTCTCGCTCTCGACGCAGACCTGCAGAGCGCCCGGCCGGACCGTGATCCGGGCGCGCGTTACCAGCCCGAAGCTGTCACCGTCGAGCTCGATCGTGTGCGGCGTCTCGAACCGTGCGTCGAACCGTCGACCCTGCGCGTAGCCGAGTGCCTGCAGGTCGGGGGCGAGACGGAGCATCTTCCTGCTGAACCGGGAACGACGCGCCATGCCCTGGAGTGTGAGCCGGGTTCCGATCCGCGCCCATCCGAAGCGGCCTTTGGGGCGCAGCATGACCACGTCCAGCAGGCCGTCGTCGACTTTCGCAGCGGGGATCAGCAGCATGTTTCCGGTGAGCGTGCCGCAGTTGCCCACGATGACGGTGTGGGCACGCGCCGAGCGGGTGTGCCCGCCGTCGACACGGTAGTCCAGATGGAACAGCCGGTTGCCGATCACGGAGCGCGCGATCGGCGAGATGTAGGCCAGCCACCCGAGGTGCTTCTTCGCGATGGCGCTCGTGTTCGCCGCCATCTCGGCATCCAGGCCGATGCCGGCCATCACCAGGAAGACATGCGTCCGCTGCTGCTCAGCATCGTCCTCGAGGTCGGCGACGGCCACGTCGACCGCACGGGTCGTCCCCGTGAAGGCGGCGGAGACGGCTCGGTCGACGTCGTTCAACGGCATCCCCAGATTGCGCGCCAGCAGGTTGCCCGTGCCCGCGGGCAGGAGCGCCAGAGGGGTGTCGTGCCCTGACAGGGCCTCGGCGATCGCCCGGACCGTTCCATCGCCACCGGAGGCCAGCATCACCGCCGGCCCGTCGGCGAGCGCACGCCGCGCAGCATCCGTGCCGAAGTCCTCCGGCGCTGTCTCGTACCAGCGGGACGCAGCCCAGCCGTGTGTGCGTTCCTGCTCCTCGATGGCACGGCGCACCCGGTCCAATCGCGTCTTGAGCGGGTTGTAGATCACCGCCGCGTGCTTCGTCTGCATCATGCTGAGCCTAAGCGGTTACCCGAGTGACACGGTCGGCCCGATCGCGTCCAGGACAAGCCCGCGAGGTCCGCGACGACGCATCACCAAATACGGTACCGTCGCCCCATGGGCACACTTCACTACGGCGCGTCCGACGATGCCATCCACATCGAGGACCGAGCTCTCGCGCACCTCAAGGTCGTCATCGCGACGAAACTGCGCAGGCAGGAATCGTTCACGCTCTCGTGGCGGCACCCGGAGGGTGACCCGGTCGGACGGTCGACCATCTGGGTCCACCCGTCGATCCCGTTGCGGTTCACGTTCGACGACCCGGAATCGCCGGAGCTCAACGCGAAGTGGATCGAGGCGCTCATGCACTCGGCCAACTCCACGGGCGGAATCTCGCTGGTCGATGAGGTGCTCGACGCCCCCGACGAGTGAGCGCCGTCTAAGGCAGATCCTCGACTTCGATCGTGTCCTCGTCGGCGTCTTCCTCCGCCGGTGAGGTGTCGTCAGGATCCGGTCGATCGTCCGTCGTCGGGATGTCGGGGTCGAGGCCGTCGGCATTCACACGGCGCTGGTCGTCGGGAAGGGCGTGCGGGTCGGACATCATCTGCTCCCATCGTCGTTGCGACCAGTGTGATCGGGTAAAACGCCGCCGTCGTGCCCGTTGACAGCGTCATGCTGTATCGGCAGAATCCTCCGGCGCGAGCTGACCTCACCAGCCACGGCGTTGCCTCTGGCATCCGGAGGATGCGGAGCGTAGCGTTCGAGCATGGGCCAACTCATCTATGACAGTGAGGACCGCCCGATCGTCCTGGACGACCGGACCCTCGCGCATCTCAAGGTCGTGGTCACGACGAAACTCCGCAGGCAGGAGGGGTTCACCATGTCGTGGCGGCACCCCGAGAACCAGCCCCGAGGGCGATCCACGATCTGGTTGCACCCGTCGATCCCGCTGCAGTTCATCTTCGACGAGCCGGAACCGCCCGAGCTGAACACGCAGTGGATTCAGGACATGATGAACTCGGCCAATTCGACCGGGGGCATCGCCCTGATCGACGAGGTCATCGACGGTCCGGCGTGACCTGTGCGGACGGGCGCCGCGGGATCCAGCACCGCACGCGCGCCCGGTAGTCCTCGTACTCGGCGCCGAAGCGGTCGGCGAGGTCGGCCTCCTCGTGCGGACGGATCAGCGTGTTCCACACCAGCGACCCGCAGAACGCATACAGCACGACGAGCCAGGATCCGAGCAGCATTCCGACGGCGACGCCCTGCGCGATCCCCGCGACAGCCATCGGATTGCGCACGAATCGATACGGGCCGGCGACCACCAGTCGGGTCGGCATCGCGGACGGCAGCGGAGTTCCGGCGCCGCGTCTCGCCATCGCGAGCGCTGACCGGATGCCCAGCGTACTCGCCGCGACCAGCAGGATGCCGCCGGCGATCCGCACCGCGGGGTGCACGAGGAGATGGAGGCCCCAGCGATGCTCCACCGCGACGATCACAGCGGGCAGCACGAGCAGGAACAGGCCCCAGAACACCACCAGTTGAGCGACGGTCCGTGCGACATGGGAGCGCGCCTGCGGAGCCGCACGGAAGACGAACGGTCCGCGGAGGAGCCACTCGCTCGGGAGCCTTCCGAGGACGACGAGCGACGCGGCGGCGATACCGCCGGCCGCGGCCGCGCACATCAGCAGCGCGCCCCACCCCGCAGCGCCGGTCGTCGTCGCGTACGCGACCATGCCGGCCGCGACCAGCATCGTCCAGACGGAGACGATCCACACCGCCCAGTGCAGCCCGCACGCAGCGAGCGCCGAGGCGGCAACGAAGAGCGGGATGTCGAGAAAGGCCAGCAGCACAGGATCGAGCGAGCCGAGCGTGGCAGCCCGCACCTCCGGACTCAGCCAGACGGCGCCCCACCAGACCGCACCGGCCGTGGCCTGCAGTGCGAAGTACACGCGACTGGTACCGGCGGTGAGAAGGCGGATGCTCATGCCATGACCGTCACCCGCATGCCGCCACGATCAGACAGCGGCGCGGTCGCGGCGGATCTGCCGCACACGCAGGACGACCCAGAGGATGACGGCGATCACCACCGCGCCGATGACAACTTTCTGGAAGATCCCGGCGTAGTCCTCGACGATGTGCCAGCTCGCGCCGAGCAGGTACCCGGCCATCACGAAGATCGTGTTCCAGATCGCGCTTCCCGCCGCAGTGAGCAGCGTGAAGCGGCCCAGCGGCATCCTCTCGACACCGGCGGGAATCGAGATCAGACTGCGGAAGATCGGGATCATCCGACCGAAGAAGACGGCCTTGGAGCCGTGCCGGAGGAACCAGGCCTCGGCCCGTTCGACGTCCTCGATCTTGATCAGCGGCATCCGGTCCGCGATCGCGAACAGGCGGCGTCGCCCCAGCCATGCGCCGAGACCGTACAGGGCCAGCGCACCAACGATCGAGCCGATGGTCGTCCAGATCAGCACGGACGCGAGGCTCAGCGACCCCTGGTGCGCGGTGAATCCTGCCAGCGGCAGGATGATCTCGCTCGGCAGGGGCGGGAAGAGGTTCTCCAGGGCGATCGCAAGACCGGCTCCCGGTCCACCCAGCGTCTCCATGAGGGAGACGGCCCAGGCGGCGATGGCGTTGAGGTTCTCGGCGCTCGACGTCATGCTTCCCACGGTAGGGGAGCGAAGCTGAACGATCGCGCAGAGACATCGCGTGCCGTCGATAGGATGGCCGCGGCTCGCTCGAGCCGCCATCACCGACCGAACGGATCACGACCACATGAGCAGCGACGCTCGCGACCGCACCATCCTCTTCTTCGGAGACAGCATCACGGATGCCGGACGACGGGACGACCCCGCCGGACTCGGTGACGGGTACGTCCGGATCATCGCGGAGCACTTCGCCGACGCGCGCCCGGATCTGGCGGTGGTCAATCGCGGGATCAGCGGGAACCGCACGGGTGACCTCATCGCCCGCCTGGATGCCGACTGCATCGACGAGGCGCCGGATGTGGTGAGCATCCTCATCGGCATCAACGACGTGTGGCGTCGCTACGACGACGGAGACGCGACCAGCGCCGAGCAGTTCGAAGCGAACCTGCGCACGATCCTCACGGCGATCCGCGAGCGCACGTCCGCGGCCATCGTGATTCTCGAGCCCTTCCTGCTCCCCGCGACCGACAAGCTGCGCTTCCGCGAGGACCTCGACCCGAAGATCGAGATCGAGCGCCGACTGGCCGACGAATTCGGCGCGATCTTCGTCCCCGTGGACGATGTTCTCGCGCAGCATGCCACGCAGCGGAGCCCCGAAGCGATCGCCGGCGACGGCATCCACCCCACCCCGGCCGGACACCGGATCCTCGCCGACACCTGGCTCGACGCGACCGCCGACCTGCTCGCCTGACGCTCAGACGGCAGGCCAGCGCAGTGCGGCCAGCGGCTCTCTGGTCCCACGCGACTCGCGCTCGTCGTCGGGTTCGTCGAACTCGTCCAGTTCGACGAGTACGCGGGCGTCCGTGAGCAGGGCCGCCCGGGCGAGGGCATCGGCGGCGGGGACGCGGCCGAGCGAACCGACACCCAGGCGGTCTCCGTCGTCGACCCAGGGGACGTCGGTCAGCGCGTCGAGCGTGCGTTCCTCGTCCCAGAGCCGCTCATCGAGGATCAGGGTGTCCACTGCGGCCTCCTGCAGGGCTTTCATGACGTCGGAGCTGCCGTGCGCACCGCGTCGACCATGATCGGTCTCGGCTCGGTTCCTGGCCGTTGTGACTTCATCGGCCTCCAGCCGGTCGAGTTCCGCGTCAATGGCAGACTCCAGCGCGCCGTCGTCCGAGCCGGCGGCGCGGGTGTGCACGTCGACCTCGACGGCGATCGCTCGGCTCTCCTCGGCGAGATCGGCGAGCAGCAGCTGCCGCGCCCGGCCGTCCCCGGCGATCGGGACGAACGCCGGCCGATCCTCGCGGACGGCCTGGTCGACCGCCTCGGCCACCTCGCGCTGGTTGAGCTTCCAGATCTCCTCGGATGTGCGCTGATGCTTGGCGTGTGACCATCCGCCGGCCTGGACCTTGGGCAGGGCATCGGTGCGACCTTCCACATCGAGAGGCTCGCCGGACGGTCTGCCGGCGCGCTCCCATCGCAGTCGTGCCCCTTCGCGCCCGGTCTCGACGACCAGATACTCGACACCGGCATCCTGGTGCGCCAGGAGAGGCAGCAGCGGCGGAACGGGAGTATGCGCGATGATCTCCGAGCCGTGACGAGGCCCGTCGAGCGCGGCATCCAGCACGACCTCGCCGTCCGCGGCGAGCAGATAACGGGCGGAAGGCGCGGGCAGGCCCGTTCCGGAGCGCAGAGCGGATGCGATCGCCTCGACGTCCGCATCCGGCGCTCCGGAATCCTCCAGACGCCGTCGGACGGCATCCTGCTTCTTCTCCTCGATCACCTGCGGCTCGGAACCTGGGCCGTCCACGTAGGCCACGGTCCACGGCCCGGGTCGGCGCAGCAATGGAGTGATCTCGGCGAGCTCAGTCATGGTCGGCATCCGGATCTTCCTGTGCGAAGGCGCGCTCGACCTCGGCGGCATCGGTGTCGTCGGGGAGCGGTTCTGTCTCACGGAACTCCTCCGCATGCGGACGTCCGTGCCCCTGCACCATCCCGCGCGACTCCTGCTCCATCTGATCGTCGAGAGCGGGACCGTGCTTGGTGTTCCCGCGTTGTGCGTCGCTCATGTCTGCTCCCTTCGTCGTGAGGCCACGGTACGAGCGCCGGCCCGGATCGAGGACCCGGTTGACGATCTCCGCGGTCCGCGCTACCCCTCGCGGATCCCGCCGAGCAGGGGCATTCTGGAGGTCCACGGAGCGAATCCAGCGAGAGGAGCCGCGATGCACGAACCAAGGGAGGATCCCATCGACGAGGAGGCGCCCGCGCCCGATCGCTGGGAGCAGGAGCGCGATGTGCTCGACGACCCGGATGACGCGGAGGAGTCGCTCACCCCGCGGCTTCCGGATCCCGGCGCCGTCGACGCGGATGTCGCGGACGTCGTCGAGCAGTCGATCGAGGTGCCGGACGAGGAAAGACGCGACGAGGCCGAGTGAACCGGCCGGTGGATTCGAGTGCACTCCACCGGCGAAGTTCCTAGAGTGGTCCCATGGACAGAACCCTCGTGCTGGCGGCCTCTGCGCCCATCCCGGTCGGTCACCGCGTCGAGGTCGCCGAACAGCTGGACCTCGACAGCGGGACGAGCATGGTCGTGGCCATCACGGACCTGGAGACGGGCGTGCGCTATCAGCGCGCCGAGGAGCCGTCCGGAGAGCTGTCGGTGTGGCAGGGGCGCGTGCGCGCCACGACCGTGACGTCCACGGCTGATGGTGCTCGGACCGCCGTGAAGGTCGGCTCAGCGCCTGCGGAGGCTTCGGCTCCGGCTTCGGCCGCTGACCTGGCGCTGCGGATGGCGGATGCCGCGGCGGAGGCGGCACGGGGCGAATCCGACCGGTGGGGATCCGACCCGCTGCCGGAGAAGGAACCGGATCGCTTCTGGTGAGATCTGCTCGCGCGTCGTCAGCGGAAGTCGCGCGAGCGGTGCTGGATGCCGGTGCGCAGGTCTTCGAACGCATCGGCGAGGACATTGACGACGCCCTCGGTCGACCGCTCCAGGATGCCTCGGACGATGAGCGCCGGCGAATCCCTCGCGACGCGCTGATAACGCTTCCACACACCGGGTGAGCACACCACGTTGACCAGACCGTGCTCGTCCTCGAGGTTGAGGAACGTGATGCCCGACGCCGTCGCCGGACGTTGCCGGTGCGTCACGAGCCCCGCCACCTCGATGCGCCGCCCGACCTCGGATTCGGCCAGCCGTGCGGAGGCGAGCACCCCGCGCTCGTCCAGCTGTGCACGGAAATGCGCCAGCGGATGGTCGTCGGTCGCGATGCCCGTCGCCCAGAGATCAGCGGACAGCTGCTCGTATCCGGTCTGGTCGGGGAACAGCGGCGGCTGCACGGCGACGACGGTGCCGGGCAGATAACGGGCCCGGTCCTCGGCGGCGGCCCCGGCGAGCCAGGCCGCTTCGCGACGCTTCATCCCCATGCTCTCGAACGCCCCGGCGGTCGCCAGCGCCTCCACCTGCGCGGCGGTGGCATCCGTGCGCCGCACGAGATCGTTCAGATCGCGGAACGGCCCGTTCTCGTCCCGTTCCCCGGCGATCCGCTGCGCGAACGGCAGTCCGATGCCGCGAACGTCCGAGAGCCCGAGACGGACGGCATAGGCCCCGTCGCGGCGATGCGCTGCCGACTCGTCCGGCTTCGAGCGGTCGAATGGCACCGCGGCATCCGGATCCCCGTCGACGAGGCAGGAGTCGCGTCCGGTGGCGGCGCGCTCGTCGCCGATCGGTTCGAGTATCGCCTGGGCGGCGGAGGCATGCAGGTCGGGCCGCAGGACCCGGACGCCGTGGCGACGGGCGTCCGAGGTGAGGGTCGCCGCCGAGTAGAAGCCCATCGGCTGGGAGCGCAGCAGCCCCGCGAGGAACGCGGCCGGATAGTGCAGCTTCAGCCAGGAACTGGCGTAGACGAGCAGCCCGAACGACAGCGAGTGGGATTCGGCGAAGCCGAAGTTCGAGAACGCCTGGATCTGCGCATAGATCCGATCAGACGTGGCCTCGTCGAGCCCGTGCCGCGCCATCCCGGCATACAGCTTCTCGCGGATGCGTTCGATCTTCTCCTGCCCCCGTTTGGACCCCATCGCCCGCCGCAGCAGATCGGCCTCGTCGGCGTCGCAGTCGCCCAGTGCCGTCGCCATCTGGATGAGCTGCTCCTGGAACACGGGGATGCCGAGGGTGCGCTTCAGGATCGGCTCCAGCACAGGGTGCGCATACGTGACCTGCTCCTGCCCGAGCTTGCGGCGCACGAACGGGTGCACGGCTCCGCCCTGGATCGGGCCGGGGCGGATGAGGGCGATCTGGATGACGAGGTCGTAGAACTCCCGCGGCTGCAGTCGGGGGAGCAGCCCCATCTGCGCACGCGACTCGACCTGGAAGACGCCGATGGAATCGGCGCGGCACAGCATGTCGTACACCGCCGGTTCCTCCTTCGGGAGGGACTGCAGCGTCCAGCGCTCTCCGGTGGCCTCCGCGATGAGATCGAAGCAGTGCTGCAGGGCGGCCAGCATCCCGAGCCCCAGCAGGTCGAACTTCACCAGCCCCATCCAGGCCGCGTCGTCCTTGTCCCACTGGATGACCGTGCGGTTCTCCATCCTGGCGTGCTCGACGGGGACCACCTCGCCGACCGGGCGTGCGGTCAGCACCATGCCGCCGGAGTGGATGCCGAGGTGCCGTGGCGCCTTGAGCAGATCCCCGGCGTACGCCAGCACCTGCGCGGGGATGTCATGGCCTTCCGCCGGTTGCAGGTCGGCACCCCAGCCCTCCACCTGCTTGGACCAGGCGTCCTGCTGGCCGGGGGAATGCCCGAGCGCTCTCGCCATGTCCCGGACGGCGTTCTTGGGACGGTACTGGATGACGTTCGCCACCTGCGCTGCCCGCTCGCGCCCGTACTGCTCGTACACCCACTGGATGATCTCCTCGCGGCGGTCGGAGTCGAAGTCGACGTCGATGTCGGGCTCCTCCTCGCGGGTGGTGGCGAGGAAGCGCTCGAAGGGGAGCCGGTACAGGATCGGGTCGACCGCGGTGATCCCGAGCAGATAGCAGACCGCGCTCGCCGCGGCCGAGCCTCGGCCCTGACAGAGGATGCCGCGCCGACGCGCTTCGGCCACGATGCCGTGCACGATGAGGAAGTAGCCGGGGAAGTCCTTCTCCTCGATCACGTTCAGTTCGCGCTCGATGCGACTCCGCCCGTCGGCATTCAGACCGGGATAGACGCGGGGGACGGCGTCCCAGACCAGGGCGCGCAGGTGGCTCATCGGCGTGTGTCCGTCCGGGACCTTCATGCGCGGAAGCGCGGGACGCGCCCTGCGCAGCTCGAAGGCGCTGTCGCCGGCGATGGCGAGGCCGTGGCTGATCGCCCCGGGGAAACGGTGGAAGCGCTCGGTCATCTCGGCGCCGCTGCGCAGGTGCGCCCAGCCGTGCACGGGCAGCCAGCCGTCGAGCTCGTCCATGCCGCGGGTGGCACGCACCGCGGCCACAGCCTCGGCCATGCCGACGCGCTCCGGGGCCGCATAGTGCACGTTGTTGGTCGCCACCACCGGCAGTCGCTCGGCACGGGCGAGGTCGGCCAGGGCGTCGTTGCGACGCGAGTCGAGAGGATCGCCGTGGTCGATGAGTTCGACGGCCACGTGGTCCCGGCCGAACAGATCGACCAGGCGGCGCAGGGGCGTCGCGGCATCACCGGCCGCGAGACCCCGGCGGACGGCGCCCTTGCGGCATCCGGTGAGGATCGTCCAATGACCGTCCGCGCTCGCCGCGAGTTCATCGATGTCGTAGCGGGGGCGGCCCTTCTCCCCGCCGCGCAGCTGGGCGCGGGTGATCGCGCCGGACAACCGGTGGTAGCCCTCGATTCCCCTGGCGAGCACCAGCAGATGCTCCCCGGGGGGATCGGGGGACCCCTTCCGCGGGGCGGTGAGGTTCAGCGACAGCTCGGCGCCGAAGACGGTACGCACGCCGAAGCCGCCGACATCCGCCGCCTCGGCGAAGCGCGCCGCTCCGTAGAAGCCGTCGTGGTCGGTGATGGCCAGGGCGGTGAGTCCGAGGCGCTCCGCCTCGGTGAGCAGGTCTTCGGGTGAGGAGGCGCCGTCCAGGAACGAGAAGGTGGAGTGGGCGTGCAGTTCGGCGTAGGGCACGGCATCCGGCGGGCGGACGACGGGTGCGGGCGGCTCCGCCCGTCGTTTCCTGCTGATCGGGCCCGGGTCGGGGCGGGTGGGGACGCCTTCGGGCTGCTCGCGGGCGCTCAGCGTCTCCTCGAGCTCGCGCCAGCTCATACCCGGGTGGTTCTGCCAGCCCATCAGAGATACCTCCCCTCAGCCCACCAGCTCTCGTCCTCCCACAGCACCAGCCAGGCACGTTGGGCGGCGTCGACGATCTGGAACCGATGGGCGCTCTGGGCGGCATCCGGATCCCACCCGTGCTCGCGCAGCGGCCACGGGCCGGCCCAGGAGAGCACCGCGGCATCCGCGATGAAGGCGGGGACCGCGGAGAGCACGCCTCGCCCATCGACGACGGGGACGGAGCGATCGGCCGCCGTGACCGCGATCGGCCGAGGAGGCGTGAAGACCTCGGCGGGGTGCGGTGCGGGCAGACTCCCCGGCCAGGGCAGGGCCGGATCGCGCTCGATCGGCGCCCGATCGCCCCAGGGCTGCAGCTGCTGACGATCGGCCAGGCGGCGCCCGCCGACGATCACCGGGGTGACGACCCCGCGGTGACCGAGCAGCGCCTGCACGCGGGAGACGGCATGATGCAGGCGCTCCTCGGGTCCTTGCCCGAACAGCCCCGGCTGATGGTGGCGGCTGTCGTCGGTGCGGGTCGGGACGATCCGCACCGTCACGATGCCGGCCGGTACCCGATCCGAGGCGTCCGATGCTGCAGGCTGCAACGTCTCGAGCTGCCAGCGGACCCGGTCCACGAGGTCGGCGGCCTCGAAGGAGGTCGGATGCATCCACACCCTGGACGAGACGGCGCCGTCGTCATCGGTGAAGACGATGCGGACCTCGGTGCAGACCAGTGATGCCTCGGCGAGCCCGGCGAAGACGGCATCGGCGGTCTGCCGGACGGCGAACGCCACCTGATCGGCCTGGCCGAGAGGGGTCTCGAACGACACCTCGCGGGAGAGCTCGGGGGGAGGCGCACCTGTCGGCAGCGGACGGGAATCCGCCCCCGCCGCCAGAGCATGCAGACGGGCGCCGCGCTCGCCGAAGCGGTCTCGGATCATGTTCTCGCCGAGCCGGGCGAAATCGGCGAGGCGCCTGACCCCGAGCCGGTCGAGCAGCGCGGTGATCTCCTCGTCGTCGAGCACCTGGACGGGCAGCGGACCGAGGAAGTCTCCTGCGCCTCCCGATGGGACGACCAGGGCAGGATCGCCCAGACGTGCCGCCTGCTCCGCGGTGAACAGGCCGTCGGCGACGCCGGCCCTGGTGCCGGGGTAGCCGTGCTCCGCGAGCACCTCGATGAGCACGTGCGCAGCCTCGGCCTCGCCTCCGTAGTACCGGGAAGGACCGCGAGCGCGAAGCGCTGCGAGGCCGGGACGCAACGGCTGGACACCCGGCACCTGATCCTCGAGCAGCCGCAGGACGGGGAGGAACGCGCTCTCGTCTCGGAGCGGGTCGGCGTTCAGCAGTTGCAGCGCGGGGGAGCGGGACTGCGCCATCCGTCGGCGCTGCCCGCGGCGCACGCCCTGCGCCCTGGCCTCATCGGAGCAGGCGATGATCGTGTTCGCCTGCACGACCGCGACGGGGCCGTACGGCGGCGGGGCTCCGACGGCGGCGCGCACCGGCCAATCCGGCAGCCACAGCACGAGGTGGCGAGGGGGCATCATCCCGCCACCGCCCAGTGATCGGGCATGCTCGGGCGCTCATCGGCCGTGCGGCGCAGCGGCGCGACCGGACGCAGCGGGGCCGGCGCGGCATCCAGGCGTCCCAGGGAGCCTGGTAGACGGACCCGGATTCGCCGCTGCGTCTCCAGCCGACGGGACGAGCAGCTGAGCGTGACCGTCCGATCGGCGAGCAGCCCCCAGCCGTCGCCGAGCCCGTGCCACTCGGTCTCCTCCACCCGCAGCGTCGCCTCGCTCTGCGGCCAGCGGGCCGTGACCAGAAGCGTGCAGGCCCGATCGCGCAGTCGTGCGTTCATGCGCTGGATGTCGGCATCCGATGCCCTGCTGCGCGGATGCACCGCGATGAGCGGGACGACCTCGGACAGGGCGGAGGCGACGGTGAGCCAGCGCGGGCCGGGGTCGGGGACGAGGATCAGGCGCGAGAGGTCGACGCCGAAGCCGGCCATCGCCTCGAGGCCGAGGGTGGGCATGCCGACGACGGCGCACCAGGAGCCTCGTTGCGAGGGGGCGGCCAGCAGAGCGCCGAGCAGGCTCGGTGACGGCATGAGCGAGTACGCGGTGCCGGTGCGCAGCCCGTCTTCGGGAAGCAGTCCCTCCAGCGCAGGGTCGATCGGGAGGAGGGGGACATCGCTGCGGCGTCGCTGCATGCGCGAGATCTCGCTGCGCAGCCGATGCAGCTCCTGCGCGCGGGAGGCGGTGCTCTCACGGGGGAGAGCCGTCGGGGCGGAGAGTGCGATGCCCATGGATCCATCCTCGAAGATATCTACGAATAAATCAAGTGATGCTCCGAGACTAATTCGGACATCGGACATCGACCGGTGCGGGTTATCCACACCCCGTCACGCGTCACCGCTCGATCGCCTAGCCTTCGGGGATGCCCGATCTCCTGCACATCGCGATCGTCATCGCCGTGCACGTGGCCCTCATCGGCATCGGTCTCCGGCTCATCGTCATCGACGCGCGAACGCACCGACTGCCGAATCGGATCGTGCTGCCGGTGGGAGCCGCCCTCCTCGTGCTCGTCGGCATCGAGGCGCTCGTCACGGCGGATGCCGCTGCCCTTCTCCGTGCGCTCGCCGGGCTCGTGATCCTCGGAGGCTTCTACGCGGTCATGCACCTGGCCGGCGGTGGAGTCGGCGGCGGCGATGTGAAGCTGGCGGCCGTGATCGGGATCGTCCTGGGGTGGCACGGCTGGCAGGCGCTGATCATCGGCGCCGCGGCCGCCTTCGTGTTCGGCGCCGTCTACGTGCTCGGTCTGATGGCTCTGCGACGTGCGCACCGTGGCACGCGCGTCGCCTTCGGACCCTGGATGATCGTCGGCGCGGTCGTGGGCATCGCGATGGGGTGACGAGGGCTATGGTGTGTTCATGGCACTCGCACGACTCCACGGCGGCCCGCTGGACGGGCAACTCCTTCCGCTCGAAGCGGACGCCGATGACAAGCTGATCGTCCCCTACGCCGAGACCCAGGTGGTCTACAACCGCGGCGGCGAGCCGCAGAACACCGGCGACAGCGACGGACCGACCGAGGTCGACTACTGGTACGAGGAGTCCCTCGAGGACCTCAACCCGTCGGATGACTGAGGCCCGCTCGGATGGCTGAGGCCCCGAACGGATCAGAGCCGTCGCGCACCGTCGAGGTCGAGCGCAAGTACGACGTCGAGGTCGACACGCCTCTGCCCGACTGGGACGGCATCCCCGGTGTGGATGCGGCCACGACGGGGGAGCAGCGTGCTCTGGACGCGCGCTACCTCGACACGTCCGACGCCGCGCTCGCGCGCGCCGGTGTCGCGCTGCGCCGCCGGACCGGAGGACCGGACGCGGGCTGGCACATCAAGGGACCGCGCGACGGTGACGGGCGTCTGGAGATCGGCTGGCCGCTCGGCGAGGACGATCGCGTTCCGGATGCCGTGGCGCAGACGCTCTCGCGCTGGACGACCGAACCGCTGACGCCGCTGGCCAGGATCGAGAACGACCGGACCGCCTACCTGCTGACCGGATCGGAGGGCGTCGTCGCCGAGTTCGTCGACGATCGCGTCCGCGCGACGGATCTCCGGCAGGGCGTGCAGCGCGAGTGGCGGGAATGGGAGTTCGAGCTCGGCCCCGCCGCGCCCTCGGATCCCGACGGTCGCGAGCAGCTGTTCGCCGCGGCGGAACGGGCGATCTTCGCCGCGGGCGGCCGGCACGCGGCATCCGGTTCGAAGCTCGCCAGGGCTCTCGGATTCTGACCGGCGCCGATAGTCGGACCGGCCGGCCATGACAAGCCCCTGGTGCTCGCACGGCCGACGTGTCAGCGTGTGGTCATGAGCGCCTTCCTCCGAGTGCCGCAGACCGTTCTCCCGTCGACTCCGCTGCAGCAGGACGAGGTGCGCGAGGTCTTCGCCTCCCAGCCGGACATCGACCGCAGAGCGGTCCGGATCGTGAACGCCTCGTTCGGCGGTTCGGGCATCGACACCCGCTACACGGCGATCGCCGAGCTCGGTTCGGAGTCCGCGGGGGAGCCGACGTTCTACGACCGCTCGGAGAACCTGCTCCTCTCGCCGGGGACATCGGCGCGCAACGAGCTCTACGTCCGGACGGCGACACCGATGTTCGTGGAGGCGGCCAGGCAGGCGCTCGAGGCATCCGACGACGTCGCCGCGGAGGACGTCACCCACGTCATCACGGTCTCCTGCACGGGCTTCCACGCCCCGGGGCCCGATTTCGCGATCGTCACCGAGCTGGGGCTGCGTCCGAGCGTCGAGCGGTATCACTTCGGCTTCATGGGCTGCTACGCGGCGATACCGGCGCTGCGGGCCGCCGCCCAGTTCTGCCGCGCGGATGCCGAGGCCGTCGTCCTCGTGGTCAGCGCCGAACTGTGCACGCTGCACCTGCGCTCCTCGAGCGACCCCGACACGATCGTCGCATCGTCGCTCTTCGCGGACGGCGCCGCAGGCGTCCTCGTGACGGGACGGCCACCGGCCCCCGGGATCCCCGGTGCGGAGCTGGACTCGTTCGCGACGGCCATAGCCCCCGATTCCACCTCGCACATGGCATGGACGATCGGCGACAACGGCTTCGAGATGATCCTGTCCACCGCGGTGCCCAAGGTCATCGAGGCGAACATCGACGACGCTCTCGGAGCGCTGTGCGCGGCCGATGAGGAGCTCACCTATGCGCGCGACTGCGACGGCCTCGCCGACACCGTCACGCACTGGGCCGTGCATCCGGGCGGCCGCGACATCCTCGACCGCGTGCAGCACAGGGTCGGACTCGCGGACTCCCAGCTGGAGGCCGCACGCGAAGTGCTGCGCACGTGCGGGAACATGTCCAGCGCCACGGTGCTGTTCGTCATCCGGCGCATCCTGCTGGACCCGGCCTCTCGGACGGGGGAGCGGCTCGTGGCGATGGCCTTCGGACCGGGACTCACCATGGAAGGCGGTGTCATGACCGTGCTCGGAGGGGAGGGCGGGCGTGCCTGACCTGCGCTCGCGCGACACGTCGGCGCGCGAGCTCATGGACGACCCCGATGCCGACCGGATCGCCCTGGAGGCCACCTACCGGCGGTTCCGGATGATCAATGCGCTCGTCGGAGGCTGGCGGCGCATCTACCTGCATCGGATCCGGACGCGCGTGCGCGCCGGCGACGTGCGGATCCTGGACATCGGCTCCGGTGGCGGCGATGTCACGCGCAGGATCGCGCGCTGGGTCAGGCGCGATGCGTCGCGAGCGATCGTGACAGCGCTCGACGCGGATCCCCGGGCCACCGCGTGGGCCGAGCGTCAGAGCGGGCCTGCGAACATCCGGTATCGCACCGGAACGACCGCCGACCTCGTCGCGGCGGGAGAGCGCTTCGACGTCGTCGTGTCGAACCACCTGCTGCACCACCTCGACAGCGTGCCCGACCTGCTGCGCGAGACGGAGGCGCTGCTGGCCGAAGACGGCATCGCCGTGCACGTGGACATCGCCCGCAGCAGGCGCGCGTATGCGCTTTTCGATGCACTGACACGCGTGCTCCAGCCCTTCCTCGTCGGATCCTTCATCCGAGCAGACGGGCTGACCAGCATCCGCCGCTCGTACACCGTGGCCGAGCTCGCCGAGCGCGCGCCACAGGGCTGGACAGCGGTGGCGTCATCTCCGCACCGCGTCGTGCTGCTCAGAGGCGGCGTGCGTGCCTGAATGCGATGTCGCCATCGTGGGCGCCGGGCCGGCCGGGCTGCTGCTGGCCTGCCTGCTCGCGCGTCGCGGCACGGACGTGCTCGTGCTCGAGCGAGGGACCGGCCATGAGGATCGATCGAGGGCGATCGGCATCCACCCGCCAGGCCTCGCCGCTCTCCGGGACGCCGGCGTCGATGAGGAGTTCCGCGCCGATGCGCTCCTTCTCGCCGGGGGAACCGTGACATCGCGAGGACGCGTATTGGCGGAGCAGGACTTCGTGCCTGGGCGCGAAGTGCGCACGCTCGCGCAGTCGCAGACTCACGCGCTGCTGCAGCAGCGGCTGGCAGAGCTGGCTCCGGATGCCGTGCGCACCGGTGTCCAGGTGCGCGATGTCGTCGGCCGCGCCGGTGCGGCCAGGGTGCTGGCGGTGCGAGCAGGACGGGAGCAGGAGTTCTCCGCACGACGTGTCGTCGTCGCGGACGGCGTGCACAGCGGCATCCGTGACCGCCTGGGGGTGTCCTGGCGGCGGGTGCCCGGCGCCGGGGACTACACGATGCTCGACGTGGTCGATGCGCCGTCGGACGACCGGGCGCGGCTGCACCTCGAGCCGGACGGCGTGGTCGAGTCGTTCCCGCTTCCGGGCGGAGGGCGACGCTGGGTGATCCGCGAGCGCGAGCGGACGCGACGAACGACGGCATCCTTCGCGCGGACCGTCCTCGCCCGGACCGGCCTCGACATCGGCGAGCCGGGTGGAGCTCGGCCGCAGAGCTTCCGTGCCCGCCAGCATCGCGCGAGCCGGCTCGTGCACGGCCCAGCCGTCCTGCTCGGCGACGCGGCGCACGAGATCAGCCCGATCGGCGGGCAGGGCATGAACCTCGCCTGGATCGCAGCCTGCCGGCTCGCCGTGGCGCTCACCGAGCGATCCGATCGTGAGGCCGCTCTGAGAGCCTACGAGCGGGTGTCGCTGCGGGCGGCGGCGCTCGGGCAGCGACGAGCCCGCTTCAACATGGCGATGGGCGCCCCCGTCGGGGAGGCGGCACGCGCGGTGCGCGACGGCGCGATCGCGCTCCTCGACCAGGGCGTCAGCGGGCGCCGTATGCTCGGCGCCATGACGATGAGCGGTCTGTGAACGACGACGGCCCGACCGCCGTGAGGCGAACCGGGCCGTCGAGCTCGAGACGGATCAGAGGTTGATCATGTGCCCCGAGAGACCGTGGAAGGCCTCCTGGAGCGCCTCGGACAGCGTCGGGTGCGTGTGGACGTTGCGAGCGGCCTCGAGAGCCGTCAGGTCCCACTTCTGCGCCAGGGTCAGCTCGGGCAGGAGCTCGGAGACGTCGGGGCCGATCAGATGGCCGCCGATGAGCTCCAGATGCTCGGCATCCGCGATCAGCTTGACGAAGCCGATCGGCTCGCCCAGACCGTTCGCCTTGCCGTTCGCGCTGAAGGGGAACTTGGCGACCTTGATCTCGCGGCCCTCGGCACGCGCCTGCTCCTCGGTGAGACCGAAGCTGGCGACCTGCGGCTGGCAGAACGTCGCACGCGGCATCATCCGGTAGTCGCCCAGCGTCTGGGTCTCGGCGCCGGCGATGGCCTCGGCGGCCACGACGCCCTGCGCCTCGGCGACGTGCGCGAGCTGGAGCTTCGCGGTGACGTCGCCGATCGCGTAGATGCCCTCGACGTTCGTGCGCATGTGGTCGTCGATGTCGATCGCGCCGCGCTCGGTCAGAGCGACGCCGGTGTTCTCCAGGCCGTAGCCCTTGACGTTCGCCGCGAAACCGACCGACATCAGCACCTTGCCGGTGTCGATCGACGTCTGCTGGCCGTCCTTGCCGGTGTACGTCACGGTGACCGAGGAGCCGTTGTCGACGATGGTCTCGACCTTGGTGGAGGTGAGGATCTCGATGCCGTACTTCTTGTACTGCTTGGTGATCTCCTTGGAGACCTCCACATCCTCGTTGGGCAGTGCGCGGTCGAGGAACTCGACGATGGTCACCTTGACGCCGTAGTTCGACAGGACGTAGGCGAATTCCATGCCGATGGCGCCGGCGCCGACGATCACGATCGACTCGGGCAGCTCGCGGGAGAGGATCTGCTCCTCGTAGGTGACGACGTTCTCGCTGAGCTGCACGCCGGGCAGCAGACGCACGGTCGAACCGGTGGCGATGATGACGTTGTCGAACGTGACCTCTTCGGTCGTCCCGTCGGACTTCGCGACCGAGATCGCCTTGGGGCCGGTGAAGGTGCCTCGGCCGTCGTACTCGGTGACCTTGTTCTTCTTCATCAGGAAGTGGATGCCCTTGACGTGGGTGTCCGCCACCTTGCGGCTGCGGTCGAACGCCGCGCCGAAGTCGAAGTGCACGTCACCCGAGATGCCGAAGAACTCGGCCTTGTGGGTGAAGGTGTGGGCGATCTCCGCGTTCTTCAGGAGCGACTTGGAGGGGATGCAGCCCACGTTCAGGCACACACCGCCCCAGTACTTCTCCTCGATGATCGCGGTGGACAGTCCGAGTTGAGCGCTGCGGACGGCGGCGACGTATCCGCCAGGGCCCGCGCCGAGGATGACGACATCGTAATGTGGCATGGTTCCAGCCTATCCCTCTGCAGGGGTATCCGACTCGGCGCCCGACGCGGTCCGCCGTCCGCGGAGCCAGAACCAGACCATGGCGACGACGATGGCGAGGATGCCGACGATCGAGAGGGCCCAGATCCAGGCGGATGCCGGTGAGGAATCGGTCGCGGCAGGGGCCGGCGTCGCGGTGGCGTCCGGCGTTGGGGCCGCCGTCTCGGATGCCGAAGGGCTCGGCTCACCCGTCGCGGTCGGTTCCGTCGTGGCGGGCGATGCGGCTTCAGCCACGGTGAAAGCGAACTCGCCATCGGTCGGGTGACCGTCGCTGGAGACGACCTGCCAGATGACCGTGTACTCGCCCGCGGTCCCCGCCGCGGGATCCAGAGGCTGGATCAGCACGGCCCCGTCGATCTCCGGGGCGCCGGCTGTGACGTCGTTGCCCGCGGCGTCCGTCACGACGACGCCTGTTCCGCCGGCGGAGGCGATGAGGGCGGCGCTGAAGGTGAGCGTCATCTCCTCGGGGAGCGTCTCCACCGTCGAGTCGGCCGCGGGATCCGACGAGACGAGCTCGTCGTGCGCGGCGGCGCGATGGGCCGGGAACAGCACGAGCAGTGCTGTCAGCAGCGTCGCGGCGATCGCGGTGGGAAGGACCTGTCGTCTCAGAGCAAGGGAGGGCACCACTCCAGCCTATGAGCGAACACCTCGGCGATGACCGTGAGCGGATTCGCCCTCCCGCCGCGCCGGTTCGATCAGTTAGGCTGGGTTGTCTAGGGAGGGCACCGTGACAGACAGCGAGAGCCGACACAGCGAGAACGCCGCGATCCACCGCGATGGTGAGCAGAAGCACGACGTGACGCAGACGTTCGGACATGACTCCGACCTGTCCTTCGTGCCTTTCGGCGTGGAGCTGAGCGAGGCCGAGCAGACCGCGATCGCGGCGCTGCCGTCGGGGTCGGCCCTGCTGCTGGTGCGCTCCGGCGCTCTGGCGGGGGCACGCTACCTGCTCGATACGGATGTCACGACGGTCGGACGTCACCCGGAGGCCGACATCTTCTTCGACGACGTCACCGTCTCGCGCCGCCACGCCGAGATCACGCGCAACGGCACGACCTTCGAGATCATCGATCAGCGCTCGCTCAACGGCACGTACGTCAACGGTGAGCGCGCCGACCGGCACGTCCTCGCCAACGGCTACGAAGTGCGCGTCGGCAAGTTCCGTCTGAACTTCTTCGCATCGCCCGTCGACCTCGTGGCGGCGAACGACTGATGGCGTCGGCCAGCCCCACCCGGGAACGCACTGCGTCTCCGGGTCTTCTGAGCATCGGTCAGGTGCTGGCGAGACTCACCCCCGAGTTCCCCGATGTGTCGGCCAGCAAGCTGCGCTTCCTCGAGGTGCGCGGCATCGTCACGCCGGCGCGGACGGACTCCGGCTATCGCAAGTTCTCCACGAGCGACGTCGAACGGCTGCGCCTCGCGCTCACGCTGCAGCGCGACCACTATCTGCCGCTCAACGTGATCCGCGAGCAGCTGGACGAAGCGGAAGCGAACGGCGATCTCGCCGGCGCGCTGACCCCGCCGCCGTCGATCACACCGGCCGTGCGCCGCTACCGCCGAGACGAGCTGCTCTCGGCAGCCGGAGCCGCCCCTCAACTGCTCAACGATGCGATCAGCACGGGCATCATCGCGGCGGGGGAGTCCTACTCCGAGAACGTCGTCACCCTGCTCCGAGGGCTGGTGGCCCTCGACCGTCACGGCATCGAGCCGCGGCACCTCCGTTCCGTCCGCCAGAGCGCCGAACGGGATGTCGCGCTGATCGAGTCCGCCATGTCGGCGCTGCTGCGCCGAACGGATGCCGCATCGCGCGGGAAGGCGAACGAATTGGGGCCCGAACTGGCGTCTCAGATCGACGACGTGCGGGCGCTCTTCATGAAGGATGCGCTGGGTCGCATCCTTTCGTAACGAACTGGTTGCGACACACCTTCGGCTCGGCCGGGATGTCATTGCCGGGCACGGGGCACTGCTCTAGCGTGGAGGTAAGCGCTCCAGGGAGGAATTCAGATGAATGCGGACGAGCTGACAGGCGACCCGCGGTTCGTGACCGAACTCCTCTTCACGGACGGTCTGCCGGCCATGGACGACGAGGTGGGCTACCGCGGCGCGGTCGCCGCTCGCGCCGCCGGAATCACGTACCGCCAGTTGGATTACTGGGCCCGCACCGAGCTCGTCGTCCCGACGGTCCGCGGAGCCAACGGCTCGGGATCGCAGCGCCTCTACGGGTTCCGCGACATCCTCGTCCTCAAGCTCGTCAAGCGCCTCCTCGACACGGGTATCTCGCTGCAGCAGATCCGGACGGCCGTCGACCAGCTGCGCGCCGCGGGCATCCGTGACCTCGCCGGTACGACGCTGATGAGCGACGGCGCATCGGTGTACCTGTGCACGTCGAACGACGAGGTCATCGACCTGGTCAGCCGCGGACAGGGTGTGTTCGGCATCGCCGTCGGCAAGGTCCTGCGCGAGGTCGAGTCGACTCTGGTGGAGTTCGATCCGACCGCTCCGGACCCCGTCGACGAGCTCGCGACGCGTCGCGCCAAGCGCTCCGCCTGACATCACCTCGCGCGTCGTTCGCGGCGACCCTTCGATGGTCTGCGAACCACCACACCTTCGTCGGTCAAGCGAGGTCCGCTGACGGCCGGACGGGAGTCTGCGCTGCGTCAGGCCTGCGGACCCTTTTCCGACACCGGGATGCGGCCGGTGCGGACGATGCGGTCGAGGAGCAGATCGAAGTCGGCGGCGAGTTCCTGCGCGGAGTCGCCGGGCCAGATGTGCAACGGCTTGGCAGCGCCCTGCGCCTGCTGCAGCGAGGTGCGCTCGGGCAGCTGCGGGGAGAGCACGAGCGGCCCGAACATGTCGCGCAGCTCCTTGATGCGGAACTGGTGCTCGATCGACTGCGGCCGAACACGGTTGACGACGATGCCGAGCGGCTGCAGTCGGGGGGAGAGCCCCCGACGGATCTCCTCGATGGCACGCAGCGCGCGGTCGGCAGCGGCGACGGAGAACAGCCCCGGCTCGGTGACGACCATGACGCGGTCGCTCGCGGCCCAGGCGGTGCGGGTGAGCGCGTTCAGGGAAGGCGCGCAGTCGATCAGGACGAGGTCGTAGTCGGCCTCGACGGAGGCGAGAGCCTCCTCGAGCTTCCAGACGTCGCGCACGCTGGGGTGCGGGCCGTCGAAGTTGATGGCGGACGGGCTCCCGATGAGCACGTCGATCGTGCCGGGGTGCACCTTCGCCCAGCCGCTGGAGGTGATCGCCTGACGAACGATCTTCTCCTTCGGGTTCGCCAGGACGTCGGCGACGTTGAGCCGCCCGGCGACCTGAATGTCCATCCCGGTGGAGACATCGGACTGCGGGTCGAGGTCGACGACGAGGGTCCGGACACCCCTGGCGAAGGCCGCTGAGGCCAAGCCGAGGGTCACGGTCGTCTTGCCGACGCCTCCCTTGAGAGAGCTGACGCTGAGTACGTGCACGGTGTCCACGTTACCTTGCCCTAGTCTGGGGAGACACTCAGCCCCGCCCTTGCGTGCGGATCCGCGCACGCATCGAGCAACCAGAGGTGTGCATGTTCCAGAAGATCCTTGTGGCCAATCGCGGCGAGATCGCGATCCGGGCCTTCCGTGCGGCGTTCGAGGTCGGGGCGAGGACGGTCGCCGTCTTCCCGTACGAGGACCGCGGATCCCTGCATCGGCTCAAAGCCGACGAGGCCTACGTGATCGGTGAGCGAGGGCATCCCGTCCGGGCCTACCTGGATGTCGACGAGATCGTCCGGGTAGCGCTCGAATCCGGTGCCGACGCGATCTACCCCGGCTACGGCTTCCTCTCCGAGAACCCCGAACTGGCGGAGAAGGCCGCGGCCAACGGCATCGTCTTCATCGGACCGCCCGCCGCCGTCCTCGAGATGGCGGGCAACAAGGTCGAGGCGAAGCGGCACGCCGTCGAGGCCGGTGTGCCGGTGCTGCGATCCACCGAGGCATCCGACGACGTCGACGCACTGCTCGCGCAGGCGTCCGACATCGGCTTCCCGCTGTTCGCCAAGGCCGTAGCCGGTGGTGGCGGACGCGGCATGCGACGTGTCGAGACCGAGGCCGAGCTCGCGCCGGCTCTCGCCGAAGCCATGCGCGAGGCCGCCAGCGCCTTCGGCGACCCTCGGATGTTCCTGGAGCAGGCCGTCGTCCGTCCGCGTCACATCGAGGTGCAGATCCTGGCGGACAAGACCGGCGAGACCGTGCACCTGTTCGAGCGCGACTGCTCGGTGCAGCGTCGGCACCAGAAGGTCGTCGAGATCGCACCGGCGCCGAACCTGGACGATGACATCCGTCAGGCGTTGCACGGCTACGCGATCGCGTTCGCGCGTTCGATCGGTTACGAGAACGCGGGCACCGTGGAGTTCCTCCTCGAGACGGCGGGGGAGCGCTCCGGCGAAGTCGTCTTCATCGAGATGAACCCGCGCATCCAGGTCGAGCACACCGTGACCGAGGAGGTCACGGACGTCGACCTGGTCCAGACCCAGATGCGGATCGCGGCCGGTCAGACCCTGGCGGAGCTCGGCCTCGTCCAGGACCGCATCCAGCTGCGCGGCGCTGCGCTGCAGTGCCGCATCACGACCGAGGACCCGACGCAGGGGTTCCGCCCGGACACCGGCAAGATCACGACGTACCGCTCACCCGGCGGCGCGGGGATCCGCCTGGACGGCGGGACCGTCCACCAGGGTGCGCAGATCAGCCCGCACTTCGACTCCATGCTCTCCAAGCTGACCTGCCGCGGACGCGACTTCCCCGCCGCCGTCGCTCGGGCACGGCGTGCGCTGGCGGAGTTCCGCATCCGCGGCGTCTCGACGAACATCCCGTTCCTGCAGGCGCTGCTCGAGGACGAGGCCTTCATCGCCGGCGACGTCAGCACGTCCTTCATCGACGAGCGCCCTGAACTGCTCAAGGGTCGGGTCTCGAAGGACCGCGGCACCAAGATCCTCAACTGGCTCGTCGACGTCACCGTCAACAAACCGCACGGCGCCCACCCCGGCACGGCTGACCCGCGGACCAAGCTGCCGTCGCTGGACCTGTCCACGACACCGCCTGGCGGGTCGCGTCAGCGTCTGCAGGAGCTCGGCCCGGATGCCTTCGCCGCCGCGCTGCGCCAGCAGAAGGCGCTCGCGGTCACCGACACGACGTTCCGCGACGCGCACCAGTCGCTGCTGGCGACCCGGGTGCGCACGCGCGACCTCGTCGCCGCGGCTCCGTACCTCGCGCGCCTGACGCCCGACCTGCTCTCGGTCGAGGCCTGGGGCGGTGCGACCTACGACGTCGCCCTCCGCTTCCTCGGCGAGGACCCGTGGGAGCGCCTGGACAAGCTGCGCACGGCGCTGCCGAACATCGCGATCCAGATGCTGCTCCGAGGGCGCAACACGGTCGGCTACACGCCGTACCCGACAGCCGTGACGGACGCCTTCGTGCAGGAGGCCGCGACCAGCGGTGTGGACATCTTCCGCATCTTCGACGCGCTCAACGACGTGTCTCAGATGCGCCCGGCGATCGACGCCGTGCGCGCGACGGGCACCGCAGTGGCGGAGGTCGCGCTCTGCTACACCGGTGATCTGCTGAACCCGGCCGAGGACCTCTACACGCTGGATTACTACCTGCGTCTGGCCGAGCAGATCGTCGAGTCCGGTGCGCACATCCTCGCCATCAAGGACATGGCGGGTCTGCTGCGCCCCGCGGCGGCGGCGACGCTCGTCTCGGCGCTGCGGGACCGCTTCGACCTGCCGGTGCATCTGCACACGCACGACACGCCTGGTGGTCAGCTCGCGACGCTCCTCGCCGCGAGCGCGGCCGGCGTCGACGCGGTCGACGCGGCATCCGCACCGCTGTCCGGAACGACCAGCCAGCCCTCGCTGTCCTCCCTGATCGCGGCTCTCGCGCACACCGATCGCGACAGCGGGATCGACCTGGATGGGGTCAGCGACCTCGAGCCGTACTGGGAGGCGGTGCGCAAGACGTACGCGCCGTTCGAGTCCGGTCTTCCGGGGCCCACCGGACGCGTCTACCACCACGAGATCCCCGGTGGTCAGCTGTCGAACCTGCGGCAGCAGGCGAAGGCGCTCGGGCTCGCCGACGACTTCGAGCTCATCGAGGACATGTACGCCGCTGCCGACCGCATCCTCGGACGCGTGCCGAAGGTCACGCCGTCGTCGAAGGTGGTCGGCGATCTCGCTCTGCACCTCGCGGCCGTCAAGGCCGACCCGGCGGACTTCGAAGCCCATCCGGAGAAGTACGACGTGCCGGATTCGGTCGTCGGCTTCATGGCCGGCGAACTCGGCGATCTGCCTGGTGGATGGCCGGAGCCCTTCCGCACGAAGGTGCTCGCCGGACGGACGGTCCGGCCTGCTGTCGCGGAGATCAGCGTCGAGGACGAACAGGAGCTCGCCGGTTCCAGCGCTCAGCGCCGCGCACGCCTGAACCGGCTGCTGTTCCCTGCGCCGACGCGCGAGTTCGCCCAGAAGCGGGAGCTGTTCGGCGACCTGTCGGTGCTCGATACGAGCGACTACCTGTTCGGTCTCGTCCAGGGCCAGGAGCACCTCGTCGAGATCGACCGGGGTGTGCAATTGTTCGTCGGCCTCGAGGCGATCGGCGACGCGGACGAGCGCGGCATGCGCACGGTCATGACGACGATGAACGGGCAGCTCCGGCCGGTGTTCGTGCGGGACCGTTCGGTCGCCGTCGAGGTGCACGATGTCGAGAAGGCTGACACCTCGAAGCCCGGCCAGGTCGCAGCTCCGTTCTCGGGCGTGGTGACGTTGAAGGCCGAGGTCGGCGCGGCCGTCCGGGCCGGAGAGCCGGTCGCGTCGATCGAGGCGATGAAGATGGAGGCCGCGATCACCGCACCCGTGGACGGCGTGGTCGAGCGCCTTGCGGTCGCGGCGACCGCCCAGGTGGATGCCGGTGACCTTTTGGTCGTCATCCGCCCGGGCCAGTAACCTTGACCGGGCGTGCATGCTGCACGACTGGGAGTGAGACATGACCGCGAAGAACACCGATCGACCCGACGACGATGATTCGCTCGGGGTGCTGGACGACGCCGCATCTCTGGATACGGCCAGCCTCGGCATCCTCGGCGGCACCGCTCAGGTGAGCCTGACGATCCCGACCGGCGACGAGGACGACCTCCTCGACGACGACGCCGTCGTGGACGGCGAAGTCGCATCCGAGCTGATCATCGACCCGGCACCGGAGCTCGAGCCTTCTTCGGCCGCGGACGTCATCGGGCGCATCAAGGACGGCGGCATCGACATCGTCATCGAGGTCGCCGCCGATGAACTGCCCGAGGCGCCGGCTGCCACGAGCGTCGACGCGCCGGTGACCGCGGAGGTCGTGCTCGACCACGAGGAACTCGCCGACAGGATCGCGACGCACGAAGCCGGAACGTCCGCCGACAGCGGCGATCTGGTCATCGAACGGGATGCCGAGCCGGCGACGACCGCCGAGCCGGAGCCCTCCGTGTCGCCGATCGACTCGGAAGGCACGGAGGATGCCGCGGCCGAGAGCGACGACCAGGGGGCCGCAGCGCCGGTCGAAGTGCCCGAGCCCGCACCCGCTGCGGCGGCGCCGCAGAAGGCGAAACCGCTGACGAAGCCGGCCAAGCCCGCCAAGACGAAGCCCAAGCGGACGCCGAAGCCGGTCACTCCGGTCGACACGGATGCGTCTGACGACACGGATGCTCCGGTCGACACGGATGACCGGTTCGACACGGATGCTCCCGTCGCGTCGGCGCCTTCCACCGCTGCGGCGACATCGACCGAGAGTCCGGCCAGTGCGGCATCCGAAGTCGCCGCGGCACCGGCGGACGCGAAGGTCGAGGAGCCCGCAACGCAGAGCGAACCCGCCGACGCCGCACCCGCTCCTCGCCCGAGCTCCGCGTGGGTCGCCACGGTCGAACGAGCCGCGGCAGGCGAGGCATCCGATCCCGAAGAGGAACAGGACGACACCGTGAGCACTGAGAAGGACGCCCGAACGACGTCGACCGAGACCTCGGTCGCACCGCGGCCGGTATCCGCACCCGTCCGGGCGGATGTCGAGTTGACCTCGAAGCGACTCGGCGAACAGCTCGGCCAGGCTTCGCGGGAGTCGGCGGATCTGCTGACCGCCGATCGACTGCTCGACCCGCATCAGGTCACCAAACCGGAGCCGGAGGGGGCCTGGAGCCACTTCCTGTACACCGTGTCCGGCCGCCGCATCAACATCGGCGACGGCAAGAACGCGAAGGCGCGCAAGGCGCTGTCGGCGAAGATCGCGGCTCCGCTGAGCGGTGGCGCGCGCTTCGTCCCG